>CAZNAW010000005.1:0-176289 GCA_964571165.1 uncultured Occallatibacter sp. | reverse complement strand
TGCAGCAAGCGCAGCAAGAGGCACAGCAGGTGCAGCAGCAAGCTCAACAGGCCGCAGCTCAAGCCAAACAAGCGGCTCAACAGGCGCAGCAGCAGGCCCAGCAAGCCGCCGCGCAGGCACAACAGCAGGCGCAGCAGGCGGCACAACAGGCGCAACAACAGGCCCAGCAAGCGGCCGCTCAAGCGCAACAGGCTGCCAAGCAAGCGCAGCAGCAAGCTCAGCAGGCGCAGCAGCAGGTGAAGCAGGCCGCGAGTCAGGCACAACAGCAGGCTCAACAAGCCTCGCAGGCCGCCCAGCAATCGGCAAGTCAGGCCATCAGCCAGGCACAGAGAGGGTTTTAAGGCACTTTGGGAATGTTTGCTTCCGAAACTACGACGGCAACTTGCGGTGGTGCGCCGGGAGTATTCGTGCCGGGATCGTTCGGGGTGTGATCAATTTCTTACTTCCGTCAGCGGCGTGTTCTGGAAGGCAATTTAGTCTATGGAACAGTCGAGTCCCAGACTTTCAGCAAGGCAGGAGAAACGTAGGTTCGCACCGGATTGTAATTGGCCTTCCGGGCCTCTTTGAATGCAGACTGTGCGTCCGGGGAAGCACCCTGCCAATTCGATCGCGGCGTCTCCAGCATGGATTGTTCAAGCAATGTCGCACCCAGGTAGAAGTAGGCCGCACCCGGGCTCTGGGCAGTCTGTGGTGACTTGAGATAGTCTCTAAGCGCCCTCTGGGCGTCATCAAACTGTGCATTGTAGAAGTAACGGATTGCCGATGTCAGTTCGTTCCTGGCAGCCGCTGGATCGTTCTTGATCGCCTGCTCAATTCTGTCGGTGCCGCTCTGCGCGTCCTGGTTTCCGGGCTGGAGTTTCAGCACCTTTCCAAAATCGTTAAGCGCATCCTGCAGTTTGCCCTGCTTCTCCTCATTGCGTGCATCGGCGATCAGCTTGGCGACTTTCCTGGCGATTTCCGCACTCGAATCGGCTGCGGGCCTGGGAGCGGGAGTTGGTGGAGTCGGAGTGTTCTTCACCTGTATCGCCCTTTGCAACTCGGCGATTCTTTCTGCAAGATTATAAGGCCCATTGGGATTGAGGTCCCGCGCCAATGTCAATTGGTGAATTGCTTCCTGGGGATTGCCGTTCTCCATTTTCTGGGCTTGATCAATGTATCCTTTGTAGGTGTTGACCTTGTTGACATAGTCCATTGCAGCCGCCTTGATGTCCGGGTTGGTAATGCTTTGGACCAGCGTTGTGACAGCTTGAAAATCGCCTCTTGTCCAGGCAGCCTGCACCTGGTTGATCAGTCTGTCGTTCCTTATTCTGTCCAGTAGAAACCTGGCTTGTCCTGATAACTTCTGATCATAACTCGTAACAAGCTTAGCCTGGGATTCCGCCCTATCCAGGTCATGATTTTTGTATGCCGCAATCGCGCTTGCCAGCCAGGCCGTGTCGTCCTGAAGGAGGCCGGACCGGTAACTATTGCACGTGTCGGCATACTTCATGTTCTTGGGTTCCAACTGCGCCGCGGCGCAATAATCCTGAACCTGCCTGGCACGGTCGCCGCCTTCGCTCTTCGCTCTTTCGGACAGCTCTCTTGCCTGTTGCTTTGAATTAACTTGCGCATATATTGCCGTAGACGGCACGGCGGAAAGGATGACGCAGAAAGTGCAAAGGGATCTCTTCAGGTTCATTTTGCCCCTCCAACGATCTCCTCGATTGCGGTGTCGTCGATTGGCTTCAATTCAATGTTGCATACCTGCACGGATTGAGTCGCATCGCATTGTTGTCTTTGGGCGGTTCCGTCAGGACCCTTGAATTCCACGGTATATCTGCCGGCCGGAATCTCATCAAGGCGCAGCGGAGTCCAATGATCCCCAGCGGGGAGAGGTATGGCCTTGCCTTTGTCCGAAGTTACACTTACCACCTCGGCAAAGGGCGTGGCGTTGAGTTCGAGAAAACCCATTGGCACGGCAGGTGCGGGACGTAGGAACCAGAATGCGGTGCCAGCCATCCCGAGCACCAGAACAGCAATGCCTCCAAACAAAAGCGCGCGTGGCATTCCGCGCTTGGCCTCTGTCGGCTTAGGGGCGACTTTGAGTTGTTCTGTTGACACGGCTTTTCCTGCATCCCGGGTCGCCTGTGCCGTCAGACGTTCCTGCTCCCTCGATGAATCCAGCCGGGCTCGCAAATCGCGCACGCGCGAATGGCGCTGAACATCCTGTGGCTGGCTCGATAATAGCTGCAATGCCTGGTCGATGTTAGTTTCACTCATTGCCTGTGCGCGGCTCACGACCGCATCGATGCGCCGTTCCAATTCGGCGAGGCTGCCCGTTGCCTGGCGTAGCAATTGCTCGATCGATGCGTCCCTGGTTTGCAAAGCGGCGGGCTGCAGAAGGGCAATGGCGGCTTCGAATTCACCAGCCGCAATAAGTGGCAGCGCCTCTCGCGTGGCGTTTGCCACTGTCTGAGTAACTTCGACTTTTTGCTTTTGCGCGCGCGCATAATTCAGCAAGGATGTTATGTCAGGGTCTTCGCCACAACCAATGGCCGCAGTCTCCAGAATTTGGATAGCCTGGTCAAACTGTTTTGCATCAATGGCCGGTTGTGCGAGCTTCAGAGATTGAGTTTTCAATTCCCCAGTATTTGCCTTCTTAACTTGATCGAGAACCTTCTCCTGAAGAGCAATCAAGCGAGGTTCGCCCGGCATCTGCTCAAGTGCCTGCTGAACGACGGCAAGAGCCTCCTGGGGATTCGTTAGGAAAAGGCTATAAACCTGCAACGAAGTCTTTTCGACCAGCTTCATTGCTGCTTTCTCGCGTTGCTTCGTTTCAGCGTCGATTTTCAACTGCAACAGAACAGCCTCTCCGGGCAGCCGTTCCATGGCTCGTTGAATCAGGACAAGTGCGCGCTCGTAGTCCTCGTCGGAAATGGATTCTGAAATTTCAGCCACGATCTGCTCGATGATCTTGCGGCGGCGCTGTTCCTCCTGGCGCTCGACCGCGTCCTGGTACAACTGTTGAGTTTCGCTATCTGTGGGGTCAATCTCCAACGCAGAGCGCAAATTCTTGATGGCTTCTGTATATTGCCGCGCGGCCAGTTGACCTCGCGCGACATCGCTGAACTCGCGGCGTGCGCGTTCCCTGGTTATCCGTTCCGCCTCTTGAATGATCCTTGCACGTTCGTTGCGGAGATCCGTATTGCGCTCATCGAGTTGAAGGGCCTTGTCGATCAGTGCGCCCGCGGCTCCGAAGTCGCTGCGTCTCCGAGCTTCCCGAGCCTGCTCCAGGAGAGATGCGACCTTGTCGGCTTTCTCTTTCAGTCCGCGAACGTGTTCGATCTTCTGCGCAAGTTCTAAATTTGCCCTGTCAAGTCCGGCCGCCTGATTGTAGAACTCAAGCGCGTCCTTATAACGCTGAGAGAGAACCGCCTCCTCTGCGTCGCTGAGCAGTTGCTGAAGCTGCACTGTCTTCTGTTGACGCGAAAGCTTATCCTGCACTTCGCGGAGCAGCCGCTTGACCTCAGTGTTTTGTGGATTGAGGCGCTGCAGATCGAGCAATACCGGTCTGACGCTGGTTAACTTTCCCTGGTCGATCAGGGGCTTTACGCTTGTCAACATCTCATCCACGTGTTCGCGCTTGAGTTCATCGTTGATGCTTTCGATATCCGCCGCCATCTCTTCGGCTGTTTCGTATCGATCCATCGGATCTTTTGCAAGGGCGCGGTCAACCAGGTGGTCCAGCGCCGGCGGATAACCGGTGAGAATAGTCGACAGCGGATCGTGAGGTTCGCGAATTACCCTGTGCAGAGTGGCGGGATCGTCGCCTGGAAATGGCAATCGCCCCGTAAGCAACAGATAGAGAATGCAACCAACGGACCAGATATCGGCTCTGCCATCGGCGGTCTTTCCCAGAAGTCTCTCCGGCGAGATGTAATGAAAGGTCCCGATGACCATGCCCGTCTGTGTGTGACCTGACTGACTTTGCAGCTTGGCGACGCCGAAGTCAACGATCTTTATGTTTCCGTCCGGCTGCACCATGATGTTTGCCGGTTTTATGTCGCGATGGATCACTCCCTTTTGGTGGGCATAACCCAGGCCAAGACACGCCTGACGAATGATTTCCAGTTTCTCGATAAGTGAAAACTGGTGATCCGCACGGAGCAGATTCTCCAGCGAATCTCCGGGAACAAACTCCATGACAATGTAGGGGTTGCCATCCTGCTCGCCAAAGTCATACACGGTGACGATGTTGGGATGATTCAGAACGCCGGAACGAGCCTCCAATTGAAAGCGTTGACGAAGCTCTTCCGTAGCTTCTGTTAGCGTCTTGATGGCCACTTCACGCCCGACAGAATTGTCCATCCCCCGGTAAACGACACCCATGCCGCCGACGCCCAGGATGCCCAGGACCTGATATTTGCCGATTTGAGTGACTGGTGCACCGGTATCCATGGCCAAGCACCCGATAGAAACAATGTTCGAGCCGACAACAGCGCAAATCCTTTATGAATTCGCGCCTGCATTGCGAAGTTATACATGCCCCTAAGAAGACTTATTGATCGTTGTATGCAGGATGGCGATCTGTGTCCAGCCATCATACTGTGACGGCTTTGCGGTAACGGTCACCACGACGGACTCCCGCTGTCCCTTGTTCAATGTAAGGACAGTGCCGTTGGCGGTGTCTATCACTGAGGCAGTGCTGCCGAACTTGCCCTTGTAAAAATGGACCACATCGTTCTTCGAGTCCGGAGTGACATATACGGCAGATATCGCCGAACTGGAGGACAAGCTCATCCGCATGCTGCCACGACCGGGCAGGGCACCGGGATAGATGTCGATGCCCAGATCGGATTCGCTGAAAGTCTGCGACCGGTCTGCCGTGATAGTGCCCGCTGGAGTACTCATCGTCACCTGATCGCCCGACCTTGCCATATGGATGGGCCGGGAAATACGCCAAACCGCGACTCCGAGGATACCCCCTCCAAGAATGGCCAGCACTACGAATACAGCAATCGCGATCCGCAGGATCTTGAGCGGACTACTGCCAGAATCGACCACCAGAACGGGTGGTTGCGCCGGCGCAGCCACCGCGGAACCGGCGGCCAAAGGCGCGTTGCATGCCGAGCAGAATTGCTTATCAGGGGATACTTCAGCTCCACATTTGGCGCAGAAGCTGGCCATTACGATCTCCTTACCGTTCCGTACACATCCGAGATTCCCATGTTGCTTTCCCGGCTACGAGCCAATATACCTCAAGATGCTCCCGCCAGGTACGTCTTTTGCATTCCTTCCCAGTCCTAGGATTCGACCAAGATGGAAAGGGCCGTTTTGGGGGACGGAAGCGCTGGATATTGCTTTGTCTTCAGCCAGAAGCTTGCGCGCGCCCCCGCGAAGTCTGATCTGCCATTTCGATTGGTCCGTCGCGTGGAAAAACTGGCGCAGAGGTGTAATTGGGGCTGACAAACAGCACATTCTCAACCACACGAGCCGCAACTTCGCTACAATCCTTAATCTATGGATGAGCAGCCGCAGGAGACCGTTTCTGTCGAGTTCGCCGTAGGCATTGGCGACGGGAAATTTACCGCCTCCGCGGTTGTGCCTGCCGGCCGAACCAACCTCACCCAAATCCTACCCGTTCTGCAATCGCTGGATGACTCATTTATTGGCGGCGTTACCAAGCAGTTGAACGAAGCTGGCCTTACCGTCTCATGCAAGGCTGGTTGCGGTGCCTGTTGCCGCCAGATGGTGCCCCTCAGCATCTTTGAGGCCGAAGCCCTCAGCGCCTGGATTCGCACGCTCCCCGAATCGCGCCAAGAGGAACTCGCCAGCCGCTTCCACCAGGCGCTCCTCGCGCTCGCTTCCGCTGGCCTCATTGACCGCATGGTCAACGAGGATTGGCTTGCCGAAACCGAATCCGCCCGCAAGTTGGCCATGGACTACCTGTACCGGCGCGTCCCCTGTCCGTTTCTTGAAAACGAGTCCTGTTCCATTCACCCCATCCGCCCGCTTATTTGCCGCGAATACCTGGTGACGTCTCCGGCTGAACACTGCGTAGATCCGGCAACCTTGCAAGCCACCCCCGTCCGCTTGCCCCTTAACTTTTCCCGGATCCTCAATCGCATCGGGGCAGAGCTCGAAGGGGATTCGCGCGGCTGGATTCCGCTTGTTTTTCTCTTTGCCTGGATGAAGAGCGGCTCCCACCCCGGCGAAGCTATAACCGGTGCCGGTCCGCAGGTGCTGTATGAATTTGTAAAGCACATGAGCCAGGCCCGAAGTCCGTTACCCGCTGATGAACCGTCATCGCCTGCGGCAGGCTAAGCCTCCCATGTCATTTCGTGCCGGTAGGTGACCATAAATGACTGGAAGCGGAATTCCTTGAAATGCCGCTTGACAATTATGTGCATTCGGGTTTCCCTTAATCGTTAAGTCGTTCCAAATTCACGCACATTTTGCTCATTCGCGACCGGAAATTTCCCCTTTTGTTCACTTCGGGTCTGCGTGTGGAGCACCCGATCCACCAGTTCAGCCTCGACCCTGAAAGGAGCTACCGTGCCTGAAACGAATCAGTCTGGCCTCTCTGACAATGCTGCCGGTGCACTCGCGTACTTCACTTTCATTCCGGCGATCATCTTTCTGATCGTGGAACCCTTCAGCAAGAATCCCTACGTGCGCTTCCATTCCTGGCAGTCGATTCTGCTGAACATTGCGGCATTTGCCATCAACATCGTTCTGGCGATCATTCTTGCGATCAGCCTGTTCTTTCTCCCATTCTTCCTTCACAGAATCATCTGGGGGGTGATCGAACTGGGCTGGTTGGCCATCTGGCTTGCGTGCGTGTTCAACGCATTCAACGGGAAGCGCTTCAAGCTGCCAGTTATTGGTAATTTCGCCGAGAAGCAATCAGGAGCTTAGCGGCATCTGCACCGGACTGCTTGTGGCGCTGCGAACCTGGCGGCTTCAGCGCTGCTAGTACATTTTGCGCTTAAATGTCTTTGCGTGAACGCGCTCAGTCCGGATTGAGTCCAGTCCGGCTCTTCGTCTTTGCTTCCTGGAAGCACTCCTGTGCAATGCGAACCAGTACACGGGATTGTTGCCATCGATCCGATTCCTCCCGCCCTGCGAATGTTCTTGCATAATAGATGGCCGGACTCAGCAACTCCGGCGTAAAGCAGATTGTGCCTGCCGCCGGGTTTCTGCGCAGGAACCCGCGAAAAGACTCGGTCCAGAGGGTGCGGAAGTGGGACACATAGGGGTGCTGGTCCGCATTTCCATCGCCAATGTTTACTTGCATGCAACCGGGATTCCCGATGCGGCCATGCAGGAACGACACTCTGTCCAGTATGGGACGGATAAATTCCAGCTTGTTTTCGAATCCTCCATAGACCATCTCAGTGCCCGTGTACCAATGCGAGAAGTCGCCGTTGAATTCGAGGTCGGGAAAGCGCGCCAGGAACTGCACCGTCCGCCATGGATCCTGAAAGATGGTTGCACGGTGCGTCTCAGGGTACAGCGGCACAGAGTATTTGGTTGAAGCCTCAAGAACGGCATCGATTAACGCCGCTGCTTCCTCATCGCTCTCCATCCCCCAGCCGACATGGAGCGTGAGACACTCCAGGCTATTGAGCCGGGCTTCCTTCGCCAATGGCTCAGCATCTTCCGGCTTGTTTACACGGCCACTGCAGCAGACTCCGAGTCCCAGCCGGCGAGCCTCGTCGTTTAATTCATTCGATAGAGGACTTACCAATTGGACTCCGTCGTAGCCTTCATCCTGAATTGCCTGCAAGGGAGGCTTCGAGAACTGGGGCAGTCCGTCGAGGGCAAGCCAGTTCATGTAGCAGAGCAGTCTCGGTTTCAACGCGTTGCTCCTCTCCTCCGGCACCGGGTACGATGGGCGCGCGGTGCAGCCGCGCGAGTGGCGTGAACGGGTCTAAAACTCGTCGTACGCGATCAGGTGGGGCGGGACACCGATTGCGGCAAGCATCTTGTTACACGCCTTGATCATCATCGGCGGACCGCACAAGTAATATTCGATGGCGTCGGGATTACTGTGTTCGCGCAGATACCTTTCCAGAACGACTTCATGAATAAAACCGGTATGTCCAGTCCAGTTGTCCTGAGGGAGCGGCGAAGAGAGTGCAAGATGGAAGGCGAAGTTATGGTGGGCCAGGGCGAGGTCGCGGAAATAGTCTTCATAGAAGATTTCCTGCTTCGATCGCGCGCCGTACCAGAAGCTGATTTTACGGGCAGTCCGCTCGTTCTCAAGAAGGTGCGAGAGGTGCGAACGGAGCGGGGCCATGCCGGCGCCCCCGCCGATGTAAACCATCTCGCGCTGCGTCGGTTTGACATGAAAGTCTCCAAACGGACCAATGCCGGAGACGATGTCGCCCGGCTTCAGGTTGAAAACGTAGCTGGAACCGGCCCCGGGAGCGCAGTCCTGGCCGGGTGGCGGCGTGGCGATGCGAACATTGAAGCGTAACGTATTTTCTGTCCGCGGATTACCGGCAAGGGAGTAATTGTTGCGCCGACCGGTCTCAGGGTTACTGGCCACCAGATTGAAGACTCCCTGGTTCTCCCACACCGTGGCGAAGGGTTCGGGGATATCGAAATCGCGGAAGCGGATCGTCTCATAGGCGGGGATGTCGAGTTGCAGGTAATCACCAGGAGTGAATTCGATCCTTTCGCCCGGGTTCACTGGTTCAAGGATAAGTTCCTTGATAAACGTTGCGACGCTGCGGTTGCTGAGCACGCGGAACCGGCAGGTCTTTGGCAAACGGGCACCTGCTCCGGCGGTGCGCATCACATTGATCCGGAGCTTACCCTGGCTCTCCTCGATGGGATACGTGGCGAGGCCGCGGCAGATGGGGGCGCGCGCGGGTGAACCATCGATCAGGTTGTAGCGCCCATTGTGCTTGGGGCACTCGATGATCTTTCCCTTCACCAGGCCGTCGGAAAGATGGACGTTGCCATGGGTGCAAATTCCGTCGGTGGCGTAGAGTTGCCCCTGCTCATCTCGGTAAAGGGCATAGCTTTTCCTGGCGTGATCGAAGCGGACAACGTCGGCACAGCCTAGATCGCCCGTGGCGCAGACTTCAATCCAGCCCTCTGCATCGGCTGGGGCCTGGGAGGAATGGATGCAAGCCTTCGCGCGGCTCTTGGGTGCCGGCAGTTGGCGCTTGACGTGATATGCAGGGTCCTCGATCTGCCTGCCCAGAGCAGAGACAATTTCACGCCATGCCGCCAACAGACTCGGATAAGGCGTTGGGCAATCGTCCTTCACGGCATCATGCAGACGCGGCAGCGCGTGATAAGGAACCAGCGGGAACATGTGGTGCTCCACATGGTAGTTCATGTTCCAGTAAAGATACCGGTGAATTGGATTCATATACACCGTCCGGCAGTTGAGACGGTGGTCGAGCACGTTCTCAGCCAAACCGGCGTGCTGGGTTAGGCCGTACACGACTAATAACCAGGTGCCGAACAGGTTGGTAAGGCCCACAAACAGCAGGGGAAGTATGCTGAGGCTGTAAATGGAGAGCCCGATCACTGCGGCGTAAATTGCGACGTAAACGCGCGCCCTTCGGTAGACCGCGGGATACTCCATCTCAGGGATGAAGGTTTTTTCAGCGGCGGCCATGCGTCCCATCGAGTGCAGCAGAATGTGCTTGAAATACTTTGGATACACGCCAAGATTGAAGAAGGATAGGATGATGGCTCTTATGTTAGGTGGACGGGGAACGGCGATTTCAGGATCGCGGCCGACGATGATGGTATCGCTGTGGTGGCGGTTGTGGCTCCAGCGCCAGACCGTGGACTCGCGCATGACCATGAACGATGCGATTTCGTAAAGGGCATTGTTCATCCAGTCAGTCTTGAACGCGGTGCCGTGTCCAGCCTCATGCCAGCGTGAATCGGAGGTCGACGCGTAAAGCACGCTGTAAATGAGGTAGGGTGCGATCACCCACCAACTGCCCCAGAGAGCATAAGTCGCCGCGCCGCTGCCCAGAATGAGGACAAACCAGAGAATCGTGTCGCGGATCGCCGGCCCATCGCGACGCTCGAGCAGCTTGCGCATGGTTTCGCGCGGCACGGCGCACTGATACCAGTCAGCCTCAGCCAGGCCCTTCTCAACCGCCAGCGTGGCGTTTACGCCAGTCAGGCTGTAGTCGAGGACGGTGAGCGGTTTGACGAGAAAATTCGCGTTGTGACCCATGGTCCGTCCCTTTACCCCTGAAGATTTTCCTTCGCATTCAGCATCAATCGGTTGGGAGATGTGTCCTCCGCGGCTGGGTAGAAAATGCGTACGCCGTGGTGTGGCGCTGCGGATGTCCCGGACGAAGAATGATGTCGCCCAGCGCCGGTACATTTGGTCCATCCGGATAACCGTGGCACTCCAGGCAGACCCCGGCGTGCCGGCCATAAGGGACGCCTGATTTACCAACCAGGGAACCATCGAGCGAAACTGCGGTGTAAAGCTGCAGGTACGCTTCGGTCGTGGACACATTCAGTACTCGCCCGCTTCCGGGATGCACGAGCCGCGCGGCCAGCACCGGACTCTGTCCTGGTGCGTCGTCCCCGCGCAATCGATACACGTCGCCGTGGTTCTTGAATAGCAGCGGAATGGCGTCGCCAAGACGGCGAGGCTGACGGAAATCGTTGCCATTTCCGGTCACGGATTCAAGCCGGCCGAGAAGGGTCATGTGCTCACCGGAGACGACAAACTCGTCAGCGAATACCTGGAGTTCATGATCGGCAATGGAACCCGCGGCCTCCCCGGCCAGGTTGAAGTAGGAGTGGTTGGTCAGGCTGAACGGAGTGGGCCGGTCAGTGATTGCTTCGGTCTCAATGAGGAACGTATTGTCCTCTGTGACGGTATAGGTGACGGTAACGTCAACGGCTCCTGGATATCCCTCTTCGCCGTCGGGACTGTGGTAGGCCAGGCGCAACGAAGGTGCTCCGTCGGAACGATCCACGGGAGTCGCTTTCCAGAGCTTCTTGTCGAAGCCCTCCACTCCGCCGTGGAGATGGTTCGGGGGATCGTTGCGAGCGAGTGCAAAGGTCTTCCCGTCCAGGCGGAAAGTGGCATCGGTGATGCGGCCTGCAACGCGTCCGGTAATGGCGCCGAAATGCGGGTGTCCTGCAAGGTAAGAGTCGAGATCGCCGAGACCTAAGACGACGTCTTTCTGGTTCCCGTCGCAGTCGGGCGCAATGAGCCGCGTCACGATGCCGCCATAGGTGATGGCTTCGAGCACAAGGCCGCCTGCACCGGTGAGGGTCCATGCCTCGACCGGCCTTCCCGTTGGGAGAAGTCCGTAAATCCATGACTGCAAAGAAGCGGACATGATTGATGGACCCGTAACGTACCGGACGAGCGCGGAGCATGACCGCGCCTCCAACTGCCCTGAGCGTACACAGTATACAGTTTGGCAACTCCCAGTCGATCCTTTCATCTTCCCGTCAACAGGGAACTGCTCCTGTAAAGTTGGAAGAGGCACTTCTCATTTTTTGTGCTTTTCTTTTGCCTCAGGCCTCTTTCTTTTGACGAATCCTTCCAATCCGGGTGGGCTGACTGAGTTGTTGCGGTCGGTGTTTGGGTTTGAGCGGTTCAGAGCGAATCAGGAGGCGGTGTGTGAGGCAGCGGTTGCCGGACGGGATCTGCTGTTGGTGATGCCGACGGGGGCAGGGAAGAGTCTCTGCTACCAGTTACCGGCGATTGCGCGCGGGGGCACGGCGCTGGTGATTTCTCCGCTGATTGCGCTCATGGAGGATCAGGCAACGAAGCTGGCTGCGCTGGGACTGCGCGTGGCGCGGATTCATTCCAATCTGGACCGAGGGGTGGCGCGGCAAGCTTGTGTGGATTATCTGCAAGGAACTCTCCAGTTTCTGTTCATTGCGCCGGAGCGGTTGCGGGTGCCGGGGTTTCCGGAGATGTTGGCTAAGAAGAAGCTGGCGCTGATTGCGATCGACGAAGCGCATTGCATCTCGCAGTGGGGTCACGACTTCAGGCCGGATTATCGGATGCTGGGCCAGTATCTGCCGGGTCTGCGGGCCGGGGAAAACCGCGCGCCGGTGCTGGCACTGACGGCTACGGCGACGCCGACAGTACAGGCGGACATTCTGGCGCAACTGGGGATGGTCAAGCCGGCACGGTTCATTCACGGTTTCCGGCGGGATAACCTGGCCATCGAGGTCGTGGAGGTTCCGGTGCCGCAGCGGGCGCGGGCGATTTGCGGTTTGCTTGCCGATCCGAGCCGCCGGCCGGCGATTGTGTATGCGACCTCGCGGAAGCAGGCAGAGCAACTGGCAGTGGAACTGTCACAAAGCCGTTCTGTTGGTGGGAGTTCGGCGCGTGCGGGGCGAAAGATTCCAGCGGCAGCGTACCACGCGGGGTTGGACGCGGAGACCCGGGAGCGGGTTCAGACAGCCTTCCAGGCGGGCGAGTTGGAGGTGGTGGTGGCGACCATCGCCTTTGGCATGGGAATCGACAAGGCGGATATTCGGACGGTGATCCATGCGGGCCTTCCGGCAACCTTGGAGGGTTATTACCAGGAGATTGGGCGCGCCGGACGCGATGGAGCCCCGAGCCGGACTTATCTGATGCACAGCTATGCCGACCAGAAGACGCACGATTTCTTTTTGAACCGGGATTATCCACCAGTGACGCATTTGGAGCAGGTGTTTCGCGCGCTGAGGGAGGAGCCACAGCCCGTGGAGGAACTGCGGGCGAAGTCACGGCTGGGCGAAGAGGAGTTCGACAAGGCACTGGAAAAGCTCGAGATTCACGGCGGGGCGCGGATGGATTTTGGCGGTAATGTCACAGCAGGCGCGACGGGCTGGAAGAAGACGTATGCGGTGCAGGCGCAGTATCGGGCCGAGCAGTTTGAGAAGGTACTGCGGTTTACCAAGGAGAACGATTGCCGAATGGCGGCGCTGGTCAGGCATTTTGGAGATTCGGGGGACGCGAGCCGGCCATGCGGGGTATGCGATGTGTGCGATCCGGCGGGGGCGGTGCTCAGGCTGTTCCGGAGGGCTACGGCGCAGGAGCGGGAACTTGCGTTGGGGATTGTGGAGGAACTGCGCGGGGTGGATTACAAGGCCGCGGGAACGCTGCAGCGGAGCCTTGAATCGGCGGGGAAGACGAGCCGGAATGACTTTGACGGGCTGCTGGGCGCGATGGTGCAGGCAGGGCTGATTGTGGTCGAGGATGCCGAATACGAGAAAGATGGAGAGGTGCGGAGATTCCGCAAAGTCCGGCTGACAGAAGCTGGATTGGAGATGCGGGCTGGGTCGGCGGTGGAATTGCTGATCAGCGACGGGGTGGTGGAGGAGTTTGGTGGGAGGGTTGAGATGGCGCCGCGAACGAAAAAGCGGAAAGCTGCGAATGGGCCGGCGAAGAAAGAATCGACGGATCAAGTGCTGGACAGGTTCTTCCAGTCGGCTGACGGCTGAGGGCGAGGCCTTGGCAGCGCGCCTGAGAGAGTGGCGTGGGACCGAGGCCAAGCGGCTGGGGGTGCCGGCATATGTTGTGTTGCACGACCGGACCCTGACCGCTCTGGCGCAGGCCAGGCCGAAAAACCCGAATGACTTGCTGGAGATCGATGGGATAGGGCCGGCCAAGGTGGAGAAGTTTGGCGCTACGATTCTGGAACTTTGCGCAGGCAATCCCGCTGCGCTGAAGCGCTGAAGGATCGAGGTGCCGAGAGTGTACTGGCAGAGGATCGGGTGTGCGATCATGTGTTGGCTTCGCTATTAGAAAAGCGATTTTATCCAATCAAAGCTGATATTTTGAATATTTTAAGAATTTTGTTGCTAAATTACGTTGTCTGCACTGTTTCTGTTGAAAATCTGGTTCCACTCGGAATAGGATTATCCTTCATCCTCAGGAAATATTGTTTTGTTTTGCTTTGCTTGATCGGCTTGCGTCGTGAGGTGCGTTCATGGTTTGCCCGAAGTGCCAATCCACCTGCCTGTCCATCATTCCGGCGGAAATCCGTCTTTATCGCAACAGCCCGCGTACTCTGAGCCATCCGCCCATGACGCCGTCTCCTGATGTGCGAGTATGCCTGGATTGCGGTTGGTCCGAATTCTCAATTCCGCGCTCCTGGCTTTCCGCGGGATGGTTGCACTCGATGCGTCCGCAAGCTGTCGCAAACGGGGTCGGAAGAGCATCCTCGAACGTGGTCGCGCTCACCTCGTAGGGCTGGTTTCGTTTTTTGAAAGGAATTGAATCGCCAACTGGCCGCGAGCAGCAGGGCGGTTCAATGGTGGGTTTGTATATAAAGTGACTTCAAGTTCGTCAGCCATTCAGGAAACACAAAAAAGGCCCCCAGCCGAAGCTGGAGGCCTTTTGAATTTGCGCGCGAGGCGCAAGGGTTTATAGCGGTTCTCCAGTTGCTGTAGAGGAAAATCGCCGCTGCTGAGTGGCTTTTTCCTTAAGAAAAAGCCACTCAGCACGATACCGGAAACTCCACGAGAACTGGAGAACCACACTAGTACATGCCGTCCATGCCGCCGCCGTGTCCGCCGCCGGCCGGAGCAGGCTTGGGCTCCGGAATCTCGACAACCAGTGCCTCTGTGGTGAGCAGGAGGCTGGCGATCGAGGCCGCGTTCTGGAGCGCAGTGCGGGTTACCTTCGTGGGGTCGATGACGCCGGCTTTTACCAGGTCCTCGAAGACACCCGTCAGGGCGTTGTAGCCGTAGTGCTGGTCAGTGGACTCGAGCACCTTGGCAACCACTACGGCGCCTTCTTCGCCCGCATTGGCGACGATCTGCCGCAACGGCTCTTCAAGGGAGCGGCGCACGATCTGCGCGCCGATCTTCTCGTCGCCTTCCAGCGTCTTGATGAGCTCGTCGACAGCCGGCATGGCGCGAACCAGAGCCACGCCGCCGCCGGGGACGATACCTTCCTCGACTGCCGCGCGGGTTGCGTGCAGTGCATCCTCGACGCGAGCCTTCTTCTCCTTCAGCTCGGTCTCGGTTGCAGCGCCCACCTTGATGATGGCAACGCCGCCCACCAGCTTGGCCAGCCGCTCCTGCAGCTTCTCCCTGTCGTAATCGGAGGTTGTCTTCTCGATCTGCGAACGGATCTCCTTTACACGGCCTTCGATTTCAGAAGCCTTGCCCGCGCCGTCCACGATGGTCGTGTTGTCCTTGTCGATGGTGATGCGCTTGGCCTTGCCCAGATCGTCGAGCTTCACGCCTTCCAGCTTGATGCCCAGATCCTCAGTGATGGCCTTGCCACCGGTGAGGATGGCAATGTCGCCCAGGATCGCCTTGCGACGGTCGCCGAAGCCGGGAGCCTTGACGGCAGCAACGTTCAGCGTGCCGCGCAGCTTGTTCACCACCAGGGTGGCCAGCGCCTCGCCTTCAACGTCTTCAGCGATGATCAGGAGGGGCTTGCCGCCGCGAGCAACCTGCTCCAGCAGAGGCAGCAGATCCTTCATGGCGCTGATTTTCTTTTCGAAGATCAGGATGTAGGGGTCTTCCAGAATCACTTCAAGCCGCTCGGCGTCGGTGACGAAGTAGGGGCTCAGGTAGCCGCGGTCAAACTGCATACCGTCGACTGTCTCCAGACCGGTGTGCATGGTCTTCGACTCTTCGATGGTGATGACACCATCCTTGCCCACAACCTTGACTGCTTCAGCGATAATGTCGCCGATCTCATGGTCGCCGTTGGCCGAAATAGCGCCCACCTGGGCAACAGATCCCTCGTTGACGGGCTTTGACAGCTTGCCCAATGCACCGCCCTCGGTCCACTTGCCGTCCTTGTCGCGGGTGCCGATGATCACGGTCACGGCCTTTTCGATGCCGCGCTTGAGTGCCGTTGGGTTGGCGCCCGCCGCCACTGTTTTCACGCCCTCGCGGAAGATCGCCTGGGCCAATACGGTTGCAGTTGTCGTGCCGTCACCGGCCACGTCGCTGGTCTTGGAGGCTACTTCGCGGACCAACTGCGCGCCCACGTTTTCCATCGGGTCTTGCAGATCGATCTCTTTGGCCACCGTCACGCCGTCCTTGGTGATAGTGGGCGAACCGAACTTCTTCTCAATTACAACGTTCCGGCCCTTGGGCCCGAGCGTCGCCTTCACGGCGTCCGCGAGCGTGTTGACGCCGCGCAGGATCGCCTGACGGGAATCTTCACCGTGCAAAATTTGCTTTGCCATGCCTGTAACTCTCCTCATTCAGCTTCTAGCTTCCAGCCTCTAGCCATCAGCCAAAGCTATCGTTTTGGACTACTGGTGCATACTGTCAGCTAAAAGCCAGAAGCCAGCAGCTGGCAGCGAACAAGCGGTTTACTTCTTGAGGATGCCGAGAACTTCTTCCTCGCGCATAATCAGGAACTCTTCGCCATCAATCTTGATCTCGGTGCCGGAATACTTGCCGAAAAGCACGCGGTCGCCCGCCTTGACGTCCAGGGGGAAGACTTTGCCTTCGTCGTTGGACTTGCCTTTGCCTACGGAAATCACTTCGCCCTCCTGGGGCTTTTCCTTGGCGCTGTCGGGGATGATGATTCCACCGCGGACGGTTTCGCCCTCTTCCACACGGCGGACCAGAATCCGGTCATGGAGAGGTGTAAAGGTGGTCGTTACAGATGTTGTTGCCATTGCTTCGCTTCTCCTTCACACGCGGACAGGGTTGAGCCCCGGCCACGGGATTTGAGTGGTTTTTGAGAAAAAAGCTTCGGAATTGATCAGCGCCGACCCGAGGACCAAAACAGGATGAGCTGCTTCAGCAGTTCTTCCTGCGGGGTGCTAGCACTCTCGCCTTCCAATTGCTAACGATAGGCAACTGAGAGCGGAGCTGTCAAGTCCTCTATCGTAAATATATGAGTGAAAGGTGCTCATGTTTAATCACTGCGGCGTTGGCAGGTAGAAGCGGCATAGTGCAGCCATGCCCAGAGCACAAGGCATTCGTTCACAAAGAGAAGCGTCCCGAAAATCGTCTTATTGTGCCGGGCCAGCCATTTGGGCAAATAAATGTCGAAGTTCTCAGATCGATCGACGGTACACCGCGCCGCCAGATCGGTCATCGGACAACGCCAGCGATTGGCGGCAAGCACGCCGCATTCGATCAACACGAGAACGGTCAGGACCACCGCCCAATCGAAGCGGTGCAGCCATCCCGCGACCGGCAGAGCCAGGATGCACGCAACAAAGAAGGCCCAGATTAGGGTGTGCAGAATCTTAATGGTCAGAAACACGCGGGTTCGCACTGAAGGCTGCGCTACTAGCCAATCTGTCATTGAAATTCGCCCTTGATAAGCTGGTAGAACCTCTGGAACTGGTATCCCAATCATAAGACAGCGCGAACTCGCTCGCACTGCGGTGAACGCGATAGAATGATTTTCATGCTACGCAGCTTTCTCTTTCGTCTCACCGTCTTCGTGGCCGGATTTGGGCTGGTCGTCAGCTCACTCGCGGCTGGAGCCCAGCAGGATTCCAGCAAGCGTGGCCGCAAGTACAAATCTCCGCCGCCCACGGCGCGCATCGAGGTTACTATCCTCCGCGATTTCAACGGCAAGCCCATTGAGAACGCAGCGGTTGTCTTTCATCCCATGGCGGGCGAGAAGGACAAGGGCAATATGGAACTGAAGACCAATGAAGACGGCAAGGCCGTCATCGATGTATTGCCCATCGGGGACACAGTGCGGCTGCAGGTGATCGCCAAAGGCTTTCAGACCTATGGAGAGGATTACAAGATCGATAAGGCCGAGATGGCCATTGAGGTCAAGATGAAGCGGCCGGGCGAACAGTATTCGATCTATAAGAATCATCCCGAAACGAGTGTAGGCGGCAAGGATTCTGCGCCCGCACCGCCACCTGCCACGCCGCCCGCAGCGCAACCCAGTCAGCCTCAACCGAAGTAAGATGTTTTTCGCGATTCCGACCTAGGGTCAAACCGGGTAACTAGATTCCCTTCCTCACGCTTGCCACGCCTTGGATGGCGATTGGCGTACAGTTCCTCTTTCCTGGGTTGATCGTCAGTGCTGGCATTCTGTACCTGCCCAGTGCATTATTTGAGAAGTTTCGGCACAGGCTTTTCTGGAATTGAGCAGACGAGACGCACATCAAGACTTCGTCAGATAGAGTGTGAAGATGCCAAACCAACTCCTCAGCGGCAAATCAGCACTGGTCACCGGGGGCGCGCGGCGCATTGGCCGGGGGATTGCGCTCGCTCTTGCCAACGCCGGGGCGGACATCGCGATTACCTATCGGAACTCCCAGGCCGAGGCGGTGCAGACGGCCCGCGAGATTGAGTCTCTCGGATGCCGTGCCTTGTCGGTGGAGTGCGATGTGCGCTCTGAAACCTCAGTGCGCCGCGCGATAGCCGAGACAACCGGCCACTTTGGGCGGCTGGACGTCGTGGTCAACAACGCCGCTGCCTTTGAATGTGTACCCCTGGAGCGCATCAGCCTGGATCAATGGGACGCGATCTTCGAGACCAACGCGCGGGGACCGTTTCTAGTAGCACGAGAGGCCCTTGTTCCCCTGCGCGCCGTTCAGGGAAGAATAGTGAATATCGGCTCGCTGGGGGGGCTTCATGCGTGGGCCGGGCATGCCCACTACTGCGCCTCTAAGGCCGCGCTGCACATGCTCACGCAAGCCATGGCCAAGGCATTTGCACCCCAGGTGAGCGTGAACTGCGTGGCGCCCGGATGGATTGAGTTGGTTGAACGCGAGGAACGCCCCACAGAAGAAGCTGCCCACTTCGCGGAGCGGACGCCCATGCAGCGGAACGGGACGGCGGATGATGTAGCCCAGGCTGTGCTCTTCTTTGCCACTGGTCCGCGGTTCATTACCGGGCAGATTCTGGCCGTCGATGGCGGGTTGGGGCTCTCTTAGATCGGTTCCCCAGTCTCCGTGGAATCTCGGGTGTCGTGCAAGGCGGCTTTATCTTAAGGAAAAAGCCACTCAGCAGCAGTGATTTCCCCCCTTCAGCAACTGGAGAATCGCTATAAGAATCTAGGACACCCGCCGCAGATGCCGCTCTGAGCTCCGACTGTGGCGTGAAGCAGCGCCGCCAGCATTGCAGAGTTCAGCAGATTGCATCTCGGTTGCTAATTGACGGTGATGGTGGCCATGTTGGACGGCTCACTTTCAACCCCCGAAGCGTCAACACTTTCTACTAAGTAGTCGTAAGACGAGCCGCTCTGAACTGTGCTATCGAGATAGGTGGTTTGAGTAACCGCCGAGGAATTCAACTGTTGATAGGAATTGGTGCCACTTGGGGCCCTGTAGATGTTATAGCTTTCTACCGGATCAGGAGAGCTACTGGGCGCATCCCAACTCAGTTTGACCTGCGGAGCCAAACCTGTACCGCTCAGACCGATCACCGCGGTGCCGTTGGTCGATGAGTTGCTGGTGATGGTCAGGGTGCCCGCTACCGCCCCAGTGGCGATGGGATCGAACTGCACATTCAGCGTTGCAGTCTGGCCCGGATTCAAAGCGACCGGGGGCGCAGTCCCTGACACTGCGAAGCCCGTGCCCGTCAGCGTGACCGCGCTGATGGTTACGGGCCCGGTCCCAATTGATGTCAAGGTAACCGACTGTGTCGCCGGCATGTTCAGCATCTCATCACCGAATGCCACGCTTGTCGCGTTGATACTCAGCGTTGGCGTTTCGGATACTTCGTTCGCCGAATGGCTTACGCAGCCGGGAAGGAAAAAGGGCAGGCAGAAGGACAATACGTTGAGCAGGGCAGCACGCGAACGGCTGAGCCAACTGATTTGCGCACAGCTGCGCGCACGATGTTGATTCGGGCGCGAACGGTGGTCGCATGGAAATAGATTGCCTATTGCAAAGCACGGTTCCGATGGGGGTTGACCTGACATGCTGAACGCACCGTGTATCACTGAATGCGTCTTCATTCGGAATCTCCTTTTCCCCCGATCCCGATTCGCTGGAAGTGTACCGCTCTTCAGCGGTATTTCAAGCCCAATGTTGCCTTTGCGGTGGAAGAAGTGACCATTCCGTACCGTTCTAGGCACGTCCCTATATGGCAGCTCTCCTCGCCGATTTCTCAGACACTCTTTCTTCCTTTTTTGTCCAGGCAATTTGATTTGCCGGCCTTGCAAGTGGTTTTCCTCTCAACCGGGAGAAGAGGCTCCGTCCGTTCATCCCAGCGTACAAAAGATACTCGCCGGAGACCACGGGCCGATGACGTCCGGATAAGGATAAGGAAAAGGCCACGCGACGTACTGGTTTCTGGTTACAGCAATTGAAGAACTGCCCGAGGGGAATTACCGCGCGAAGAGACGATTCCAAAAGCCTTTTGAGGGTGTCTTCTGAGCGTCCTTGCCAGTTTGTGTGGAGCTGGTTTTCTGGCGCATGGTCTTGGGGCTGGCAGGGAAGCGGCTGGCATCGAACTTGAGCGGCACATACTCCCAGAGTCCCACGGGCTCAGGCTGCGCCGGCCACCTGGCGCCCTCTACCGCAGCCTGCGGATTGGTGACGCATAGCCGTCGCGCCGTCTCTTCGCCAGCCCGTTCGGCCACGTAATCGTATCCCTTTTTCAGGTGGGGCGGACGCCACTCGGGATGGTGTGCGTCGGTAGCAAGAAAGTGAATCCAGTTCCGTTCCAGCAACTCGTTGGAAAAGGCTTCGGCCAGGATGCCGAACCGCCCATACAAGGAGTTGGACGTTACCTGGACTAGGCAGCCTTCCCGCATCCACTCAGCCAGCATCTCGGGCCGCTGATAAAGTACTCGGTTGCGTTCCGGGTGAGTGACAACCAGGGTATAGCCGACCGACTGCAACCTGCGCATGGCCTCCGTGAACAGCGGAGGGATCACCATATCGGGAAACTCGACCAGCAGGTACCCTTTTTCGTTGATCGAGTATCGCAAAGGGTTGGCTATCGCATCCGCGATGTTGTCAGCGTTCAGGTGGAAGTCGCACCCCAGGCTCAGCTCGACGACACCCTTCAGCAGCCCGCGCAATTCGGCCAGTCGCTCTGCGTTCACCGCGGCCTGATAGGGATAGTTGTCGCTTGCGTGAGGGGTGCAGACGATGTGGGTTACACCCTCGGCGGCAGCTTCATGCGCCATGGCTAGGGACGTTTCCAGATCAGGTGATCCGTCGTCCACCCCGTAGATCAGATGATGATGAATGTCAATCATTGCATCCCGTCTTTCGATTCAAGCAACGAGAACTTCAATGAGTTGCCAATGCCTCGATCATCGAGGCAAAAATCTTCAAACCATCCGCCGATCCCAGCAACTTTTCACTGGATCGGTCCGGGTGAGGCATCATTCCTAAGACGTTTCTCTTCGCATTCAGGATACCTGCGATGTTACTCAACGACCCATTCGGGTTGGCTTCCTGAGTAATATCACCGGCGGCAGTGGCGTACCGGAAGGCGATCCGATCCTCGGCCTCCAACCGGTGCAACTCATCCGGCGTGCAAAAGTAATTGCCCTCCATGTGTCCGATGGGCATCTGGAGAACCTGGCCCTTTACAAGCTGGTTGGTGAATGGGCTGTCTGTGGTTTCTGTGCGCAGATGCACCTGCTTGCAGATGTACTTGAGCCCTGCGTTGCGCATCAGCGCGCCGGGAAGCAAACCGGCCTCAGTCAGGATCTGAAACCCGTTGCAGATGCCGAGAACCAGTCCACCGTCGGCGGCAAATCGTTGCACCGCCTGCATGACGGGAGAAAAACGCGCAATGGCACCGGTGCGCAGGTAATCACCGTAAGCAAACCCGCCGGGAACCAGGACCGCATCCACTCCGGCCAGGTCTTCCGAGTCGTGCCAGAGAAAGGTGACAGACTGTTGAGCCACTTCGGCAATCACGTTGAATGTGTCGTCGTCGCAGTTGGAGCCGGGAAAAACCAAAACCCCGAATTTCATGATCTTAGGGTAACAGTTTCAGGGCGCAGTGATGACAGGTTTTCAGCCGGGCCGTTACACAGGGGGAGAGTAATCTTCCGGCGGCTTCGACCTGCTACCGGTCTCGGCCGCCGTTGTTCTTGTCAGGCGAAAACACCTTCAGTATGCCAGTTGCAGTGCCAGTCCTTTTCCGTCATCCGGGACAAGGGCCGTGATGCGGTGGTGCTCGGGGTCAAAGGCGGTGGGAATGCCGTTTCCGGCGCCTCCAATGGCAGCGGTGGCTCCAGTGGCCGGTCTGGCCGCGCCGTAGACCTCGACAGAGATCAGGTTCCACCAGGGGGCGAAGCTGCCCTGACGCGGGGCCACGTTCACTGTCAGACCTTCGGACGTCCTGCGGCAGGTGAACTCAACCCGCAGGAATTCGCCCTTCTGGTAGGCGTAGCTGATGCCGTCGTCCAGGTAGAGGCTGCCGCCACAGTCCGTGCCCGGCTGCGCTGGGGGATAGACGCGCAGAGTCAACGGCCCCTGCGGCTTTTCATCCGTACTCTGGACCAGCGGCTGCTCTGGAACAATAGCGCCCGCACGGACGAAGACGGGCACTGTGTCAAGACTGGGATGAATATGGATTTGCTGCTGGGCGACATGCGTGCCGTCTGCGGTCATTCCACCCGCATCCCCTTCAACACGCGCGCCGGTCCAGTAGTCATACCAGCCAACCGCCGGAAGGGCTACCGTATAGTCGTCTACCTCGTCGGGGAAGAGGCTTTGGGCCACCAGCAGGTCGGGGCCCAGCAGGAAGGAGTTGGCGGTGCTCGGATCTACCGGTCCTCCGTCCGCAGCGCCTGCTACGAACTCGAGGAAAAGCGGCCGCATGATGGGCAGTCCTGTCCGGCTCATCTCTTCCGCAGTCGTGTAGAGGTAAGGCATCAGCCGATAGCGCTCCTCAATATAGCGCCGGCGCAGGTTCAGGTCTTGTTGCGTGCCGTTCTCCCAGGGTTCCTGCGGGTTGGTGCCCGCTTCGGCGTGGTCGCGGTCAATGGGCTGGAAGGCTGCTATTTCCAGCCATCGCGTAAGCAGGTTTGCCTGCGGAGAGCCTGCAAAGCCGCCCACGTCGGCGCCGCTCATCGCGAATCCGCTGAGGCCCAGGTTGAGGAGTTGCGGCGTGGTCTGGCGCATGTGGTTCCAGGTGCTGGAGTTGTCGCCCGTCCAGGTAGCGGCATAACGCTGCCCGCCAGCATAACTGGCGCGGGTCATCACAAAAGGTCGCGTGTTGGGATCGAGCTTCTGCACGCCTTCGAAGGTTCCGCGGCTGTTCTGCATGCCGAAGACGTTATGAATCTCAAGGTGGCTGGTGACGCGCGTTTGGAATCCAGGCTCCTGAATGCGGTGCTGCACATTATCGGGCATGGTCCCGCCCGGTCCATCAAAGATGGACGGTTCGTTCATGTCGTTCCAGAAGCCGGCAATGCCTTTGCTCACAAAGTCGGCGTAAAGCGTACCCCACCAATCGCGCGAAGCCTTTTGAGTAAAGTCGGGAAGGACTGATTTCCCAGGCCAGACCACTCCAACGTAGGTCGAGCCGTCAGGATTCTTGACGAAGTGGTCGCCGGCTACGCCTTCATCGTAGGGCTTGTAACCAATATTCGGCTGGTCTGCAATGTGCAGGTCGGTAATCACCACCGTATGGAAATGATCGGCCTTCAGGTCTTTAATCATCTGGTCGAAGTGGGGAAAGCGCTCGCTGTCCACGGTGAAGGGCCTATTCTTGAATTGGTAGTCGATGTCCAGCCAGATTACGTCTGCCGGAATCCGCTCGCTGCGCAACCAGGCAGCAATGCGCCGCACCTCGGTCTCGGGATAGTAGCTGTACCGGGATTGCTGGTACCCGAGCGACCACAGCGGCGGCAGCGGCGTAGATCCAACCAGCCAGGCCCAGGTCTTGACCACTGACTTTGGCTCCGGTCCATACAGAATGTAGTAGTCCAGTGGCCCGCCCTCTGAGCCAAAGGAGTAGCCATCGCGGTACTCCTTGTTGAAGTCGAAGCTGGCCCGCCATGTGTTGTCGAGGAAAATTCCCGTCGAGATGCCCTTGCGGACGGTGATGAAGAAGGGAATCGACTTGTAGAGCGGGTCGGTGGATTCCTGCCAATGGTACGCGTCCGTATTCCAGTCGACGAAGGCCGCGTTGCGCCGGTCCAACGGCCCGGGCTTGTCACCCAGGCCGAAATAGTGCTCGTCGGCCGGCGATTTGCGATAGATGCGGAAGGCAGCGCCGTGGTATTCAACCGGCCTTCCAGGGAGATCCTGGGCTATCACGTGGCCATCGAGATCGGTCACGGTCAGTTGCAACGGGTCCTTTTGGATCGAGACGCGCAGCTTGGCGGTCTTGAACCCCACCGCAGTCGCGCTCGTCTCCGGGGTCACAGCCACGGTAGAGGTGCGCGAGGCAGGCAGAACGGCCCACGACGCATCCTCCGGCAGTTGACCTGCCGCGCCTACGCGCACGCGGAGCACGTCGTCGCGCAGTGCGGTTATGTTCATCACGGCGGCGCCCGAGCGAATTTCAATTCCATTGGCGGTGGCGTGGGATGCGGTGACCCGGTCCAGCCGAACGAAGCCGGAATTCTGTTGCGCCTCTGCCGCATTCTTCGCTTGCGACATTGTGGCTAGAAACAGAAAGCCAAATACAACAAACAGTGAACGTCCTACCCTTTGCACTCAGCACCTCATCGAAGTTGAATTATCGATTATCAAGAAGAATAACCCGCAAGACGGCTGATGGGAAACGCGCCCGCGCTGCCCATCGGCCAGACAACAAGGTTGGTTGGGGAGCGAGGGTTTTACCCTTCGCTCCCTGACCTGACGGTTTGCGGGAACCGTGCGTTAGTGGGTGGTAGATGGTGCGCCCACCAGCACCAGGTCATAACGGTGAGCGACGGGCTGGGCGTCGGCGCGCTGGCGGTCGACTCCCTTCAGATAAGCGGCAGCCAGCGCTTGCGCGGTGGCAGACTGCTCGGCGGTTGCGGAAGTATTGATAATTCCGAAACGCGCCGACTCAAGGTTATTTACCTTTTCCGTATCGAAGGCGACCCGCCGGGCCTGTTCGAGCATTGGCGTTTCCAGCGTGGCCAGGTTGATTCCTTTGGCGAGCTGGTCGGCTGTGAAGCTGCCGATCTTTCGGCCATCAATGAGCAGATCGTAGGTTCCGGAGGTCAGCGCGTGCACCGTCAGCGTCTCCTGATCGAGCGCCGCGATGATGTCGGAATCCTTAAGCACAAGCGCGAGCACGGGATCGAGTTCAGGCGGCGCAAACGGAAGCGGTAGCGCCTTGTCAATTTGCGTCCAGCTGATCTTGCTTGGGATTTTTCCCTTGCTGCGAGTCAGCTCGGTTATGTCGGTATTCACACTGTCGGCACTGAGCTTCACGCTTGCGTCGATGGCCACGGAGCTGACCAGCGCCGGCGCTTGCCAACTCTTGAGCAGGCTCTCCGCCATGATCCAGTGTCCGCCCTGCTGGGGATGAACACGATCTGGAAGGAGTTGCTGCGCAAGAGCAGGGGATTCCGCATTGATTGTCTTGAGCACAGTGGTCACCGGCGTATTGAAGTCGGCCACCTGCATGCCGCGCTCCTGCGCAAGCTGAGCGATGAAACTGCTGTACTTCAGGAGGACGCCGTTTGCCCCACCGGGAAAGCCCGGTTCACGGGTCACATCGTCAAAGGGTGAAGGCTGAATAAGCGTGATGCGCACCTGGGGATTGTTCTTCTTGATTGACTCGACGATGTGCCGGTAGCCCTCAGCGTAAGTCGAGAAGACGCCAGGTTGATCGGGGCGGCCATAGAAATCGTTCATGCCAAGCATGATGGTGACGATGTCCGGGTGCCATGCAAAAACATCGCGATCCAGGCGCAGTTCGATGGGGCCGGCCCATCCGCCGCTGACCCTGTCGCCGCCCACGCCGGCGTTGTGAAAGCTCACCTTCCACGTGGGATACCGGGTGAGCACGTACTCTTCCACGTCCTCGGTGTATTGGCGCTGTTCAGTAATACTGTCGCCGTAGAATGTGACGCGGTCTCCATCGTGGAGCGCGAAGGCGGGTGCAGCGCTTTGGGCATGCGTGGCGAAAGGCAGGCTGCAGAAAGCAAGCAATAGAACTGCTTGTGCGGCAAGGATTCTTGAATTCACAACTTCTCCTTAGTCTGTTTACCGGACTGAGAGCGCCGGGGCAAAATGGATTTCACAGCACCACCATCCTAAACCGGAACTCCCATCTTGCCTTTCCCAAGCGACTTCTCAGACGCGTCCTAGTCGACCGTTCCGCGATCCAGATGGAAATGCGGGCATCGAGCTTATCGAGCCCTCTTCGGAATCAGCCGCACCAGCATTACTCCATGTGCCGGAACCTGCGAAGAGAAAACATCAGCGAACGAACCCAGATTGTGCTGACGCCAGACATCGCGGACTGCCTGCTGCCCGCTGACACCCAGATCTTTCCAGGAGACCGAGACGGTACGTGGCGCAGTGGTCAGGTTGAACAGCCCTACCGCTAGAGAGCCGTCGTCAAGAGGCCTGGCTAGTATGAACTCCTGATCCGTCTTCCGCAGAGTGGTTCCTTGTTTTCCCAGCGAGTCCTGATCGATGTCGATTACTTCTGAGTTGCACAGAACGTTCAGAGTAAACTCGTCTAACTGGGTCATGTTACCGGAGAATATAAGTGGCGCTGCCATAAGAGACCACATCGACATATAGCTGTATTGTTCTTCCGGTGTTAGCTGCGTGTGTTGGGGAGGCGATTTCCAATTGTTGGCATCCCCTACTGTTCCAATCAGGATGTAATCGGGGTCGTTCCAGCCTCCGGGGCTGGCATACTTATCAAGAGCCGCATTCCGGAAACCAATGGAGTAGAAGCCTGGCAGGGAACTGTTCGGTTCCATGCCCAGATCTCCTGTCGTGCGCCAGGAATTCCCGCCGGCTTGCCGTCCCCATTTCCACACATCTCCCATACCGTACTGGCACATGTTCAGGACGACGTCGCGATCCAGATTCTCGACGATCCTGCCCATTTTCATGTATGGCTCCTGCATTGCCGCCAAGGTCTTGTCTTTCGCCACATCGCCATAAGAACACCAATCGTACTTGAGCAGATCGAAGCCCCACTGCGAGAATCGGCGGGCATCGGCGCTTTCGTGCTGGTAAGATCCCTCGAATCCAGCGCAGGTCTGAGGTCCCGGAGATGTGTAGATGCCGGCCTTGAGCCCCAGCGCATGAATGGAAGCGGTCAGAGCCGGCATGTCAGGAAAGCGTGCGTTCGACAGGATGTTGCCTTCCGAGTCACGCACCGGCCCTTTCAATTCCGGATCGTCCGATCCCGGCTTCCTGGCCCAGGTATCGTCAATATCTACATACTGGTAGCCATAGTCGGCCATTCCGGATGAAACCATCGCGGCCGCCGCTTTTCGAATATCGCTATCCGTGATCAGAGCGTAGTAGGTATACCAATCGTTCCAGCCCAATTGCGGTGTCAGGCCAATGGCATTCCCGATCACAATCTTGAAAGGGCGAGTGGCCTTGCCGCGCGCGCTGGTGGCTTCCAGGTGCACAAGGTACTCGCCAGGCTTATCGGGCGCACGGCCGGAGATGATTCCTGATTTGCTGTCCAACTTGAGAGATGCCGGGAGATTCCTGGCGGAGTAAGCGATTGGACGAATGCCCGTGCAAGGAATGCGGTACAAAAAGGGGCGTCCCGGCCGGGCGCCGTATAGCTTCGGGCCGTTGATCCGCGGAGTGTCAGGCGGCTTTGGAGTGCGCAACTCAGCGGTTTGTTGGCCAAACGCGAAGACGTGCGGGGCTCCAAGCAGGATGACAATTGTTGCCACAAAAATACCAAGACGATTCGGAAAAGAAATCATGAATTTTTCGATCCTCAAGTATGCCGGCTGGCTCTAGCCAAGGAGATAGCGGACTTTGCTCAACTCCACAGGTCCGCCGTACCCTACCACCTGGCCGGAACGACTGTCAAATGAACCAGATGCGCTTCTTCAAGCGGCGTGTTGAGGGGACAGCGCGGGAACCCCGCTCAGTTCGCGCCCGGAGTTGATAATACGGGGGTTGTTCCCGTCTGCCATAATCCCGTTCCTGCAAGTACAATATCCGGGGCATTTTCATGGGACTCAAAGAGGTAACGGACTGGCTCGGAACCGGCACTTCGGAACTTGAAAGTGACTATAATCACATCTGAGCAGGAAAGATCGACTCTATCCAGAGTTTATCGGAAGGGAATCCCGCCACATGGCGACAGGCGACCTCGCCCTAGGTCAAGAACAGGGCGCAATCATCGCGCGTGAGCGCGTCGCAAACGACTTCAGCATCAACGTGGCAACCGTCAACGGGTCCGGCTCGCAATCCGCCAATAGCGTGTTGCTGAAGAGCATCTTCGGAATGGGGGTTCCAGTCAGCGGCAAGAACCTCTTTCCGTCGAACATCGCCGGACTTCCCACCTGGTATACCATCCGCGCAAGCAAAGACGGCTATGTGGCCCGCAAACGCGACGCCGAGGTGCTGGTGGCGCTGAATGCTGACACCGCGCGACAGGACACTCTGGCTCTGCCTGCAGGGGGCGTGGCCATCTACGAGGAGAGTCTTGATCTCAAGCAGTATCGCGACGATGTGGTCTTCTACCCGGTGCCGTTCGACAAGATTACGGCGGCCATCTGTTCCGAGGCAAAGCTGCGCAAGCTGGTCAGGAACATGGTCTATGTGGGCGTCGCAGCCCAGTTGCTCTCCATCGAGCTTGGCGTGGTTGAAAGCGGGCTGCGCAAGCAGTTTGCCAAAAAGCAGAAGGTCTTCGATCTGAACTTCGGTGCGGTGAAGGCCGGGTTCGATTATGCGGTTGAGAACCTTACCAAGCAGGATCCCTACGTGATCGAGAGGATGAACCGGACGGCGGGAAAAATCATCATCGACGGCAACGCGGCAGCCGGAATGGGTGCTGTATTTGCAGGTGTAACGGTGGTGGCTTGGTATCCCATTACGCCTTCCACCTCGGTGGTTGAAGCGACCACCGATCTACTGAAGAAATTTCGCGTGACCCCCGACGGCAAGGCGACCTTTGCGGTGGTGCAGGCCGAGGATGAGCTTGCGGCCATCGGCATGGTGCTGGGCGCGGGCTGGGCCGGTGCGCGAGCCATGACCGCGACCTCCGGACCGGGCATCTCGCTGATGGCTGAGTTTGCCGGTTTGGGCTACTACGCCGAAATTCCCGGGGTCATCTTCGACGTGCAGCGGACAGGGCCGTCCACGGGCATGCCTACGCGCACCTCGCAGGCCGATCTGCTGAGCGTGGCTTTCCTTTCCCACGGCGACACCAAGCACATTGTTCTGCTGCCGGGCTCGGTGAAGGAGTGCTTCGAACTGGGCTATGCGGCTTTCGACCTGGCCGAACGGATGCAGACGCCCGTGTTTGTGCTCAGTGATCTGGATCTGGGCATGAACAACTGGATGTCGGAGCCGTTCCAGTATCCGGCAACGCCGCAGGACCGTGGCAAGGTGCTGACTGCGGAAGACCTTGACCGGCTGGGCGGATTTGCCCGTTACCGCGATGTGGACGGCGACGCCATCGGCTGGCGCACACTGCCCGGTACTAACCATCCCAAGGCTGCCTATTTCACGCGCGGTTCTGGGCACAACGATGCGGCTGTTTACACAGAGAAGCCGGACGAGTACGTTGCAGTGATGGAGCGGCTGGCGCGCAAGTTTGAGAATGCGCGCAAGCTGGTGCCGGGGCCGGTGACGGTGAAGGACGGAACCTCGACGATCGGCTTCCTGGCATACGGAAGCAGCGACTTTGCGGTGCGCGAGAGCCTGGACCAGATCAACAAGAAATATGGGCAGAACGTGGACTATATGCGCATCCGGGCCTATCCATTTGCGCACGAGATTCACGACTTTGTGGCTTCGCACGAGCGTGTCTATGTGGTGGAGCAGGACCGCGACGGGCAGTTGGCCAGCCTGCTCAAGCTGGATTTACCCGCCAGCCAGGTGACCAGGCTGCGCAGCATTCTGCACTATAACGGATTGCCGTTGGATGCAGACACCATCACCCAGGAGTTTGTCACCAAGGAGGGCCTCTAAATGGCGACCGCAACCCCCAGTCCGAAAGTCAACCACATCGGCCTTCCGATTATCGAGTACCGCGGCAACAAGAGCACGCTCTGCGCCGGCTGCGGGCATAACGCAATCTCAGAGCGCATTATCCAGGCCATGTTCGAGATGGGCGTGGAGCCGGAGCGGGTCATGAAGATGAGCGGCATCGGCTGCTCGTCCAAGAGCCCGGCATACTTCATGAGCCGGTCGCACGCCTTCAACAGTGTGCACGGGCGCATGCCGTCTGTCTCCACGGGCGCCATCCTGGCCAATCACACCATGACCATGCTGGGCGTCTCCGGCGACGGCGATACAGCTTCAATCGGCATGGGCCAATTCGTCCACCTGCTGCGCCGCAACCTGCCGATGATCTACATTATCGAGGACAACGGTGTGTATGGCCTGACCAAGGGACAGTTCTCGGCCACCGCGGATCTCGGCTCAAAACTGAAGACCGGCGTGGTCAACGACCTGCCGGCCATTGACACCTGCGCGATGGCGATCCAACTCGGTGCCACGTTTGTAGGACGGTCGTTCTCCGGCGACAAGAAGCAGTTGCTTTCCATGCTGAAAGCGGCCATTGCCCACAAGGGCACGGTAATGCTGGACGTAATCAGCCCCTGCGTGACCTTCAACGACCACGAGGGATCGACCAAGAGCTACAAGTTCATGCAGGACAACGACGAGCCGATCAACGAAGTCGATTTTGTGGCCAGCTTCGATGAGATCGAGGTCGATTACGACTCTGGCCAGGTGTATGAAGTGGAGATGCACGATGGCTCCAACCTGCGCCTGCGCAAGCTGCTTGAAGACTACGACCCTACCGACAAGGCCAACGCTGTGCGCACGCTGATGGAGGCGCAGCAGAACGATGAAATCCTTACCGGCGTGTTCTACATCGACACGCAGAAGCCGACCTTTATCGACTTGCTGAACGTGGTGGATGAACCGCTGGCAACTCTGCCGGAATCGCTCACGCGGCCTCCCAAGACGGCGCTGGACGGGCTCATGGCCAGCTTGCAGTAAGCTCTGGAAGAGCGCCATAAAGCAAAAACCCCGCATGTTGCGGGGCTTTTGCTTTCGGATGAATCTTTGGTATTTCAGTGTGCCGTGATCCGTGCACCGAGAGCGTTCAGCTTTGTGCGCGCCTGCACAGCCTCAGGGGTTTGCGGATGGCGCTGGATAAGCAGGCGCAACTCGCGAATGCCCGCGTCCTTCTTGCCCAGTTGCAGCAGGGCCAATCCTTTGCGCAGTTGCGCGGCCGGAGCCTTGGGGCTGCCGCTGAAGCCTTCCAGCACGGCGTTGTAGGCCTTCACCGCATCCGCATAATTCTGCTGGCGGTAGGCGATCTCGCCCAGGTAGAACTGGGCCGCGCCGGCCAGATCGTCCAACGGATAGTAGTGCAGCACGTCCTGAAACTCACCGGTAGCCACGCCGTAGCGGGCGGCATTGTAGTCGCGGACGCCGCCCTGGAAGGTCTCCTGGAGCGGCGGCGCCTGGTTCGGGCTGGCTACCGGGGTGGCGCTGGCGGCAGGACTTGAGGCAGGGGACCCGCCGCCATCGGGCGGAGTCGCGGTCTGAGCGCCGGGGGCCGCGCCAGGCGGCGGATTCTGAACGTTCTGCAACTGCGATTGCAGATCCTGGATCGACTTATCCAACTTGGCAACGCGGGATTTCAACTCGTCGACGGAGTCGTTCAGGGACTGAACCTGTCCGGAGACGGTGTCCATTTTGCCGTTGCCCGCCTCGTTCTGCGCGTTGATCTTCTGCTGCAGGGCATTCACGGCCGCACTCATCTGGGTGGCGTTATCGGCAGTCTGCTGCGCCAGGTTTTGCAGCACGCCGAAGCGCGTGTCCATGGTGGACTGGAGGCGCTGCACCATGTCCAGGAGTTGCTGCACCTGCGTTTGCAGCTCGATGATCTCCTTTGATGCCGCGTGCGCGGGCACGGGCATGGAGACAAGAATCATGGCAAGAACTGCCGCAGGGAGGAGGCGGTTGCGAAGTCTACGTGATATTTCCATTCTTCACCCATCAAGAAAAGCTGACAGCCCACAGTTGTCAGCCTACTGGGACACTGTGAAACTGGGTGTCCCAGATCTCGATATGGAGACCTGGGACAGTTGGAAAAGCGAGCAACTATGCGCTGACTTGCTGAACGCCGCTTTGTGCCAGCGGTCAGCCGGCCTCTACGTTCTAGTGGTCCAGTGTGAAACCGGCGCGGCGATTCTGCTGCCAGCACTCTTCGGTCGACTCGGTGCAGAAGGGCTTCTCTTTACCGTAGCTGACAACGCGAATGCGGCTGGCCGCCACTCCGGCGGTTACCAAAGCGTTCTTGGCGGCGTCGGCGCGATTCTGGCCCAGCGCCAGGTTGTACTCGTTCGAGCCGCGCTCGTCGCAATAGCCACCGATGACAATCTTCAGGTCAGAATGGCTGACCAGGTAAGAGGCATCCTTCGAGAGCGTGGCCTGAGCATCGGCGCGAACATCGTAGGTGTCGTAGTCGTAGAAGATGTCCTGGACATTAGCCTTGAACTCTTCTTCGGCGCTCATAGTGTTCACGGGCACCTGCACGGCAGGCGGCGGGTTCACTGTGACGCTAGCCGTTGCGTCGGCCGAGCCACCCTCGCCGCGGGCCACCAGGTGATAGGTGGTGGTAGCGGTTGGGGTCACGGTCTTGACGCCCGACGTGGGCACGTCGCCGATGCCGTCAATGGAGACGCTGGTGGCATCAGTGGTACGCCAGGAAAGCTGGACCTGGTCACCGGCCGAGACCACGGTGGGGTTGGCGGTGAGCTGCGCGGTGGGCGCCGGAGCGGTAGCCGCCGGAGCGGTAGCGGCCGGTGGCGGCGGCTGCTTCTTCTTACAACCTGCAACTGCGACCAGGGCCACAAGCAGGACAACAGGGACCAAAATACGATTACGTTGGTTCAATGGATATCTCCTTCCGCAAAAATCAAGAGTGTCTTCCGGCCGGCCCGTCCATATCTTCCACTGCTACCTTCTGCCGCTCCCGGCGTTGCTGCAGGCCACCGGGCCTCACAAAAAGGAGGTAAAACGACGTAATGGAGCGCAACGGATCTGGCTAGTATCCTTCCGGAAAACGTTATCGTTTGGGCCAACTCCTCATCCTGATCGGTAGCAAGACGCGGAACCGGCGTTTCAGTGCCCCTCAACCTTCCAGATACGAATGTGCTGGAGTTTTGGCAACGCTTCCATCATAGTGCAGAAAACCGGGTTGCAACATGTTCCGTATATACTCCCAACCCGGTTTGTGCCTCCAGGAGGTCATTTCCAGCTCCAGTTGGGCATGAAGTTGTTTCCCGTCTGAGTGAGCTGACGCTGTTGGGTGCCGTCGGCCAACATGGACCAGATCTCAGTGTGACTGCCGACCTGGCGTTGGAAAACGATGTGCCGCCCGTCGGGTGCCCAGGAGGGGAAATCGTTGCTGCCGGACTCGTGAGTGATCTGCAGCCAGCGTTTGCTGGCGATGTCCATCACGTAGATGTCCTGGCCGCCGGGGTCGCCGGGCCCGTATTTGCGGTTCCAACTGAAGGTGAGCAGCCCCCCGCTGGGCGCCCATGACGGAGAGGTCGCATAGCCGCCGTCCGTCATGCGCTGCACGTTGCCACCGTCCAGGTCCATGGTGTAAATCTGCGGTAGCCCGGTGCGTCCGCTGACCCATGCGATCTGCGCGTTGGTCCGTGGATTCCACGTCGGCGAGACGTCTGGTCCACGGAAGGTGGTGAGCCGGCGCAGATTGCCGCCATTCGCGTCCGCTGCCCAGATCTCCGGGTCGCCTGTCCGGGACGAGGAGAACGCGATCTTCGACCCGTCGGCCGACCAGGCGGGCGACAGGTTGCTTCCGCCAGCCGTCCCGCCGGGAAATGCGACCAGACGGCTGAGTTCCAGGGAGTACATGCGGATGGCCCATCCCTCCCGGCCAAGGGATGCAAACGCGAGCCGCGTGTTATCCGGCGAGATGCGTGGCGAGAGCGAAATGGTGCCCAGGTGGGTGATGGCGTGCTGATTCTGACCGTCGTAGTCCATCGCCCAAATCTCTTTTGACCCGCTGCGCGAGCTGACGAAGTAGATCTTGGTTTCGGCGATACCGTTGATGCCGCCGCCAAGCCGCATGATGATTTCGTCGGCGAACCGGTGAGCCACGGTGCGCGCCATATCCTCGCTGGCGATTTCGTTGTACTGCTTGCCCAGCACCTGTGGGTTGGCGGTGTTGTGCGTGTCAAAAAGCCAGCCGTAGACGACGAGGCGTCCATTGTTGGACGCGAGCGCACCGAAGGCCACCATCGCAGCGTTGGCCGGGGCGTCGGACCACTGCGGCAGGTTAATCTCCTGGGGCGAGCCGGGCGTGGCCTGCGGCGACAGGCTCTTCGAGACCAGATCGAAGATGCCGGCGTCGGCGAGGTCGCCATAGAGTGTGGCATCGAAGGTCGCCTTCAACTGCGGAGTCTGGGGATCGGCGCCGACAGGTTTGAAGTCCGCCGCGGCAATGCGGACGCGGTCATTGCCCAGGTTGGTGCCCGTGTGGACCCAGTCCTGGGCGGGCAGCCGAGGCGCCATAAGAGAAGCCAGAAGAATGGCAGACAAGGGGAATTTCAGGGGATGAATCTTCATGCGTTAAGCGGTCCTTCCTCATGCGGAATGGAGAAGGCGCGCGGTACAGCCAACGCGCCGGAACGTAGTTTTAGCAGACCCTAATACGTACAATCATAAGTGACGTCCAGCCATTGATCGTTCGAGTCTCTCGGTAAGCCTCCAAATGTATCCACTCGCTGCGTGGCCCGCAGGCACGATTGGTCCAGGGTCGGGCTGCCGCTCGCCGTGGCAACCTTGAAGTTTGACGGAACGCCCTGGCGATTGACGCGGAAGTAGATTTCCGACATGGCGCCTTTGCGGGTGTGCGTATCCACTTCATAACGGTTCCAGTTCTGGCTGACTTTCCGCTTGATGACTTCCACGTACCAGCCGAAGCGGCTGCCGAAGTCGCCGTTGCTGATGCTTACGGGGCCATTGGATCCGGTATTCTGCGCCATGGTGGCGCGCGGCATTGCGCTGCCTGACTGCTCGCCGTACTGGGCCAGGTTGTTCTGTCTAGGTTGGGGCTGGTGCTGCTGGGTCTTGGCAACGGTCTGCTGCTGGGACTTTGCCTGTTTGCCTGAGATGGGAATCGCCGTTTCATCCACCGTCTGTTTGGCCTTGGGCTCGGGAGGCGCAGGGGCCTTGCTGGGGGTTTCAGTGGTCAGCACATTGTCATTGATCGGTTGATCGGCGGGCAGGGGAAGGGCATTCGAAACCAGACTCACCTGGATGGCTCCGCCCTGTCCAGGATTGCCCCACAGGTTGTGATGCAGAAAGCCGCCGACCACGCCCCACAGCAGGAGTCCGCCAAACAGGGCGCCATGAAGCAGAATTGAGCCCGCTACCGACGCCGCGAACGGATCGCGCGTCGACTCCGGCGCCAGTTCCCGCTCCAGTTGCTCGTCGCCTTCCAGCAGAATGTCCATTCGCTCCCTGAAAAATCTCTCTTCAAAGGGCCATGCAAAGGCCCCTGTTTCCGCCCGTCCAGGTACTGTATGCCCCAGGTTTTACATTTGAGACCTGGGGAACCTAGACCCCGGCCGGCGTCCGCTCAATCCTATTTTCCACCCGCCGTCGATGCTTTGGCCTCCAACGGCTGCGTCACGATTGAGACGTTGGTGATGCCGGCCTGCTTCACCGCATCCATCACGGCGGCGAAGGCGCCAAAAGGGACCTGCTCGTCGGCCCGCAGATAAATCACCTGGTGCGCCGGATCGGTGCCGGATTGGCGAAGGATTTGGGCCAGCTCGTGGATGTTTACCGGCTTGTCGCCAAGAAAGACTTCCTGATCGTGGTTGATGGTGACCACCAGTCGCTGCTCAGTAATCTCCTTCACCGTGCGCGTTTTGGGCACTGAGACTTCAATCCCCGACTGCAGCACCGGCGCGGTAATCATGAAGATGAGCAACAACACCAGCACCACGTCCACCAGCGGAGTGATGTTGATATCCGCCAGCGAGGTCCGGGTTTGGCCGCTGCTACTTGTAAAGGCCACGCTCTGCCTCCCGGGAGATCTCCGCTCCGGGGGTACGCGACGGCGCTGGCGCCCGCGCCGGAATCTCTTCGAGCGAGTTCAGCAATTCCCGGCAAAAGTCGTCGGTGGCCGCGGCAAATACCCTCAAACGCGCAGTGAACTGGTTGTAAGCCACCACGGCCGGCACGGCCACAAAAAGGCCTGCGGCGGTGGTGATCAGCGCTTCAGAGATACCTGGCGCAACGGCTTTCAGCGTTGCCGAGCCCGCTGTGCCCAGGCCGTGGAAAGCATCGATGACGCCCATCACCGTGCCGAACAGCCCGACGAACGGGCTGGTGGCCCCGATGGTGGCCAGCCAGGTCATGCGGTGTTCGAGGCTGGTGATGGCCTCGCTGGCGGAGGTCTGCGCCGAGCGCTCCAGCGGAGCCAGATTGCGTGGGGGGCCCGAGCCGCCTGTCTGCCGCTTGTAGGTCTCATAGACATCTTCAAACACCTGGGCCAAGGGGCTGAACTTGAATTCGCCGGTGAGTGCGGAAATCTCCTGCAGGCGGGTCGCCTTGCGGAACCCGCGGATGAACTGGCGGCTCTGCTTGGTAGCCTTGGCAAAGAGGGAAATCTTGGCCAGAATCACGGTCCACGAGTAGATGCTGGCGGTGAGCAGGAGCACCAGTACCGCGTCGGCCACGGGGCCGATGTTGTTGAGCATTTCCATGAGCGCGGACGGGCCTTGAGTCAATGGCGCCGCTGGTGTCGCGCCACTGTCGGTTTGCAACATCAAGACAAAGGCAGCAGTTAGAATCGGCATTTCACCTCAATATCAACGGTATCAGACGGGATGGCCGCTTCCAAGTTATCGATCTGATGCCTCAAGACGATTGAAGGCTTCATTGGCAGGTCCGCATGGCCGCCGTTCATGCTATGCTGCGCTCGGATTGTCAAGGCTAAAGCCTTGACCTACCATGGTCTCGGTCATCGAACGGTTTCCAAGAGGAACGCTCAAGAATGCTCGTCGAACTGCGTGCGGAGAACTACGCCGTCATCGATCACGCCATCGCCGTTTTTGGTCCGGGACTCAACCTGCTCACGGGCGAAACAGGCGCGGGCAAGTCCATCCTTGTTGACGCGCTGGCCCTGCTCATGGGCGGCAAGGCCTCCGTTGAAGTGGTGCGCCACGGAGCCGACAAGGCCGTTGTGGCCTGTGTCTTCGAGTCCACGCCCGGAGCTGAGGCCATCCTCGAAGAGAACGGCATCGACGCGGAAGGCAACGAGATCATCCTGCGCCGCGAGATTCTGGCCACCGGCAAGGGGCGTGTGTTTGTGAACAACCAACCGGCCACTGTGGCCGTGCTCAAACAACTGGCCCCCGAACTGGCCCTGGTTCACGCGCAAACTGAGACGCTGACCAGTTTCGACCAGGCCCAGCAGCGCATACTCCTCGACCGCTTCGGCGGCATTTCCACCGAGGCCGTCGCCGAAGCGTACGCCCGCTGGCGCTCAGCCTTCATCCGCCTCGACGAACTCCTGCAGGGCGAGCAGGACCGCCTCCGCATGGTCGATCTCCTAAGCTACCAACGCAAGGAAATTGAGGCCGCCCGCCTTCAAGCCGGGGAAGACGAGGCGCTGGAGACTGAAAAGCGCGTCCTTGCGAACTCGGGGAAACTTTACACCGCCGCGATGAGCGCCTTCGAGCAGATTTATGAGGGTGGCGCCTCGGCTGAAGTTGCGCTGCGTGCGGCCCTGCGCAATGTTGAGGAGTTGGCCCGCTACGACGGCCGCTTCACTGAGGCTGTCCAGCAACTGGAGTCCGCTCGCGCCACGCTGGGCGACGTCGGCGCCAGCCTCCGCGACTACGCCGAAGGCATCAATGCCTCGCCCGAGCGACTGGCCGAGATTGAAGACCGCCTGGCCGTGCTCGACCGGCTCAAGCGCAAATACGGCAAGACCGTCGCTGAGGTGATCGCGTTTGGCGAAGAGGTGTCCCGCAAGCTGGCCGAAGTGGAAGACCGCGACGAAATTGTGAAACAGCTCAAGGCCGAGTTGGGCACAGCCGTTACGGCCTATCGCGCCACCGCCTCAGCCCTCACCGCCGAACGCAAAGCCGCCGCCGCCAAGCTGGCCAAATTGGCTGAAGCCCAGATCAACTCGCTGGCCATGAAGGTCCGCTTCGAGGTGGCCGTCACCGCTCCCACGCAGGATTCCGCGCAACAATCCCACTGGACTTCCAGCGGCTGGGACGAGGTCGAGTACCGCATCGCCACCAACCCCGGCGAACCCCTCAAGCCGCTGCACGAAATTGCTTCCGGCGGTGAGATGTCCCGCGTCATGTTGGCCTTGAAAGTCGCCGTGGAAGAAAGCTCGTCAAAAACCAAGAAGAACCCCACCCCACGCACCCTGGTCTTCGACGAGATCGACATCGGCATCGGCGGCCGCGCGGCCGAAGCGGTGGGCCAGAAGCTGAAATCCCTGGGCCGCGGCCAGCAGGTTCTTTGCGTTACCCACCTGCCCCAGATCGCCTCGTTCGCCGATCAGCACTTCGTTGTGGAAAAGCGCGAGGCCGACGGCCGCACCAAGATGCAAATCCGCCTCCTCGACGACCGCTCCCGCACCCACGAAGTAGCCCGCATGTTATCCGGGGCAACGGTAACTGAAACCAGCCTCCAGCACGCGGCGCAGATGATTGCGGGGAGCCGGTGAGAGAGGGTTGATAGATTGCTCATCACCGAGGCTCGACGAATGACCATTCTTGAATCGTTTTTTGATTCAACAATGGGCAAGCACTAATCCCGGGACTGCTCATTCTCAAGCACTCTATAATCCCCCCAAGAGGGGGACAACATCTTGAAAACGAATCAGCACAAATCCCTCTACGCTTTTGCTCTTGTTCTCTTCGCGCTGGTTTCCGTTGCTGGAGCCTGCGCGCAGCAGCTCTCGCCGAAACTTCAGAACGCCATCGGGCGCTGGCAGGTGGTCAACAGCGATGGCACGTCCGGAGGCCAGGTGGAAACCTACCTGGTGAACGGCAAACTCTTCGGCCGTGTCACGCAGGTGCGCCCTGGCCGCACTCCGCGCGATGTGTGCGACAAGTGCTCCGGCGAGTACAAGAACCAGCTCATTCTGGGCATGGTCCTCATGCGCAACTTCCATCCCGACGGTGATGACTGGGTGGATGGAACCGTCGTAGACCCGGAGAATGGAAAGGAATACAAGGGCAAGATCTGGGCCGTCGGGAAGGACAATCTCCATATGCGCGGCTTTATCGGCATCTCCCTGTTCGGGCGGACCGAGAGCTGGGTACGGATTCCGTAAGCAGCCAGCCCGAAATCCTGACGCGCGCTGGTTCCGAGCGGGCGGCCCACATCTCAGGTCCGGGTGCGATCTCCCTGCTTCGCCAACCAGCCGGCTAGCTGGCCTCGCATAAACCGCCTCCTCTGCGTGATAGGATGCTTGACTGAAAAGGAGATCGAATCCATGCAACGGCGGACGTTCCTTCAATCCTTGTCGGCAACCATGGTCGCAGCAGCGGCGGGTGGTCTTCCCGCCTTCGCCGCCCTGCCGAAGATGAAGATCACGCGGGTCAGAGTCTATCTTCCGCCAAATCCCAACCCACTGTTGAACCAGAGCGATGCCGTGGTCACCATCGAAACCGACGCTGGCATTACCGGGATCGGCGAAGGTGGAACTCCGGATACGCTGGCGCCGTCGGCGGGAAGACTGATCGGCCGCGATCCGCAATATATCGAACGGCTCTGGCAAGACATGAACCGTGCGTTCTTCTATCCCGCCGGGCGGGAGCGGACATGTGCCATCGGTGCGCTCGATCTTGCCTTGTGGGACTTGAAAGGCAAGGTACTGGGACTCCCGGTACATCAATTGCTCGGAGGAATGGTTCGTACCTATTGCGAGTGCTACAACACGGGCGGCAGCATTCCGGGGGTCGTTGCGGACACGCCGTTCAAAGAGAGAGCCCGCCTGACCATCGAGGCCGGCTATCGCGCTTTCCGGTTTGGGGCATCGGACATCCCTGCAAATACGACATACAACACCAGGGAGCGAATCACTCACCTGCGTGAGCAATGTGCCGAGGCGCGGGAGGGCGTCGGCAAGGATGGCGAGTGGTGCGTCGACTTTCATCAGCGCTTCGACCTTCCCGATGCCATCCGGGGTTGCAACGAGATTGAGGAGTTCGCGCCATTCTTTGTGGAAGACCCCGTCCGGACGGAAGCGTTCCTGCAGGATCTTCCTATCATGCGAAACAAGGTCAACGTTCCTCTGGCGGCCGGCGAGGAGTGGGGCAACCGGTGGGACTTCAACCCGCTCGTCGAACATCACGATATCGATTTCGTCAGGGCCACTCTGTCCAATGTTGGCGGCATCACGGAAATGATGAAGATTGCCGCCCTGTGTGAAACACATTTCGTGGGAATCATTCCGCACTTCACTGGCCCCATCGCGACGGCTGCTCTGGTCAACAGCCTGGGCACTTTCTCAGGGCCTCTGCTGATGGAATACAACTATCAGGGGCGCACCTTCCCGCACCTGCCAGTTTGCCTGGATTTCAAGAACGGAAAGGTGTATCCAAACGAGCGACCGGGCCTGGGGGTTGAGGTGGATTTCACACAGCTCAAACAAATCGCTGAAATTACCCAACCGGTGACAGCTCGTGCCCAGACCTACTTCCGGCCCGACGGCTCCATCACCAACTGGTAGAGAACGGCCCGATCGTGAAGTCATCCGCACGCTGGATGTGCGCATTGGTATACTGAGTGCTGTGACTACAACTGTCCTCGAATCCATCTCGAACGGTACCCACTCCGGGACTTCCCCCAGTCAGAAGAGGGTGTTGTTGCTCAAGCCGCGCGGCTTCTGCGCCGGTGTGGTGCGTGCGATCGACATTGTGAAGATCGCTCTGGAAACCTTTGGGGCGCCCATCTACGTGCGCCGGGAGATTGTACATAATCGCTATGTTGTGAATGAGTTGGCTCAGAAGGGCGCGATTTTTGTTCATGAAATCGACGACGTGCCCGATGGCCAGCGTGTCATCTACTCGGCCCACGGCGTTTCGCCCGCGGTGCGGGAGCGCAGCAAAGGACGCGGCCTGAGGGTGATCGACGCCACCTGTCCGCTGGTGACGAAGGTTCACATCGAGGCGGTGAAGTTTGCCAAGCAAGGTTACTCCTTGGTACTCATCGGCCATCGCGATCACGACGAGATTGAAGGCACCCTCGGCGAAGCTCCGGACGTAACCCAAGTGGTTTCAAACGTGGCAGAGGTTGCGGCGCTGAATGTGCCTGACCCGCATCGTGTAGCCTATCTGACCCAGACGACACTGAGCCTGGACGAGGCACGGGACATCATTCACGCGCTCAAGGAGAAGTTTCCCAATATCGTCGGCCCTCATTCTCAAGATATCTGTTACGCTACCGAGAACCGCCAGGTGGCGGTGCGCAATGTGGCGCACAATGCGGAACTGGTGCTGGTGGTGGGTTCGACCAACAGCTCAAATTCCAACCGGCTGGTGGAGGTTTCTCGCAATTTGGGAACAATGGGCCATTTGATCGACAACTCCCAGGCCATCCATCCGGAGTGGCTCAAGGACGTAACGAATGTTGCGGTTACGGCTGGCGCTTCGGCTCCCGAGGTGTTGGTGGAGGACGTGGTCAACTATTTGCGACAAAACGGCTTTGAAAGCGTCGAAGAGGTAGAAGTCATGCCGGAAAATGTCCGGTTTGGCCTTCCTCCGGAGATTGTTCAGGCCATTGGGGGCATAGGTGGAGCAGAACCTGTGCCCGTACGGTAAGCCGGTTTTGCAAGGTGTCAAAGCCGAGTGGGGAAGGAATCGTGGGGCGCCCGGCGTTGTGGCTAGCCACCCAGCCGGAACCCAGATGAGTTGGTGTTTCCTACGAGGAACTGAGGCGTTTCAAACTGCATGAGTCTAAATCAAGGGAAGACGCAATCGATAGCACCCAAGTTTGGCCGATTGGACGCTGACCTGGCAGACGTGGAGTCGGCCATTGTCCGTTCGCGGGACTTCCTTCTATCCGAGCAACATCCTGAGGGATACTGGTGCGGCGAGCTCGAGGCTGACTCGATGCTCGAGGCCGACTACATCTATCTGCACACCGTGCTGGAGAGCGGAGATCCGGGGCGCATGATGCGGGCGCTGGCTGAGATCCTGCGCTACCAGAACGAGGATGGCAGTTGGAGTATCTATCCCGGCGGGCCGGGCAACGTTTCGCTCTCAGTCAAGTGTTACTTGTCAGCCAAGCTGATGGGCATTGGAGCGGACGACCCGCGGCTGGTGAAGTGCCGGGAGTGGGTTCTTGCGCATGGCGGAGTGGTGGAGTGCAACACCTTCACCAAGATGTACCTCTGCTCACTGGGGCAGTACGACTACGATGCGGTGCCGGCCATTCCACCGGAGATCGTTCTGTTTCCGAAGTGGTTCTACTTCAACATCTACGAGATTTCATCATGGTCGCGCTCGATTCTTGTGCCGCTGGCGATTCTCTATGCCAAGAAGCCGTTCAAGAAGATTCCGACGGAGCAAGGGATCGACGAGTTATATGTAGGCGGGCGAGCCAACTCGATTCTCCGGTTGCGCATGAACCGCAGGGCGATTATTTCCTGGCGGAATTTTTTCCTGATTCTTGATCGCATCATGCACTGGGCGGAAGCGGTCCATATCCGTCCGCTACGCAAGCTGGCCTTGAAGCAAGCGGAAAAATGGCTGCTGGAGCGGTTGGAGATGACGGACGGGCTGGGGGCGATCTACCCGGCCATGTTGAATGCGATTATCGCGCTGCGCTGCCTCGGCTACTCCGAGGACGATCCACAGGTGATCCGCGCGCGCGACGAGTTTGAGAAGCTGGGGATCGAGGAACCGGCCAATGAGGAGATGCCTGAGCCGACCTTTCGCATGCAGCCGTGTGTATCGCCGGTGTGGGACACGGCGCAGGCAGTGTATGCGCTAGGCGAGGCGGGCGTGCCACGCAATGATCCGCGCATGATCAAGGCCGCGGACTGGATGCTGTCAAAGGAAGTTCGGCACAAGGGAGACTGGGCGGTGAAGGTACCCAACACCGAGCCCGGCGGCTGGTACTTCGAGTACAACAACGAGTTCTATCCCGACACCGACGACACTGCGCAGGTGTTGCTGGCGCTGAACAAGGTGGATAACCCCCGCGAGCGCTATCAGCACGAGGTGGCGCAGCGCGCCATCGAGTGGGAGTTTGCCATGCAGTGCCGCAACGGCGGCTGGGGCAGCTTCGACAAAGACAACACCAAGATGATCTTCCAGTACATTCCATTTGCGGATCACAACGCGATGTTGGATCCGCCGACGGTGGATATTACCGGAAGAATCCTGGAGATGCTGGCGACCTATGGCTATACTCGCGGGGACAAGCGCGTGGAAAAGGCCATCAAGTTCATCTTCTCGCAGCAGGAACCGGATGGAAGCTGGTTTGGACGCTGGGGCGTGAATTACATCTACGGGACTTTTCTGGTACTGCGCGGCTTGGACGCCATTGGGGTTGATCATCTTGAGCCGCAGATTCAACAGGGCGCGGAATGGATTCGCATGGTACAGAACCCGGACGGCGGATGGGGCGAAACCTGCGGCAGCTACGACGATCCGAACACGCGCGGCGTAGGCGTGAGCACACCGTCGCAGACGGCATGGGCACTGCTCGGCTTGCTGGCAGCGGGGGACGACCGCTCCGACTCGATCGCCAAGGGCGTTCGTTGGCTGCTAACCCGGCAACGCTCCGACGGCAGTTGGGACGAATCGATGGGAGAAGGCAAGGTACGCCAGAGTATCATCACGGGAACAGGCTTCCCTAGGGTTTTTTACCTTGCATACGATATGTACCGGCAATACTTCCCGCTGATGGCTCTTACCAGTTACCGGCGGGCCATGGAACGCAAAGGCAGTTTTTAGCCTTTAGCTTCCAACCGCTAGTTCCTGCTGGATGTTCGGGGAGTTCGACGATATTTGGTCTTTGGTTAGAAACTAACGCTAGTAGCTACAAACTGTACTGATGGAACGCGCCGCGATCGGCGCTGGAGGTTAACGAGAAGATGGCTGTTCCGATCTCCCAGATGTGGACGGTTGCCACCTATGTGCTGAAGAAGAGGCTGGCCGGTAACAAGCGGTATCCGCTGGTGCTGATGCTTGAGCCGCTCTTCCGCTGCAACCTGGCCTGCGCCGGCTGCGGCAAGGTGCAGTATCCCCCGCACATCCTTAAGAGGCAGCTCACTCCCGAGGAATGCTTTGCCGCGGTGGAAGAATGCGGCGTGCCGCTGGTGTCGCTGCCCGGCGGTGAGCCGCTGTTGCATCCGCAGATTGTGGAGATCGTCAACGGCCTGATCGCGCGCAAAAAGTACATCTACCTGTGTACCAATGCGCTGGAACTCAAGCGGCGTCTGCCGGAGTTCACGCCGTCGAAGTATCTGACCTTCTCAGTGCACCTGGACGGGCAGCGCGAACATCATGATTTTTCAGTTTGCCGCGAAGGCGGATACGATATCGCCGTCGAGGGCATCAAGGAGGCTGTGAAACGAGGCTTCCGCGTAACCACCAATGCCACTTTTTTTGACGGCACCGACCCCAACAGCGTTCGCGCGTTCTTCGACGAAGTGATGGATATGGGCGTGGAAGGGATCGTGCTTTCTCCGGGTTACAGCTACGATAAGGCTCCTGACCAGAATCGCTTCATGGGTCGCGCTCGTGTGCGGCGGCTGTTTCGCGCCATCCTGTCGAACCGCAAGCCGTCATGGAAGTTCAATATGTCGCCGCTGTTTCTCGAATTTCTGATGGGCGACCGCAAATACGAGTGCACGCCGTGGGGTTCGCCGGCCTATAACATCTTCGGCTGGCAGAGGCCTTGCTACCTGCTGCAGGACGGGTATGCGGAAAGCTTCAAGGAGTTACTCGAAACCACAAAATGGGATGAGTACGGCGTGGCGAGCGGGAACCCGAAGTGCGCCAACTGCATGGTCAGCTGCGGCTATGAGCCCTCGGCGGTACTGGATGGGTTCGGATCTCTGAAGGGATTCTGGGGTATGATTCGCGGTACCTTCAGCCAGTATAAGGACGCGCACGCGCTGAAGCTGCTGAGCGAGGCTGCGCCGCATGGACGGACGCCGCTGGTGCAGATTGAAGAGCCTGCCCGCAGCCTTGAGGAGACCAACGCATGACCGCCGAAGTGCAGAAATACACGCGGGAGCAGGTGGAGGCGCTGGAACTGGCTCCCGGCGCAGAACATGAAAATCTGGAAGGATGGGTGCCGGCGCTGGCCAACGAAGATGACCTGCATCAGGCCCTGCAAAAGGCCTTCGATTATCGTGGTGATGTGACACTTACGCTCAAGAACGGCGGGCGCATCGAAGCCTATATCTTCAACAGCAAAACCGGGCCCACGCTGGCCGACTCCTTCTTGCAGTACTTCACGCCCACCTCGCAGGAAAAGCGCAAGGTGAGCTACGCCGACATCGCCCAGGTCGAGTTCAGCGGCAAGGATCGCGCTGCCGGCAAGCACTGGGAGGATTGGGTGAAGGCATACAACGAAAAGAAAGCCGCGGGCGAGACGAATATCGCGCTGGCGCCAGAAGCACTGGATTAAAAGGGAACAGGCAGTAGGAAATAGGGAGCACCAGGCCAGCTAACTTCTGTTCTTGTCAAAACTCTGGAAGTTGTTCATTCTGGTGAATTACCCTTAAACTGTGAAAGTCTTTCTTACAGGCGCGACCGGATTTGTAGGGCATCATGTGGCGCGAGCCCTGGCTAATGAGGGCGCAGATCTGCGCCTGCTGGTGCGTAAGACCAGCAACCTGGCTAACCTCGAAGGTATCGTCGGAGAGACGCATATCGGCGACCTGGCCGAGCCGGAGTCGCTCAAGGCCGCGCTGGCCGGTTGCGATGCCGTGGTCCACGTAGCCGCCGACTATCGGCTCTGGATTCACGATCCCCAGGCAATGTATCGCGCGAACGTGGACGGGACGCGCGAACTGCTGCGGCTGGCGCGCGAGGCCCAGGTGGCGCGCTTCGTTTACACCTCCAGCGTGGCCACCATGCACTTCAGGACCGATGGACTGATTATCAACGAAGACACACCGGTTTCAATCAAGGACATGGTGGGACACTACAAGCGCTCGAAGTTTCTGGCCGAGCGCGAGGCGATTGCCGCGGCTGAGGGCGGGCAGAAGGTCATCATTCTGAACCCCACCACGCCCATTGGTCCCAATGATGCCAAGCCAACGCCCACTGGGCGCATTTTTGTGGACTTCCTCAACGGGAAGTTTCCTGCCTACATGGACACCGGGCTGAATCTGGTGGATGTTGCGGAGGTAGCGCGCGCGCACGTGGCTGCACTTACCAAGGGCCAGCCTGGCCATCGCTACATTTTGGGCGGCGAAAATCTGACCCTGAAGCAGATTCTCGACAAGATGTCGGCGATTACCGGCATTCCTTCGCCGACAGTGAAGATTCCCTTCGCCGTGGCCGCAACCTATGCATTTTTTGAGGAGTGGATCACGGGCCGCATTCGTGGCCGCGAACCGCGGGCAACTCTGCAGGAGGTGCGGATGGGACGCAAGAAGATGTTTGCCTCCAGCGCCCACGCACAGCAGGAACTGGGTTTCCGCATCCTGCCCGTCTATCCGGCGATGCGGGCTGCGATCGAGTGGTTCCGGGCCCACGGCTACGCGCCGCAGGCACATGCATGACAAGAATCGCGATCATTGCCGCCATGGCTGGGGAGTTGAAGCCGCTGGTGCGCGGCTGGCAGCACGAACACCGCGACGGCGTAGATCTGTGGCGCTGGCGGTTCGATGAGGGCGAGTGGGTGGCGGCCTGTGCGGGGGCCGGCGTGGATCGAGCGACGCGAGCCTTTGCTGAAATCGAGAAAGATGGGACCATCCATCTTGTTATTTCTACCGGCTGGGCGGGAGCTTTGAAGGAGGAGTTTGCGACCGGCCGCGCCTTCCGAGTTTCCGGGGTCATCGATGCGCGGACCGGGGAGCGGTTTCAGGTTGCAGCATGGGCCGAGGAGTGTTGGCTGGTGACCAGTGCGAAGGTCGCCGATGAAGCTGCGAAACGCCGCTTTGCCACTACGTATGGAGCGGGACTCGTGGACATGGAAGCAGCCGGGGTCGCTCGACTGGCTGCGATACGCGGAATTCCTTTTTACTGTGTCAAGGGAGTAAGCGATGGATTCAGGGATCAATTGCCTGATTTCAATCGCTTTATCTCTGCAAAAGGGCAGTTTCAACTGTGGGGGTTTATTCTTTATGCGCTTCTCAGGCCCTGGCGTTGGCCCACACTCGTACGAATCGGCGAGAATAGCAGAAGGGCTGCTGAGGGCATCGCTGAGTCCCTGCTCGATATTCTGGATGAACGAGGATTAATCAGGACGCGCAATGGCTACCCAAACTTCAAACCCTGAAAACCAGATCAAGACGAAGATTCCCACCAACATGCAGGCTGTGGTCTATCGCGGTGTGAACGACATGCGCGTGGAGACTGTGCCTGTGCCCAGGATTGGGCCGGGGGAGCTGCTGGTGAAGGTGGCAACCTGCGGCGTCTGCGGAACGGATCTGAAAAAGATTCACACCGGCTCGCACTCCGCGCCGCGCATTTTCGGTCATGAAATGGCGGGAACTATCGTCGAAGTGGGCCAGGGCGTGACGCGCTTTGCCGTGGGCGAGCGGGTGATGGTTTTTCACCATGTTCCGTGCGGGGAATGCTACTACTGCCGCAAGCAGACTCCGGCGCAGTGCCCGCTTTACAAGAAAGTGGGCGTTACGGCTGGCTTTGAGCCGTCCGGTGGCGGCTTTGCGGAGTACATTCGGGTGATGGACTTTGTCGTGGGCAACCGCGGCGTAGTGAAGATTCCGGATGGAGTGCCGTTTGAGCAAGCGGCGTTTGTGGAGCCGGTGAACACGGTGCTCAAGGGCGTGAAAATGCTCAATCTTGCCCCGGATGACACGGTGCTGGTGATTGGGCAGGGGCCGATCGGGCTGATGCACGCCGCGCTGTCGCGGCGAACCGAAGCGCGCGTATTGACCTCTGATCTTTTCCCCGAGCGCCACGCCATTGCGGCAAGATTTGGACTCAAAGAGTCGATCCATGCCGGCAAGGAGAATGTGGTCAAAAGGGTATTTGAAGAAACTAATGGCCGTGGCGCGGATGCGGTGATACTGGCTGTGGGCGGCAATGCGCTGATTCGCACGGCGATGGATGCGGTGCGGCCGGGCGGCAAGGTGATGCTTTTTGCCCAGACCCAGCACGGTGAAGCGATCATCGATCCCGGCGCGGTGTGCATGGACGAGAAGACTCTGCTCGGAAGCTATTCGTCTTCCTTCACCATTTTGGACGAGGTGACTGGTCTGGTTTTCGATGGGTACCGCAACGGATTCGATTTGACACAACTGATTTCGCACCGATTTCCGCTTGAGCAGGCGGTTGCGGCCATCGAAATCGCTTCGCACCCCAAGGCCGACTCAATGAAGATTATGATTGAGCCTGTCCCCGGCGCGGGAGCAGAGTAGGAGGGACTTGATGGCGACAACCATGAAGGCCGCAATCCTCCACGGCCGCGAAGACGTTCGCATTGAGCGGGTTCCTGTCCCCGAGGCCGCACGAGGCGAGTTGATTGTTCGCGTGGGCGCCGCGCTGACGTGCGGGACAGATCTGAAGGTGTTCCGGCGCGGCTACCATGCGCGCATGATTGTGCCCCCGGCGCTATTTGGCCATGAGCAGGCCGGAACGGTTGTGGAAGCCGGCGAGGGAGTGGTTGATTTTGTCCCCGGCGACCGGGTGGTGGCTCTCAACTCCGCGCCGTGTGGGCAATGCTACTTCTGCGAACGCGGCCAGGAGAATCTTTGTGACGACCTGCTGTTCAACAACGGCGCTTATGCCGAATTCATCCGTATTCCGGCCCGCATCGTGGCTAAAAATACGCTTCATGTTCCCGACCACGTGCCGCTGGAGCACGCGGCACTGACTGAGCCCCTGGCCTGCGCGGTACACGGTTTTGAGGATTCGCGGCCGCGTTCAGGCGATACGGTGGCCGTGATCGGCGGCGGCCCGCTAGGACTGATGATTCTGCACGTGGCGGCCTTGGCTGGCTGCCAAGCGATCGCTATCGTGAAGCACGATGGTCAGGTGGAAGCGGCGCGGCAGTTGGGCGCGGTGCACGTGGTGCAGACGACCAGCATTCGCAAGGCCATTCGCGAGACGCGCGAACTTACGCCAGGAAATCGGGGAGTAGACATTGCGATCGAAGCCGTGGGCGTACCGGACGCATGGCAGGAAGCCGTGGAACTGGTGCGTAAGGGAGGCACGGTGAACTTCTTCGGCGGTTGCGCCGTTGGGACGCACGTGACTCTGGATACCAATCGCATCCACTACAGCGACATCACGCTGCGGGCCACCTTCCATCACACGCCGGCCATTTGCCGCAAAGCACTGGATCTGATCGCTGGCGGACGGTTCCAGGCGGGCGCTTTCATTACCGGCCATGCACATCTCTACGAACTCAACCGTGTTTTTGAGAAGCTGATGAAGCGGAGCAGTGAGATCAAGACCGCCATTGTACCCTGAGGCGAAGCAATGACCAAGACGGAGAGCCTGAAACCGGAATCGGAAGAGATGGATAAGGATACGCTGGAAGCGCTTGGCTGGGCCGCGCTGCCTGCCAGCTACCGCATCCCCGAAGTTGCGCCCACGCTGGACGAAGCGCGCGCCTGGTGCAAACATCTGGCGGAGTCGCACTACGAGAACTTCCATGTGGCGTCCTGGTTTCTGCCTAAGTCGTTGCGCCCGCATTTTCATGCGATCTATGCGTATTGCCGCATTTCCGATGATCTGGGCGATGAGGTGGGTAACCCAGCCCAATCGCTAGCGCTGCTGGACCGTTGGGGACGGGAACTGGATGCCTGCTACGAAGGCACGGCGCGCCACCCGGTGTTTGTGGCGCTGGGCGAAACGATTCGCACCTGTTCCATTCCCAAGGAGCCGTTCGCGGACCTTCTGACGGCGTTTCGCAAGGATCAGGCCGTTACCCGCTATGGCACGATGCTGGACCTGCTGGAATATTGCCGTTATTCAGCCAATCCGGTGGGCCGGTTGGTGCTTTATGCATGTGGCGAGGCGGGTGAAGGGGAATTGGCAGCGCGTTTCCGGCTTTCGGATTCAACGTGCTCCGCGCTGCAACTGGCCAACTTCTGGCAGGATGTCCGTGTGGACTACGCCAAGGGGCGCGTCTATCTGCCACAGCAGGACATGGAGTTCTTTGGGGTGACCGACGCGACTATCGCCCAAGGAATCGCTACGCCGGAGTTCCGCGAACTGATGCGCCTGGAGGTTGGATTTGCGCGCGGCCGCTTCGAGGAGGGGCTCGATTTGATCGGGATGGTTGGCCGCGACCTGGCGCTGGATCTGGAACTGTTCAGCCGCGGAGGCCTAGAGATTCTGCATGCCATCGAGCGGCAGAACTATGACGTGCTGAGCGCGCGCCCGGCGATTCCGAAGACCACCAAAGCCAGCCTGGCGCTGAGGGCTGTGAGCGGAAAGCTGCTGCCCTTTCTGGGCCTCGGCAGGAACCGGCGCACAGAGAACGTGGCTTGACGCACGATCCCCCATCGGACGGACGCCAGTTGGGCGAGCTTACGCGGGAGAAGGCCTACGCGATCTGCCGGACGATTGCCAAGCGCGAAGCGAAGAATTTCTACTACGCATTCATTGCGCTGTCTGCGCCGCGCCGTGATGCGATATGTGCCATTTACTCCTTCATGCGTAAGGCCGACGATCTGGCCGACGACGAGAGCATCTCTATTGAAGAGCGTCGCATCCGGCTGGAGGCGTGGCTGGCGGCATGGCGCCGCGTGTGCGAGGGGCCCAATACCGAAATCTCCACCAGCGATCCGGTCTTCATGGCTGTGCGCGATGCGACGGAGCGCTTCGGCATCCCCCTGAGTCTGCTGGATGAACTGGTTGCCGGGGTCACGATGGACCTGGAGAAGGCGGCCACCGATGCGCCGGATACCTATGTCACCTTTGCCGATCTTTACCGGTACTGTTATCTTGTGGCCTCGGTGGTGGGCCTGGTGTGCATCCGGATCTTCGGCTATCACGATCCCAGAGCGGAAAAGTTGGCCGAGGAGACAGGCATTGCTTTCCAGCTTACGAATATCCTGCGCGATGTGGCCGAGGATGCGGGACGCAACCGCGTCTATCTGCCGCTTGAGAATCTGTCGGCGCACGGGGTCGCACTGGAGTCTCTGCTGCACCGCGCACTGGACGCGCCGCCTACAGACAATGAGCGGGCTTTGCTCAAGGAGATTGCCCAGCGCGCGGAGAACTATTACGCATCGGCGCAGGAACTGATGCCGCTGATCGACCGGGAGAGCCGGCCCGCGATGTGGGTGTTGGTTTCGATCTATCATGGATTGCTCAAGCGCATCCGGCGAGCGGACTACGATGTTTTTTCGCGGCGGGCGAGCGTGCCGACGGCGGAGAAGCTGGGGATTCTGGCTGTGGGGCTGGTGCGCATGGGGTGGGCGCGGTTGCTTGGTTGACGATTGGGAAGCAATGCGTATTCCTACAGCGGCAAGAGGCACATCTTTCTTACTGTTGCCATGACGAGGCTAATGGATGCCCTTTCAAAGCAGGGTGTGACGGCTAATTGTTTCTCCGGTGAATGGACGAAGGTTTGAGCGGTTTGCGGCATAGTTCAGAGAAGACCGTGACGGTGGTGGGCGGCGGCGTGGCCGGCATGAGCGCGGCCTGCGCGCTGGCTGAGACGGGCTTGCGCGTGCAACTTGTGGAGAGGCGCGGCTACCTGGGCGGGCGGGCAAGTTCCTATCTGCATCCGGGCGTGAACGAGGTCATCGATAACTGTCAGCACGTGCTCTTCGGCTGTTGCACGAATCTCATGGGCTTTTACCGGCGCATTGGGGTTGCGGACCGAATTCACTGGACCAGTGCAATGACGATGATCGAGCCGGGAGGGCGGCGGTCGCGGCTGGGACCGTCCGCGTGGGGGCAGGTGCATTTGCCAGCGCCGCTGCACAGCGCGACCAGATTTCTGCGTGCGAAGGCCTTCAGCCTTGCAGACAAATTGGCGCTGGCCCGAGCGATGCGGGCAATGTTGCGACCGGAAGCGCTGGACTCTACGCCGGAATCGCTGGGCGACTGGTTGAGGCGGCACAAGCAGACCGAGGGAGCGCTGAACCGCTTCTGGCGGCTGGTGATTGCGAGCGCACTGAACGCGGAGATCGATTCCATTGCGGTGCCGTATGCAGCCAAGGTGATCCGGGAGCTGTTTTTGAATTCAGCGGAGGCGGGCAGCATGGGTGTGAGCCGGGTGCCGCTGAGCGAATTGTACGCGGAGGTGGTTCCGTTTCTGGCAGGTCGCGGTGGCAGCGTGCACCTGAATACGCAGGTGGAAGCGGCGGAGTGGGATGAGGAGGCTTCGCAGTGGACGATTCGGACGCGCACAGGCGAGCTGATGTCGGAGTTTATGGTGTTGGCGCTGCCTTTTGAAGAGATGCAGAAATTGCTTCCCCAATTGCCGCCTGCTGGAGGAGTGGAGGATTTGGCGCGGCAGATTGAGCGGCATGAGCACTGGCCGATCTGTAGTGTCCATTTGTGGTTTGACCGCGAGATTACGGAACTGGAACATGCGGTGCTTTTGGACCGCGAGATTCATTGGATGTATAACCAGTCGCGCATACAGTCGGGGCGGGGCGGGCACTATATCGAACTGGTGGTGAGCGCTTCGCGGGCATTTGCGGCGCTGCCTCGGGAAGCGGCGATAGGTCAGGCATTGCGAGAATTGGCGGAATTTTTCCCGCGCATGAAAGAGGCCAAGCTGGAAAAGGTTGCGCTGGTAAAGGAGGTGCGGGCTACATTCGGAGTGCCTCCGGGAATTGACGCGGCTCGACCCCGGACGAATTCGCCTTGGCCGAATCTGTTCCTCGCCGGGGACTGGGTGCAGACGGGCTGGCCTTCAACAATGGAGAGCGCGGCGCGGTCCGGGCACCTGGCGGCCGAGGCGCTTGGCATGGAAGCCAATGAACCGCTTAGATGTTTTGAGCCGGACCTGAAGCCTCGGGGACTGATGCGCTTCGTTGAGAGACCCGGGTCCTCTTATTGAGGGTTTCTAATGCGCCAGGAGATAGACGCCGAAGCAAACCAGGACAGCAGCGGTCCAGCGGCGGCGGTCGACGTTTTCCTTGAGGAAGATCTTTCCGGCGATGGCGTTGGTGACCAGCGTGAGCGAGGCTGAGGCAGGAGCGACAAGGCTCAGATTCAAGTGGTTCAAGGCGAAGAGCAGGGAGAAGAAGGCGACGGCGAGGAAGCTTACGCCGGCAAAGAAGAGTGGGCAGGTAAGGACGGCGCGAATGGCGCCTTTGAGGCCGGAGTGGGCGCGAATGTCGTCGAGGTCGCCGATGGACTTCATGGCGGCGGCGGTGAGGACCTCGCCGGCGGTGGAACTGAGGACAATGGCGGCGATCATGGCCGCTGCGGCTAAAGCGCCTGGGTGACTGGTGGGGTTGGGGAGGATCATCGCGGCTGCTCCTGTTCAACGGCCGGGGCAGGCCGTTCAGTCAATGACGGTCCCTGTGCCACGAAGCCCACACCGACGGTAATGAGAAAGATTCCTGCCCAGCGTGCGATGGAGATGGGTTCGAGGAGCCAGAAGCGGGACAGCAGGGCGACGATGACGTTGCCGAAGGCTGTGGCAGGAAGGACGTAGGTAAGATCGGCCCAGGAGAGAGCGGTGAGATAACTGGCGAAGAATCCGATGAGCAGGGCGATTCCGAGGGCAATCCAGGGAGTAAAGACCGCGGCAATTAGTGTTGCGGGATGGTCGAGAGAGATGGCAGGCAGAGTAGTCATGCCGCGCGAAAGAAATGTATCGCCCAGCGGGGCGCAGATGGCGACCAGTCCGAGGATCACGTATTGGCGCGGCGATAGTTTGGGATGAGCCATTTGTGTCTTGCGATTCCTCTATGAGCAAACGGATACAAGTCGAGGGCGGACGCGATGCGCCGCCCTCGAGAGGAGCTATCCGATCTGCGGTTACGCGCCGGCGCTGACGGGGGCTGGCGGGTCAGCCTGTTGGCTGCGTGCGACCTTTACCATCTTGTTGCGTTGAGCGCGGAGCTTCAGAAAGGCCCGGGCTTCGACGTAGAGCCTGGGCAGATCGCGATTGACAAGCGCCTTCCAGACCACGCGGAATGCGGCCTTGGGCCGGAAGTAGTACTCGTCGTAGAAGCGATGGACCATTTCCAGCACGTAGTCGGTGGGCAGGCCGGGGTACTCGATGTGCGCCATCTGGTGGCCGCCTTCATCGCTCATCGATGCGGTATTCACGATGAAGCCGTTGGCCTTGGCGTACTCGTAAAACTCGGTGCCTGGAAAGGCATGGGCAATGGAGACCTGGATGGTTTCCACGTCCAGCCCCTTGGCAAAGTTGATCGTGTTCCGGATCGATTCTTTGGTCTCGCCGGGCAGTCCCAGGACAAAGTCGCCGTGAATGGCCAGGCCCAGGGTGTGACAGTCCTTGGCGAAGGCGCGTGCGCGTTCCACTGTGGCGCCCTTCTTGATGTTTTTTAGAATCTGCGGGTCGCCGGACTCGAAGCCTACAATGAGCAGCCGGCAGCCGGCTTCCTTCATGGCCTTCAGCGTTTCGTAGTCGGTGGTCACGCGCGACGTGCAGCTCCAGGTGAGGCCCAGCGGCTTCAGCTTCTCACACAACTCGATGGTCCGCGCCTTTTGAATGTTGAAGGTGTCGTCGTCGAAGAAGAACTCCTTTACATCAGGGAAGTTCTGCTTGGCCCACGCCAATTCAGCGGCCACATCGTCGGTAGAACGCTTACGCCAGGCGTGTCCGCTCAGCGTCTGCGGCCACAGGCAGAAGGTGCACTGCGCCGGGCAGCCGCGCGTCGAGTAGAGCGCGATAAAGGGATGCAGCAGGAACGGCACGTTGTAACGCGTCACGTCGATGTCGCGTTTGTAAATCTTCGTCGCCCACGGCATAGCGTCCAGGTCTTCCACCTGCGGACGATCCGGGTTGTGGACGATCTTGCCGTCCAGCTTGTAGCTGATGCCGAGAATCTCGTTGAGCGGCTTGCCCTGGGCAAACTCGACGACCGAGTAATCGAACTCGCGGCGGCAGATGAAATCCAGCTCCGGGCACTCGTTCAGAGCGCGATCCGGGTCCGTAGTCACTGGCGGGCCGACAAAGGCGATACGAATCGACGGATTGGCCGCCTTGATTGCCGCGGCCAGATGCTGGTCGCTCTTCCAGCCTATCGTGGAGGTGAACAGCACCAGGAACTCGTAATCCTTGCAGATCTTGATGGTCTCCTCGGCGGAGACGTGGTGCGGAGACGCATCCAGGAGACGCGAACCCTCCAGCAGGCCGGCCGGGTAGGTCAACCATACCGGGTACCAGTAGGACTCAATCTCGCGCGTTGCCGGCCAGCGAGAGCTCGCGCCACCGTCAAATTTCTCGAACGAAGGCGGATTCAGAAAAAGTGTTTTCAGGGGCATAGGCATCCCTTCCATTCTAACATTTTCCCAGATTTGGGCCGTTCTCTCTTGGGTTGGCCTACTTCGCGTGCAACTCGTTCAGCCAATCTTCCATGTGGCCGAGGGCTCGGAGCAGGCTCAACCGCGCCTTGGCGAGATCGAATCCGGCATCCAGCGCGTCCTCGAATTTCTGACGCTCGTCGATGCGGGCCAACTGTTCGTCCTTGGGCGTCAGCTGCGGCGGAGCTCCAGGCCCGTTTCCGGCGCCGTTACCAAGCTCCAACTGTGCCTCGACAGCCTTGATCTGCTCGCCGGTGATCTGCTGCTTTAGACTCGCAATTTCCGCCAAGGCATCCAACTCGCGCAGGCTGCTGGTGAGCGAGGAAATTTCTACGTCAGTCTGCCGCTGGGCCTGTTCGGATTCGACCTTGGCGCGCAGGGCGTCGGCTGCCGACTGTTTAGCCCTGTCGCGCAGGCCCCAATCAAAGAGAGGGAGTTGAATCGAGAATCCCGAATTGAAGTTGTTGGTCGGTATCGGGTGCAGGTAGTAGTAATCGGCATCGTTCAGCAGTTCGGTGCTGCGGTTGTATTGCGCGGCAAAGCTGATCTGGGGAAGAAAACGACTCAAGGTATCTCCCTTTGCCGTCTGTTGCTTGGAACGCGCAATCAACTGTGCCGATTCGATACCCGCGATTGCGCTTTTTCCTTCGTCCGCCTTCACTTCGGGAATCTCGGGGATACTTGCATGATCAGGCGTAATGGAACCCACGGGCAGACCAGTGAGTACCGCAAGCTGTTTGGCCAGCGTGGCCGCACGTGTTTCCAGGTGGAGGCGTTTCAGCTTGATCTGGGCAGCCGTCAGCCGGATCTGCAACAGATCACTCAGCGGGTCGACTCCGGCCTCGGTGCGTTTCTGTTCGATCTCGATAAGGCGTCCTGCAAAGGCTTCCTGCTGATGGGCGGCTTCGAGTTCGTTGTTCACGGTATCGAGTTCGATGTAAGCCGTTGAGGCATCCAGCGCCACCTGCTCCCGGGCATCCTTGAGGCTAACGGAGGCGGCCTTAAGTCCGGTACGCGCCGCTTCAATGTACTGCTTTTGGGGAAGACTGAAGACTACCGACTGTGCGGTAGCGTCCAATATCGATGGCACCCCCCCGAAGAAGCCGACAGTAGGAACCGCGGGAAGTCCCGAGCCGAAGGTTAGGCTGGGAATGAAAACATCCCTGGTTTGCGCGAGTACGGCAGTTGCTTTCTGTACGTCAACTTCAGCGAGTTTTACGGCGCTTGAGTTGCGCTGGGCCAGGTCCACCACCGTGGCCAGCGAGACCTGTGCGGGCGCAAAGCTGGGCGCAGCCGCGAGTACCAATGCAAGAAGCATTGGCGTCTGGTGCCAGCGCGGATTGTGCCGGATATTCACGTCGATTCTTCCCGTCAATGCTTGGTTTCCTGGGCCCCTGAATCCTGCGCCGGCTTGTACTCGTGCGCCAGGGCCAATGCTTCCGCGCGTTCTCGCGTCGCGGCCGCGTCGTCGCCCAGCTGACTCCGGAGCCGCGCCAGCCGTGTGAGCGCCACAAACGCTGGAGCTTCCTCGGTCTTTCGAGAGCCAGCCATATAATCCTCAAGCATGTTTGCCGCCAGCTCAGGGTCCCGGTTGGCCCCGGTAAGAACGGATGCTCCGTCGTAAAGCGCAACGCCCGCGTGTTTGTCGCGTCCGGCGGCGACGATGATGCTGTGCACCGCGGACTCCATCTCTGTCCAGCGCTTCCGTTCGCGATAGAAATTGGCTAGTGTCACCCATTGGAAGGCAGGATGCGCGGCAACCGCAATAGCCAGTTTGAATTCGCGCTCAGCCGTTTCGTAGTCCTTCCGGTCATCGGCGATTCGGCCTCGTAGTTCATTGGCGCGCGCCGGGTCCACTTTATCCAGTTGGGCTGCGATTTGTTCTGCTTTTTCAATGCCGCCGCCTACCACTCCAGGAGCTTGACGGTAAAAGTCGCCCAAATCAGCCAGCGCCTCCGCACTGCGCGGATTGAGTCGTACCGACTCTTCAAATTCCGTCCGCACACGCTTGGCGAGTGAATACGCACTCAGAAAAGTTGCGCGGTTCGCCTTTTCGCCCAGTGCGCGGCCGAGCCAGAGATGATGGCCGGAGTTCTGACCATCCAAACGCACCGCTTGTTCGCAGGCGCTGGCGGCGGCGTCCCACTGCTCGAGCGTGAATCGCACACGGCACTCAAGGTTATAGGCCTCGGCGGTTTCCGGCGGAGGAATGGAGTGAAGCAGAGTCAGCGCCTTGTCCGCCTCGCCGGCCTGGAGCGCAGTGCTGACCTCTGCCAACTGATCTCCCACGGTCCTTTCGGACGCCGAAAGTCCAATGGTCGCGGCCAGCAACCCCGCAAAAAGTATCCTTGCCGCACAACGCAACCGCCTCACCGCAGCCCCTTAATGGGAATGCCCTCCTGCAAGGGCTGTCCGTTGGCTGTCCCGGTTGCCACCCAATCTCCCTCTTTGAGTCCAGAGAGAATGGCCACCTGGGTGAGGTTGATTGTTCCGATCGTCACAGGGGTTCTCTGCAACGAGTCGTTCACCACCTTGAAGACGAAGGACTTGCCATTCTCAGTGTGCAGAGCTTCGCGAGGCACGCTCAGTGCGTTCGGCTCGCTTGATGTGGTTACCGTGACGGTCACGTTGGTATCGGGCAGCAAATCGCCATCGCCACCGTCGACATCGACAAGCACCTCGCCCACATTACGGGTGGTGTACGTGATTACCGTTGACGGAATGCGCACAATATGTCCATGCCATTCCTGGCCCGGCTTGGCGTCCCACTTGATCAGTATTGGCTGGCCGACCGCCAGCTTGCCGATGTCCGGCTCGTCAAAATAGGCTCGCACACGCTCATGTTTGAGGTCTGCCAGTTGCAGCAACAGCTTGCCTTCTTCAACAAACTCCGTTCGTCCCGCATAGATGTCATAGACCGTGCCGGCCACGGGGGCATGGTACGACAATTGCGCTACCACCTCCCGTGCCGCCGCCAGATTGGCTTCAGCGTCAGAGAGGGCTGCCTGCGCCCGTGCTACCTCGGCCGGCGAGTAGCGATTCTTTGCGTTCTGTCCATATGCGCGTAAGCTGGCTTCCGCTGTCTCCAGCCGCTGACGGGCGGCGGCCACTTCGCTGGGAGAGGCTGCGCCGATCGAGTTTAATTTGGTAATTGCGTCCAAATCGTGGCGCGCCTGATCGCGCTCCAGGCGGCTGCGGGTCATGTCGGCCGCCGCCATCTGGCGCTCTTCCTGCGTTCCGTTATGGGTAGCTGCTTCCAACGCCGCCTGGGCTGCCTTGACTCCGCTTTCGGCGGTGGCGAGCCGTGCCTTAGCCTGGATATCGTCCAGTTGCATCAATAGCTTGCCGGCGGGCACCGCGTCGCCGGGTTGCGCGTAGACCGCTTTCACGATGGTCGCAGCGGGGCTGTGGTACTCGTAGTTCAGAAGCGGCTCCACGCGCCCATTGGTGGGTATGGTGTTGATGAGCTCCTGGTGCCGCACCTGCACTTCACGCACCGGCAGGCGTTCCCGCATAAGGATCCGCGCCGTGAAGAAGACAATGATGATAAGGACGGCCGCGCCCATCCAAAGCCAAAGCCGGCCCGATTGCTCTCTCTGTTCTGCCATTCATCTAACCAGAGTTAGTATATAGGACTCAAAATGAGCGCCGGAGGAGCAGAAAAATACGCCTCAGGGCGAAACTGGCCCGGCAATCTCCACGCTCGTACAATATGAGCATGGCTCTGAAACCTCGCTATACCGACGAACATGCCAAGGCTGGCCTCGATTTCGCATTTCCGGCCATTGAAACCTGGCAGAACCAGTTTCCTGGCTATGAGATCTCGATCGACGATCCGGAGCTGACCTCGGTTTGCCCCAAGACAGGGCTGCCCGACTTCGGCGTACTGACCATTCGCTACATGCCTCGCGACCGCTGCCTGGAACTGAAATCTCTGAAGGAGTACCTTTTCAGTTACCGCAATCTAGGCATTTTCCAGGAAAATATCGTCAACCAAGTCTTGGAGGACGTGGTGAAGGCCTGTGACCCGGTGTGGGTCGTGGTGCGTGGCGAGTTCCGTCCTCGTGGAGGCATCGGAACCACCGTGGAGGCCCGCTGGCCCCGCCCGGCAGCCTGATCCGTCCCGGATCATTGGGCCTTTGATAGCCTGCTGTGATATTCGTGATTCCGCTTGCCGATTTCGCGAGATTGAACACCGTTGCCAACTCCGCTCCAGCCTTTTCGCGCCCGCATGAGCCCCGCCCTTGGGACTCTGCTGCTGCTCATTGGGCTGAATCTGCTCAACTATATCGACCGCTATATCCTGCCCGGCGAAGTCTCGCTGATCCAGCGCGAGTTTCACTCCACAGACGAGCAGATCGGCGCACTGACAACCGCACTGTTTCTGACGTATATGTTTGCGGCGCCTCTGACGGGCTGGTTGGGCGACCACTTCCGGCGCAAACCTCTCATCATCGCGGGCGCAATGCTATGGTGCCTGGCCACGCTGGCCACGGCCTGGGTCCATGACTACAGGACATTGTTCATCCGCCATGCGCTGGTGGGCGTGGGCGAGGCCACATTCGGTATCTTTGCGCCGGCGGTGCTGGCCGACTTCTATCCTGAGCGGGATCGTAACCGCATCCTGTCTTATTTCTATGTGGCCATTCCGGTGGGAGCGGCACTGGGCTATGTGGCCGGCGGCCAACTGGGCAGCGCTTGGGGCTGGCGTGCGCCATTTTTCATTTGCGCGATTCCGGGCTTGGCGATCGCGGTAATGTACGGTTGGCTGGGCCGTGAGCCCGAACGTGGAGCCAGCGACCATGTGAAGCCCACGGCTGGCCGCACCACGGTACTGGGGCTCCTCCGCAACCCTGCCTTTCTGACTGCGACCTTCGGGCTGGCAATGCTGACCTTTGCCATGGGCGGCATTTCAGCGTGGATGCCGACGTTCCTGCACCGTTCAACGGGGCTCTCGGTGAGCAACTCCAGCCTTGTCATGGGCGCGATTACGGTGGTCGACGGGATTGCCGGAACGCTGGTGGGCGGCTGGCTGGCGCAGCGCTGGCTGCGGACGAATGATCGTGCGCTCTACCTGCTCTCATTCTGGAGCGTTGCGCTCACCCTGCCGTGCGGAGTATTGCTGTTTTTCGGGCCGCCCGGATGGGCTGTTCCGGTGCTGTTTGTGACTGAGTTCTTTCTCTTTCTGAATACGGGGCCGTTGAACGCGGCAATTGTGAATTCGGTTTCGGCGCCGGTGCGCGCGACGGCTATCTCGTTGAATCTGTTTTGCATTCATTGCTTTGGAGATACGTTCTCGCCGACCATCATTGGGGCTATCTCTGACCACACGAAAAGTCTTCGGGTGGGCCTGGGCGCTACGCTGATTTTTCTGGCGGTATCCTGCGTGATTCTGCGGACAGGGGCAAGGTTTGCTCCGCCTCTCGAAGAGGCGGGCTGATCTCCGGTTCGCGTCTGCGGCAGCAGCTCGTCGAGGTGGAGCTTACTTTGCCGGCAGGGTCTCCTGATCGCGGGTATTCATGAAAGCGCGGCCTCCACCCTGAGAGCGCAGGTTGGGATCACTGACGGGAGGACGGTTTTGATCGGCGCTGAAGCCGCGCACCAGTTTGGGATTGGGGCGAAATTTGGGCGGGCCACCGGAGAACTGGCGAGCATGGCTAAGCACCATTCCGGCACGGCCATGCATGGGCTGCACGATGCCGCGAACCTGCACGTCCATGTCACGGTACTTGCGCAGCTCACCCACCTCGTCGTGGTCTTCCCACAGGCTGACGATAGTGAAGCGGCAGGCGTCGTCTGCGGTCTGAGGCGTGCAGATGTCGAGGAAGCGGGTGCCGTCGGGAAGTTGCACTACGTCATAGACATGCGCGGTGATGCAGATGTCTTTGTTTAACATTTTGGACGCTTCCTCGGCGGTGAGGCAGGGCTTCTGTGAGGCGGCAAAGGCAACTACAGGTGTGCACGCAGCTAAAAGCGCGAGCCAGAAAAGCCGGCAAGCAAGCATAAGAAATCCCCGCGGGAGGTCCTGGAAATGCTATCGCGAAATGGGCGAGAAAGGAAACTCAACCCACTGAGTCAGTAACCCGTCGCACATCCTCACGGATTGATTTACTTTGCCCCAACCAGTTCCTCACTCTTGGCTCCCTGTCCGTAGTGGCTTTCGACGTAGCGGTCGAGAATCTGCTTGAACTCAGCCACGATAGTGTCGCCGTGCAGGGTGGTCGAAAACTTGCCGTCTACGTAGACGGGGGCCTTGGGTTCCTCGAAGGTGCCGGGGAGGCTGATGCCGAGGTTGGCGTGTTTGGATTCGCCCGGTCCGTTGACCACGCAGCCCATCACCGCCAGCTTTAACTCCTCGACACCCGGATAGATCTTGCGCCATTCGGGCATGGAGGTGCGGAGATAGCTCTGGATCTGTTCCGCCAACTCTTGGAAATAAGTGCTGGTGGTGCGGCCGCAACCGGGGCAACTGGTGACCTGGGGCATGAAGCTGCGGATTCCGAGCGATTGCAGAATCTGCTGCGCGGCCAGCACCTCCTCAGTGCGGTCGCCGTTGGGCTTGGGGGTGAGGCTTACGCGGATGGTGTCGCCTATGCCGCCTAACAACAGCGGCGCTAGGCCGGCGGTTGAGGCGATGAGTCCCTTGGCGCCCATGCCGGCTTCAGTAAGGCCGAGGTGCAGGGCGTAGTCGCAACGGGCGGCGAGATTGGTATAGACATCGATCAGATCGCGGACGCCGGAGACCTTTGCGGAGAGGATGATCTGGTCGGGACGCAGGCCGTAGTGTTCGGCAGCTTTCGCCGAGTCCAGCGCGCTGACCACCATGGCTTCCATCATCACGTCGCGCGCAGGAAGCGGGTTGAGCAGGTGGTTGTTCGCATCCATCATGCGGGTGAGCAGCGACTGATCCAGCGAGCCCCAGTTCACGCCGATGCGAACCGGCTTCTGGTTTTCGACCGCGCACTCGATCATGACCTGGAAATTATCGTTATCCTTCTTGCCGATGGACGCGTTGCCGGGATTGATGCGGTACTTGGCCAACGTCCGTGCCGTTTCAGGGAACTTTTTGAGCAGCAGGTGGCCGTTGTAGTGGAAGTCCCCCACGATGGGGACGCGGATGCCACGTTTATCGAGGCCTTCGACGATGTGCGGAACGGCAGCGGCGGCTTCCTCGTTGTTCACAGTAACGCGGACGATCTCAGAACCGGCAAGCGCCAGGGCTGCGACCTGCTCGATAGTGCTCGCAATGTCTGCCGTGTCCGTGTTGGTCATCGACTGGACGACGACCGGAACCTCCCAGCCGACGCGAACGTTACCGATTTTGACCGTGGGTGTTTTCCTGCGCTGGATATCCGCCATGTATCTAGTTTACCTGCAAGGTAGCCTACGGGAAACCCCAGTTGGCGGGCAGGCTGCCGCCGACTGGGGTTCGAGGTGTTGGGAACCGGCTCAGCGGAAAGCCGGCGGCCGATCCGTTATGGCAGTTCCGCGCTCTGTGTTGGGTTGTGAATCCACCGTGAAGCGAAGCTGCGTAGTGCCAGTGTGCAATTTGGTGAGCGGCAACCAGGAACTCGAATAAAGAGTGCCGTCGAGCGTGACTTTTTGGACGTAGATGCCGCTGCCCTGGCGGCTGACGATAACGGTTCTGCCACCGGCAAGATGCAGAGTTGCCTTGTCGAACATGGGAGTACCCAGAACCACACCGCCGACGCCGGGCACAGCGGGGTAGAAGCCGAGCGCATCCCAGACATAGACGCCGGAGGTTGCGCCGAGGTCGTCGTTTCCGGGAATGCCGTCGGGAGTGGTCTTGAAGGTCTCTTTCCCAATGCGCGTGACCACTTCCTGAGTCTTCCAGGGCTGGCCGGCGAAGACATAGGCATAGGGAACGACAAAGTCGGGCTCGTTCTCGATGTTGTAGCAGGGATCGCCCCAGCAGCGGAGCTTCAGGAAGAACTTGTCGAGGCGCGGGATCACCTTGTCATTGCCGCCGACGGCTCCGAACAGCGCGGGATAATCGAAGGGAATCATGTAGGTGTACTGGTAGGTATTGCCTTCTTCAAAGCCCAGTTGATCTTTGGAGTCCCAGCTAACCGTAGTCTTTGGAAGCGAGCGTTCGGCATCGAAGCCAGCGAGCCAGGTTCCATCGCTGTTGCGCGGGCGAATCCAGCCGGTGTCCGGGTCGAGAAGGTTCTTCCAGTTCTCTGACTGCTTGAGGAACAATCGATAGTCGGCCTCATCGCTGAGCGTCTTGGCAAATTGCGCGACCGCAAAATCGTCGCTTGCGTATTCCAGAGTGCGCGAGGCCGCGGTGTTGTCCTTCTCGATGGGAACATAACCGAGGCTCCGATACTCCTTGAGAAATGGACGCTCGGTCCCGTTGTGCGGTGCCAGGCCCGGTTCAGTCCCGGCTTTCACCATGTACTTCAGCGCTGTTCTCGCGTCGAAGTTGTGCGCTCCAAACGCATAGGACGACGCCAACACTGTGGCTGGAGAATCGCCGCCCATGACATACGTCACATCGTTGGCGGCCGGCCAGCGCGGAAGCCACCCGCTCTGCACCGCGTCATTGACCAGCGACTGCATCATGTCGCCTTCGCGCTCGGGATCGAATAGCGCTTGAAACTGTACGGTGTTGCGATAGATATCCCAGTCAGAAAAGTTGGCATACTGGGCCTTCTGCTTCGACGCGGACAGAGAGTGGACTTGATTGTCGAATCCCATGTAGTTGCCGTCGTGATCACTGAACAGAGTGGGAGACAGGAAGGAGTGATAGAGACCGGTGTAGAAGATTTTGCGCTGGTCGGGTGTTCCGCCCTCCACCGCAACGCGGCTGAGCAACTGGCTCCAGATGGAGCGCGCCTTGGCGTGGACTCCGTCGAAGTCCCAGCCAGGGATTTCCTGGTCAAGATTGTCGAGCGCGCCGGCTTCGCTAACAAAAGACACTCCGACCTTGAGATCGATCTCGCGAGCATTGCCGAAGTCAAGCCACGCGCCGGTGTGCTTGCCCTGCACTGACTTGCTATCGCGCACGATCGAATCGTCCTGCCACAGTACCGAAGTCTTGTACGGCTTGCTGAAGCGGCCTGCCACGTAGAGTTTGTAGTTCGATTCCGTTCCGCAAAAACCGCCCGCCGTGACAGACCCGGCATAGGAGTCGGCGTTCTTGAGTTCGATCCGGTTGCCATAGGCATCGCGGTCAGGCCGTCGAGGATTATTGGGCGAGGAGATGTTGGCGCTTGATCCGGCGTTCACCAGCAACCGCGCACTTGTCCCCTCAGGGAAGAAGAACCGCGCAATTCCGGCGCGCTCAGTCACCGTGATCTCGACGCGGATGCCGTTTTCCAGCGTGACCGTATAGTAGCCAGGGTGCGCTGATTCTTTGCTGTGATCGAAGGCAATGGCGTAGGGATCGAAATTTGTGGCGGGACTGGCAGCTAATGCGCCTGTTGTGGGCAGCACGGCGAAGTCGTCATACAGTGCGCATCCCGCGCCACTGAGGTGAGTCATGCTGAACCCATCGATCTGCTTGTGACCGTAAGAATACCAGTCATCGTGATGGGTGTCCGGACTCCACTGCACCATGCCGAAGGGCAGCGATGCGCCGGGATAGGTGTTGCCACCGCCGGAGGTGCCAATGATGGGATCTACCGAGTCGTAGGGAGTGGAAGCAGACTGAGCTAGAGCCGGAATGGTGCACAGCAAACAAAGCAAAACCAGGCTAAAGCAAAGTGCGGAAAGAGGTCGCATAGATGGAGTCCTTTCGCAGAGGTGTTCCCGGGATGGGCATGCCTCGACAATCAAGAATGGTAAATCATGCGCCTGGGAAGGCAGAGAGGAACTACCCCGATGCTTTTCCAGGGCAAGCCCGATAGGCCGCGCGGGCTTCATGGCTTGAGCAGATCGCCACTCCGTTCGCGGGGATTATTGAATGTTCTGAAATAGGAATGCGGTACTCTGAGTGGATGATGGACGGGACAAAGAACGGTGGCGCAGACACAATTGCGAAACAAGGATCTGCTGCCGCGCCGGCTGCCGAACTGCGAACAGATGGCAGTGGCCGGACGTTGCATCTGCGCGGGGTGCGAAAAGCCTTTGGCGATGTGCAGGCGGTGGATGGTCTTGACCTTGAGGTGGCGCGCGGCGAGTGCTTCGGGTTGCTGGGGCCGAACGGGGCGGGGAAAACGACGACCATCGAGATTTGCGAGGGACTGACCATTCCCGATCAAGGAACGGTGGAAGTGCTGGGGATGAATTGGCGCACGGACGCAAGTGAGCTGCGCCAGCGCATCGGAATTCAACTCCAGGAAACGCAAACTCCTGAAAAGCTTACGGTCGAAGAGACGCTGCGGCTCTTCCGGAGCTTCTTTCGTCGCGGTATCCCGGTAGAGGAATCGATTCGGACAGCGCAACTTGAGGAAAAACGCGGCTCACGCGTGGGGGGATTGTCGGGCGGGCAAAAGCAGCGGCTGGCCATGGCATGCGCGCTGGTGGGCGATCCTGAGCTGCTGTTTCTGGATGAGCCGACGACAGGGCTCGATCCACAGGCTCGGCGCCACTTGTGGGACCTGGTGGATGGGCTGAAGCAGTCGGGCCGCACCATTATCCTGACCACCCACTATATGGAGGAAGCGGAGCGGCTCTGCGACCGGGTGGCGATCATGGATCATGGGCGGGTGATTGCGCGGGGGACGCCGCAGCAACTGATTGCCTCAGTGGGTGGCGAGGATATTGTGGAGTTCGCCGTGAGCAGCGGCGAGGCGGGTAGCCATGAGAACGGTCGCGGGGTGGTGGATGCGGCTGAGCTTACGGCGATTCCGAGCGTGCAGTCGCACCGCGTGGATGCGGGTCTGCACCAGCTTTCAGTCAGCGAGTTGCACACTGCAGTGCCACGCATCTTTGCCGCGCTGAGGAGCCAGGGACTGCATCTGAGCGAGTTTCGCACCCACTCGGCAACGCTCGAAGACGTGTTTGTGAGGCTGACGGGAAGGAATTTGCGCGATGAGTAAGCTTGAGCTGAGCAGCCTGTACCAATTGACGATGGTGCGCTTTCTGCTTCTCTTGCGCGAGCCGGAGGCGATTTTCTGGATATTCATTTTTCCGATTCTGCTGGCGTTGGGGTTGGGAGTTGCCTTTCGGAACCGGCCGGCCGACGTGCTGCAGGTGGGCGCGACTACCACGCAACTCACCCAGGCCCTGGCTGCAGACAAGGGCTTGACCGCGGTCACCATGGGCGAGGCATCTGGGACCCGTGCATTGGCCACGGGAAACATTCTGCTGCTGGCTGTCCAAAAGCCGGACGCGGTGGAGTACAAGTACGATGACACCAATCCCGACGCGCGGACGGCGCGCTTGCTGGCTGATCAAGCGATTCAGACGGCGGCGGGGAGGCGCGAGGAGATTCATACCGAGAACAAATTGGTGCATGAAACAGGGGCGCGGTATATCGACTTTGTGGTGCCCGGCCTGCTGGGCATGAACCTGATGGGCTCGGCGATGTGGGGGCTGGGCTTTGCCATTGTGGAGGCCCGGCAGAAAAAACTTCTCAAACGGCTGGTGGCTTCACCCATGCCACGTTGGCAGTTTCTGGCGTCGTTCCTGCTGTCGAGGCTGGCGATGCTGGTGATCGAAGTTGCGGTGTTCCTGGGCTTTGCGCGGGTGGCCTTCGGCGTGCCGTTTCGCGGGTCGCTTTGGGAACTCGGATTGCTGTGCGTACTGACTTCGCTGGTGTTCTCAGCGCTGGGGCTGCTGGTGTCTTCGCGGGCCCGGACCATGGAAGCCGCCTCGGGACTGATGAATCTGGTCATGCTCCCAATGTGGATCTTGTCGGGAGTGTTCTTTTCAGCTTCACGCTTTCCGGCCGTCATTCAGCCGCTGGTGCGGGCGCTGCCACTGACGGCTGCCATCGATGCGCTGCGCGGAAATATGTTGCAAGGAATGAATCTGGGGCAGATGATTGCGCCGGTTGCGATCCTGCTGGCTTGGTTCGTGGCGCCGTTTGTAGTCTCTCTGCGCATTTTTCGATGGAGATAGGCGGGCTTGCGAAAAAGAGAGGCCCGGCGTCTGTAACGCCGGGCCATCATGATTCACCCCCGCAGAGATTTCTGTCGAGGCACTGCCTCAGCAAGTCGCGTTGACCTCTACGGATAGATGCCGCGGAGCTGTACTGCCTCCGCCACGCGGCCAATGCCGAGCATGTTCGCGGCAATGCGCATCGGAACCTTCTGCTCCAGATGGATCTTCAGAACATCCCGGAAAGCAGTCTTCATCACACGCTCCAGGCGGTTGTAGACATCTTGTGCCTCCCAGAACAAGTGCTGCTCATCCTGCACCCACTCAAAGTACGAGACTGTCACACCGCCGGCGTTGCACAGAATATCGGGAATAATGAATACTCCCTTGCTCTCCAGAATCCTGTCTGCCGTTGGCGTCAGAGGTCCGTTGGCTGCTTCGGCAACGATCCTTGCACCCACCTCAGGTGCATTCTCGGCCTGGATCGCATTCTCCAGAGCAGCCGGAACAAGGATGTCGCACTTCATGGCCAGCAATTCGGCGGGACTGATTGGCTCGCTTTCCGGGAATCCTTCCACATGTCCGCAGAGTGCCTTCATATGCATCAGCTCAGGAATATTCAGGCCGTTGCGGTTGTAGATGCATCCAGTCGAATCGCTCACGGCGATGACCTTGGCTCCCGCCTCATGCAGCAGTTGCGCCGCAATCGAGCCGGCGTTGCCAAAACCCTGCACCGCTACCGTGGCGTCCTTCAACTGCATGCCGAGATGCTCACATGCGCTCTGGATTGTGTAGAACACGCCGCGCCCGGTCGCTTCATTGCGACCCAGAGAGCCACCAAGGCTGATCGGCTTACCGGTGACTACGCCCGGGATCGGGTAGCCCTTGGTCATGCTGTAGGTGTCCATGATCCATGCCATGGTTTGCGAATTGGTGTAGACATCCGGCGCGGGTATGTCCTGCTCCGGTCCAATCAATGGAAGAATCGCGCTGGTGTAACGCCGCGTCATGCGCTCCAGTTCGCCTGAAGACATGTGCTTCGGATCGCACGTGACTCCGCCCTTGGCGCCGCCAAACGGAATATTTACCACCGCGCACTTCCATGTCATCCAGGTTGCCAGCGCTTTCACCTCATCGAGCGTTACCTGCGGGTGGTAGCGGATGCCGCCCTTCGCCGGACCACGCACAGAACTGTGCTGCACGCGGTAAGCCTCAAAGCGGCGAATGTGCCCGTTGTCCATGCGCACTGGCACTGTCACGGTCAACACACGTTCGGGATACTTGATCATCTCCCGAACATCGTCGGTTAGCCCCATTGCATTTGCTGCTGCATCAAAATTCTCCAGCGCAACGTCATATGCGTTGGCTGCAATTGTCGTCGTGAGCATCTGTCTCCCCTCCTTTTCCCATTCGGTCCACCCTGCGCCTTATCCCTCGGCAGCCGTTCAACTCACAGGGATCTCAACCAGCGAGGGCGCCTTGTGCGCTTGTATGTTGCGCGGTCGGTAGACCAGTTCCAGCCATTTCAGGTAACTCCGCAGATGTCCGCGCGTCGCATCGAAATACAAATGGCCGCAGTTCGCGCGTGACCGCGCCTATCGCTTCATCTTTCACTGGCCGGTGATCGACGCGCACCACCGGCGCAATGCCCACTGCTGTTCCAGTGAAGAACAATTCATTGCACACATACAGCTCGCTGCGGTCAATCGGCTGTTCCACCACCTGCAGGCGAAGTTCCTGCTGCGCCTCATCCCAGTTGGTGCGAATCCCTTCAAACACGCCCGTTCCGTAATGCAGCGCGTGGGTCAGGATGCCCACGCGCGCTTCACCCATCGGCACATATTGCCCGCCGAAATACACAATCAGGTTCGGATCCGCATCAGCTTTCATGGCCTATCTCTTCGCATGATTCCCGGTACAGTTCCCGACCACGCGCCAGAGCCCGCTCGTCCAGTTCCACCCAGCGCGGATTTTTGACCAACCGCCTCAGCGCGGCATCGACGCTAGCCTGTGGCAACACCCCTGTGATTTCCAGCAGCACACCCAGCATCACCATGTTGCCCGCTCGCGCACTCCCCAGCGCATCGGCTAGGTGTGTGAAGGGACGCGACAGCACATGTACATCGTCCCGCTCGCAATCCTCGGGCAAGGTATCGCCGTTGTAGAGAATCCATCCACCCGGGCGCACGCTCGCATGGAACTTCCTCAGTGACGGTTCATTCATCGCCACCAGCACAGTGGGCTCGGTTACCAGCGGCGAGTCGATCGTCTGGCCCGCCAGCCGCACATGGCAGTTCGAAGTACCCGATCGGATCTCCGGGCCGTATGACGGCAGCCACGAGACCTCCAGCCCCGCATCCAGTCCTGCTTCGGCAAGCACTTCACCCAGCAGCAAGACGCCTTGCCCGCCAAAGCCCGCTACGCGCACGCGGAGGTCCAGCTCTTCGCTCGAATGCTTCATTCGATGCGCGTTGCCTTCAGGCAAACCCTCTTCGGCAACGCCAAGAATCTGCGGAATCTTCTCGAGCGCCGGTGCTGATGCAGTCAGCGGCCGCGGCTGCGCGTCCTTGGTGCGGTCCTGGTATACACCCAGCGGAAAGGTCTTTTCCATCACATCGCGCACCCAGCGTTGTGCCTCCACGGGCTGCATCTTCCAGATCGTCGGACAAGGCGACAACACCTCCACCATCGAAAAGCCGAGGCCGCGCACCTGGTTTTCCACGGCGCGCCGCACTGCGCGTGTCGCCTGCGCAATCTGCTTGTTGTCTCCCAGTCCCACTCGCTCGATGTAGACCGGAGCCGCTAGCGTAGCCAGCAACTCACTCATGTGCAGCGGATAGCCTTCGGTGGCAGCGTTCCGCCCGAGCGGAGTGGTTGTGGTCTTCTGCCCCAGCAAGGTCGTCGGTGCTGCCTGTCCGCCCGTCATGCTGTAGATGGCGTTGTTCACGAAGATCACCGTGATATTTTCGCCGCGATTGGCCGCGTGCAGAATCTCCGCTGACCCGATGGCCGACAAATCCCCATCGCCCTGGTAGCCGATTACGATGCTATCCGGCCTACTTCGCTTGGCCCCCGTGCCCACTGCCGGCGCCCGCCCATGTGCTGCCTGGATATTGCCCACGTCGAAGTAGCAATAGGTGAAGACCGAGCAGCCGACCGGGGCGATGAGAATTGTCCTGTCCTGGATGCCCAGCTCATCGATCGCTCTGGCCAGCATCTTGTGCACCATGCCGTGGCCGCATCCCGGACAGTAGTGCGTCTGGTGCTGCAGATCTTCTTTCCGTTCGTAGCGTTCGTAGAACGCCTTGGGCTTGGCATGCACGACCGTGTATTCAGAAACCATTTCGCTAGGCATGAACCACCCGCCCTTCCTCCGGCTCCATGACCGGCCGGAGTTGCTGCGCCTGCTTGCGTACAAACCGAAGCACCTCTTCGTGCGAGGGTACATTCCCGCCCACGCGGCTCAGGAACTCCACCGGCCGCGCCCCATTCAGCGCCAGCCGCACATCTTCCACCATCTGGCCGTTGCTCATTTCCACAACCACGAAAACACGCGCGGTCTTTGCCAGCCGCTGGAAATGCAGTTTCGGAAATGGATACAAAGTCACCGGCCGCAGGACGCCCACATTGAGCCCGCTTGCGCGAGCCTCTGCCGCTACGGCCTTCAAGATCCGCGCTACGATTCCGTATCCAACCAGCACAATCTCCGCTCCATCCGTATGCCACTCTTCAGCGCGCGCCTCAAGCTGCTCGGCGCAGAGATACTTTGTTTCCAAATCGCGAACATGCGCCTCCAACTCATCGCAATCTAGATGCAACGAATTGATCAGATTGCCGCGCGACTCTGCTGTGCCTGCAACGGCCCACTCGGGCAGATGCGGCTCGATGGCCTGCTGCGGGAACTCGACCGGCTCCATCATCTGGCCAATGAATCCATCCGCCAGCAGCACCACCGGGTTCCGGTACCGGTCAGCCAGCTCGAACGCCAGCGCCGTCAAATCCGCCATTTCCTGTACGGAGTGCGGTGCCAGCACGATTGTCCGGTAGTTTCCGTGGCCGCCACCCTTCACCACCTGGTGATAATCGCTCTGCTCGGCTGCAATGTTGCCTAACCCAGGCCCGCCGCGGGTGATATCCGCGATCACGCAAGGCAGCTCCGCGCCTGCCATGTAGCTGATGCCTTCCTGCATCAGGCTGATTCCCGGTCCGCTCGACGCGGTCATCGCCCGTACACCCGCCGCCGCCGCTCCGTAGAGCATGTTGATCGCTGCAACCTCGCTTTCCGCCTGCAGAAACACTCCGCCCACCTGCGGCAGAAACTGCGCTGCCGTCTCCGTAATCTCGCTGGCCGGCGTGATGGGGTACCCATAGAACGCGCGGCATCCAGAGAGAATTGCGCTCTTGACAATCGCTTCATTTCCTTTCATCAGTTGCTTGCGCATCGAGGTGCTCCTTCCATGCCGGCGATCGAACTGCTTACAGCAGCGCGCACTTCAGCGGCTTTGCGTGGCGCGGCGCGAAGCACCGTGATGGCACCCGGCTCGGGACACACCATAAAGCAGATTCCGCACCCCGTGCAGCCCGCGCCCGCGTAGGTCGCCGTTCGATAGCCATAGTGATTCAACCGCTCGCTCAAGCGGATCACCTTCGGCGGACACGCTTCCACACACAATCCGCAGCCCTTGCACTCATCCACATCCACCCGCAGCATGCCTCGATCCCGCTTTTCTGTATCGCTCATCTTTCACCCCTCTCAGGCAACTCGCAGCTCAGGCATACACTGCCGTCGCTGCCTTGCGCTCCAGGTAATGCGAGCGCACCGCAAAATCTTCTAGTCCTCCCTGGAACTGCGGATCGGCTATCGAAATCAACGCCTCTGCGCGTTCGCGAAGCGTCTTCCCATGCAGGTATGCGATTCCGTGCTCGGTTACCACATAATGCACATCCGCGCGGGACGTCACAACGCCCCCGCCCGGCTCAAGCACCGGCACAATTCGCGACACATCTCCGTGGAGCGCCGTCGAAGGCAAGGCAATAATCGGTACGCCCCCCTTGGAGCGCGCTGCGCCGCGAATGAAATCCAGTTGTCCGCCAAAACCGCTATATGGCTTGGTCCCCAGCGAGTCAGCGCAAACCTGCCCCGTCAGGTCTACCTGCAACGCCGAATTGATGGCTACCATTCTGTCGTTCTGCGCTACCACAAACGGATCATTCGTGTAGCAGATCGGCCGAAACTCGAAGCTCGGATTCTCATGGATGAAATCGAACAGCCGCCGCGATCCGAGCACGAAGGCCAGCACTGCCTTGCCCCTGTGCAGCGACTTCCGTTCTCCATTCAACACGCCCGATTCGATCAACTCGATCACGCCGTCTGAACACATCTCGGTGTGGATTCCCAGGTCACGCTTGTCGCCAAGACAGGTCAATACCGCGTCCGGAATTCCGCCAATCCCCGTCTGCAACGTGGCTCCGTCGGGAATCAGCGAGGCCACGTTGCGCGCCACGCGCAGATGAAACTCAGTGAATGGTTCCGTGCAGACTTCCAACAGGGGCCGCGAGGTCTCCACAATCGCGGAAATGTGGCTCAGGTGAATCGACGTGTCTCCATGCGTGCGGGGCATCCGATCATTCACTTCGGCGATGACTACCTTGGCACAGCGCACCGCGGTCATGGTACAGTCCACCGTCGTTCCTAGGCTCACGAATCCGTGCTCATCCGGCGGCGAAACCTGCATCAACACCACATCTAGCGGCAGAGCGCCGCTTACAAACAAGCCCTCAATCTCGCTGAGAAAGATCGGCGTGTAGTCGGCGCGCCCGGCGGCCACCGCTTCGCGCACATTGGCTCCCAGAAACAGTCCACGATGACGAAAATGTCCCTGAAACTCCGGCCGGGTATAGTCGGCGCTCCCCAGCGTCATCATGTGGACGATCTCTACATCGCGCACCTCGGGAGCACGCGCGACCAGCGCATCCACCAGAATCGAAGGCGTGCCGCACCCCGACTGAATCCACACGCGGTCGCCAGAGCTTACCGCCTCCAACGCCCGCTCGGCATCCATGCACTTGCTCTGGTATTCCTGGTGCCAGTCCATTTCCGATTGCCTCCTAAGCGTGTCCGCATCTCTCCAGCACAACCAGTCTTTTGTTACCGTCGCTCACACCAGACGGCCGTTCCAGTTCTGCCCTCGCTTTCACAGACAATCCATTTCGATAGCCACCAATACTCCCCAAAAGCCCGAGTTACTTTACCCCTCGCCATAGGGTGTTGCTGTGACGCAGGTCACTCCGTCCCTGCGATACATCCAAGGGGAATTCGGTTGGGCTTTCCGGCCGGGCTGTGTTGGCGGAGGGCTGCAAAATCAAACGTTACGGATTCAGCAAAGGAATTTTGCCGGGACTACAACTGCACGCGCGGTTTTCGGGCACAGGCTCAATGGGTTCACAGAAGATGTTGATAGAAAAGAAGTTATCCATGACCTACCTCAACCGCCTTGGGGAACTGCTGACGTTTGCCTGGATTTTGAGGCTCTGGATGCTCTGAACGAGACAAAACGGTACGGGAAAGTGGCAATCGCCATGTGCTTTGAGTCTGGCAACGGAATCGCCCGTGCCGAAGCAGCGAGCCCGAAGATCCGCTTTTTCCTTTTCCAATTCCCGTATCGAGAAGTTAGTTCAATCTTGGAAAACTCCAGAAAGCTGCTGGCCTGCAGACATATATTCGGAGATTTTAGTGATCGATTCTCCGATAGGGTGAAGTGAATGTGCAAAGGCGGCGCGGCCCTGTCCGCAACCGACTGCGCCAATTCCGTCTTGGCAATGTTTACGGCGTGGGAACTGCCGTTTCTTTGGTTCCACGACCACTCTAGCCGTGGCGGTTAACTTTTTGAACTACAGAACCATGGCACTGACGGGCGCAAGCTTTTATTGGAAAGGCCAGTGGCGATGAGTGAGCCGAGCAGGTTGGATGTTGCCTGCACTCTTCAGAAGGTTGGGCAAGAGCTTCAATCCCTGATGCGCGATTCAGAAAAGGAAATCGATACGGTGAGTAGAGAGTTTGAGGATCTTGCCCGTCATACCGATGCCATTCTGAATCTGGCGGCGGGGGTGATCGGCTGCGTTGAGGATGACAGTGTCAAGTCGATTCTGCCCAAGGTGCAATCCCTGGGCGCCGAGGCAAGAAAGTTTATTCAGGAGAGGCTGCGGGCGACCGCCGGGATTCTGGAAACCGTGATCGCGGAGGCTGAGTTGCTCGGTCGGCTTTCCCGGCTCACGCGCGGTCAGAGGGCGATTGCGCGAGAGACCCAGGCGCTGAGCGTACTTACGAATATAGAGGTCGCCCATCTGGGCCAGTTGGGCACAGGATTCCAGTATCTGGCGCACCAATTGGGCGATTTTTCCCAGTCTGTGACCGAGGGGGCAAAAGATCTCGCCTGCCACACGGATGAGCGCCGAGCCTCGATCGAAGAGACCAAGCGCATGCTTATGGTCGAGTTGCCCCGGATGCACCAGGAGTTTGCACGGATTGAAGTGGACCTGGAGAACGCCTTGGCGGCAGCTGGCTCCAGCCTGGCGGAACTATCGAGGACGCCGGCGCAGTTCAGGGGGTGCGTCGAGGAGATCGCCGGTCAGATTGCCGGAGTGGTGGCCGCTATCCAGGCGCACGACATTACGCGGCAGCAGGTTGAACACGTGCGGGAAGCGCTTCAGTTGATCTCGGCGAAGATACGCGGGGTTGACAACTGCAAATCTGAGGCATCCAACGAACTGCCCCGGATCTCAGCCGGTCTTGTCATTCAGGCCTACCAGTTGAAAAGCATCCGGGAAACCATGGGAGACTGGGTATCCCAGATCAGGAGATGCATGGACGGCATCCTGAGGATCAGTTCCTCAGAGGTGGTAGGGACCGGCCCGGTGGTTCTGGAACAGGAGCGGGAGCTTTCGCAACAACTTGCCCGGATCGAAGCGCTCGAACAGGAGTGCAGGGCAGACACCGCAGAAGTTGATGACACACTTGCGGGTCTCTCCAACCTGATGCAACTGGTCAGCGAGCACCTGGAGAAATCGAAGTCGGTTCGCGATCGCCTTCAGTTGCTCTCGTTCAACTCTATTGTTGAGTCTAGCCGCCTGGGCACTCAGGCCGATGCCATCCTGGAAATCTCGCAGAGCATCAAGCGAATCTCGGTTGCATGGAGTGAAATTACCGATCAATCGGCACAGGCCAAAGGGGAGATTCTCAACCTGGCCGAGCAGGCCAGGCAAGGGCTAGACGTCTTTTCCCAGGACGCTACCGGCGCATTGCGGGCGGCACAGGCGGAAACCGGGGCCGGCCTTGAGAACCTGCGCACCGCCGCAGGGTTTGCGGCTGGACAGGCCATGGAGATCGAGTCTTCCATCGGCAGGCTGCAGGTGAAGATCGCGGCGGTTGGCATCACCGGGAATCGCCTCGACGCCTGCCTGGGCCATATCGACACGGTACTTCAGAAAATCGAAGAGCTGAAACGCCAGTTCGTGAGCGATTACCCGGATGCGCTTGATCGCAGTGATCAAGCAGAAGTGGAAGCGATGTTCTCAGCTTCTTACACAACGGAAATCGAGCGCGACGTGTTGCACGCAGCTCTTTGCGGAGCACCCTTGCCGGTGGTGCAACAGAATCTGGCGGGAAACGACGTGGAGCTCTTCTAAGCGAGAAGCCGCTTTTAGAAATGAATTGAACCATAAGATGAGAGGGCGTGAGGCCAACGATGAGGCAAATCTTGACCGTGGACGATTCAGCCAGCATTCGGCAGATGGTCAGTTTCACCATGGCCAAGGCAGGCTACCAGGTGGCAGAGGCAGTAGATGGCAAGGATGGCCTCGACAAAGTTGGCCGTCAGAACTTTGATCTCATCATTACCGATCTCAACATGCCAAACATGGATGGGATCCAGATGATCACCGCCGTGCGTAAGTTGCCCGGCTATGGGTTCACGCCAATCTTGATGCTGACCACTGAGTCGCAGGCCGAAAAGAAGGATGCGGGGCGCAAGGCCGGAGCGACCGGCTGGATTGTCAAGCCTTTCAATGCGGATCAACTGATAGCGGTCGTGCAGAAGCTAGCGAGATAGGTGCTTACCTAAACGGAACGGCGAAGATGTAAGAGGAAGCCATGGCACAGGTAACCCCAATCTATTTGGCGTAATCGATGGCTCTGATGCGTTTGCTAGCTAACATCTCACAGCGTTGAGCCGACACCTTATTTATCTGGCCAATCCAGCCCCTTTTCAAGGTGTGACCAGATGCCGGACTGATCCACTCCCAAGCGAATTTCATTTTGCAGGATATTGGTTGAGCGGAATAGAGTTAGTAATATCCCTCTAAGAAGAATCCATCTCAAACCTCTCCAAATAGTACTCATGATTTGCCGGATAGCCGCCGATGAAGTATGGGTGCGACGTAACAGTTAGAGCGATTCAAATGTTGACTGGCTTTCACCAATTCTGCCGGTTCAACACTTTCAAGAGCTTGTTAGCGCTCGGGTTATGACACTGAACATCAAGGGGTGTCCCCTTGTCTTTGCTAGGGAAGATGCAATAACTCGCCAAGGAGCCGGACGTGGGAATCACTTTGGAGCGCCGTGAAGATTCGACCGTGATCCACCTGGAGGGCGTGGTCGATATCGCATGGGCCGCGGAGCTGAAAAAGTTACTGCTCCAGGCATTCGCAGCCGGCAAAGAAGTGCGCGTTGCGGTCGATGGCGCGACCGATTTGGATGTGACTGCAGTGCAGTTACTATGGGCCGCAAGGCGCGAGTCGAAAGCTTCCGGTGTTCGGTTTGCGCTCGTGGGGAACGCGCCAGAGTCAGTTACTTCCGCACTGCTTCATGCAGGCTTTGAAGATTTCGCGACGACCTTGCGTACCAGCCATGTCAGCGGGGTGGATTGTTGTCAATCGTAGACCAAGTCGACCAGTTCAAACACAGCTTCCAGGAAGAAGCGCGCGAGATTCTCGTGGAACTGGAAGCAGCTCTGCTGGAGCTGAATGAGAACCGTGGCGATGTCGAGCTGGTGGGCCGGGTCTTCCGCGCCCTGCACACCATCAAGGGCTCGGGGGCCATGTTCGGGTTCGACGAACTGGCCGCGTTTACACACAATCTGGAGACTGCCTTCGACGAGGTGCGCAACGAGCGGATGACGATCACCTCGGACTTGATCGACCTGACTCTCGCCGCTCTGGATCAGATCAGGGCCATGGTCGAAGAGGGCACTGGAACGCCCGCAGCAGACGCTGCCGCCTGTGCGACGATTCTGGCCAAAGTACGGCAACTCTCCGGCATGCCGCCAAGCCACGCGTCTGGACGGGAAACTGTTGTAACTCCGCCGCCTAGGCTGGCTGCCGTAAGAGGCCATGCGCGCGAGTGGCATATACGGTTCTTTCCCGGCCCTGACCTGATGCGCAATGGTGCCAATCCACTTTTGCTGCTGCGCGAGTTGCGGCAACTGGGAGGGCTTTCGGTCCGGGCCAGCATGGCGGCGATTCCGCCGCTCGTCGAGCTGGATCCGGAGCGCTGCTACATCGGCTGGGAGATGATGTTGGCCTCCGCGGCGGGCCGGGATGCAATCCGCGATGTGTTCATCTTTGTGGAGGACAGTTGCGAACTGGTCATCGAGCTAGCGTCAAACCCTGTCGAGAGCTACGCCCAGCCGGGGTCCGTGTGCAAGGCGGATACGATGGCCAGGGCGCTGGAGGACAAGCGCATCCCCAGCGGAGGCCGCCGCAGCTACGACAAACCTGACAACGCAACCAGCCTGCGCGTGCCTGCCGCCAAGCTGGACCAGTTTGTTGACCTAGTGGGCGAACTGGTCACGGTGCAGGCCCGGTTGAGCGAGATTGCCGGGCGCTCGGGCGATTCCGAGATTGGAGTGGTGTCGGAAGAAATCGAGCGGCTGACTTCGGCTTTACGCGAGAACTCGATGAACATCCGCATGATGCCGATTCGAGCCACCTTCGAAAAATTCCGGAGGCTTGTTCACGACCTGGCGCGCGATCTGGGCAAGGACGTCGAGCTCACCATGGAAGGCGCAGATACGGAACTGGACAAGACGGTGATCGATCAGTTGGGCGATCCGCTGATGCACCTGATCCGCAACAGCATGGACCACGGCATTGAGCCGCCCCAAGTCCGCGCCGCACAAGGTAAGCGTCCCACAGCGACCATTCATTTATCCGCGCGGCATTCCGGCGCCAGCGTTCTGGTTGATGTCTCTGACGATGGCGGCGGCATTGACGCGGAGGCAGTGCGCAACCGCGCGATCGAGAAGGGCCTGGTGACTGCCGATGCAGCGCTAAGCGAAGCAGAAATCTTCGGGCTGATCTTTCAGCCCGGCTTTTCGACGGCCAGGCAAGTGACCGATATCTCCGGCCGAGGGGTAGGCATGGACGTGGTCCGCCAGCGGGTCGACAGCCTGCGGGGAACCATCGACGTGGCCAGCAAGGCCGGCACGGGAACCTCTGTCACACTTCGCCTGCCGCTAACCCTGGCCATCATTGACGGCCTGCTGTTGAGTGTGGGGGATGCCTGCTTTGTGTTGCCGCTGGCCAACACCCTCGAATGCATCGAGCTGACGCGCAAGGAAATCGAGAGGGCCAACGGCAAACATGTGGTCAATGTGCGTGGGGAGATCATTCCCTACATTCGCTTGCGCGAGCACTTCAATATCTGCACCGAGCGGCCCGAGATCGAACAGATCATGGTAGTCGAAACCGAAGATGGGCGCTACGGCTTTGTGGTGGACCAAGTGTTGGGAAATTGCCAGACGGTGATCAAGAACCTGGGTCGGTTCTACCGGCATGTACAAGTGGTCTCTGGTGCCACCGTTCTGGGCAACGGAACGGTGGCGTTGATCCTCGATCCTCAGCGGCTGGCGCAGAATGCGGTGCGCGCAACCGTGCATGGCCTGCGAACGCGTCTGCCAGCAGCCGCGGTGGACGGCCGGCCGCGAAAGGCATCGCCGGGGAATGCTCTCTAGAGGTTCGTCGGTGCTGGACTGAGCGCCAGCGCCCGTCAAATAACTGATTTAACCAGCTGAATCTCGTGCTCCTCCCGGTCCGCATCAACCGGCGAACGGATGAACGGTCAACGGATCAGGCAGAGAACGAATTCATGCGAAGGAGGGGCGGATTCAATGCCGACTGCATTGGTAAGGGAAGGCCGGAAGCTGCGTGGCGCCGGCAAGGGAATTGGCAACAACGGTCACGGTGACGATGGACAGCCGGACAACGACCGGGTGAGCAGAAAAGCGCGTATGGCCGAAGACGATTCGGCGCTTGTCTTGGATGAAATCGTGCGCCTGGTGGACGCATCCAAGGAAGGGCGCCTCTCCGAGCGCGGCAATGCAACGCTGTTCAATGGTGTCCATCGCGAGATGATCCAGGGTGTCAACGAGATGCTGGACGCCATCCTGCTGCCGATTGCGGAAGGCAACCGGGTGCTGGCCCAGATTTCAAGCGGCAAGATCGACGAACTGATTGCTCAGACCTACAAGGGCGACCACGAGAAGATGAAGGTGGCCGTCAACAATGTCGCTGTCGTTCTGCAGGGTTTGCAGAGGGAGCTGGCGCGGTTGATTGAGGCATCCAAGGAGGGGCAACTCTCGGAACGCGGGAAGGCCGAACAGTTCCAGGGCGCGTATGCGGAAATCGTCCGTGGCGTGAATTCCATGCTGGATGCCATCCTGCTGCCCATCGGCGAGGGGAATCGCATCCTTGCCCAGATTTCAAGCGGCAAGATCGATGAACTGATCGCTCAGACCTACAAGGGCGACCACGAGAAAATGAAGGTGGCCGTCAATAACGTCGCAATGGTTCTCCAGAGTCTGGAAAAGGAACTGGCGCGTTTGACTGACGCCTCCAGGGACGGCCAGCTCTCCGAGCGTGGCAAGTCTGAACAATTCCAGGGCGCCTATGCAGAGATTGTGCGTGGCGTGAATACCATGTTGGACGCCATCCTGCTACCCATCGGAGAAGGAAACCGGATTCTGGGCTTGATCCGAGGTGGCAACTTGCGAGAGAAGGTCGAGATCGCCTGCAAGGGCGATCACGCCAAAATGAAGGATGCTATCAACGGTGTACATGATTGGTTGACTGAGCTAATTGCGTTCGTGACCAAGATAGCGAACGGTGACATGTCGGCAGCCATGTCAAAAGCCTCCGACGCTGATCAGATTCATGAATGGCTGATGTTGATGAAAAGTAACATCCATGGCCTGGTCGCAGAGGTCGACATTCTAGCCAAGGCGGCGGTGGAAGGCAAGCTGGCGACGCGCGCTGACGCCAGCAAGCATCAAGGCGAATATCGCAAGATTGTGCAAGGCGTGAACGAGACGCTGGACGCAGTCATCGGTCCCTTGAACGTGGCTGCCCGCTATGTGGACCTGATCTCGAAGGGCGACGTGCCCGAACAGATTACGGATACCTACAACGGCGATTTCAATCTGATCAAGAACAATCTGAATGCGCTGATCGTGGCCATGAACGACATCACTGCGGCGGCCGAGGAGATTGCCAATGGCAACCTGACGGTGGTCATCCGGGAGCGATCTCCGAAGGACAAGCTGATGCAGGCGCTGGAGGCGATGGTAGGTGGACTGACGCGGACGGTTTCCGACATTCGCTCGATCGCCGGCGAGGTGGCGGCGGCCAGCCAGTCGATTTCGACGGCTTCAATCCAGGTCTCGAAGGGCGCCAGCAACCAGGCCGCGGCGGCCGAGGAAGCCTCGTCTTCGATGGAGGAGATGGTCTCGAACATCAAGCAGAATGCTGACAACGCGCAGCAGACCGACAAGATCGCCAACAAGAGCGCCAAGGATGCGCAGGAGAGCGGCAAGAGCGTGTTGGAGGCTGTGGCCGCGATGAAGGAGATCGCCGACAAGATTTCCATCATTGAAGAAATCGCCCGCCAGACCAACCTGCTGGCATTGAACGCGGCCATCGAAGCGGCTCGTGCTGGCGAACATGGCAAGGGATTTGCCGTGGTGGCCGCTGAGGTGCGCAAGCTGGCCGAGCGTAGCCAGAAGGCAGCCGGCGAGATCAACCAGCTTTCCGCCACTACGTTGAAGGTGTCGGAGAAGTCTGGCGAGATGCTGGACAAGCTGGTGCCAGACATCCAGCGCACTGCCGAACTGGTACAGGAGATTACGGCTGCCAGCAAGGAGCAGGATACGGGCGCAGAACAGATCAATAAGGCATTGCAGCAACTGGAACAGGTGATTCAACAGAATGCATCCGCATCCGAAGAGATGGCTTCGACCACTGAGGAGTTGACTGGCCAGTCTGATCAACTGGTCAGCGCGCTGGCGTTCTTCCGAACCGGCGACGAGGACGGTGTTCCGGCTCGCAAGGGAGCGGGCGCAAAGACCGTGAGGACGAATGATCACGGCGTGGCATCCGGCATGAAGTCGGCTGCTAAGGGCGGGGCCGCCACGGACAGGTCTTCGTCCGTGGTGCTGAAAGGCGGGGTCAATCTCCGGCTCAAAGACAAACACGACGACCTTGACGGGGAGTTCGAGCGTTACTGACCGGTCTGGCGCGGGCCGGCATCGGTCCGCGCCCTGTCTTCAGGATACGAAAGGAGCGGATTATGAGCGTTAACGAAATCACGGAGACACGGCAGTACCTCACCTTCAAGCTCGGCAACGAGATCTTCGCCACCGACGTTGCGAAGGTAAGAGAGGTGCTCGACCTCACAACCATCACGCAAATCCCGCGCACACCCGACTTCATGGCCGGAGTCATCAATCTCCGGGGCAGCGTCGTTCCAGTCGTCGACCTCCGACTCTGCTTTGAGATGTCGAAGACCGAGAGCACGCGCAACACCTGCATCGTGGTTGTCGAGGTATTGCTTGACAATGAATCGACCGTTATCGGCGCGCTGGCCGATTCGGTCGAGGAGGTGATTGACCTGGAGCCGGATCAGATTCAGCCGGCGCCGCGCATAGGAACCCATATCCGGACCGACTTCATCCGGGGGATGGGCAAGCGCGATACGCAGTTCATCATGATTCTGGACATCGATCGCGTTTTTTCGGCCGAGGAACTGGCCGTGGCACGCGGGCAGGAATCGAACAAGCCGCTGGTTGAAGTGGCGGCGTAAGAGAGGGAATGGGGCGGGTAAGACCGCCCCGTTTACACAATGAGCGCTCGCGATGAATGCATCTCGGGAAGGGATTATGCGCGGCTCTGCGACCTTATCTACGCAGAGGCGGGCATCCACCTGGGCACGGAGAAGCGGATCATGCTCGAGGTGCGGATCAAGCGGCGATTAAGAGATCTCGATCTGAGTTCCTACGGCCAGTATTGCGATTATCTGTTCGGGCACCAGGGTCTGAAAGAAGAGATTGTTCACCTGATCGACGTGGTGACGACCAACAAGACCGACTTCTTTCGCGAGGCGAAGCATTTTGATTTTCTGGTCGAGAAAGCTATTCCCGATCTGGTGTCGCGCAGTGGAAGCGGAAGGCAATTTCTGGTTTGGAGTGCGGGTTGCTCGACGGGCGAGGAGCCGTACACGCTGGCGATGGTGCTCAGCGAGTATGCGCTGACCCATCCCGGCTTCCGCTTCAGGATACTGGCCACTGATATATCCACCACGGTGCTGGCGAAGGCCGAACTTGGTGTCTACTCTTGCGAAGCGGCAGAGCCGGTGCCGTCCGCGATCAAGAGAAAGTACTTCATGCGCAGTCGCGATGATGGTTCCAACCGAGTAAGGGTGGTGCCGGAACTGCGGCGTCTGGTCGAATTTCGCCGCCTGAACTTCATGGATGTCGATTACGGCCTCTCGGAAAGGGCGGATGTGATCTTTTGCCGCAACGTGATCATCTATTTCGACCGGCCTACGCAGGAGCGCATGCTCAAGAAGCTGTCTGACAACCTTGTTCCTCACGGATACATGTTTGTTGGCCACGCCGAGACGCTGCACGATATGGATCTTCCCCTGGCGCCAGTGGCCCCGTCCCTGTACAGGAGGGTCCATGCCGGGAATTGATGCGGTATTGCCGGAGGTGTATGTGCAGCCCGGGGAATCGCATCTCGTTTACGAGCCTGCCATCCTGCGCACCGTACTCGGCTCCTGCGTCGGAGTCACATTCTGGGTGCCTCGGCTCGGCGTTGCCGCGCTCTGCCATCCCATGCTGCCCAGTTATCCTGTGACACCGCTGTCAAAACTAAGTCTTGCGGTCGGCCGCCGCTACGTGGACTTTGCCATTCGTGATCTTGCCCGGCAATTCGACTCCCTCGGCGCGCATCGCGGCGAAGTACAAGTCAAGCTTTTCGGGGGCGGCGATGTGTTGGTTATAACCAATGAGGCGTCGCGGCCAACGGTAGGCAAATTGAACTGCGAGGTCGCGGTCAAAGTGTTGCACGAAGAGGGTTTTGACGTGGTTGCTTCCAGTCTTGGAGGCAGTTCCGGGCTCCACATTCAGTTCCACAGCGGGACCGGAGAAGTCCTGCTCCGACGGCTTGGCTGAAGCAAGAACTATAGGACGGGGCGACGTGCGCATAAGCGAGAGGTCACCGGATCCGGCTTGAGCAAAAGAAAGCAGAAGGGCGGTGGATATGGATACACCCAGGATTCGCGTGCTGATTGTGGACGACTCCGCCGTGGTGCGCCAGACGCTGTGCGACGTTCTCTCGTCGGATCCGGAGATTGAAGTGATCGCCACTGCCGGCGACCCGTTCGTGGCAGCCGACCGAATCAGCGAGCAAGTGCCGGATGTCATCACGCTCGATATCGAAATGCCACGGATGGATGGGCTCACTTTTCTGAAAAAGATCATGAGCCAGCACCCAATACCGGTGGTCATCTGTTCGAGCCTGGCCGAGGAAGGCGCGCAGAGCACCTTCAATGCTCTTGAATACGGCGCGGTGGATATTGTCACCAAACCTCGTTTGGGAACCAAGCAGTTTCTTGAAGACTCACGCATTACTCTATGTCATGCGGTGAAAGCTGCGGCGGTGGCAAAACTGCGCATGCTCCGCCCAAGCCACACTGTCGAGCCCAAGCTCACCGCCGACGCCATTCTCTCTGCGGCCACTCATGCCATGGCCGAGACAACGGAGAAGGTGGTGGTGATTGGCGCCTCGACCGGCGGAACGGAGGCGCTGAAAATTCTGCTTGAGTCGCTGCCAGCGGATACTCCCGGCATCGTGATCGTGCAGCACATGCCGGAGTTGTTTACGCGCGCCTTTGCCAACCGGCTCGACAGCCTGTGCGATATCACCGTCAAAGAGGCCGAGACCAACGACACCGTCATTCGCGGACGCGCGCTGATTGCTCCGGGTAATCACCATCTGCTGCTCAAGCGCAGCGGCGCACGCTATTACGTGGAGATCAAGGACGGTCCGTTGGTTTGCCGGCACCGCCCCTCGGTGGATGTGCTCTTCCGCTCTGCCGCCCGCTACGCCGGCCAAAACGCCGTTGGCGTCCTATTAACCGGCATGGGTGACGACGGCGCACGCGGCATGCTCGAGATGAAGCAGGCCGGCGCCACGACCATCGCCCAGGACGAGGCTACATGTGTTGTCTTCGGCATGCCCAAGGAAGCAATCAAGCTCGGCGGTGTCGACAAGGTTCTGCCGTTGCAAGCGATAGCAGGGGCAATTCTTTAGTTCAACGTGCGAGGTTTACTCCCCCCGCCTTTGGGCGGTCAGCTTCAGCGTGCTTCTAGAATGTCGGGTGGAGCAGAGATGGGCAAATATCGGAGAGCGGTCGCGCGATTTGGGACATCAAGTATCACCTGATCTGGATCACGAAGTATCGGTACAGGGTATTGCGCGGTGAAGTGGCAGAGCGAGCCCGGGATGTGATTCGGCAGATAGGAGACGACGGACGTTCTGAGCGTTTCCGTCTGGCAATTGTCACCCCTCTTCAATGGCCGGCTCACGACCTGAACGCTGAACACATGAGATTTCACCTGTTCCGACCAAGCGACGTTCATCAACTGGCGCCTTGGAAAGGTAAAATGGAAACTTTGCTTAGAGGCGACATACGAGGCTACCTAATATAAACCTGATGAAAGCGACCCTCACTGGAGCGCTTGGAGGTCTGCTTTTTGGCTTCGACACTGTAGTCATTTCCGGAGCCATCGATGCTCTGGTCAAGCTCTATAGCCTGAGCCCTCAGGGCAAGGGCTGGACGGTGGCCATAGCGCTTATCGGCACGGTGGCAGGATCGTTTGGTGCAGGTGTAACAGGCCAGAAACTGGGTGGGCGCGAAACCTTACGCATCACAGCAGTGCTCTACGTGGTCTCGGCCATCGGCAGCGCTTTGGCCTGGAGTTGGCCCTCGCTCATGGTCTTCCGGTTCATCGGCGGACTGGGCATTGGGGCCTCTTCGGTGCTGGGGCCGGTCTACATCGCCGAGCTCTCTCCGGCCAAGTGGCGCGGCCGGCTGGTGGGCGCCTTCCAGTTCAACGTAGTATTCGGTATTTTGGTTGCCTACACATCCAACTATCTGATTCGGCTTTTGCACCTGGGAGCAGCGGAGTGGCGCTGGCAGGTCGGCGTGGCCGCGCTGCCCGCCTTTGGCTTCCTGGTGCTGCTGTTCGGTATTCCTCGCAGCCCGCGCTGGTCCGCCTCGAGGAATCGCATCGATGAAGCCCTGGCCGTGCTCAAGCTTATGGGCGAGCCTGACCCCGAGGCCAACTTGCCGACATCCGGTCCGCGCTGGACCAGGAGCACACCTCAGCCCGCGAACCGGTCTTTCGCTGGAAATACCGCTACCCGCTGTTTCTGGCCATCACCATCGGCGCGTTCAGCCAGTTGGCCGGCATCAACGCTATCCTCTATTACCTGCCCAGTATTTTTGCCTCCGCCGGCTTCAGCCAGATCTCCGGCGACCAGCAGGCCATCGCCATCGGATTTACGAATCTCATCTTCACCATGGTTGGCATGTCGGTCATTGACAAGTTGGGCCGCAAGACGCTACTGCTTATTGGCGCGGTGGGCACGGCCAGTTGCCTGGGCGCAGTTTCGTGGCTGTTCAGGACGCATTCTCATCCCGGCGCGCTGGTGTGGCTGTTCGTCACTTATATCGCGTTCTTTGCTCTCTCTCAGGGAGCAGTTATCTGGGTCTACATTGGCGAAGTATTTCCGAACCATGTCCGGTCAAAGGGGCAAGGCGTGGGCAACGCCAGCCACTGGATCATGAATACCATCATCGCCCTCGAATTCCCGGTGGCGGTGGTCAGCCTCGGCCGCAGTGCTCCGTTCACCTTTTTCGCCGCCATGACAGCCATCCAGTTTCTGGTGGTGTTATTCATCTATCCGGAGACCAAGGGGCAGACGCTGGAAGAGTTGCAGCGAAGGCTGGTGAAGAACTAAACAGGGAAGCATTAGCTCCCAGATCCTATCCGACTTTGCGTGAGTAAATATCCCCGGCTTTACCGGGAGATATTTACAATGGCGGGAACGGGTGGCAAAAGAACCAACAGTGATATATTCCTCCCTGCAACAGGGAAGGAATCAGGCATCTTGAGTCAAAGAACTGCCTTGGGGCCCCCTTCGCAGCCATAGGCACAGTCAGTGAGCGTCTATAGCCCGTTGCCCCAGAGCAACTCCCAAGTGGCCCAGAGGTCTTACCTGTGCGTTCCTCTGTGGTGCCTGACCACCAGTTGCGATTGCTCGAGTTCTTTGAGGTCCAACTGGCCGTTGTGGTTTGTGTCGAAACGGTCGAATTCAGCGGCTATGAAGCCCATATACTCAGCCTTGGAAATCTTGCCGCTCTTATCGGTGTCCATCAAGCGCAGCAACCGCATCGCTTCAGTCTTCTCCCGCGGCAACTTTCTGCGGGTCGGGCGTGATGGCTGGAGCAGCGGCATTCGCTGTTCGAGGGGCTGCGTTGACCGTTTGACCGGCTACAATGGCGGTTCGGATGTTGGCGCCGATCGCGACCAATCCAACGACAACCAAAACTGCCAGAATTCTCTTTCTCGTCGAAAACATGGTTTCCTCCTTTGTCAGGACCTGCATTTGAGTCGTCCTGAGTGCGGAAAAGCTATACACTCGTGGACCAGAAAAAGGGAAGTCGTCGACGAAGCATAGTCTGGAGCGCTCTCATAAGTCTTTGCAGCCAACGGACATGAATTAAATATGTCGGACGCTATATGGCCACTGGAACTTCGTGAGCGGTAACACCTTCTCCAAGCCGTGATGAATCTTGATCCCAGCGCGCAGGTTTGCAGTTTTTTGCTTGTTTCGGGCAGGAGATAGCTTGTGACACGGTCCTTCCGACCGAGACGGCGCCGAGTCAGGAATGCCGGCGACAGGATTGTTTCCAGGTGAAAAATCATGCGAAAAAGGATTTCCGAACGGATACTGTGACAAATGCGTCTAAGATAAGTCCAAGAGAAAAGTCGATTTTGTTTCAAGCATTTCAGACAAAGCACCTGGCCCTTCGGCTCCTGATCTGATGTGGCCGGGCGCGTAAGCTTAGTGTGAATGCAGATGACAGTTAAGCAAGCTTTCACGTATTTGCCTCCTGATGAAGTGGGGCCAAGTGAATAGCCGGATCGGCTCGCCTCCAAGCCAGGAGGGAACGGTGGCTCCAGGTCCCGTGGGACGCTCTCGCATAGATCGGCTATGGCGCGGATTGACCGTTGCGTTGGTGGCTATGGCCGTAATCGCGGTTCTGCTTCTGGTCAAGAAGGCGAGGACTCCCCGCGAGGGCGTTGCTCCACAATCCTCCATCGTACATACAGGCACATCTCAAACCTTGCGGCTCAAAGGCATGACGGAGGCGGTACAGGCGCGAGCCATCCTGGCGCCTCTCCTTGCCGGCCAACAAGTGGGCACACTCACGATTACGAAGCTAGTCCCCAGCGGAACCCGTGTAAAACAAGGGGATCTACTGGTAGAGTTCGACCGCCAGGCCCAGATGCGCGATTTTCTCGACAAGCGTGCGGAGAGCGACGACGAGAATGACAAAGTCTTAGAGGAGCAGGCTAAAGAAGCTGCTGCTCGAGCCAAGGACGAAACCGAGATCAAGCAGGCGGAAAACAGTCTCAGCAAAGCTGAACTGGAGATGCAGAAGGTGGAACTGCTCTCACGCATCGACGCTGAAAAGGCACGGGAAGACCTGGACGAAGCACAGGCGACGCTGACGCAGTTGAAAGAGACCTTCGATCTGAAGCGCAAGGCAGCGCAGGCATCCATTCGCATTCTTGAAATTCAACGCGATCGTACACGGGAGACCATGTTGCACGCCGAGGCCAATTCTGCCTTAATGCAGATTCATGCGCCGATTGACGGAATCGTCGTACTCAATACGATCTGGAAACAGGGAAACATGGGCGAAGTGCAGGAGGGCGATCAAGTCAGGCCTGGCGTTCCCTGCATGCAGGTAGTTGACCCCGCCATCATGGAGGTCCAGGTACCGGTCAACCAAGAGGATCTGCTTGGATTGAGGGTGGGCCAGAAAGCCCAGGTGCACCTCGATGCCTATCCCGATCTTGTGTTTCAGGGCCAACTCGAATCAATTGATCCGATGGGCCAGAGAGGCGACTTCTCCGTTAAACTTCGCAGATTCTCTGCTACTTTCTCGATCAAAGGCAACGATCCCAGACTCATGCCCGATCTTTCAGCCGCGGTGGATGTAGACCCGGCAGGCACTGACAGTGCCGGGAGTGGCACCAAATGATTCAAAGGCTGAAGGAGCTTTCGGGGAAACGTAAGGCGATCCTTGTTGTTGTCGCCCTGGCAGTTGGCAGCGTGGCAGTCTACGGTCTGGTCCATCACTCCAGGAAGTCTCCTCTGGTTCCCACGTTTCGAGTGAAGCGCGGAGAATTCCTCGATGTGATTCAGTTTCGGGGAGAACTGAAGGCGATGAAGTCCGTGACAATTACAGCACCGCCCGACGCCGGAGATCTTCAGATCCTTAAGCTGGCGACAGACGGGACCCAGGTGAAACAGGGGGATGTTGTCGTCGAGTTCGATCCGTCAAAGACACAGCAGAATTTGGCGCAGGACCAGTCAGTTCTGAAATCCGCACAAGCGGAGATCGAGCAGGCGCGCGCCGAGGGGCGTCTGACCGAAGAAGAGGACACGACCGCCGTGATGAAAGCCCGGTACGACGTCGAGGTGGCCAAGCTGGATGCCAGCAAAGAAGAGATCGTTTCTAGGATCGAAGGGGCGGAAGCCAATCTAAAGGTTTCCGATGCGGAGCAGGCGCTGCGCGAGGCGGAGCAAAAGCTGAAATCCGATTCCGCGGTGGATGAAGCGACGACCGAAAGTAAGAAGCATGCAAGTAGCAAAGCGAGCTATGATGCCGAGCGCGCTGCGCATGCCCTGACCTCCATGACGTTAAAGGCGCCAGCGAATGGAACGATCAGTCTTATATCGATTTGGCACGATGGAGGAGTAACCCCATTCAAACCCGGTGATCGGGCATGGCCCAGCGCACCCATCGCGGAATTGCCGGATGCTGCCTCGTTGCGGATTGTAGCGCGCGTGGATGAAACCGAACGCGGTCGGCTGGCATTATCGCAACCGGTAGCAGTGCAATTGGATGCGATTGCAGATCGGCAGTTCACGGGAAAGGTTGAGCGAATCGGCACGATTGCGACTTCTGACCTCTCCTCAGGTTGGCCCATTCCGCGAAACTTCGATCTTGAAATTACGATCGATCAGGCGGATCAGCGGCTGAGACCGGGGATGACGGTGCAAAGTACGGTGATCGTCGACCGAGTGCCGGATGCCATCACGATTCCCGCACAGGCTTCCTTCCTGAGATCGGGCCAGACGGTGGCCTATGTCTGGAATGGCTCCAGGTTTCAGGAGCGCGTAATTCAAATTGAACGAAGAAGCCGCGACCGCATTCTGTTGTCCAGTGGCTTGCGCCAGGGAGACTTGGTAGCACTTAAAGATCCGTCGGTGAAGGAGTGAGATTGCACGCATGAAACGGCATCGAATCCTTATATGGGCAGTTGGGGCCCTTGGTCTGGCGACGGTCATCAGTGCGGTAGTGGCCGCGAGCCGGGTTCGCCTGCCTGCGAAGACCGATGAGATTCCTCTGGCCGAGGTAAAGCGCGGAGATATCAGTTTGCAGGTCCATGGCACCGGCGAGTTGCGCGCAAGCCACGCGATCATGCTTACGGCTCCAGCCGTAGGTGGTGACGCCCTTCAGATCACTCGACTGGTCAGAGCCGGAGACCTGGTGAAAAAGGGTGACATCGTAATTGAATTCGATCCCAGCGAACAACGTTACAAGCTGGAACAGAGCCATTCGGAGTTGCTGCAGGCCGAGCAGGAGATCACCAAGGCCAAAGCGGATGCCGTGGTGCTGACCGCGGAAGATAAAGTTGCTCTGCTGAAAGCTCGCCACAATGTGCGCAGGGATGAGTTGGATGTTCAAAAGGATGAGCTCGTGAGCAAGATCGATGCTGATAAGAACAAGCTTGCTTTACAACAGGCCAAGCGAGCCTTGGCGGAGCTGGAGAAGGATATCGAATCGCACAAGGCGTCGGGACAGGCTTCGACTTTCCTTGCTCAGGAGAAGTACAACAAAGCCAAATTGGCAATGGACCAAGCTCAGCAGAACCTCGATAAAATGCGTGTCATCGCACCCATGGATGGACTGGCCTCGATTCAAAAGAACACGAATGCCTCAGGGTTAATCTTCTCTTACGGGTCTCTTCCCGACTACCATCCGGGCGATCAGGCGCAACCGGGCAGAGCCATTGCGCAAGTCGTCGATCCCTTGGGGATGGAGCTGATCTCAAAGGTCGGGGAGCAGGACCATGGGAATGTGAAGCAGGGACAAGCTGTGGAGGTCACTTTCGATGCATTGCCGAATCGTGTCTTTCGAGGAACGGTCAAGAGCATAGGTGGAATGTCAATGCGGCAATTCTTTGAAAGCAATGCGGGCGGCAGTTTTGACGTTTCGATTCAACTTACCGATGCAGATGCTCGCCTGCGTTCAGGCTTCACGGCCCAAATCGTCTATCTCGGGGGGAGCAAAAAGAACGTGCTTTATCTGCCTCGGCAGGCGCTGTTCCTGAAAGATGGCAAACGCATTGTCTACGTGAGGAAGGGCAGCGCGTACGAGCAACGAGAGGTCAGGATTCAGAGCGAAAATGAAAGCCGTGCGGCGATAGAAGGACTGGAAGAAGGGGACAGGGTCGCCTTGGTTGATCCAACGGCGCCGCGAAAGACAGCCGGCGGCAACTCTGCGACCGGCAGCATCGGAGGAGCAAGCTAATGACCACGCTTCAATCGCTGGTCCCTGCACGCTTCTTACTCGCTTACCAGCAATGGACGCGAGACGCGCAACTGGGCATGCAGAACCTCATGCTTCATGGACTCCGCTCGCTGTTGACGATGCTGGGGATGATTTTCGGGGTTGCGGCGGTCGTGGCAATGCTCTCCATCGGCGCGGGTGCGCGTCAGAAGGTCATGGCGCTGATCGAGCAAATGGGAGTCCATAATCTCATCGTGGAAGCGAAGGAGACTGTGGAATGGCAGGCTCATTCAAGGATTCGCAAGATTTCTCCCGGGCTAAGTTTGCAAGACTATCGGATTATTCGTGATGACGTAGAAGGTGTTGTGGCTTCCACTCCGCGCAAGCGGCTTACCCCTTCAAAAATCATCCCCAAGTCGCAACAGGATATGCCCACTGTTTACGGTGTGAATCCAACTTACCAGCAGATCGCCGGACTCCATGTGTTGAATGGCAGATTTTTTGACCAGGGGGATGAGGATCGGGGCGCGCCTGTATGTGTATTGGGAGCCGCTGCCAAGTGGAGTTTGTTCGGATCGTCTAGCGCAGTCGACCAGTACGTCAAAGTAAACGAGCAGTGGTTTCGCGTGATCGGTGTGGTCAGTCCGCAACTGAGTCCACAGAGCGATGCGTCCGGTGCACCTGCCGTTGATGTGAATAACAACATCTATATTCCACTGCAATCGGCATTTCTCCGGCTTGAGGATAGCTATAGCGATGTTCGCGATGAGATCGATGGGATTTACCTCAACCTCAGCGAAAGCGCGAACATATCAGAAACAGCGCAGGTTGTCAGGGCTGTCCTGGATTCATCTCACCATGGTGCGGACGATTTCAGCATAGTGGTGCCTGCCGAACTTCTGGCCGAGCAGAAACGCACCGAGCATCTGTTCAATACGGTGATGGTTGCTATTGCTTCCATCTCTCTGCTGGTGGGCGGCATAGGGATTATGAACATCATGCTGGCCAGCATTCTGGAACGAACACGGGAGATTGGCCTGCGCCGTGCGGTGGGAGCCCGGCAATCCGACATAGTGCGGCAGTTTGTGGTGGAGGCCATGATGATCTCGTTCGCCGGCGGGACCATCGGCGTGGTATTTGGTTTCTTCATCTCGCGGTTGATCGCATGGTTGGCCGGATGGTCGACGATCGTAACATTCAGTTCCATAGCACTGGCATTTCTTGTCTCAATCTCTGTTGGGCTCGTCTTCGGAATCTATCCGGCCACGAAGGCGGCTCGCCTGGATCCGGTGGAGGCGATTCGCTATGAGTGAGACGATTACTCCGAATCTTGAGCGCACTTCAAAGATAGCTTTTTTCAACGCTGCCGAATGACTCGGCACGATTATGGAGTCATAGGATGAAGTTCGTACGTCTTGGAATGTTTTTGCTGCTTTTATTGGCCGCAATCTTGCCGGCGTGGGCACAAAATCCGGAAAGTTATCGTGGCCTTCTGACGGCACGCGTCCGTTCAGGAAAGCTGGCGCCACCAGGGCATTTGAAGAACTATGTCCAGAATGGCAAGCTCAGTCTTGGCTTGCGTGACGCAATTCTGTTGACCCTTGAGAACAACAGCAATGTCCAAATTGATGAGACTCAGATTGAATCCCAGAAATTTGCATTGCTGGGTGCGTTTCAACCATTCGATCCCTCAATCCAGAGCACTCTGAACATCAATCGATATTCTTTCCCTACCTATACCCAACTGCAAGGTGTAGGAGAGTCCAGTACCGCGGCCTCCAATTCACTGAGTCAATACGGGCAGGTTATGTACACGCAAACCTTCACGACCGGCACAAACATATCCGCTTCCATCTCCAGCAACAAGTACTCTGTGAACAGTTCTTACTACTTTTTCAATCCATACTTCAACTCCACATTGAGCTTTCAGTTCACCCAACCCTTACTGCGCGGTGGCGGACGGTTTGCAAATACCGCTCCCTTGATCATCGCGCGGCGTGCGCTTGACCAGTCGCGGGCCAGCTTTGAAGCGGAAGTGAACGATGCAATTCTGCAGGTCGTTAACCAATATTGGGCTGCTGTTCTAGCACGCGGCGCACTCGATGTTCAACAAAAGTCGCAAAAACAGGCCGAAGCGAGCTATGAACGCGACAAACGTGCCTTGGAACTGGGAGCGTTGGCTCCGCTCGAAATCTATCGTTCTCAATCCGAAGTTGCGGCCCGCCGGGTAGGGGTGATTCAGGCTGGATATGCATTGCAGCAGACGGAAGAAGTGCTGCGACTCACAATTGGCGCGGATCGGGACCCTCAGATTCGCACTCTGGAACTGGATCTGACAGAAAAGCCGAAACCTGAGGGGGAGCTGAAGAGTATCGATCCCGAAACGGTTCTTACCGAGGCGCTCAACCAGCGGCCGGAAATTGAAGCTGTAAAGAATTCTCTGGCCAATGATGAGACCAGCATTCGTCTCGCGCATAATCAACTCGAACCCAATCTGTCCCTGACCGGCTTCTACCAAAGCACCGGTTTAGGAGGCAATCAGTACAATCTTTCCACTGGCCAATTGATCTCACCCGGCGGCTTTGGTTCTTCGATGAATCAGCTCTTCGGATTCGGCTTTCCAGGATATGGCGGAACCCTGACGTTGACACTCCCTCTAAAGAATCGGGCGGGACAGGCAAGTTTGGGAAACGCGCTCGTGTCACGGACGCATGACTTGTATAGCGGAGCGCAAATTCGGGAGCAAATCACCCAGGAAGTAAGCAATGCCGTTCACCAGCTCGAGGAAGCAAAGCTCGCTTTGTCGGCCGGTACAGCTTCCTTCGATCTGGCTCAGAAGTCCCTCGCATCTGAACAGCGTAAGTATGAGCTCGGCGCGGAAACCAATTACTTTGTGCTGGATGCGCAGAGCAAGGTCGCGCAGGCAGAGCTCATTCTGCTGCAGACGCAGGTTAATTATCAAGTTGCCCTCGCATCCGTTAGCCATGCGACGGGCAATTTGTTAGGCCCATACCATGTGAAGATCGCCGAACTCTCCAAGTAGCCCGGCCAGACCTCTGCCTTGGCGGGAATGACAGGGCAAAAAGCCAGGGAAGCTTCTAAAAGTCATTTTGGCCACAAGAACTGACATTGGTCAGCGAGCGTGAAAAATTGTCTTCAAAGAATCTGGGTTTTGCGGGCTTGTACCCGAATTGCCGCTCTTGGCGTTGAACTACACTTCCTTGCGTCGGGAAGTAAGAACGCGACCGGCGTACCGCTGTCCCAAGTGCGATATCCGAGCGAAAGCGCGAGCAATGAGTCCCGGCGGGCGTGGCCGCATATGCTCCGGCACTGTCGCCGGGGGCAGGTCATTTAATGAGATAAAAGTCGTAGTATGTGGAACATAGCTATGGACCACTTCTTCCTGCCCTTCAATTATTTCGGTCACAATTGGGTCTCGGCGCTCACCTTTGGCTACCTTCTTGAACTCCTCTGCTCTTTCCTCTCGCGAAATCGACAGATCCATCAACAACTTGGCTTCTTCCTTCCGCTCCTCGGCCTCTGCCTCGTGTGCGCGATCAAGCAGTTGTTTCGCCTCTTTGTGGTGAATGCGGGCAATTTCGAGGAACTCGTCGGACGAGGAGTGGCCCTGGACTGTGTAAGCTGGCGTTTGATCCCGGAAAGTGTCGTCTGACATTTCTCCTCCTGGTCTGCAAACCCCGATGTACTGACTGCCTAGCGATGAGTTGGAAATCTCCCATTTCCGACGCTGATTGGGCCAGATTGTACCTCCCTTGCGGGAAATTGCAAGAAGAACGTGGCACTTGAGGTCAAAAAAGGAGGGATTTCTTGCCATTCTGGATTTGTCCGCGCTATCTTGCCGAGCGCCTCAACGAGTTTCTGGTTGCGTTCGAGGTTCTCCCCCTCTGGAGAATCGAACCCTCCGCGCGTAGCCATTGGCCCGTGGTATCCGCGCGATGCTACCCTGTTACTAGCGTGGTTTCATCAACTTCATTCTGTGCTGTCTTTCTCTTTCTACAGGAATGGCGTCATTGTGCCATTCGGTGCCCTAAAGAGAACCGCCGAAAAGTAACATCCTGTAAGTTGTTGATTCTAAATGTGGCCCCGTAGCTCAGGTGGATAGAGCAGCAGTTTCCTAAACTGCGTGTCGGAAGTTCGAGTCTTCCCGGGGTCACCATCCCTTCCTCTGCGTGCTTTGCGCGGGAATTTCATCGCGAAAGCCAGGGGTCTTTTGTTTGATTTTGCGTGCTTTGACTTCACGTTTCCGCCCGGCTATAAATGTTGACGCCATCGAAAATGGTTCCATGACATCCCAACTACTCTGTCGAGGGACTGCACAATTCACAGTAACAATCGCCAGCATGCTCGGGAAGGCCATGAAACCTCACCACTGCCCCGCACCTGTGAGCATCTCTGACGCGGTTCCCGTCGTATTGGGGACACCGGATGAAGGCGGGACTTCAGTCAAGGTTGTTTCGCGCAGCGCGGAGCGCCCTAAGGAGACCGCTGGAGGCGAGCGCTTCGGCTCAATTCCGGGAAGGTGGCTAAAGAAATTGCAAGTCAGGAGATCGGTCTTAGGCGCCCTTAACCGCTTGCTTTCCGAAAGGGACGAAGGAGCTAACATGCCCATCTCCGCGACTGGTGGCGGACTGCGGGCCAGTGCATGCCTCCGCGTATTCGCTTCCGTTCTGCTGGTCGCGTTCGCCGCGCTGTGTCCGGCGGCGTCCATCCGCGGCGTGGTCACTGATGCCTCCGGCACCAAGGTAACGGGAGCCAACGTTGCTCTCCTCAGCAACGGAAAGCTGGTTGCGTCCGCCGTGTCCACTGCCGACGGCAGCTTTCAGATTCTTACCGGGACGACCGGGCGGTTTTTCCTGGTGGTTTCGGCCAAGAACTTTCGTCAGATCGAGACGCCGGGGTTCTACGCCGGGCAGTTAGATAACATCGAGCGGAACGTGGTTCTGGAACCTGAGTGGGTGCGCGAGTCGATTGTGGTGACAGCAACCGGCGCCCCGACGCCACAGGCGCAGACTAGCGCGGCTACCAGCGTGCTGGGACCGCTGGATTTGGCACTGCGCGACGACCTGGTAAGCGCAATGCGGCTCATGCCGGGAACCTTTGTGGTGCAGTCTGGCCAGCGTGGAGCGCAAACATCGCTGTTTGTCCGCGGGGGCGACTCGGATGACAACAAGATTCTTATGGATGGCGTGAGCGCCGGGGACCTGGGCGGAAGATTTGACTTTGGACCGCTGTCCACCACCGCGATCGAGCGGGCCGAGGTCTATCGCGGGCCCGATTCGAGCCTGTATGGAGCCGATGCGGAGAGCAGTGTGGTGAGCCTTTCCACCTCGCACGGGACAACAAGCTTTCCCTCGCTGCTGTTCCAGGGAGATGCCGGCAACTTCTCGACTTCGCGCGAGGAGCTGCAACTGACCGGCGCCCACAACAAGTTCGATTATCTGGGCGCCTTCAGTTGGTTGCAGACAGGAAACGCGTTGCCTAATGACGAGTACCACGTGGCAACCACGGCGGCGAACGGGGGCTGGCAACCGGACGGAAACACCCAGATTCGCGCAACTCTGCACTATGGAGTGGATGGGACGGGAGTTCCCAATGCCTGGGACTTCTATCACATCGCAGACGACGCCACTGAGAAGGATCAGGACATCTTTCTGAGTGCGTCGGCCGATAACCTGACTACGGCCAGCTTTCACCAGAGCGTTCGTTACGGCCTGACCCGCAAGCGAGAGCAATACCACCTGTGGCAACCGTCAGGCGAGCTTATCGTGTACAACCCGACCGATGGGTTATCTGCATATTATGGCGATACGGTGACTATCACAGGTGCCAATGGCTATTCCACTACGGGACAGGCGCAATTGGACTCTCCGGGGACATATGATCCCTATCCGCAAGGGTACCAGTTGGTTTCGAATCGTGATCAGCTCAGCTATCAGGGCGATTACCGTGTTACTCAACACCTGACAGCTATGGTCGGCTTCCATTACGAAGATGAGCGAGGCGCGGAGCCCGAAAGTACGTACCCATCCGTGGAGCGATCCAACTATGACTATCTTGCGGCGGTACATGGAGACTTCAGGAATCGTTTCTTCTATACACTGGGCGGCAGCCTGGAGCACGACTCACTTTTCGGCACGCAGACCTCGCCGCGCGCCGGACTTTCGTTTTACGTACTCCGGCCCCGCAAAGGCATCTTCAGCGGCACGCGTGTGCTTTTCAACTATGGCGACGCCGTGCGTGAGCCCTCGTTGACCGACCAGTTCTATTCGCTTTACAGCTTTCTCGAAAGGAATAGCGGGCAATCCACCATCCAGCAGTTGAATATCTCCCCGGTGGGTGCGCCCTACGCGCGCACTTACGAGGGAGGCGTGGAGCAAGCGTTCTTTGGCGAACGGCTGGTCTTTCGCACCAGCTTCTTTCATAACGAATTCGGCCGGCAAATCGAATATGTTGGTCTGGATCTGATTCCCGAGTTGCTGCCTAATCTGACTCCGGTGCAGCAAAACCAATTGGAGCAGTTTCTTCAGACAAACGGGGCGTATGAGCTGAGCATCAACTCAGAAGCTTACCGGGCGCTCGGAGTTGAGACCACGGTGGAGAGCGGGATCGGCCGCAACATCTTTCTGCGCGGTGGCTACACCTATCTCGATGCGGTAGTGCAACATTCCTTCACCAATGACGATCTGGCGCTGCTCGGCCCCATCCCCACTTACAGCGGTATTCCCGACGGCATCCCTATTGGTGCGGATTCGCCGCTTCAGGGGGCGCGTCCCTTTCGCCGCGCGCCGCACACCGGCTTCTTCACGGCCAGTTATTCGGCCAAACGGCTCACGGGGGTCTTTACTTCCTCCTTCGCCAGCCGAAGTGACGATTCCACGTATCTGGATGATAAGGATATTAGCGGCGGCAGCAGCTTGCTCTTGCCCAATCGCAACCTGGATCACGGCTATGCGAAGCTGGATATTGGCGCGAGTTATAACTTGTTATCCTGGCTGGGCATCTACGTTCAGGGTGAAAACCTGCTCAGTGAACAGCACATCGCGCCGATTGGTTATCCCAGTTTGCCGATGAACTTCCGCACTGGGCTCCGCATTCAGTGGGGTTTTGGGAGCGGCCGCTGACGTATACATGCCATCGTGCGAACTCCATAAACAGGGAAGCCGTGCAGACCGCACGGCTTCCTGACCATCGATACGAAGATTACTTCAGCTGATTCGCTCGATTACGACCGACTCCAGGACGACGGGCTTGTGTGGCTTATCCTGCGAGTTGCGTGGCACGAGAGAGATTTTGGTCACGATGTCCTGACCCTCGACAACTTCCCCGAAGATGGTGTGATTGCCCGTGAGCCACGGGGTAGGAGCGACAGTGAGAAAGAACTGGCTGCCGTTGGTGTTGGGACCGCTGTTGGCCATGGCCAATTTGCCCGGCTTGTCGAACTTGTGCGGGGCTCCCTTGGTCTCATCCTCGAAGCGATAGCCGGGGCCACCCATGCCGGTGCCGGCTGGGTCGCCACCCTGGATCATGAAGTCGGGAATGACGCGGTGGAATATGGTTCCGTCGTAGAGCTTGGCGGTTGACTTGGCGCGGGTGGAGGGGTGAGTCCATTCCCTGGAGCCCTCGGCCAGGGCAATGAAGTTGGCGACGGTTTTGGGCGCGTCGGCCTCAAAAAGGCGGACGGTGATCTTGCCTTCGGTGGTCGAGAAGACTGCGTAGGTTCCTGTTGCGAGTGCCATTGAGACTCCTGGGCGATAAATGGACTACGGTTTGGGCGCGGCGGGCAGCGCGGACTGAACGGAAGGGGCTGCAGGCACGGCGGTTGGAGAAGGCGGCAAAGGCTGGCCTTCGCGCACAATGGTGACTTTCCTGAGTATCACCGGCATGAGCGGTTTGTCATTGCCGTCGCGCTGAACGCGGGCGATGGACTTGACCACATCCACGCTGGCGTCGTCGCACTGGCCGAAAAGTGTGTAGTGCTGGTTCAGCGACTCATAGGCTTGCTCGGTGATGAAAAACTGGCTGCCGTTGGTATTCGGGCCCGAGTTGGCCATCGCCAGGCGGCCGGGCTGGTCGAAGTTCAGATTCGGGTCGAGTTCGTCATCGAATTGATATCCGGGATCACCCATCCCGGTGGCGGTGGGGTCGCCTCCCTGAATCATGAACTCAGGAATGACCCGATGGAAGATGGTGCCGTCATAGAACGGCCTGTTGTGCTGCTTCTTCCTTGTGCTGGGGTCGGTCCAGTCTCTTGTTCCCTCGGCCAGACTGATGAAATTGGCCACGGCGTGAGGCGCCTGCTTTTGAAAGAACTGGCATGTGATGCGTCCCATCGAGGTGTCCATGACCACGGTGGGCCCATTGGGATGAATAAGCGCGGCCGCAGTGGCCTCGGGCGCATCCGGCAGGTCTTCAGCCGGCTTGGTGGTGGACTGCTGGGCAAAAGCCGAGGCAGCGAAGGCCACGGCCAGAGCGGGAACGAGAAGCGTGTGCGTTGGTTTCATGCCATGTTTGAGGGTAAATCATGCGGCGGGAGGACTTCCAGCGCACAGAGCCGCTTGAGGCGTGAAATCGGACGCCTGCGAACGGGACTCTCTAGATCAGGCGCAGGAAACGGTTTGTCTGCAACTGCGCGCCAGGGAAGACCAGTTCGAGGTTGTTCGCTCCCAATGTCCTGGTGACTGCTTCGCCAAGGACCTGGCGGAAGTCGGTGGTGACGGCTAGGTCGCGGCCCTCATTCAGTTGATGGTTGGCCAAGCCGGGCCAGCGGCCGTAGACTTTGCCGCCTTTGACCTGTCCGCCGAGGACGAACATCGCATTGGCATGGCCGTGGTCAGTGCCGCCGGTGCCGTTCTGGCGGGCGGTACGGCCAAACTCCGACATCGTGACTAGAGTTACGTTTTCGGCCTCGTCGCCGAGGTCGCGCCAGAAGGCGGCAATGCTCGAAGAGAAGTCGCGGAGGCGATCGGCGAGTTGTCCGTTGACGCCGCCCTGATTCTGATGGGTGTCCCAGCCGCCGACGTCGGTGAAGGCGGCCTCGACGCCAAGGTTGGCCTTGAGCAGTTGGGCGATCTGCCTCATGTTATTGCCAAACTCTGAGTTGGAGTATTCGATGCCGGGGCTTGGCTTGTACTGGGCGGGATTGGCGTCATGCAACATCTTTACGGCTTCGAAGGTTTCTTCGCCCGTGGCATGGAAGATGCGGTCTCCGCTCTGGCTGTACATGGCCTCGAAGGCGTTTGCCGCCGGCGAGGAAACGGGGCCTCGTGTGCCAACGGCAAAGTTATTCACGCTGGAGAGTGCGATGGCCGGGATTTTGCCAGCCAGAGTGCGCGGTACCTGGGAGCCGAGGGCCAGCGCGCGAAAAGCAGTGTGTTCGATGCGATGGCGCAGGTCTTCGGCCTGTAGAGCGCGGTTGAGCCAACCGTCCACGGTGCTCTTCACGCCGGGAGTGCCGGACTCCATATAATCCTGGGCGTCGAAATGGGACCGCGACATGTCAGGAGAGCCGGCAGCGTGCACCACGGCCAAGTGGCCCTGATCGTAAAGCGGCTTGAAGGCTGCCAAGGAGGGATGCAAGCCAAAAAAGCCATCCAGATCGAGCACCTGACTCTCTGGAATCGCTATGCCGGGACGCATGGCGTAGTAATTCTGCTCGCGGTAAGGCACCACGATGTTGAGGCCATCGGCCGCGCCGCGCTGGAAGATGATGACCAGCCGCCGGCCGGGATTGGATACAGTTTGGGCTAGCACGGAGCGGACCAGGAAGCTGGGAATCCTCGCGGTGCCCGCAATGGCAAGTGCGCCGCTGCGCAGGAAAAATCTCCGATTGGCCTGCATTGGAGTGCCCTCCTTAGCCTCTTCACAAATGTCTAGCGACGCTGAAACTCCGGAGATCCCAGCAACAGTCCGGCCAACAACTGGTCCTGTTTCTCGAGTGCAGAGGCAGCTTGCGCCGGACTCATTTGCTTTGCCGCCGTTAAAACCGGCTTACCCGAATCCGCATTCTGCGCATTCTGCGCTTGGAATTGTTGGAGCACGGCGGTTCGGGTGGACTCGCTTACGCCGCCTGCAACGAGCAGGGGTTCAAGCCTTTGTTCTTCCACTGCTGGACTGGAATCGGAGACGGGAGCGGCGCTGCCCGGCCCGGAGCTCCCAATTTGCTGCGCGGTCCAGGCAACGGCGATGCCGGGGAGCTTGTTCGCTGCCAGGGTCAGCGCGAAGTTCATGCGGTTGACCAGCGCGCCCGTGCTGACCCAGGTGGATGACTGCCAGTTATATCCCGTGGGAGGCACTGCGCCGTAAAGCGGCATGCCCATATCGCGCAGGGCATTGACCAGCGGCAACAGGTTATCGGTGTTGGCATTGCTGGCGCGCGCCGCGGAGACAACGTACTCGATAGGCGTTTTCACCTTGGCACGATAAGCGCCAGCAGCCCAGAACTCAGGCGAGTGGAAGAGGGTTTTGAGCACCACAGAAATATCGCCGCCGCTGGACAGGTAGGACTTGGCCATGCGATCCACCAGGCTTTCCGGAGGCTCATCGCCGACGAAGCGGATGGCCAGCTTGCGGGAGAGGAACTGGGCCGTAGCCGGACGCGTGGCCAGCATGTGCAGCAACTCGCGGCCCTCCTGTTCGCCATTCTCTTTGATCTTCTTGCCGAGAACTTTTTTTGTGCCGGGCTCGTGCCGGTTCTCGTCGAATTTGAATCCGCCGCCACGCTGCGGACGATCGACGGTCCAGCCGGTCAGCACTCGCGCCACCTGGGTCACGTCGGCCTGGGTATACCCGCCGTTTACGCCCAGTGTGTGCAGCTCCATGAGTTCGCGGGCATAGTTTTCGTTCAATCCCTCGGGGGCCTTCTTCTTCGCGTCAGGATTACGCGCATCCTTGGCTCTGGCGCGCTCGGCAGCCGGCGAATCGGGACCGATGCTGCTCGCGTTATCGAGATAGAGAAGCATCGCTGGGCTGTGTGCCGTTGCCTCCAGCAAATCCTCAAACTTGCCCAGAGCCAGTGGGCGAATCGCGTCCCGCTCGTAACTGACAAGGTAGTAAGGGGTTGCCTCATTATTGTGAAGGTAAACGTTGAAGTGATTCAGCCAGAAGTCGGTCATCACTTCCTGCAACTGGGCATTGGAATAGATGTCGCGCGTGAGTCGCTGGGCGGCCAACTCCTCGGCAACCAGCCGCTGCGGATTCTCGAGCGCGGCCACAATCTCTTTCTGAGCGGGGCTCAGGCCAGCAACGAGGCCTGCACGCTGCGGCGGCTTGAGGGCCTTGCGGAAGCCGTCAAACTCCGGTTGCTTCATGGCTGCCAGGCGTGCGAGCCGCTGCTGCGGAGGCAGGGCGAGAATCTCGGCAATCAGGGACGGATCGATCGGCGGCTGTTCTTGCTTGTCCACTTGTGGGACCATGCTCATTTGGCCGGATTGGGTGCTCTGCTGCGATTCCGGCGGCATCTTGGTGACGCTGCCTTCGTCCACGACCTGGCCGATCAAGGTCGCGGTCATGACAGAGCTCATCTCCGGGCCGGCCGTGGCGCCATTGGAGGAGATCGGAGCCTGCTGCTGTTTCTGCTGTTCCTTTTCCTGCCGCCTGAACTCGACGCGGGCGATCTCGTTCTCATAGATCGCATGCTGCGCTCCGCGCTCGGGGATGGGTGCTTTGCCGTCGATGACCTGGCGAATCACCGCGTTGCTCGGGAGAGCAAAGAGCAGGTCCTGCGGGTTGCCTCGCATGGCAGGGAACTGGGCGAGCCGGGCGTCAAGCTCCGTTTGGTCGAGGGTCTCGGGGTGCAACTGCTGATTGAACCAATTCTCCAGTCCCGTCGTCCGGACTGCGTCCAGATCCCCCGGCCGGGGACCGAAAGTGAAGCGGTTGAGGGCATGGAGAATACGCTCATCGCCGTGCAACTGGCCGGATTGGTAGGCTGGCCTGACGGAAGCGTGGCTTGATGTTTGAGAGGCGGGGGATGGAACCGTCTGTGCAAGCGTGGGTGGAGACCCGTTAAAAAGGCTGACGCACATAAGAGCGGCTATCGGCGCTGTGAAGCGATCCATCGATGGCTCTCCTCTAGACGGTGGTACAGGCACGAGCGTTCTATCGGTTGGAACACGGCGTACGCTACGAAGTTTCGAGGGCGAACAGCAATTCCGGGGGATTGCGGCGGCCTTCCGGAATGAATCCGGCTCAGCAGCCCTTTTTGCAGCGGGCCATGATGGCGGCGTGAAGGCGCTCGCGCAGGCCTGGGGGCAGGTCGTAAATCTCATGCGAGCGGTAGATCTCGATGGTCTTCCGCGTGGTGTTGAGAATCACCTCGCAGTGTCCGCAGCGGCCCAGGTGCTGTTCCAGCTCGGCGCGCGTCTCGGAAGTAACCGAGTCGTCGATCAGGTCGTCGAGCAAAGCGAGAAACTCAGAGCAGGTCACTTTTCAACTCCCATTTCCTTGGGACCCTTTTTCCTGCGGAAGTAGCGGCTCAGGCGTTCGCGCAGTTGCAGCCGGGCGCGCAAGAGGCGCGACTTCACGGCCGGTATGCTCAAACCCAGCGTCTCCGCCGTCTCTTCCGTGGAAAGTCCTTCCACATCGCGCAGCACAAACACGATACGAAATCCCTGGGGCAGCCCCTGGATGGTCTTGCGCAGAATCTCGGCCAGTTCCGACTGGCTGTAGTTCTGTTCCGGATCGGGGGCCCAGTCCGCCAGATCGCGGGGGACGCTGCCCTCCTCGGTCTCGACGTCCTCGTCGATCGAAACCATTTTGCCGGTGCGGCGCTTGCGCAGCCGCATCAGGCTTTCGTTGACTGCGATCCGGACCAACCATGTGTAAAATTTCGAGTTCCCTTGAAACTGGTCGAGCTTTTCATACGCCTTCAGGAACGCATCCTGCATGACGTCTTCGGCATCCTCGCGGTTTTGCGTGATGTGCTGCGCAATCCGGAAGATCTGCCGGTCATACTTGCGAACCAGCACATCGTAAGCCGACACGTCACCACCGCGCACCCTGTCGACCAGGGCTACGTCGGGATGCGGTTCGAATTCTCCTGCCATAGTTTGGATGGTGGACATGGTGGTTGGTTGCGGAAATTCGTTTGGGGACCGGTTCACGCTGCAGTATGAGAGCTTCAAAAGATAAGTGTAACGGACCGCAGCGCGAGGGACCAAGCGGGAAACTGCGACGGAGAAAGATTCAGGGTTGAATCACTCGAAAGTGCCATGGCAGGACCAGAGGAAGTGATTGGAGTCACCAAATGCCCGACTCTACGAAGGTATGATCACACAGAGCCATGCAAGCTGGTTAGAATTGGAGAATTTTCAATTTTCATCTTCCAGTCATGTGCCAGGCCGATAAAAGAAGTACAGAGTCCGGGACAACTTCCTTGTTTGATACATCCGACGTCGATCGACATCAGCCGCCTTCGTCACTGACCAGCGGCCGTTTTCTCGCGCTGTTAGCGCTTCAGTTGATTGCAGTCAGCCTGTTGCTGGCGGTGGCGCGCCAAGTGTATAACGTGAATCTCGAGTTTGTCGACCGGCATTCACGTCTGGTTCAGCTCCGGCAACAGATCGAAGAGCTCTCGGAAATCCTCACAAAAATCTCCATGGCAACGCCTGGATCGCCTGAAGAGGAGCAACAATTCACGCTGCTATCCGCTGAATTGAATCCCGGTGGCACGTTGATTCCCTCTCTTGTGAGTTCCGTGCCCGAGCTATCCTCAGAAACCACGGACATGCAACAGGCGGCTGCCGCACTGACCACTGCCCGGCAGGCTGCGCGCGGTGACAGGCGCGGACTTCCGGAGCTGAAGAGCGATGCAGGCGTCTCATCCGCGGTAACGCGTCTGTGGCACACCGTGGACGCGCTACGAAGCGGCGTGGACCGGCTGGATGACGCAAGTTTCAACCAGTTTGAAGCGATTCAGCAGACCCGGTGGGTGGCTTTCGCCTTGGTAGCAATCAACTGGCTGCTGATTCTGTTCGCTTTCGGTTATGCCGTGCGGCTGCACCGTCGGCTGGGCAGGGAAGAACTGGCTCGATTCACCATCGAATCGGAACTGGCTGCCGAGCGCACCGCCCTGGAAAAGCGGGTCCAGGCCCGCACCGCCGCATTGGAGGCCGAGGTTAGGGAGCGGCAGCGTGCGGAACGACTGAACCGGGGCCGCAACCACACGCTTGAGATGCTGGCGCGCAATGAACCCACCACGGACATTCTTCAAATCCTGGCCAACACCGTGGCCGAATATCGCTCGACGTGGCTGTGCCTGTTTCACTCCGTGGAGGGCAGCTCGCTCAAGCTGGTAGCCAGTTCAGGCGTGAGTGACAAGCTGATGCATCACTTTCGATCCATCTCCACGGACTTTACCGGAGCGCCGGAGAGTGTGGCCCTCGCATCCGGGAAGCCGCACGTAATTCTGGACCTTGGCCAGGAGCGCAAACCGTGGAGCGAACTGTTGCGCGCCAATGGATTGCTTTCCGTCTGGTCCGCGCCTTTTTTCGCACCCAAAGCCGGCGCTTTGGGTACGCTCACGATTTATACCCTCCTGAAATGGGAACCTTCTCCCGCGGATATTGAAATGCTGGAGATGGCGTGCCACATGGCGGCTCTCGTGTTGGAACGCAGCCGCCTGCAGGCGCAATTGATCGACCACGCCTATCACGACAGCCTCACCGGGCTTCCCAACCGCAGGCTGGGCAGAGATCGTCTTTCGAGCGCCACCAGCCGCGCCGCCCGGGCGGGCGACCGTATGGCGGTACTGTGGATCGATCTCGACCGCTTCAAGCAGATCAACGATCAGTTTGGACACCCGGTTGGCGACGCAGTGCTGCAGCAAACCGCGCAACGGCTTTCCGGAAGGCTACGCTCAAGCGATACGTTGGCTCGCATGGGCGGAGATGAATTCATGGCAATTCTCGAAGGAGTAGGAGACCGTGAGGAAGTGGAAGCGACGGCCTCTGAACTGCTCGACATTTTAACTTGCCCCATGCAGATTGGGGAACTGGAGCTCAACATTTCCGCCAGCATCGGTATTTCCCTCTATCCGGAAGATGGCACCACGGTCGATAGCCTGTCACAGCACGCCGATCAGGCAATGTATGCCGCGAAATTCGGCTGCTGTGGAATCATGTCCTTCTCGGCGGGCATGGATCGCGAACCGGCGGAACGGCGCGAACTCGAAGCCGAGTTGAGCCATGCCCTTGAAACCGGCGGGTTTACCATCGCTTACCAACCCCTATGCCTCCCCGACGGAATGCTGAACGGGTTTGAGGCGCTTCTCCGCTTCAACTCTCCCCGCTTCGGAAACGTTCCCCCCTCCCACTTCATTCCCATCGCCGAGGAGGCTCAGCTCATTGTGCCCATCGGGGAATGGGTGTTGCGTGAGGCCTGCCGCCAAAACCGGGAGTGGCTGAAGGCCGGGTATCCGGTGGCCTCCATTGCCGTGAATATTTCTGCCCTCCAGTTTGCCCGCGACGACTTTGCCGATACAGTGGCGGAGATTCTCTTAGAGACCGGGCAGTCTCCGGCAAATCTGGTGCTGGAACTGACCGAGAGCACTGTAATGCGCGACTTTACCGAGTCTGCCCGCCAAATGAAGCGCCTGAAGCGGCTCGGCGTGCGCATCGCGATCGACGACTTTGGCACCGGCTATTCCTCCTTGAGCTATCTGCATCGCCTGCCCATCGACGTGCTGAAGATCGACCGCTCCTTCATGGAGACTCTGAACGAGCCCGAAGGAACCCGTCCCATCGTGGACGCCGTTCTTTCGATGGCCCATACGCTCGGATTGAGCGTGGTGGCCGAGGGTGTGGAGACTGCGGAACAATTGACCACACTACGCCAGAGCGGCTGTGACGTCATCCAGGGCTATTTCTTCTCGCGGCCGGTAAAGCCGGATCGGGCGGCCATCTTTTTACAGTCCGGCAGGCTGGAGCAGGAAAATGGCTCCGGCTCTCCAGATGTGTCACTCTCTGAGACAGAGGGGCAGACTCTCGCGACAGCCGACTAACGAGCAGGCGGATTGTGGTAACCCCACTGGTTCGGGCGCGTCCAATTGGGCGGAAAGCAGCATAAAGTGAATGCATGAGCTTTATCACTTCCCCCACTTTCACTCCAAGTCTGGTGCGAACCGTGGCCGGTGCGCTGGCCATCCTGATGGTTGTGATTCCTGTACCCGGTCAAACCTCAGGCAATGACTCAACGCAAACAAGTGGCTCCGCTCACGCTAAGACAAAAGCGGCAAAGAAGGCGGCCAAGCCGGGCGCCGCGAGCAAAAAGCGGGCCAGGCGGGCAGGCAAGGCCGCAAGGGCCGCACGGACGGCGCGGATCAAGCAGGCGTTTGTCGCTTCCGCTGAATTGCGCCCGATGGCACAGCAACTGGCCACGCTGCGAACGCCAGCCGCCTACGCGGGCGTAGCCAAGTATGCGCATCAGCATACCGGTGAGGCAGCCGCCGCGGCATATTTGGCGCTGGGCCACGCCTACCTGCTGGACAAGCGCTTCAGCGAAGCCGAAGCCAACCTGCGCCAGGCCCGCCAGGCCGGCGATGCGCTGGCCGACTACGCGGATTTCCTGGGTGCTGAAGCCAACCATGAAGCCGGCAATGACGCCGCAGCCGAGACCTTGCTGCGCGGCTTCACGGGCCGCTATCCCGATAGCATCTTCAATGCTCAGGCGCCTGAACTGGAGGCCAACGTGCTGCTTGCCCTGGGCAAGGCGGCGGACGCGCAGCAGGTACTGGCTGCAAATGCAGATTCCGCGGGGCGTCCCGGATACCAGCTTGCACAGGGGCAGGTCACATTTACGCTGGGCCAGACGCAGGAGGCTCAACGCATCTTCAAGCGGCTTTTGCTAGGACACCCCTTGAGTCCTGAGGCGCTGGTTGCGCGTGCCAGGCTGACGGCAATGGGTGCCGAGTCTACCCTCACGGCAACCGAGCTGCGCAGTCTGGGCGATGCCTACTACAACGCTGGACACTTTGAGGAGGCTGCCGAGCAATATCGATCTCTGGCCCGCGACTCCAGCCTGGATTTGCAGACCCGCAATGGTTTTGCCGTGGCTGAGGCCGCATGCGACCTGAAGCTGAAGCGGTTGACCACGGCCCAGGCAGAGGAACTGGCCGACACCCGCGACGAGAATGGCGCCCGGCGCCTGTATTTGTTGGCGGAACTGGCCCGGAATCGCAATGATATTGAGGATCAGCAGCGCATCGTCTCCCAGATGGAGTCAAGTTTTCCCAGCAGCCCGTGGCTGGCCGAGGCGCTCTACTCAAGTGGCAATATGTACCTCTTGCGCCGCGACTATCCCACTGCGGTGAACTATTACAGCTACCTGGCCACACACTTTCCTGAGAACTCCAACGCCGCAGCCGCGCACTGGCGCGCTGGCTGGCTCAGCTATCGCCAGGGGCTCTACGCCGACGCCTCGCGTCTCTTCGACGAACAGATTCGGCTCTATCCCAAGGCTACGGAAACGGCCTCTGCGCTCTACTGGCGTGGACGCCTGTATGAGATGCAGGATCACAAGCCAGCCCTGGCCGCGGCCAACTACCGCACGTTGGTCCGTGTCTATCAGCACTTCTTCTATGCGCAAATGGCACGGGAACGGCTGGCCGCGCTGGGCAGTGCGCAGCCCGTAGCCCAGACACAGCTCGATCACCTCCAGGCAGTCCCGGTGCCTCACCTGGAGGAGACCTTCCCCGCCGACAGTCCACACCTGGCCAAGGCCAGGCTGCTGGCCAACGCAGGGTTGAACGATTATATCGGTGAGGAGATTGCTGCAGATCCCGACTCCACTTCATGGAGCGCGCTGGCCGAGGCGCAGATTTATGCCTCCTATGGCGAGGCCTATCGGGCCATGCGCGCTCTCAAGAGGGCTTTGCCTTACGCGGCGACGGCCTCCATCCAATCCATCCCTCTGGTCTACTGGCGAATTCTCTTTCCTGAGGCATGGTGGGACACGATCAAGGCCGAGTCGGCAAAGAACAACCTCGATCCCTATCTGGTGGCGTCGCTGATTCGCCAGGAGTCGGAGTTCAACCCTTCGGTCGTCTCTTATGCCAACGCCTATGGCCTGATGCAGTTATTGCCTTCGGTGGGCAAGTCGATGGCGCACGAGGAAGGAACCAGCCATTTCGAGACCTTCCAACTGCTCGATCCGGCGACCAACATCCGCCTTGGAACACGTTACCTGCGCAAGATGCTCGACAAGTTCGGCGGTGTGACGGAGTACGCGCTGGCCGCGTACAACGCTGGAGACGAGCGCGTCGTGGATTGGGAGGCTGCGGGTCCATATCACGGCATCGACGAGTTTGTGGAATCCATCCCTTTCACCCAGACCCGCGAATACGTCGAGGGGATTCTGCGCAACGAAGAGACCTACAAAGCCATCGACGAGTTTGCCGGTCCACAGGGCAAGGCAGCGACGGTGACCTCCCGGTAGGGAAAGGCATTCCACTCGGAACTGGGGTGGAGAGCCGGGGAATCCCTCTCGATACTCCCCGCCTTCGATTCCCGTTGACTTGCCCACCCCTCCCCGGCAACACTGGGTTGTCCGGCGGTTTCCCAGCCTCCGGAGTGCCATTCGCAGCTGCTGTTGTTGCACAACAGAGCCTGCCGGAAAGCATTGGACGGCGGCTCGGTTACATCAACCCACCGGAGGGCACGATGTCAGCCGACTTGCAGTTTCTGGAAGAATGGATTCCCGAAAGAATGGACCCCGGAACGGTTTTCGTACTCGAGAACCAAGCCAAGCTGGGTCACGCCCAGAACCCCTTCGTGGCGGTCATGTCCTGTCCTCGTTGCGGCACGTTAGGGCTCATTACGCGCCGTCAACTCTGCGGCGGGGAGACAATGATTTGCGGCGGCGACGTCTGTTCGGCCGAATACCGACTGGACGGCGAGAGCATCTGCTTTCGCAGGGTTCAGTAGGCGCCATTCATCAAGGCCTCGCGCTGCTTCATCAGGCGCAATCGCAGCGCAGCGGGGCTGTGATTTCCGTCGTAGACCAAAGCGGCCCTCTGGTTCCGCGGAAGCATTTCCGCTTCCTCAAGTGCCATAATGCCTGTAGGCAGTGCCTTCTCGATCGGTTCTGCAATTCACCGGCCCTTGCCAACTGTGAGCCAGGTGCCTTCTTCTTAAGGAAGAAGCCACTCGGTGTTGTGGATGCGGAGGGGCTGCGATTGGGGAGCCGCTATAAGCCCGGATGGCGAAATTGGCAGACGCAGCGGACTTAAAATCCGCAGGCCGCAAGGCCGTGGGGGTTCAAGTCCCCCTCTGGGCACCAGATAATAAATAACTTACAAGCAAACGGAACGATGAGGAAGATCGCATCTTGGGCGGCTTCACGGGAGCGGGGCGAAGCCCAGGGGTGTTGCGCGTGCTTCCAGGACTCGATATCGTTGTAAAGCGGCTTGGGCAACTCCCGGAAAGACATTCATGGACGTTTTAAAGCGGCTTTTTGAGCACCATTACCGGTTGCCGGCCGGACACGTGCAGCCGCTTCAGGGCCAGCTTGGCGGCTCGGGGCGTGCCATTGTCAGGCTAACCGGCGGAGAATTTAGCGCCATCGGCATTGTGTATCCCGTACGGGAAGAGAACGTTGCTTTCCTTCAGTTCTCAAGGCATTTTCGGCGCTATGGATTGCCGGTGCCGGAGATTTATGCGGAGGACTTGAGCCAGGACGCCTACCTTGAAGAAGACCTGGGCGACACGACGCTCTTCGAATATCTTGGCAAGAACCGCGCTGGCGAGACCATTGCACCGCAGGCGATTGAAGCGTATCGCAAAGTGGTAGCCGTGTTGCCCCGTTTTCAGATCGAGGCAGGCCGCGATTTGAATTACAAAGTGTGTTATCCGCGCGCCAGCTTCGATCGCCAGTCCATTGCCTGGGACCTGAACTATTTCAAGTATTATTTCCTTCGGCTCGCCGGCATACCTTTCAACGAACAGGCGCTGGAGAAGGATTTTGGCCACTTGACGAAGTTTCTGCTCAGTGCCAACCGTGACTATTTTCTCTATCGGGACTTCCAATCGCGCAATGTCATGTTGCGCGATGGGCAGCCATATTTTCTTGACTACCAGGGTGGCCGCAAAGGCGCGCTGCAATATGACGTTGCGTCTCTCCTGTACGATGGCAAGGCTGATCTCCCTCCAGAGTTACGGCAGCAATTACTCGACTACTATCTCGACTGCCTTGGCGATCACATCCAGATTGATCGCGAAGCATTCATGGAGCACTACTACGCCTACGTTTATATCCGCATCTTGCAGGCTCTGGGCGCCTATGGTTTTAGAGGGTTTTATGAGCGCAAGACCCATTTTTTGCAGAGCGTGCCTTTCGCGCTGAAGAACTTGCATTGGCTTGCTCATAACGTCAAGCTGCCCATCGCCCTGCCTGCGCTGATGGATGCTCTGCGGGGCATGGCGGCATCGGAGAAATTGCAGGGTCTGGCTTCTTCCGCAGAGGGTTTGACAGTACGTATCTTCAGTTTCAGCTTTCACCAGGAAATGCCCGCGGATGAAACAGGAAACGGCGGTGGATTTGTCTTCGATGCCCGCAGCCTGCCGAATCCCGGACGGGAAGAACAATTCCGCTCGATGACTGGCAAGGATGCGGCAGTGATCGACTATCTCAACCAGCAGGAAAGTGTTCACCAGTATCTCGCCAGCGTTCTGTCCCTTGTGGATGCAAGCGTGAGCAGATATCAAAGCCGCAGCTTCAAAAACCTCATGGTCTCGTTCGGCTGCACCGGCGGCCAGCACCGCTCGGTGTTTCTGGCGGAACAATTGGCGAAGCATCTGCGGACCAGCAGCGACGTGAAAGTGGTGGTCCGGCATATCGCGCTGGAGAAGTGCGCCGAATGAAGGCGATGATTCTGGCAGCCGGCCTGGGCACGCGCCTGAGGCCGCTCACCGACGACCGCCCAAAGGCACTGGTGGAGGTCGCCGGCCGCACTCTTTTGGAAATTGTTCTGTGCCGCTTGCGTGCCTTTGGTGTGCGCGATGTGATTGTCAACGCGCATCATTACGCAGAGATGATCGTCGAGTACTTGAATGCCCACGACAACTTCGGCATGAGGATTGAAGTTTCTCGCGAGGAGGTTCTGCTTGATACTGGCGGTGGCTTGAAGAAGGCCGCCCCTTTCTTTCTTGAGGGCAGCGGGAGTTTGCAAGAGCCGTTTATTGTGCACAACGTCGATGTGATCAGCACGATCGATCTCGGCCGCATGCTACGGTTTCACACGGATCACGATGCCCTCGCCACCCTGGCTGTTCAAGACCGGGAGACCTCGCGATATCTGCTCTTTGACGAGCATGGCCAGCTCTGCGGCCGCCGTGCCGGGTGCGCCCCGAACGCTGAACAAGGCAAAGCTGAATTGGTGCGGGCTGCCCCAGAGGTGCAGGCGCTGGCCTTTTCCGGCATCCACATTCTATCTCCCCGCGTTTTCGCGAAGATGGATGAAGAAGGCTCGTTTTCCATCATTGCTGCTTATCTGCGGCTCGCGGCCCAAGGAGAAAAGATCATCGCCTTTCGCGCGGATGGATGTTACTGGCGCGATCTTGGCCGGCCGGAGAGCGTAGTACAAGCCGCCCTGGATATGAGCAGCAGAAAGTACAACGGAACCTGACATTGCAACGCTCTTTTCGCAACGAATGCTTCGCGTTGCTTTCGATTTGACGCCATTTGACCGCCCAATGCAGCAAATGATCGACTGGACCATGAATGAGTGAACCTATGTATATTCCTCAATTTACCCTCGATGATTACGAAGGAGCTTTTGCAGATCGCCATCTTCTTCATGGCGTAGTAGCGAAGTGGGCGAAGGCTCGCCCGGAGGTTCCCGCCATTGTCAGCGCAGTGGGCAATCGCACAGTTACCTGGAGCGATTTCGACCGCGTCACCACGGCGTTGGCCATGGAATTGTTGCGCCTGGGCTTCGCCAAGGGCGATTTTTTGGTTACGTTGTTGCCCATGTCCGTGGATCACGTCTTGTTGGAATATAGCTGTTTCAAAATTGGCGTGATCGTTGCCCCACTGGATCTGCGTTTATCCTCCGCCGAGGTGATTCGAGCTCTGGAAATCCTTCGTCCGTGCGGGTTTGTCTGCCTGGGTACAAAAGCGCCATTCGATTTTCAAGGACTGTGGCGCGCCGTGCAGACGCACTGCGGATGGATCCAGCATTTCATCGCGGTGGACTCGGACGATGCAATTGCCGGCACGCGATCCTTTGCTTCGATTGCCGAGCCAGCGTGGCGTACCGCAGCGTATGCAATACCCGCGACTACCCAAGGCGCTGTCCCCCTGACCGAGATCGCAGAGGATGATGGCGCGCTGGTCATCTTTACCACCGGCTCGACCGGTTCACCCAAGCCGGCCCTGCTCTCGCACCGCAACATCACAGTACAGAATATGTGCCTGTGCGGTGCTTTTTTTGGCGGAGACTGCGGCCCTCGCACTCTGGTTAATTTGCCTTCGTCTCACGTAGGCGGCCAGACGGAGGCCATGATGAGCAGCTTCTTCGGGGGAGGCACGGCGATCCTCCTCGAGGTATTCGATGCCAGTCGTTCCTTGCGCGCCATTCCCGAGCATCGAGTGGAGATCCTTGGCCAGATCCCAGCCATGTTCAGTCTCGAGTGGATGCTTAAAGACTATGATCGCCACGATCTCTCCAGTCTGAAATTTGCCGCCTATGGAGGCAATGCGGTATCAAAGCCGTTCATGGACAAACTCGCCGCCATGGCGCCCGTGATTGGCACCGGGCTGGGGCTTACCGAGACCGCCGGTTTCTGCACCTACGTTCAGGCAAATGCAACCGACAAGGAGACAATTCTCGCCGGGCTTGGCCAGGACATGCCCATCTATCCGTGTACCGTTCGTCAGCAAATGCGCAAGGATGGCAACGCAGGCGATGAACTGCCGTCTGGCGAGATTGGCCATGTGTGCTTTTGCGGGCCGCAGACCTTTCTCGGCTATGTCAACGATCCTGCGGCCACCGCCCGGACGATTTCGCGCGACGGCATTTTATATACCGGCGATCTCGGATACAAGAACGCCGCGGGCTTGCATCTGAGCGGACGAGATAAATGGGTGATCAAGTCGTTTGGCTACCAGATATTCCCCGGCGACGTGGAAGCCCATATCTGCAGCCTGACGGAGAAGGTAGCCAACTGTGTCGTGGTTGGCGTGGCGCATGAAGTTGCTTCCGAAGCGGTAGTGGCCGTGGTGGAGAAGAAACCCGGAGTTGAACTGAGCCAACAGGAACTGGATCGGCACGCGCGTTCTTTGTCGTCGTATATGCGGCCGCGTCATTGGATCATTCTTGAGCCCGGCCAGATACCGCTGAACCGGGTGGTCAAGCCGGACTACCTGCGCGTCCAGGAGATGGCTCGCCAGGAAATCGAGCAATTGCACGCCCGCGGCGAGTGGGACAGAAGTTATGTCAAAGACGAGCAAATGGGAGCCAGTAGAGTGGACGAGTAGGCCCCGTCCCATCCTTGCAGGCCGCATGCTGAGTGCACGGGAGCTGTTTGGGTAGTTCATTCACACCAGAATCAAAATTCGATATTTCGCGCCACTCTTCTTGTTAGAGCTCTCGCCGGCCATCCATTGCACGAGCCATCGTAACTTCGTCGGCGTATTCGATGTCGCTGCCGGCGGGAACGCCGGTGGCGATGCGGGTGATCCGCACAGGAAAGCCGCGCAAGGCATCGGCGAGCCAGTTGGCTGTGGCTTCGCCCTCCAGGGTAGGGCTGGTGGCCAAGATGACTTCGTCCAACTCCCCACGCTCAACGCGGGCGATGAGAGTGCCGGTGCGCAACTGGTCGGGGCCTATGCCGTGCAGTGGCGAGAGGGTCCCATGGAGGACGTGGTAGACGCCCTGGTAGCAGCCGGTACGCTCCACGGCGGCGATGTTGGTGGGCTCCTCGACTACGCAGAGCAGGCGCTGGTTGCGAATGGGGCTGGTGCAATAGACGCAGGGATCGACGTCGGTAACGTTGTTGCAGATGGAGCAGAGGCGCAGGCTTGCCTTGAGTCCGCGGACGGCCTCGGCCAGGGCAGCGGCATCTTCGTCCGTGGAGCGCAGAATATGAAAGGCGAAGCGCTGGGCGCTCTTGGCGCCCACGCCGGGGAGTTTCTTCAATTCTTCAATGAGCCGGGCCATCGGCTCGGCATAGCGTGACACTTTGCTGCCTCCATTGATGTGCGCTCAAGAGTAATGCCGATCAAGCTCCAAAGCCCGGCAGCTTAAGGCCCCCAAGCATGCCTTGCAGATTCGACTGGATGGCCTCATCGGCCTTGCGGCCGGCTTCGTTCACAGCAGCTACCACGAGGTCTTCAAGCATTTCCACATCAGGCTGGCCGCCGCCAAGACTGATGACCGCCGAGGGGTCGATGCGGAGCTTGAGCAGTTGTTTCTTTCCGTTCATGGTTGCGGTTACGGCGCCACCGCCGCTGGTTCCCTCGACAACTGTCTGTTCGAGTTTTCGCTGGACCTCTTCCTGCATCTGGTTGGCTTGGGAAAACATCTCCGAGATTTTAAGCGGATTGAGCATATGGTTTGCCTCGTTGGAGCGCAGGGTTACTTTTGGCGAAGGTCGATTACGCTGCGGACCTCAGCCTTGAAGATCTCCCGCGCTCGCTGGACGAATGGGTTGCTGAGCGCCGCCTCTTGAATGCTGTTGGCGAGCGGCGTAGAGATCGAGGCCGGGACCTGAGGCGTTTCCGCGATTCCATTGCCGGGAACGACGAGGAAACGGGTAGGGGCACCGAGCCGTTGCAGCTCCTGGCGCATGATTTTCTCCGCCGCGGCATTCACCGTCAAGGCCAGCATCTTCTTGCCCATGCCGGGCACTTCGATGCGGAGTCGGGCGCCATCGAGGGTCCACGCGCCGGAGCCGAGTAATTGAGCGGCTGAGCTATGCCCGGCCGCATCAAGCGCGGAGGTGATTGCGTGGCGCAAGGACTCGATGCTGGGCCCGCTGGAAGCGGGCGCGGCAGATTCAGGAGCCATGGCCAGGGAGCCTTCGGTGTGGGTAGCGGTTGAGGCATATCCGGTGGCTTGTGTTGCAGCGGCAGGAAAGGGCGTACGAACCAAAAGCGGGCTGGCAGCGGCTTCCCCGGCACTTGCAGGTGCGGGGACAGGGGATGGGCGGTCAAGTTCGGCTACAGGTCTGGCAACTGTGCTTTGCTTGGGAGTCGGCCCCGAACTCCAGCCAGCGCCAAGCCCAAAGGGAGAGTTGGACGGAGCAGCAGGCGGTGCAGTTTGCGTTGCGGCCAGCCGCGAGGGGCTCGCAATTGGGTTTGCGGCAGGGCGCGGGGCGGCAGATGCGGAAGCGCGGACCGGAGTGCCGCTTGCCACGCCGCTGAGAAGTTCCTCGAGTGGCAACAGACGCTGTGCGTGGATCAGCTTGAGCAGGCCCAGTTCGAGGTGGAAGCGCTGTTCCTGGCGGTAGTTCAGGTCGTCGAAGGTGCGCAGGACGATCTGCAGATTCCGGGTCAGTTCCTCCTCGGTGAACAGAAGGGCAGTGCGGGCCGCGCGAGCGCGCTCATCGCCCGAAATTTGGAGCAGTTCGGTCTGTTCCCCGCCGATCTTGGCCATGAGGGTATTGCGCAGGTAACGGACCATCTGGCGGGCCAGCGACGAGGGGCTGTGGCCGGCATTCACAAGCAGATTCAATTGCTCCATGAGTTCCGCGCTCTGGCCGGCTGCGACAGCTTCCAGAAGTCGTTCGAAAACGGCGTTGGGCACTGCGCCCATGAGTTCGCGGATTTGCGCAACGGAGAGCACGGGACGGCCCGCCTCGACGGGAGCCGAGGCGATGGCCTGATCCATGATGGAAAGCGCGTCGCGCATGGAGCCGTCTCCGGCCTCGGCAAGCAGGGCCAAGGCGGCATCTTCGGCTTCGACATCCTCCTGGGTAGCGATCATCTTCAACTGGGCCAGAATGTCATCGAACTTGACGGCGTGGAAGCTGAAGTGCTGACAGCGGGAGCGGATGGTCTGGGGAATGTTCTCAGGCTCGGTGGTGGCCATCATGAAGATGACGTGTGCCGAGGGCTCTTCGAGCGTCTTGAGAAGGGCGTTGAAGGCTGCCTCGGTAATCTGGTGAGCCTCGTCAAGAATGTAGATTTTATACCGGTCGCGGGAAGGGGCGTAGCGGGCGGCGTCACGCAATTCGCGAATCTCGTCGATGCCGCGGTTGGTGGCCGCGTCAATCTCAATAACATCGACGGCATTGCCCTGGCGGATTTCGACGCAGGAGTCGCAGACGCCGCAGGGCTCGGGGGTGGGGCGGGCCTCGGAGCCGACCTCGGTGCGACAGTTAAGAGCCATGGCGACAATGCGCGCGATGGTGGTTTTGCCGATGCCGCGATGACCGGAAAAGATGTAGCCGTGCGCGATGCGGTTCTGGCGGAGCGCATTCATCAGGGTCCGGGTGACGTGGTCCTGGCCTGCCACGTCGGCAAAGCGCTGAGGACGGTATTTTCTAGCCAGAACCTGATAACCCATTGATGCACCCACTCCTTCCGGCCCACCCGGCTGCGAGGTGGCCCAGAAAGGATTGTATCGTCCCGGAGCGGATGGGCGCGTGGACGGAAAATGGCATTGCCTTAGCCCGTCGGTCGCGGCAGCATGGCTAAACTTACCCTTGTGCCGGCTTGGGCATCTTGTCGGCCATGCGCTGGATGCGCTTCCTTTTCGCGGTTCTCTTGGCGGCTTTCAAAGCGGCTTTTTTAGCAGCAGCTTTGCGGCGGCGAATCTCTTCTCTGGAATACATTGTGCCGCGGCATTTGGCCGCGCCACAGTTGCAGGCGGCCTCGTCGTCACCACCGTCATAGAGGCAATAGTCGTACGTGATCTCGTCGCCTGCGGCAATGTTCTTGATGGCCGTGACCCAGACGCGGCCGTCTTCCTCGCTGGTCTCGCAGTTGGCGTCGCAACTGTGGTTGATGAACATGGCGGCGCAGTGACCGTCGATGACGATCGATCCGTCACCGAGTCCAAAGAGGTAGGTGATGGGCGAGTCCTCATAGAGGACGTCAGCCTGCTCCTTGGGGATGCGGCGGCCAGTATATTCGGCGACGCGTTCCCCTTTGCGGATGGCGGTAGTGGTGTAGCAGCCGGCGGCGTGAATGGCGGAAGAGCGGATAATAAGACCCATGCGGATGTGCGATGCTTTCCTTTGGAGCGGATTGTACTGTATGGACCGCATCGTACCATTGAATGGGCCATGGAAGCGGTGAGGAAGAGAGATATGAAGCTGGGCTTTTGGTTTGTGCTGATCATTGCGGGCTGCATCGCAGTAGGGCCGCAAGTCTATGCGCAGAGTCCAGCAGGTGGGGATGGGAGCGGGTCGGGCCAGAGCAAACCGGCCGCCGACGGACAAAAGCCGGCGGGAGCCCAGCCGCAGGCCCCGGCGCAGACCGAGTCCAATCCGTTTCCCGAGGATACAAGCACGGTTCCTGTGATGCCCTCCAAGGGAGAGGCGGTTCTGCCGGAGGGGACCTACAGTGGGAATGAGAGCGGGCGAGTCGCGCTGCCGGGTGAGGATACCGATCCCGTCCGTAGTCCTGACGACCCCGCCCTGGCGCCCGGCGGGCAGCCGGCAGACTCGAGCTCGAGCCTCGCTGGCCTGGACAAATTGGTGCCGGTGCCGGATGACGATCAGCCCGATACCGAGAAAAAGAGGAAGCTCGCAGTCAAGGAGCCCACGCACCAGGAGGCCGCTTCTACTGACATCGACGTGGGCAATTATTATCTGCAGACCAGGAACTGGAAGGCGGCTCTATCCCGCTTTCAGTCCGCCATGGTGCTTGATCCCGAGAATCCCGATGTCTATTGGGGACTGGCTGAGTCAGAGCATCACCTAGGCGACTTTGCGGATGCCCGGGCGCACTACCTGAAGGTGGTCGACTACGATCCAGACAGCCGCCACGGTAAGGATGCTCGCAAGGCATTGAAGGAACCGGAGATTGCGAATGTGAAGGCTTCTTCCGCCGTACAGCCGACGGAGGAGACCTCCAAGTAGAAGCCGCTTGAACGCAAGCCATCCGTCAAGCCACACCGACGCTCAGGGGGATCTCTGAACAAGTTGGCCTCTTGAAATGGTGCTGCCTGAGCCGCCGCATAAATCGGGAAAAATTCTGGCGGCCTTTAGCTGTAAGGGAATCCGGCTTGGCCACAAAAGCTCATTGGGAGTCTCCTTAAAGGCCGGACCAACGAAGATACGCGGCAATGATTTGTTGACCCCACAGGCCGCTGACGATTCCGCCAACGCAGAGAAATGTGCCCAGCGGAAGCTTGCCAACGGCCCACCCCTCGGATTGGTTGCGCGTGGAAGGGATTGCCAGCAGGACGAGCGCGACTGCGGCTCCGAGAACAACGCCCAGGCCGAAGGCGAGGAGAGCACCCGGCAGGCCGAGCCAGGCGGCGAGCAGAGCCATGAGTTTGGCGTCGCCCAGGCCGATGCCCTCGCGCCGGCGAATGAGCCAGTAGACCCAGCGGATAAGCAAGATGAGTCCCGCGGCGGCGGCAATCGCGAGTAGTCTATTGCCCGCATCTTTGGCATCTTCCCAGGGCGGGTTGGCCACATGCAACGCCCATCTGACGTGTTCTTTTTGCAGAAACCACCAGCCGAATCCCAGTGCCACGCCTGGCAGAGTCAAGGCGTCCGGGAGCCAGAGGTATTCGGCGTCCAGGGCGGCGAGGCCCACTAACACCCACGCAAGAAACATCATTCCGGCAGCAAATTCTAGCGGAAAGAAGGCGCTATAAGAGCGCCAGGCGATCAGCGCCCACAGGCCTCCCACTGCCGCTTCGACCAGCGGATAGCGCCAGCTAATCCAGGCGCGGCAGTTGCGGCAACGGCCACGGAGGGCAAGCCAGCTTGCGAGCGGCACGTTTTCCCACCATGAGAGCGTGTGATCGCAATTTCGGCAGTGGGAGCGCGGAGCCACGACGCTCTCACCCTCAGGCCAGCGGCTCAGGCACACGTTGAGAAAGCTGCCGAAGGCCAGCCCCAGTAAGTCCGCAAAGATCGTTCCAACGATGCGAATCATGTGCGAGGTTGAGTATAAGGCCCCGGAGCATAGGGACCATTGGCGGTGCTCCAGAGCAAGGTAAAATGGTGGTGCATGGACCTTCCGTCTGAGAGCTCCAACGCACAAGTTTCCGCGGCGCATCCCACAACCGATCCCGTACGGGCGGGGGTGCTGTTTGAAGAGTCGGTGAGAATTATGGCGCGGTTGCGCGCTCCCGACGGGTGCCCGTGGGACCGGGAACAGTCCTTCGACTCAGTCCGCAAATACACACTGGAAGAGACTTACGAGGTTTTCGACGCCATTGAGCGTCGCGACTGGCCGCACCTTGCCGAGGAACTGGGCGATCTGCTGCTGCAGGTGCTGTTTTATGCGGAGATGGCGGCCAATGACGGGCATTTCACCATCGCCGAGGTTTTGAACTGCCTGAACCGTAAGCTGGTGCGGCGCCATCCGCACGTTTTTGGCGAGGATGCTTCGCGGGCGGCTGGCAACGGAGCAGAGGTTGATGCCCAGGTGGAGGGTTCTTCGGCGGCCGTGCTTCGCAACTGGGAGGAGATCAAATTGGCTGAGAAGCGGCGGGCTGCGGCCGGTCTCGATGGAGGCGCTGGTCCGCATAGGGCAGGGAATCAGCCGGCTTCGCGGCTTGACGGTGTGCAGCGGGCGCTGCCGGCATTGGCTGAGGCCGCAAAGCTGGGTGCCAAGGCGCAGAAGTCCGGGTTCGACTGGCCGACCTGGCGCGATCTGTTGCCCAAGCTGGCGGAGGAGACTGCGGAACTGGAGGCCGAAGCTGCATCGGAAGATCCAGCTCGCAAGCCGGCTGTGGAGGCCGAACTGGGCGACCTGCTGTTCACCGTGGTGAACCTCGGCCGGCATCTGGGCGTGGATGCGGAGATGGCTTTGCGCGGCTGCAACCGGCGCTTTCGCGAACGATTCCGGGAGATGGAACTGGCATCCCAGCGGTCGCTGGAAGAACTTTCTTCCGCGGAACTGGAGGAATTGTGGGCAGATGCGAAGCGAAAGTTGAGCGGGAAAGCTAAGGAAACTGCTCGGGCCGCGGGCGGGTTCCCTGAAAAGCTGTCCTCGGGAACTCAATTTGAAGTTGAGGCAAAAGGGGCGGCTTCCGACGCCGACCGCATCTCAGACTCCGAACTGGGGGAGCAGCCATGATCGAAATCCGCGCCTGCACTGGTACTGAAGAACTGGAAGCGTGCGTTCAGCTCCAGATCCAGACATGGGGCTACGATGACGCGGATGTAATTCCGCGCAGGGCATTTATGCTGGCAGGGGAAATCGGCGGCCAGGTGATAGGAGCCTTCGATACGGAGATTGCCGGGGCATCCCCGAAGAGCCAGGCCGAATCGTTGGTCGGTTTCGCTCTGTCTTTGCCGGGGGTGAAAGCCGAGATCCCCGGCGATGGGCCTTCACTACCAGGTTGTGATACCGGACGGAGCGAACCGCAGACTTATTTGCACTCGCACATGCTGGCCGTGAAAGAGGGGCACCGGAACCGCGGGCTGGGCGCGCGACTGAAGCTGGAGCAGCGCCGGGAGGCGCTCTCGCGCGGTATAAGGCACATGGAATGGACCTTTGATCCTCTGGAGATCAAGAACGCTTTCCTCAATATCCACAAGCTGGGGGCCATAGTTTGTGGTTACCGGGTGAATTTCTATGGTGTATCCTCATCTCGACTGCAAGGTGGGCTACCAACGGATCGGCTATTGGCGGAGTGGGAGCTTGACTCGGCCAGAGTGCAGCGAATCCTTGCGGGCAGCCCGCCAGATGCGCCGATCATAGAGGAGCGAATCCAGGTTCCAGCCTCCATCTATCAATGGAAGGCCTCGGAAGCGGGCCGGGAACGCGCCCTCGCCGTTCAGTTGGAGAACCGCCGGAAGTTTCAACAGGCATTTTCCCAGGGGTTAGCCGTACTTGGCTTCGTCCGGGATGCGGAAGGAAATGGAATCTTCGAACTGGGTTTCCCCACCCAGACGGAGCGGGCTCAAAATCCCAAGGAACGCAAAAACCTATGAGAATTGATGCGATTATTCTGCGTGAGCTGCACCTGCCTCTGGTGCGCCCGTTTGAAACCAGTTTTGGCGTGACCCGTGAGCGGAGGATTCTTCTGGCTGAGATCCAGTCGGAGGGACTGACCGGCTGGGGTGAGTGTACGGCCGGAGAGCGTCCATTTTTCTCGTCGGAGTCGACCGACAGCGCCTGGCAGGCGATCGTCCAGGAACTAGGCCCAATGCTGGCTTCGAATTCACCTGAAAATGGCGGGGAGTGTCCGAGAATATTTCGGCAGGTGCGTGGCAACCACATGGCCAAGGCGACCCTGGAAAACGCGATCTGGGATTTGGAGGCGCAACGCGAGGGAATTTCGCTATCCAGGCTGCTGGGTGGGGTCCGGGACACGATTCCGTGCGGCGTATCGCTGGGAATTCAGTCCTCGATTTCTGAGCTGATGTTGATGATCGAAGAGGCGCTGTCTGCCGGGTATCAGCGGATAAAACTCAAATGCAAGCAGGGGTGGGATACGGAGGTCTTCGAGCGTGTACGGAACCGGTGGCCCGGGATCACTCTGAGTTGTGATGCCAACTCAGCTTACCGGCTCCGGGATGCCGACCACCTGGCCACCTTTGACGCCTTCGACCTGCTTATGATCGAGCAGCCACTTTGGCACGACGACTTCTACTACCACTCAATGCTGCAAAAGAGGCTGGAGACGCCGATCTGCCTGGACGAATCAATCCGAAACCGGCGCGACGCTCTGGCGGCTATTGAGATGGAGTCGTGCCGGATCATCAACATCAAGCTGGGGCGTGTGGGCGGCTTTTCCGAGGCGATCGCGGTGCACAATGCAGCGCAGGAACGGGGTATTCCGGTCTGGTGCGGCGGAATGCTGGAGTCGGGTGTGGGAAGGGCGCACAACATTGCGCTGTCGACTCTGGAAAACTTCACGTTGCCCGGGGATGTGTCTGCGTCCGCGCGGTATTGGGCTGAGGACATTGTGGAACCGGAGATTACCGTTTCGCCGGCGGGTGAGATCGCTGTTCCGGATACTCCCGGCCGCGGCTACGAGGTTCGGACCGAACTGGTCGAGCGCTTGACGGTGCGCAAGGAGACGATCCGGGCGTTTGAACTGGTGGGATAAGGCCACGCTCATTGTCCTCTGCTTTTGTGGCTCCAGTCGAAGCGGCGGCCGACGATGGCTTTGACGATCCAGTGGTCGGTGGCTGCGGTGGGGCCTATGCCGACGCCGAAGTTGATCTCCCAGTCAGGTGATACGTTGAGGTCAATGGCGGGAAAGAGCTGCTGTTGCTGATTGTGCAGACTGGCGATGTTCGTAATGCTGCCGTAGTCGGCGTAGTATTCGAAGCCGCCGGTGATCTTCTTCGTAAAGTCATAACTGATTTTGGCCGCAGGCGAGAAACCGATGCCTTGATTCACGTCGGGGCCGTGCCAGGTGCGCTCAAGAGCGGGATTCACTGCGAAGTACCACCGGCCGGTCGTTTTATCGACGATGGGGCGCATCTCCCAGGTCCATGTGTCGAGCGAAAAGAGAGCACGCTGGTAGCCGACCTCGGTGGAAAGGCTTACCCCTACAGGCCAGCGCCACTTTTCAGGCACGCGGACCCTGGGGCGGATATGGTCGCCCACCCACTGGACCCCGAGGCCACTTTGCTCGCTGGTGAAGATGTAGAAACCCACCTCGGACCAGTCGTTGATGCCTTGGGTGATCTCGATGGTTTCGTGTTCGGCGTGATTGGTGGGAGCCACGCGGTCGATCGTTCTGGGCTGGCCGTCTGCGGTGAAATTTGAGTGGAGCTCAATCATCATGTTGCGGGGAGCCACAGTGTCTACGCCGTAAACCTGAATCTCATAGTTGCCTTGTGCGCAGGCCATGTTGGCGGCTGCTCCAATCACAAGCAGGGCTGTAAGAAGAACCTTCAAGCGCACTCCTTCTACGCGTAGCGGAACATGGCCATGAAGCCTGCGTCCATGTGGTCCTGCTGGTGGCAATGGAACAGGGTATTTCCGGGGTTGGTTGCGACGAGATCGGCCTCCACCCTGCTTTTCGCTTCTACGATTACCACGTCCTTATGAACGCCGCTCAAGGCGGAGCCACGGATCGAGACCAGTTCAAAGTTGTGCCGGTGCAGGTGTACCGGGTGGTCGTCCACGCTGCGGTTGTCGAAGACCAGCCGGTGGCGAAGGCCTTGGTGCAGCAGCAGCGGAGCGGTTTCAGGATAAGACTTTCCATTGATCATCCACTGGTCCAGGGCGCCGTGGCCCTTGAATCGGGAGGTGAAGACCAGAGGGATGGTCAGATCGGGCTGCCGGACCGCAGGGGTCTGATCTCCAAAAGCCTGATAATCCCAGGCGAGCCGGGCCGGTGGGGCAAATTGCGGTGTACCGCTACGGCCTGCATACTCGATGACCGTGCCCATGCCGGCGTTGCGAAAGCCGGCGCGCGCCTCACCCAGAATCCAGACGCCTGGCGAATCCATGGCGACTACGGCGCTGACCCGCTCGGCCGGACCCAGGCGCAAGGCTTCCACCTTGGCCTCGGTGGCCACGGCACTCCCATCAAGCGCCAGCACCTGGAACTGGTGGCCTGGGAACGCCAGCCAATGGGCTTCGGTGGCGCTGGCGTTGAGGATGTGGAAGAGTACGCGCTGGCCCGCACGCACCGGAATGGGAGCATCGTGGCCCAGCATGCGGCCGTTGATGGAGCCGGAAACATAATTGACCATCAGGGAGCCATCGTCGCTGGCAGTGTAATAAGGCTCCCAGTCGTGCAGGACAAGAAATTGCTCGTCATCGTAGCGGGCGGGGTTGGCTCTCGGGTCGACAAGGAGCAAACCATACTGGCCGCTGTAAAGGCCCCGCTTGAGGTCGCGATTGGCCATGGCATGAGTGTGATACCAATGCAGACCCGACGGCCGCGGGGTAAAGGTGACCCGGGTCCGGCTGCCGGGGGCAATCATCGGCGAACCCTCTTCCATTGAGCCGTCTACGTCGACAGGAATCCATTGGCCGTGCCAGTGGACAATTTCCGGGCGATCGAGGCGGTTCACGATCTCGATGGTTGCCGGCTTGCCTTCGGTCAGGCGAAGCAGTCTGCCGGGGATTTGGCCGTCGTAGGCGGTGGTACGGACCTTCTTTCGCGGAGCAAGCTCCCAGTCGATCTCGGCAATCTCAATCCGGTAATCTGGACCGGCGGCGTCGGTTGGCGAGGCTTGAGCAGGGGATTGGCCGGGCTGGGACCACGCGAAGGCAGCTTCAGACTTTTTCGGCACCATGGCTGAGGCTGCGAGACAGGAAGCCCCACGCAGGAATTCTCGGCGGCTGGCGGGCCTGTTGGGCGACGAATTGACTTGCCGCGGATCGATCTCTGACGACATCATTCGTTCCTATTGTCCCCCTTTTTCTCGTTGTGGCGCGAGCGGAGAGGTTGGGCGGCTGTGCGTGGGATGAAAGAGGTATAACCGGGTGCTTGTCGTCGAATCGGTTTGCGATCCGAACGCGCTTTAACCCGAGGTTCGGAACCCCGAAATTGATCTACCGTATGTACGGCATTCGCACGGCTCTCATTCAAACTCCGGTATTATGTGTGTTGTCTGTCACGTCACCATGAGAGAACGGGCTTTTATGATGACTGGTGAAAACAAGAGGCCGGCCACCGGTGTGGAACGGCGAGGAGACCGTCAATGTCCGAAGTAAATGGTGTGAGTGCAATCCCAACCAAGATTCTGGTTCCCATCGATTTCAGTTCGTCATCGCACGCAGCCCTGGAGGCGGCTGCGGATCTTGCTCGGCATTTTCACGCCGAGATTCATCTTGTCCACGTGGTCCCCATGTTCCCCTCCACCACCCTGCCCGACTTCATTCCTGAAGCCAAGTTCCTTGATGCGGCCAAAGCGGATGCGGAGCGGCATTTTACAGCATGCGAAGCCGATCTTACCGCCAAGGGAATCAAGGTGAGTTCCAGCATCGAAGTTGGAAACGATGTAGCTGGAAACATCCTTGATGTGATTGAGCGCGAGCATATCGACCTCGTCGTGATCTCGACGCATGGCATGACCGGATGGTATCCGCTGGTGTTCGGGTCGATTGCCGAGAAGGTTGTAAAGCTGGTGCAATGCCCACTATTGCTCCTGCGGACGCCTAAGCCTGTGAGCACGGCGAAGGTTCCTTCGGGGCGGTTGATGGAATGGTGGTAGGTTAGAACGGAGACGTGCGGCTGGTAGTACTGGCTGCCACGAAGAGCGGTCCTGCAAAGGGCGAACTACGGACTGAAAGCCGTCGTTCGCCCTTTGCATTTTACGGCCCAGCGTTAGGCCGGCATTGCGGAAATCATGCAACATCCTTGCGCGTAGAGGACCCTATTGCGCGTCGCGGACACAGCGGAACCCGACGCCCCCTGAACGGTCGTATCCTGGCGCCATCAGCAGCAGCTTGCTGTGCTGATCGTTGCGGTAGGCCTGGGGGAAGTACCACACGGAGCCCTGCGGCTGGTAGTACTCGCCGCCACGAAGAATGGCCGCTCGCGTGTGTTCATCGGTGAACTCGTCAGTCCACTGCCAGACGTTACCCACCATATCCATCACGCTATAGGGGCTTGCGCCTTGCGGATGGGCGTCTACGGAGTCGGGACCGGGCATGGTACGGCCCGTCGCGGGGGTGGGTACGTTGGCGGGCTGCCACTGATTGCCCCAGGGATAGACGCGGTCGTCCTCGCCCTGCGCGGCCAGTTGCCACTCCCACTCGTGAGGCAGGCGCTTGCCCGCCCACTTGGCGTAAGCCCGCGCATCTTCAAGAGAAACCCAGGTGACAGGTCGGTTTTCCCAGCCCTCCGGAAAGCTGCCATTCTTCCAGTCGCGGAGGAAGTTGATTCGATCTCTGGGCGTGTAGCGGGTGGCATCCAGAAATTCCTTGAACTGCGCATTGGTTACGGGGAACTTGTCAATGAAGAACGGAGCAACGTGCATGGACTTCTCGTGGAAGCGGCGCGGGGAGTCTTCCCAGGGATACTGGACATCGACGCCGGGATTTCCGCCGCCCTCGATCTCAGTGCCCTGAACCTTGAAGACAAACTGCCCGCCGGGAATCCGCACCATGCCGGCAGGCGCATCGGCCGTGGGCTTGGTGGGAGCAATCTCGACGATACTTTGTGGCAATATCGTTGGCTCGTGCGAATAGGAAGCCAGTGGTTTGCCTGTCATTGCGGCCATGCGTCGCATCAGGGTCTTGATTGCGCCGCTGGGCTCGCCGGGAGTGGCCAGAATCGCGCCGTAGCCGTTGGCCTCAAGATCGAAATTTAGCACAGCGGTTTGTCCGCCGGTTTCGGGCTTTAATTCTGTGCCGTGGTACAGGTCAAGGTAGCGCATTCCGGGTGTGAGCTGCACCTCCATCTGGCGGCCGGTGATGTTGTAGCCGGTGCGGTTGACGATGGTCCACACCGTCTCTTGGCCGAGCGGCCAGCGGCTGGCGTACACGCCGTAGTTGTGCATGGGATAGAGCGGTTCCCAATCGGGGCTCACCAGGAAGGGCGCCACGCCGCGCTCGATGGTGGCAACACGACGAGCGGCCTCACCGTCGCGGGGGTTGATGCCGTTCCAGATGCCCCAGACATTCTCCCAACTCTCCCAGCCGATGCCGTTGAAGAAGGCGTATTGCAGGTCGTTGGTATGGTCAAGGCCCCAGCGATTGCTGATATTGACCATGTGGCGAGTCTCCAGCCACTTATACCTGGCCACCATGGGAACAAATGGATAGGTGTAATAGCCCCAGGTCATCAAATTCCAATTCACGTCCTCGTCATCGGGGCCGCCTTCCGGCTCAAAAACCAGGGGATGGCCGCTCTCTTCCGCTGCCAGCGGGAAGGCGAGCGGCACGCCGTCCTGCGTGTCTCCATTCATGCCGTCGGCGCCAATCTGCTTCATGCGCGCGGCGATGGCCTGCGGCCAGTTCTCCGACGGCTGACGTGTTCCTTCATCCCACATCATCATGGGGAAGAGCACATGTACGCCACGGCGGTGGAAGTCGGCGACCATCTGGCGCACACCCTCGATCCCGCCGGGCATGGACTCCACCATGTCCAGTTGGTTGCGGTCGTCAATGCCCATATTCGGGTAGGTAGACCACACCAGCACGGAGTCGATTCCGCCGTAGCGCTTCTCCAAATCGTCGAGATAGCGGTCCACGGTGTAGCGTCCGGCCACCGGATCGTAGAAGTAACGGTCCTGAACCATCATTTGCGGCTGCATGAAACTTGACTGGGCCCAGCGAAGCTCGGGCTTCTCATAGCGTGCCGGGTCATAACCTACGCGAATGCGGCGCTCAGAACGCCAGTGTTTGAGGTCGCGAAGCCAGCGCTCATGCGTGAATGGAGGGCAGGCGCCGTGGAGCGTATTGTCCCAGGCGTTGTACAGGTTGGTGCAGTCGGGCGCGGGAATCTGCTCTCCCTTGGGCGGATACTGCGTGTCCTGTGTTGCCGCGGTAAGGGCCATTGCCCCTGCAAGGATTCCAAGACTGATTGTCCGAAGCATTTGGCCCGAGTTCTCCCTTTTGAATGGATCTGGTTGAGAGTGCTGAGAAATAAAGAGTGTTATGCGTGTACCGCCAAAAACGCATCAACTTCATTTCTGGACGGCATGGAGGCTTGCGCGCCTCGCCGGGTTACTGAGATGGCCGCCGCCGCAGAAGCGAATCGCGCGGCTGTCGATGGGTCGTTCCCTTCGAGCAACGCCACGGCAAACGCGCCGTTGAAGCAGTCGCCCGCGCCAACGGTGTCCACGGCTTCAACTTGAAATGGGGGCACCCAAACTACCTCGCCGCCTTCAACGGCAATGAAAGATCCCTCGGCGCCGCGTTTGAGCACTACTCCGCGAAGCCCCCTGGCGAGCAACTGTTTCGCAGCATCTTCGGGCTTCGATGTATTCCCCAGATAAAAAGCAGCCTCGGTTTCGTTGGGAGTGAACCATGCTACCTGGTGCCAGGTGACCTGAGGGAGCGGTGCAGCCGGAGCGGGATCGAGCATTACCGGAACGCCCGCCTCCGCGCAGAGCGCTAGAACATGGCTGACGGTTTCAAGCGGCAGTTCCAACTGGCACAGCACCATGCCGGCTGAACGAATCAATCCAGACTGAAGGTCAACTGATGCGGCGTCAGCCTTGCCGTTGGCGCCGGGGACTACGACGATGCTGTTTTGGCCGTTCTCCGCTACCACAATCAGAGCTACGCCGGATGGCCCAGCCACACGAGTCACGGCTGCCGTCCCCACGCCGGTGCTGGCGAGGTTGTCGAGCATGGCCTGGCCGAATACATCTTCGCCAACCATGCCCACCATCTGGACGGGATAGCCGAGACGGGCGACGGCGACGGCCTGGTTGGCGCCCTTGCCGCCGGGGGTGGTTTCAAAGACGTTGCCGGTGACGGTTTGGCCGGGAACAGGGATCTGGCTGGTATGCGCGACCAGGTCCATGTTAATGCTGCCTACGACGACGATCGGTTTGCGATGGATGTTCATAGTTTACTCAGGCAATCAGTAAAGCGGAGCCAGCGCCACGGCGCTCAGTCCCAAAGCAAAGAAGATAAACATGAAGAGCAACAACAGCCGGGCTGAGCGGGGCGCGCCGGCGAACTCGCGCCAGACAAAGACACCCCAGCACGCCGAGATCATGGTTGCGCCCTGACCGATAGAGTAGGAGACGGCGGGTCCCACCAGATGCGCTCCCGAGGCCACAAAATTGGCCACCGCGCCAGCGCACCAGATGGCTCCGCCAAGGATTCCCGCAAGATGCCAGCTCAGTGGGGCGCGACCGTAGTCAGCGCCTTCGACCGGCGGCTTGCCATCCAACGGCTTGGCCATGAGCAGCAAATTTGCAGGGATGGTGGAGAGCAGCACGCCGAAGGCGAAGAAGAGCGCGACGGCGTAGGGACCGGGAGCCGGTTTGCCCGGAACGCCGCTCATGGCTCGTGCAACCAGGGGATAGAAGCAGCCCATCAGCACGCCGGCCACAAGGCTGAGGACGATGCCACGCGTGGTGGTGGCTTTGGCCGTGGCCTCGCGTTTGCGATAGGCGGAGGCGTCAAAGATGATGGCCACGGTGACCAGCGCGACTCCGCCAAAGAGCAGCAGAGGATTGCCGGCCGGTCTGACCAGGTAGCTTGAGACTGCGCCAACGATCAGCGCCAGCCCGATCCCTACCGGGAAGGCGACAGCCAGACCCGCCACATCAATTGCGGCCACTAGGAGAAGATTGGCAACGTTGAAAACCGCGCCTCCACAGACCGCAAAGAGAATGGGGCCGAGCGGAGTGCTGGCCACAGCGGAAAGGAACGGCGGCCCCGCCTGGCCCAGGCTGCCGGCAGTGAGCCCCAGGAGAATGGCACCGGCGGCGAGGCCGAGGGCGTAGTCCCAGTAAAAGAGCTGGAAGCGAAAGCCAGGGCAGAGCTTGAGCGTGTTGGCCCACGAACCCCAGCACAGCATGCTCAAGAGCATGAGAATGAGTGCGGCTTGATACGTCTCTGGAAGAACCATTTCTGTTGACCCCGTTCACGCGGCTTTGCACGCTGAACAACGAACAATAGCGCCTGAGGGCGCAGCGGCGCAAATGCTGCGCTGTGTGGATGGCTGGTTCGATTCCAGATATAAGGCCCAGGTGATCCAGGTCTACGATGAGAGCGTGAAAGCGCCGCTTTGCAATGGATTCAGATCATGGCCAGTCGAGATTATTCTGCGCGGAAAACCGCCGCCTACTGCTTCGCCGCATTCACTGCTTCCGTTAGCGCAGGAACTACCTCGAACAGGTCGCCAACGATGCCATAGTCGGCTATTTCAAAGATGGGCGCGTCGGGGTCCTTGTTGATGGCCACGACACACTGTGAGCCCTTCATGCCCACCAGGTGCTGGATGGCTCCGGAGATGCCGACCGCCAGGTAGAGCTTGGGTGAGACGGTTTGGCCGGAGCTACCGACCTGACGCTCCATCGGGAGCCATCCGCTGTCACAGATGGGCCGCGAGGCCGCAAGCTCCGCGCCGAGCGCCGTGGCGAGTTCCTGGACGAGCGGAATGTTCTCCGCATCCTTGATGCCGCGGCCCACGCTGACAATGAGTTGCGCCGAGCCAAGGTCCACAGTCTGCGAGGAGCTCCGGAAAGGCTCGCCGGGCTTGGTGCGAATCTGGGCTGAGTCGAGAGTGGGCGTGAAGGTTGCGATCTCGGCTGAGCTCGAGGCGAGTTCATATGCTTCGGGGCGGAAAGCGCCGGCCTGCACGGAGATGAAACACGGTCCGTCGCCGGAGTGGCGATAGTTGCCATTGAGGCGCCCTTGAAGCAATTGGCGCGTGAAGACGGGCCCGTCGGCGATAGCCACTACGTCGCTGATGAGTGCCTGCCCCAACCGGGCGGCCAGCGCAGGGACGAAATCGCGGACCTGGTAGGTATGCGGAAAGACGACCTGCGTGGGGCATTCTTTCTCGATGAGCTGTTGCAGGGACAAAGAGAAGCCGTCAGGTGTGTATTGAGCGAGGAGCGGGTGTTCGACGAGTACCACTTTGCCAAGCCCCTTGCCGGCTATCTCTGCGGCGAGGGATTCTGTCTGCGAGCCGAGAACGGCTGCGCTCACCGGGAGTGCCTGAAGGGCAGCGAGCTTTTGTCCGGCCGCGACGGCTTCCCAACTGATGCGGCCAATGCGGCCCGCACGCTGCTCCATTACGACCAAAACGCCGCTCATAAAACGCGCACCTCGAATTTCAGTTTTTCTACCAGGGCTGCCGCAGCTTCTTTGGCGGTGCCGGAGAGTATCTGTGTGGATTTTTGCTTTTGCGGCAACATGACCTGCTCCAGCACGACGACAGGGGACGCATCGACGGCCAATTCCGCGGCTGTCAGCAGGCTCACTTCCTTGGTTTTGGCGCGTTTGATGCCCATCAGCGTGGCATAGCGCAGCTTGTTGCCGCCGGACTGCATGGTGAGCAGCGCCGGGGTGGGCAACTCAATGGTTTGGAACCAGCCCTCTTCCAATTCGCGCTTGACCCTGAATCCGGTTTCGGTCTTTTCTACATGCAGGATCAAGGTGGCGTGAGGAAGCCCGAGCAGTTCTGCCAGGATGACGCCGGTCTGGCCAAGCCCCAGATCTTCGGACTGCAAACCGGAGAGGATCAGGTCGGGATTTTCCGGTTTCACGGCCGCAGCCAGGAGCCGGGCAACACCAAGGGCATCGCGTTGGGCAAGATCGTAGCAGTCGATATGGATGGCACGGTCGGCGCCCTTGGCGAGGGCTTCGCGGATGGTCTGCCCGACACGCTCGGGACCGGCGCTAACGACGATTACTTCTCCGCCGTGCTTTTCTTTGAGCTGAAGAGCTTCTTCCAACGCATATGCGTCGGGTTCGTTCAGCGCGTGCTGCAGGCCGGATTCTTCAATCCACTTGCCGGCCGCGTCGATGCGTACCTGCGCATCGCGTTCGGGAACCTGTTTGATGGCGACGATGATCTTCATAGGCAATAGCTCCCATTCATCTTAACCGGCTCCGTTCTCAGGCAATCCGCGCGTGGCCAATTGGGCGATATCCATAAGTTGCGGCGCGCCTTCGCCCGTAGCCGCCAGCGCATCCCGAAACATGGTATTGCAGAAAGGGCAGGCGGCGGCAACAATGCCGGCGCCGGTCGCGATCAATTCCTGGGCGCGGTTGCGGCTTATGCGCTCTCCGGTTTCTTCGCCAAGAAAGGCGAGGCCGCCGCCGGCTCCGCAACAGAAGCTGCGCTCGCGGTGGCGCGGCGCTTCGACCAGGTTGCCGGCCAACGCTGCGACGGTCCTCGGCTGGTCGTAGACGTTGCGATAGCGGCCCAGATAGCAAGGGTCGTGGAAGACGATATCTTCCTCCTTGGCCTGCTTGGGAAGCTTGTCCGCATAGCGGGCCAGGAATTCGCTGTGGTGCTCGATTTCCGGTGGCGTGCCGTAATCCTTCCAGTCTTCCTGGATGGTGCGGACGCAGTGGGGGCAGATGGAGACGATCCTCTTCACCTTATTCTGCGCAAGAGCTTCGAGGTTGGCTTCGGCCAGTTGCTGGAAGAGAAGGTCGTTGCCCAGGCGGCGGACCGGATCGCCGGTGCACTTCTCTTTGCGCAGGACGCCGTAGCTGGTGCCCAGATAGTTCATCACGCGGGCAAAGGCGGCGACGATCTCGCGGCCTTTGGGATCGTAGCCGCCCATGCAGCCCAGCCATAGGCAGTATTCCTGTGTGCCGTCGAAGATCGGCAGTGCCTGTTTTTGAATGAACTTGTCGCGCTCGGTGGCACTCATGCCCAGTGCGTTGTTGCCGCGTTCGAGCGCCAGGAAGAGTTTGGAGCCGTGCTCGTCTTCCCAGGCCCCGGTGTTGACTGCACCGCGGCGCAGGCCAACGAGGATGGGGACGTGCTCGATCCCCACCGGGCACTGGAATTCGCAGGCTCCGCAAGTAGTGCACTGGAAGACGGCTTCCTGGGCGTTGTACTTACCCAGCAGGGGCTGATCGGAGGATGGGCCAAAATCATTCAGATAGGCGCGCAGGCCGAGGACGATTTCTTTGGGGTTGAGCAGTTTACCGGTGTTGGCTGCGGGGCAGTGCTCGGTGCAGCGACCGCACTCGACGCAGGAATAAGCCTGGAGGCTGACCAGTTGGGTGAGATCTGTGCCGGCTACCAGGCCAAAGTCTTCATCGCCTGAGAGCGGAGGAATCTGGGCGAAGCTGCCGCGGGAAAGGAAGACGGTGGCGGGGCTGAAAATCAGGTGCAGGTGCTTGGTGTGGGGGATGAAAGGCAGAAAAATGAGCAGGGCCAGGGTGTGAAGCCACCACAGGCCGCGGGCTGCAGGGGCAGCGTCAGTAACTGAGAACGAGGCCAGGTAAGTGGCCATGAGGACGAAGATCAGCAGGGCGATCACGCCGGATTCCCAGGAGAGCTTTTTGCCGAGCCACTTGGGGCGGACGAGAAAGCGGCGGACGAAGAGGCCGAAGATGCTGGCGGCGCAGGCTAGGGCGAAGGTCGCGGCAAAGTAGTAATAGAAACGGCCAAACCGTCCAGCGGGGTCAATAAAGCCGATCCCGAAGACAACGGCACAATGGTTGAGCGTGACCAGGGCAAAAGCGCAGAAGGCCCAGAAAACGAAGGCGTGCGCCAGGCCGGGGAGTGGACGCTCGCGGACAACCTTGGCTTGGCAAAGGACCTCCCAGACGAAATCCCCGATGCGTTTGCCGATAGGAAAGAGGTGAAAGCTGGGATCCCTCTTCGATTTGAGGATCTTGTCGAGGATGGGGCCGAAGCGACGGGAGAATGCCGTCGCTGAGGCTATGGCCAGCACGGCGAAAAGCAACTTCTCAATGAGGGAGAAGTATTGAGGCTCGGCCAGAGTTGGAAGAAGGAGAGTCATAAGCCAATCGAGCAACTATACAGGGCAAAGATACAGGATGGAGTTGGGGGTTGTCGTGGGCACGCCGAGTCAGGCAGGACACTGCAAGTAGAACTGGTAGCCAGCGTGGTCTTTGAGGAGCAGTTGCTTCATGCCGAAAGATCGATCGACTGAGTGATTGAGATCAAGGTTAGCGGTTCTCAAGTGGTGACAGGCTGCGTCCGTGCCCTGGCAGCCGACATAAATCTGTGGCGCTGTGTTCGGCGATGCAATTCCTAACTGTATCCTAGTCGTTGGAAGCCATGGCTCTTTGGCCTCCAACTTCTGTCTTTCGGAGAGACTCACTTGGCAAAGTATCTGGTGACGGGAGCAGCGGGGTTCATCGGTCGCTCGATTGCCGCGGCGCTGGCGGCGCGTGGCGAGAGCGTGCGCGGCATCGACAACTTCATTACCGGCAAGCGCGCCAATCTGGTGGGCCTTGAGGCGATGGAGTTCATGGAAGGCGACCTGGCCGATCCGGTTGCCTGCGCGCAAGCCTGCACGGGGGTGGAGATCATCTTCCATGAGGCGGCGCTGGCCTCAGTTCCACGCTCCGTGGCGGATCCGGTGGCCACTAACGTGAACTGCGTGGACGCGACGCTCAATCTGCTTGTAGCTGCTCGCGCGGCCGGTGTGCGGCGGGTAATCTACGCCGGGTCATCCTCGGCATATGGGGATACGCCGACGCTACCCAAACACGAGGAAATGTTGCCCAACCCCATCTCCCCGTACGCCGTGGCCAAGCTGGCCGGCGAGCAGTATATGCGAGCCTTTGCCCGCGTCTACGGGCTTGAGACGGTGGTTCTGCGCTACTTCAACGTCTTTGGTCCGTACCAGGATCCAACTTCGCACTACTCCGGCGTGCTGGCCATCTTCTGTCGCCGGATGTTGGCCGGTGAACAGCCCACAATTTATGGCGACGGCGAACAGAGCCGGGATTTCACCTACATCGACAACGTGGTTCACGCAAATCTGTTGGCCGCAGCGGCCCCGGCGAAGAAAGTCTCGGGGCAGATGATGAATACGGCCACCGGCTCGCGCATCACGTTGAACAAGACGTTTGCGATTCTATGCGAACTGACCGGTTACAACGGGAAGCCGGCATACGCCAACGGGCGCGCCGGGGATATCCGCGACTCGCTGGCCGATATTCGACTGGCCGGGGATCTGCTGGGTTATAAGCCGATCGTCGATTTCCGTGAAGGGCTGCGTCGCACCGTCGAGTGGTACCGGATGGGTGGATGAGGGAAATAAAGCCTGGCAGGAATTTCGTTCTTCTCGTGCAAATCCGCAGTAAAGGCTGTTGTGGGTGTCCACATTATTTGTGTAGGTTTCACGCACGGTCCGGCGGAGTCAGTTGTCATTCTGCTGGCAGTGAAAGACAGCGCGGTCTTCTGATGCCGCTTATCAATTAGCGTAACCGAGAAAAACAAGAGCGAAGCTTTGAGAGAAGCCGTTCGCCTATGGTAGGCATGACCGGGCACTCGAAGTAAATCTGTCGGTTGAGCGTCATCAGTATCTGGATGGCCTCAACCTGCGGGTTGTCCGCGGAAAGCAAAAGCCCCTCGGGCGCAAATTCGTCTGCGAGATATTCGATGGCGTGTCCCAGTTTTTCGAGAGCGTGCCCTGCTTCCGGGGTGATGTTACGCCGCTGATTGGCGTGCTCGCTGGCAATTGAAGCGGCCGATGATAAGTCTGGGACAGATTGCCCATGGCTAGTAGTGCTTCCATGCAGCGGATATTCAATCTTTCGACCAACGCTCCTGGAAGTTTCTGGCTTGAAGGGAACGAGTAACATTATGCGAGTAGCTTACTCCGTCAGAGTTAACTGTTAGCGGAGTGAGTGTGACGTGGCGCACAACTTGAAGTAATAACTACTTGGAGTCATGTCGAACACGTGGATGGGGAGAATGGCATGGATAAAATATAGGCGTTGTTTATGATTGTTATGATGTGACACGGCTCACTAACATTCATTCCGACCTATAACACTGCTGAATATTTCATCTTCAGGACTCAGTAACTGGTTTCTCTGAGATTTCCCTGCCGGAGGTGTCTCCGCGTTGCCTTTCAGCGCGACGTTTTTGGACTGCACAATACGGCCGTGGTCACGCCGATGCTGGCCATGGTTGCCGTTCAGATTGCATTCTCTGTAACCAGCTGTGTTTTCTATCGCTTCCTCTTTACCGTGCACTGCACAGATCTCATTCTTAATTGCGGTACACTGAATCTCGTTCTGGAAATTGTTCTGAACCTGATTCTGATGCGTTCGTCAGGCGTAGCTGGAATCGCGCTTGCCACCTCCCTCTGGGCTTTCAGCACGTTGGGAAGAATTGCAATGGAGGCAGAAGGATGATGCCAAGGCCGGCCCAATATCTTCTTCGATTTGACGATCTCTGTCCCACCGTCTCGCGCAGCCGGTGGCAGCGTTTTTTGCCGCTGATTGAGGAGTTTGGCATTCGGCCCATTCTTGCGGTGGTTCCCGAAAACATGGACCTCAACTTGAACCAATCTCGGCCGGACCCTGAGTTCTGGGAACGGATGCGCGCGATGGAGGAGTCCGGTGCAACGATCGCTTTGCATGGCTACCGCCATCTCTGCAACAGCAAGGGGGAGAGCTTGGTGCCGTTGCACCACAACACAGAATTCGCCGGAGTTCCCGAGAACATCCAGCGCCAATGGATTCACGAGGGGCTCGCCATTCTCCGCAACCAGGGACTGAACCCGCGAATATGGGTTGCGCCTCATCACGGCTTTGACCGCCGTACCCTGCGGGCGCTTCGCAGTGAAGGTATCGGCCTGATCTCAGACGGTTTCGCCCGCGTTCCATTCCGGCGAGGCGGTCTGATCTGGATTCCCCAGCAGCTTTGGGCGCCGGTGAACAAGTCAAAGGGCCTCTGGACCATATGTGTACACGGCAACACAGCACACCGCTCTCAGGTGGATCAGTTGCGTGACTTCCTCAGCCGGCATGCCGGCCAGTTTACCTCGGTAGAGCGCGTGCTGACCGAATTCGAACCCAGGAGACTGAGCCTGCCGGAACGGCTTTACAGCACCTGGGCGCTCTGGCTCGCCCAAGCTTCACGGATGAGAAAGCGGCGGCGACACCGGTCCAGCAAGTCCGGTTAAATCAGGGAATTCCACTTCATGGGCGTGCATTTGCAGAACGCGCAGGCCTCGGACTGCGCAGCTAGGGCAGAAGCTTTTCAGCCGGTTTAGGGCTTTGGTCGGGAGTCGCCGCTGACGACCGATACGCTGTTCTGGAGAGGCGCTTGCAATGTATGCGCCCCGGCTTCGGCGGCACGCAACACTTCGTTGGGCACAATGCCCAGCACCAGCGTTGCGGCAACCGCAAGCAACAAGGCTGCGCCGACCGCTACACCGACCTCGGGCGTGACGACGGCAGATTCGGCATTTCTGCTGGCTGGGCGCTGCGCCGCGACCAGGGCCAAACGGAGATAATAAGCAGCTGCCAGTCCCGAGTTGAGCAGGCCAATGATGGCCAGCCAGACTGCGCCGCCGCCAACGGCCGCCGAGAAGGAGTAGAACTTGCCGAAGAATCCGCCGGTGAAGGGAATTCCGACCAGCGAAACCAGGAAGAAGATCAGCAGGCTGCCAAGTAGAGGCGAGCGGTAGATAAGGCCGCGAAAATCCCGCACAAAGGGGAACTCTTCATCGTATCCGCCTACCAGCGTGATGACGGCAAAGATGCCCACGTTCATGGCTGCGTAGGCCGCGGTGTAAAAGCTAGCGGCGGCGATTCCGCTGGATCCGAGTCCGGCGAAGGCAGCCAGCAGGTAACCGGCATGGGCGATCGACGAGTAGGCTAACATGCGCTTCACGTTTTCCTGGCGCAGCGCGGCCAGGTTGCCCACGGTCATGGAGAGTACAGCTACGATCCACAAAAGTGGCGACCAGATGGCGTGTAGCGAGGGGAGCATCTCATAGACCACGCGCAGAAGCAGCGCAAAGGCCGCGGCTTTGGGCGCTGTGGAGAGCAACGCCACCACCGGCGCGGGCGCGCCCTCGTATACGTCGGGCGTCCAGACGTGGAAAGGTACCGCGGATACCTTGAAGAGGATTCCAACCAGCATGAGCGCCAGGGCTACCAGCACCAGGGAGGGGTTCGCAGCCTCGGGTGCGAGATGGGCGATCTCGTAGATCTGGGTGGTTCCGGTTGCGCCAAAGATCATCGCTATGCCGTAAAGAAGGAACGCGGTGGCAAAGGAGCCGAGGAGAAAGTACTTGATAGCCGCTTCGGGGCCGCGCGCTGTCTGCTTACGATACCCCGCCAGGATGTAGGTGGAGATGGATGAAATTTCGAGGGCGATGAAAACCAGCAGTAACTCGACCGCGCCGGTAAGTAGGCACATGCCCACCGCGCCGAAGACCACGAGCGCATAGTACTCACCCTGATGATGGCTGTCCTCGGGCAGAGTATCCAGTGAAAGCAGCAGGGCTACAAGCACAATGCCGCAGATGAGAACGTGGAAGAAGATGGTGAAGGCGCTGGTTTCGACGGTGGAGTAGAAACCGGTGCCCTCGGGCAGACGGAACTGCCAAAGGCTGGCCCACAGAGCGAAGGTTGTTCCGAGCGCGGCCACCCAACCCAGAGGACGGCGTGGAAATGCGGACGGCATCGAGGCGTCTACCAACATTACGATGACGCCGGTGAGGGTCAGGACGACCTCGGGGAGGATGCGGAAAATATCGGGTACAGGAGTCACCGCTGCACCTCCCCTTGAGTCGAAACAGGCGTCTCAAAAATGTTTACGGATTGCGCCTGTTGAGGATGAGGGCGCACTCCCTGCTCGATCGCTGGCAGCCAGAGCGCGGGAGCCAGTCCCATGACCAGCATTAACACGGCCAATGGGCACAGCACAGCCAATTCGCCGGGGTGCAAATCGTCAGGCGGCTTTGAAGTTGCCAGTTCGCTTTCCGGTCCGTAAAAGAGGCGCTGCACCAGCCACAGCATGTAAGCAGCGCCCAGAATCACGCTCAGCGAGGCCGCAACGGCCCAGCCGCGGCTTACGCCGGTAAAGGTGCTGGAAAGGATCAGAAACTCGCCCACAAAGTTGTTTAACATGGGCAATCCAATCATCGCGAGGGAAGTGATGACGAAGAGCGTTGCTGTGCGCGGCAGCTTGCCTGCCAGACCGCCATAGGCAGCGATCTGGCTGGTCGCGTAGCGATCATACAGAACGCCCAGGAGCACGAATAACGCGCCGTCGATGACGCCATGATTGAGAATCTGGTAGACAGCTCCGGCTGAACCGGTAAACGTGAATCCGTAGATACCCAGCGTGATCAAACTCAGGTGGCTTAAGGCGGCGAAGGCAAGCAGCCGCCAGAAATCGCGCTGCACTAAGGCCAGGCACGCGCCATAGAGGATGCCGACGACAGAGAGAGCAATCAAATACGGAGCCAACGCCCGGGCCTGCATGGGGAAGAGACCAATATGGAAGCGAAGCATGGAATAAAGGCCAAGCTTGCCGGCCACAACCATGGCGAGGGCCACGGGCGCTTCGGTGAAGGTATCCGCAAGCCAGCCATGCAGCGGAAAGACAGGCACTTTGACCGCAAAAGCAAACAGAAACGCGAACGCTGCCCAGCACAGCGGACCGGTGGGAAACGAACCATGGGCAATGAGGATTTGCAGCGTGGTAAAGTCGAAGCTTCCGGTCTGGGCATAGAGCCAAAGAATGGCCACCAGCAGCGGGGCTGAAGGAATGAAGGTAAACAGGAAGAATTTGAGGGCGGCCTTGGGGCCATCCTTGCGGCCGTACATGGCGATCAGGATGGCCATGGGCACCAGAGACAGCTCCCAGAAGCCGTAATACAGCATGAGATCCAGCGAGAGGAAAACGCCGAACATGGCCGTCTGCTGAACCAGAAAAAGCGAAAAGAATATCTTGCGGCGATCGGTAATGGCGTTCCAGCTGGCGATTACGCCAACGGGCGCCAGCAAGCCGGTGAGGACAACCAGCCAGAGGCTGAGCCCGTCCACGCCAACGTGGTAGAAGATCGCGGGGTTTTCGATCCACGGGCGATTGATTGCAAATTGGAAACCGGCTTGGCCGTAGGCAAAATGCGCCGGCAGGTGAAGGGTGAGACCGAAAGTGGCCAGGGCCGTCAGGAGAGCGATCCAGTTAGGCAGCTTTCGGCGGTCAGGAACGAGCGTAACCAGCACGGCTCCGGCCAGCGGGGCAAGGATGATCCACGTGAGAATCGATTCGTTTATCGCGTTCATCCTCAGTGCCCCGCCATATTGAGATGAATTCCGAAGAAGCTGGCCAGCACGGCTGACCAGGGAATAACGATAAAGAGAAGCACGGCGGCAGTACCCGCAGCCAGCCAAGCGGCATAGGAGCGCAGGTTGCCCGACTGCCACCGTTGCAGAAGGGCTCCGGCGAACGTGGCAATGCCTCCAAGCAGCCATGCGGTCCCGCCCAGCAGCGCCTTGTCCACGAACCAACCCAGCAAATATCTGGACACGCCTAGCAGGGGCTTGACCACCGTTGCGCCGTAGAACTCGTCCACATAGTACTTGTTGGCTAGTAGCTTGTAGCTGCCTGGGTGAGCGGCGGCCAGTTGCGCCGCACGCGTTGGTTTCTGGCGGTAGAACAGGTCGGCCACAAACCAGCCAACCACGGCTATGGCAAAAGCGGCGATGCTCAGGATCAGTTCGAGTTGCGCACTACCCGCCTCCGTTGTCCGAACACCCACTGAAGGCGCCAGGAAGGCGGCGAAGTAGCCACTACCGATCCAGCCGCCGCAGATGGAGAGCAAGGCCAGAATTACCAGTGGTATGAGCATCGTCCAGGGGGTGGAGTGGTGAGGAGCAGCCTCGCTGCGCGGCTTGCCGAGAAAGGTCAGATACCACAGCCGAAACATATAGAACGAGGTGAGCAGGGCAGTGACCAGGCCAACGAACCAAAGCACCTTGCCACTCGCGCCCTGCACAAAAGCTGCGTAGAGAATCGCGTCCTTTGAGAAGAATCCCGCAAAGGGCCAGATTCCGGAGATGGCCAAAACACCCACGGCGGTGACGGCAAAGGTGACGGGTAGTTTCTTCCATAGGCCGCCCATCTTGCGCAGGTCCTGTTCGCCTCCAATGGCGTGGATCACCGAGCCCGCTGCCAGGAACAGCAGAGCCTTGAAGAAAGCGTGGGTCATCAGGTGGAAGATGGCGGCAGAGTACGCTGCTACGCCGCATCCCAGAAACATGTAGCCCAGTTGCGAGATCGTCGAGTAGGCGAGTACGCGCTTGATATCGTTCTGCACCAGGGCGATGGTGGCGGCGAAGAGAGCCGTGGCCGCCCCGATGACTGCAACCGTACCCAACGCGAAGGGCGAGTGGTCGAACAGAACATGCGTCCTGGCGATCATGTAGACACCGGCCGTGACCATGGTGGCTGCATGGATGAGCGCGGAGACGGGTGTGGGGCCCTCCATTGCGTCGGGCAGCCAGATGTAGAGCGGAAGCTGCGCGCTCTTGCCGGTGGCGCCCAGCAGCAGGCAGAGCGCGATAACCGTCACCACGCCGCCTTGCCAGCCGGGGTCCTGGCTGAGTTTGGTGGCAATCTCGCTGAAAGTAAGGGTGCCGAAGTTTGCCAGCAGCAGGAACATGGCGATCAGGAAGCCGATGTCGCCGATGCGGTTGACGATGAAAGCCTTCTTGCCTGCATCCGCCGCCGATTGCTTCTGAAAGTAGAAGCCGATGAGCAGGTACGACGCCAGGCCCACGCCCTCCCAGCCGACAAACATCAGCAGGGCATTGCCAGCCAGCACCAGGACGGTCATAAAGAAGAGGAAGAGGTTCAGGTAGCTGAAGTAGCGTGCGTAACCTTCCTCATCGCCCATGTAGCCGACGGAGTAAATGTGAATCAGGAATCCGACGCCGGTGACCACCAGCAGCATGACGAGCGAAAGCTGGTCGAGGACGAAGCTGAAATCCACGTGCAAACCACCGACGTTGATCCAGCTGATGGGGCAGGTCTCGACGAAAGGCAGTGCGAGGGCTCTCGGTATGGGGCCTACGCCATTCCAGCTTCGGAGTTCCATTGGCGCAAAAGCCTGCAACGCGGCCCAAAGCACCACGCCAAACGCGGCCAGCGGTGCCAGCAGCGCGATCGTCGTCACGGTCCACTTGGGCAGCCGCCTGCCGAGAAGCCCATTGAGCAGAAACCCGGCGAAGGGCAACAGCGGAATCAACCAGAGATGGAGAGATCCGTTCATAGTTTCATCAGATCGATACGGTCGACGGCCAGGGTAGCACGGGCGCGGAAGACGGCAATAATGATGGCCAGGCCAACGGCAGCTTCCGCCGCGGCCACCATCATCACAAAGAAGACAAAGATCTGGCCCTTCACCGCATGCCACTCGTGGGCGAAGGTCACAAAGGACAGGTTGACAGCGTTGAGCATCAGCTCAATGGACATGAATACGGTAATCAGATTGCGCTTGATGAGGAAGCCGACTACGCCGAGCGAAAACAGCACCGCGCTCAGAAGCAGATACCAGGAGACGGGGATTTCCTGCGAGAAGAAAGAACTCACTTGCCAGCCGTCCTTTCTCCGTCGTGACGCGCCAGTGCGACAGCGCCCAGGATCGCGATGAGAATAAGCACCGAAGTCACCTCAAAGGGCAGCAGCAGTTCGGTGAAGAGTACCCGGCTCAGGTCTTCGGTGGAAGTGATACCCTCCCGTACCCCGGCGACGCCTAGACCCTGCGCCTTCAGGATCACCGTGGCGATGACGCCCAGGATGATCACCACCGCGGGAAAGCCAACCGCGCGCGCCGAACGGCTGCCCATGGTGCGCTCCTCTCGGCCTGCATTGAGCAGCATCACGACAAAGGTGAACAGCACCATGATGGCGCCGGCATAGACGATAACCTGTGCGGCGGCCAGAAACTCGGCGCCCAGAAGAAGGTAAAGTACGGCCAGCGAGGTCATCACCACAATCAGCGAGAGCGCGCTGTTGATGGGGTGGCTCTGGCGCAGGAGGTTGATAGCTCCGGCCAGGCAGAATCCGGCAAAAAGGAAAAACAAGATCAGGTGCATCGATCCGCCGCGTACGAGGCATTGCCGGCAAGGAAGAACCGGCTTGTGAAACGGTAGGGGGTTCAGAGCGAACCGTTCAGGCTCTCAACGAAATCCCTCCCGATTGTAAATCAGCGATACGCAAGCCAAAGGCTTGTTCCCACAATGTTCAGAATGGCCAGTGGCATGAGAACTATCCAACCGAAATTCATCAACTGGTCATAGCGGAAGCGGGGCAATGTTCCCCGCACCCAGATATACAGAAACAGAAAACAAAAGACCTTGGCCGTAAACCAGAAAATGGGAAAAAGTGCGTGGGCAAAGATGTTTCCGGGGGGAGGAATCAGGTTGCCAAAGGGACTTGTCCATCCGCCGAGGAAGAGCAATGTGGCCACGCAGCCCACGTTGATCATGTTGGCGTACTCTGCCATGAAGAACATGGCGAACTTCATCGAGCTGTACTCGGTGTGATAGCCGGCGGTCAGTTCGCTCTCCGCCTCGGGCAGGTCGAAGGGAGAGCGATTCGTCTCCGCATAGGCCGCCATGAGGTAGATAAAAAAGGCCAGAAACTGAAACCCTCCGAAGATGTTCCACGACGCTATACCTTTATCTGCCTGACCTTCGACAATGACCCTGAGATTTAGCGATCCGGCGCGGAGCACTACGCCCACCAGGGAAAGACCCAGAGCCAACTCATAGCTGATCAACTGCGCCGAGGACCGGAGCGAGCCGAGGAGTGAGTATTTGTTGTTCGACGACCACCCGGCCAGAGCGATGCCGTAGACGCCGATGGACGTGATGCCCAGAATTACCAGCAGTCCGATGTTGACGTCGGCGATCTCAAAGAGATGCATGCCGGCCGGGCCCACATTGGGCTCGCCAAAGGGCACCACGCCGATGGTGATGAGCGCGCAGCCCAGGGCAAGGATGGGCGCCAGCAGATAGAGCGGCTTGTAGACTGCCGTAGGGATCAGGTCCTCTTTGATAAAGAGCTTCGCGCCGTCCACCAGCGGCTGTAGCAAGCCGAACGGGCCCACGCGGCTGGGCCCCCAGCGATTCTGAATGCGACCCACCAGCTTCCGTTCAAGGAGCACGGTGTAGGCAACGGCGAGGAGCATCACCACCGTAACCACGGCCACTTTGAGCAGGCTCCACAGGAAAAACTCCAAAATCGTCACGGGTTTTTAGCCTCTCTTGCTTTTCATTCTGCCGCCATCCTGAACTGGTCGTTAATCCGCCTCGGCGTGTGCCAACTTGGGCGCCTGATGCTCTTCGAGTTTCTTGAGCGCGGGGCTGAACCGGCCCAGCGTTCCAGAGGTGAACAGGGCATCGTGTACGGGTGCCACAACACCGGGCAGTGCTTTTGACAGATCCGAAACGGGCACGAAGCCGGGCTCCGTCTGCACGTCGTTGCCGCCGAAAAGACTGAGGCGGTCAAGGGTATAGCCGGGAACCAGCCGCTCGATCTCGTCCAGCGCGGCGAGCGGATCGAAGGGGCTCAGCTTCGGCTCAAGGTGATTGGCTGCCAACCAGACTGCATGGCGATCGGCCTCGCCTGCTTGTACGCCGCGTGACTGGCCCAAATCAGCCGTTACGCTGCCTTTGCCAAAGGGCACGAGGGTCTTCACATCGACGCCCATGCAGCCGGCCAGACGCACAAGGATTTCGAAGTCCGGCTTGACGCCCGCGCGGTCTACAGCTTTCCTGGCCAGTTGCACGTCGCCGTACGTGTTGGTGACCGTGCCAGTCTTTTCGTAAAGGCTGACCGCCGGGAATACCACATCGGCCAGGGCCGCGGTCTCGGTGAGAAAGATGTCCTGCACAATGACGAAGGTGTTCTTCAAGCCAGCGGGGTTCACGCCCAGGCTGGATACCGGATTGGCGCCTACGACCAGCAATGCGCCCAAATCGCCCTTTCCCGCCGCATCCAACATCTCTGCCATGGACTTGCCGGGCGTGGCAGGCAAGCCCGGATATTCAGCAAATGCGCTTGGAGCGGTTACCGGCACATAGCCGGGAAGCAGGTCGGGGAAAAGGCCCATATCGGCCGCGCCGCGTGAGTTGCTGTGGTCGCCGAGGTAGGCAAAACGTACATTGTCGCGCTTCAGGCCCCACGCGATGAGTGTCTTCACGGCCTTGGCGCGATACTCCTGACCGAAGAGAACGACCAGCGACTCCTCACCCAGGACAGCTTCGCGGAAGGCGGGGTTGTCGATTGCGGCATCACTGCCGGACAAATACGCGGCGAGGGAAGGGTAGCCGTCGGCATGCAGTCGCAGAGTAGCCCTGGCTTGCCGCTCAAGCTTGATGGACTTGGAATGGGCGATGTAAAGCCGAGCGTGGTTCAAGCGCACGCCGGTCCGCAGGTTCCATGCCAGAAGTGGGTGCTCTTCAGTGGGATCGCCGCCAATCAGGAGGATCGCCGGAGCCGAGGCGATATCGCGCAGGCTGGCTGTCTTGCCCTTGTGTCCGGCGAGGGCGCGGGCAAAGGCAGCATAGTCCGTGGTGCGCTCGTGGTCGATGTTGTTGGTGTGGAGCACCGTCCGCGCGAATTTCTGCAACAGGTAATTCTCTTCGTTCGTCGTCCGGTTGGAGCTTATGACGCCGATGGACGCGCCTCCCGTCGTTTCAACCCGGCTGTCGCGAATCTCTTTGAGCTTGCCTGCCGCGAAACGCAGTGCGTGCTCCCATGTGGTGGGTTCCAGTTTGCCCTCGGCATCGCGCACCAATGGCTTGGAGAGGCGCGCGGGGTTCTCGACAAAGTCGAAGCCGAAGCGGCCCTTGGCGCAGAGAAAGTCGCCGTTGATGCCGCTCTTGTCGCGGTTGTCGGCGCGGACAATCTCTGACCCGTCGCTTACCTGGCGCACGCCCAGGGTCACTTTGCACCCGTCGGCGCAGTGCGTGCAAACAGTAGAGACGTGGTTCATCTCCCAGGGCCGGGTCTTGTAGCGATAGCTGTCGCTGGTGAGCGCGCCCACCGGGCAGACGTCAATGCACATCCCGCACTGCTCGCAGTCCAGATGATTGCCGCCGTTGGGAGCAATGACCGAACTGACCCCGCGATTCTGCACGCCCAGCGCCCACACGTCCATGCCCTCGCCGCACATGCGGATGCAGCGATAACAAAGGATGCAGCGCGGGCGGTCATAGAAGACGGCAGGGGACCACTGCTGCTCTTCGCGGTGTTGCTTGGCTTCGGCGTAGAGGCTTTCCCCCGCGCCGTACTTGAAGGTCATGTCTTGCAGTTCGCACTCGCCGCCGGCATCGCATACCGGGCAGTCGAGTGGGTGGTTGCCCAGAAGCAACTCGATCGTCGACTTGCGTGCCTGCGCTATCTCCTCTGACTCGGTGATGAACACCTGACCCTCGGCGACGGTGGTGGTGCAGGCCGTCTGCAGCTTGGGCACCTTTTCCTGGCGCACTACGCACATGCGGCAGGCTGCCTGCAGGCTGAGGCCGGGATAATAGCAGAAGGCTGGAATCTCGATGCCCGCCCTGCGGCAGGCTTCGATCAGCAGCGTCCCCGCGGGAGCCGTCAGCCTCTTTCCATCGACAGTGAAGGTTACGTCTGCCATTCTTCTCCAGCGCCCCTTAGATCACAGCCATTTCTACGTGTTTCGCGAACGGGCACGGCTTCCCGTTCAGGTGGTCCTCGAACTCCTTGCGGAATTTCTTCACAAAGCCCAGGATGGGCATGGCCGCGGCGTCGCCCAGCGGGCAGAAGGTGCGGCCCAACATGTTTTCAGCCAGGTATTGAATGTTGTCAATGTCTTTGGCCGTGCCGAAACCGGCGTGGAAACGGGTAAGGGACTTCTTGAGCCAGTCCGTCCCTTCGCGGCAGGGAATGCACCAGCCGCAACTCTCGTGCTGGTAAAAGCTGATGGTGCGGAGCGCGAATTCGACGATGCACGTCTGGTCGTCCAGCACAATGACGCCTGCCGACCCTAACATGGAGCCCGCTTTGCCCACCTGGTCGAAGTCCATGCCCAGATTCTCGATATCCTCCGGCAAAAGCACGGGGGTTGAAGAGCCGCCGGGTACGACAGCCTTCAGCGTACGGCCTCCGCGGATGCCCCCAGCCACCTCATAGATCATTTTCTTCAGGTTGTAGCCCATGGGCAGCTCGTAGACGCCGGGCCGCTCCACGTGGCCGCTGATCGAGAACAGGCGTGTTCCGCCGTTGCGGGGTGTGCCCACTGCCGCGTAGGCCGCGGCGCCCATTTCGATCACATGCGGAACGGTGGCGATGGTCTCGGCGTTGTTGATGATCGTAGGGCCGCCGTAAAGACCGACGACAGCAGGAAACGGCGGTTTGATGCGCGGCACGCCGCGCTTGCCTTCAACCGACTCCATCAGTGCCGACTCCTCGCCCACCTCATATGCGCCCGCGCCGGTCTGGGTGATGATCTGGAATTCGGTATTGGAGCCGAAGATATTTTTGCCCAGAAAGCCTTTTGCGTAAGCGTCGGCAACCGCCTTCTCCATGATCTCCAGCAGATAGCGGTATTCGCCGCGCAGGTAGATGAAACCGAGTTTCGCGCCGATGGCCAGGCCGGCGATGATCGTACCTTCAATCACGGAATGAGGATCGTGGAGGAAGATGAGGTGATCCTTGCAGGTCCCGGGCTCGCTCTCGTCGCCGTTGACCAGCACGTATTTGGGCTTGGGGTTCTGCTTGGGGACGAACGACCACTTGAGGCCGGCCGGAAAGCCCGCGCCGCCCCGTCCGCGGAGGTTCGAGGTCTTCATCTCGTTGATGATCCACTCGGGCCCCTGCTCCAGACACTTCTTTGCGGCCTGGTAACCGCCGAGTTCGATGTAACGGTCGATCTTTTCCGCGCCCAGGCCAAAGCGCCGGGTGACAATCTTTACCTCATCGGGATGGGAAACCAGCCTAGGCATGGGGATCCGTCCCTTCAGAGCGAGTCTTCCATTCCAGCGACAAGGACCCGTCGCTGGGGACCGCGGTCTTGCCGCGATATCCGGCCAGAATTCCCGGGACGTGGTCGGGGCTGAGTTCGTCGTGGAAGTCGTAATTCACCTGGATGGCCGGCGCCCAGCAGCAGGCGCCGATGCACTGAACCTCTTCGAGCGAAAAAAGGCCGTCGAGCGTGATGCCCTTGTGTCCGATGCCGAGTTCTTGCTGGAAGCGCTCGTAGACATCGTAGCCGCCGCGCAACATGCAACTGATGTTGGTGCAAACCTGCACATGGTACTTGCCCACCGGCTTGAAGCGCAGCATGGAGTAGTAGCTGGCCACGTCGCGCACCTCCAGTTCGGTGATGCCGATGCGCAGAGCGACTTCGGCAATGACCGCGTCGGAAAGGTAGCCGATCTCGTCCTGCGCGTAGAGCAGCATGGGGATCAGCGCCGAGCGGCGCACCGGATACTTCTCCACCAGCGCGTCGAAGCGCGCCGCCAGTTGGGGCGAAAAGAGGGTCATGGTTTCATTGCTCATCGCATCAACTCCCGTGCCCACGCTTCGGCTGCCATATCCATCTCCACGTCCTCGCCTGAGCCTGTCTTGCCACGCAATCGACCTGCGACAGTGAACTCCAGTGTTCCCGCCCTTCCATCCTCGCGCTTCCAGCTCACTGTCGCGCCGCTGCGGCGCAAATCCAACCAGTCCTCACCGTGGCGCACCAGAATCTGATCCTCTCCCAACTCCACTGTTGCCTGCCGGTTCCCATTCAGCCCGTGCGCTGCGGTGTAGCTGCGCAGCAGGGAAGCAAGGGAGACCCAAAGCTCGGCATAAACCTGCTCCAATGAGTGAACCAGCGGAGCCGCGCTCAACGGTCAATCTCTCCCAGTACAATGTCGATCGAGCCGATCACCGCAACCACATCGGCCAACATCCGGCCCTTGCACATGGTTTCAAGAGCTTGCAAGGTGGCGAACGATGGATAGCGCATGTGCACCCGGTAGGGCTTGGCCGTGCCGTCTGAAACAATGTAATAACCCGTCTGTCCGTGTCCCGCTTCAATGCCCTGATAGACTTCGCCGGCGGGCACTTCAAAGCCTTCGGTTACGATCTTGAAGTGATGGATCAGCGCCTCCATCTGGGTCTTCATCTTTTCCCGGTCGGGCAGAACAATTTTGGGCGCGTCGGCTTTGACGGGGCCTTCGGGCATACCGTCAAGCGCCTGCTGGATAATCTTGACGCTCTCGCGCATCTCCACGAGCCGGACTTCATACCGCGCCCAGCAATCGCCGTCGGTCGAGACCGGGACCTTGAACTGGAAGTTCTCATAGCCGGAATACGGCATATCGCGGCGCAGGTCGAAGTCGACCCCCGAAGCGCGCATGGGGGGGCCTGTGACGCCCAGCGCGATCGCATCGTCGGCGGAGAGATAGCCCACGCCCTTCAAACGGTTCCTGAAGATCGGGTTGCCAGTGAGCAGGTTGGAATACTCGTCGATCTTCTCCGGGAAGGTGCGGATGAATGCCTGCACCCGGTCAAGGAAGTCAAGAGGCGGCTCCATCGAAACGCCGCCAATGCGGATGTAGCTGGTCATCATCCGCTGGCCGGCCACGGCCTCAAAGAGCCTGAGAATATCTTCCCGTTCGCGGAAGGTATACAGAAAGACGGTGAGGGCCCCAATGTCCATGGCGTGTGTGCCCAGCCAGATAAGGTGCGAATTGAGGCGGCTCAACTCGACCAGCAGAACGCGCAGCCACTGGGCCTTCTGGGGAATCTCCAGCGCGAGCAGCTTTTCCACGGCCAGGCAATAACACAGGTTGTTTGACAACGGGTCAAGATAGTTGATGCGGTCGGTGAGGGGCACCACCTGCTGGTAGAACTTGGCCTCGCAGGTTTTTTCGATGCCGGTGTGGAGATACCCGATCTCCGGGTAGAGCCGGACAATAATCTCACCGTCAATCTCCAACACCAGGCGCAGCACGCCATGCGTGGCGGGGTGCTGCGGGCCCATGTTGATAACCATGTGCTGGTCTTTGGCGCCTTCGGCCAGCGGAGCTTCCAGGATGGGCGTGCCAATGGTCTCGGTCATTTAGCGATACCCCTCCACCGGATAGTCCTTGCGTAACGGATGCCCCACCCAGTCGTCCGGCATCAGAATGCGGCGCAGATTGGGATGCTCATCGAAGCGCACGCCGAAAAGGTCGAAGACCTCACGCTCGTAGTAGTTGGCCGAGGGCCAGACCGTTGTGATGGAATCGACGGACGCGCTGGCTTCATCCACCAGGACCCGAAGACGGATGCGCTCCTTATAAGTGTGGGACAGAATGTGATAGCTCAACTGAAAGCGAGGGGACGACGGAAACCAGTCCACCGCGGTCAGGTCCTCGAAAAAGTTGTAGCCGGCCGCCTGGACGGCTGCCGCCGCGGCGCGAATCTCTTCAGCCGCAATGGTTAAGGTCAACTCATTGCGGTCAAATTTGGCGTCGGTCAGCGCCTCGGGTTTCCAGCCCAGAATGGCCTTGACGGCTGGATGCTCGGGCAGAGCTTCCAGAACGGCTGCCTTGCCGATAATGGCGTTCTTCGGTGCCTCGCTCATCCTAGAGATCCGCCTTGTCCTGGCTCCAGTTCAGGATGCCCTTGCGCACGATGTAATAGAGTCCAACGGCCACAAAGCCAAGATAGACGAGCATCTCCCAGAAGCCGAAGAGACGGGAACCCGTGATCTGGGGCAGTTTGCGGTAGACCACCGCCCACGGCATCATGAACACCGCTTCCACATCGAACAGGATGAACAACACCGCCACCATGTAGAAGCGCACACTGAAACGACCGCGGGCGTCGCCGACGGCCTCGATTCCACACTCGTAGGCGGCCAGTTTGGTGTCCGACCGCCTATACCGCCCAATGAACCAGGAAGCCGCAACCATTCCCAGGCCGAGCCCGAAAGCGGCAAGAATCTGCATCATTAGCGGGAGATATTGCCAGTAGTAGGGAATCATCGCCGCCAGTCCGGAGGAAGTCCAGTAAGATTGCGCCTTCCTCACCGCAACCTCGAACGGCTCCGGTTAAATAAGACGCTGGTTTGAGATTAGGTTTTCAGCCTCATCCCGTCAAGGCAAACCGGGCGGCGCGTTGTCTGAGCTCAGAGCCCTTTTGGCCATAGCCCAAACCTCCGCAATTTGGTATCAGCGGTGCGGCGGAAGAACAATCCAGCCTGCTAAGGCTGAAATTCCCAGTATGGCGCGACATGATTTCACTGTTCTGTTATGGGACACGGTACATCCGTCATCTGAAAAGAGCTGCACAGCCGCCGAAGAACTGAGTGAGGATAAACCTCATGGCGGCTTCTTCCACAACCGGTCTGTTGATGCCTGGCGGGGCGCAGTTAGCGTCTTCTTCTGCGCCGGCATCCTCTGCTAAACGTGTGCATGGGAACCGGCGCCGCCGCATCACTCCCCAGGCGGGGCGTGCGCTTGAGATCCTGGGCCATGCAATCGAGTACCTCACCGACGAATTCGTGCACGAGGGCGCCTCGCTGTCTGGCAACGATGAGCGGATCAAGGCCGTACAGTTGCTCATGGCGCTCAACCGCCAGGTATATTTTGAATGTCCCGAGGTGCCAAGCTTCGGCGAACGGTGCCGTTCTACCCTGCATTTTTATTTTGCCTAGCGCGCAAATCTGGCGGTCATCGGTAACAGGTGGGGACCGAACGCACTCTCTATTGCCCCAGGGCCAGCACTGCCCAAAGGAACAGCCAGGCCAGACCCATGGTGTGCCAGAACCATGCGGTGGTGTCAACGGCAATTTGACGGAACTCCACGCGCGGGAACCATCTCAGGGCAACAAGGCAAACAAGCAGAGCGATTATGCCGACAACCAGGTGGGCGGCATGTAGGCCGGTAATGACATAAAAGAAATAACTTGCTGGCGTGGACCATTGATTGAAGGCAAATCCTTGCGCTGTTAACTGCCTCCAGGCCATACCTTGTCCCACAAGGAAGAGGGTGCCAAAAACGAGCGTCGCGGCAACCCAGGGGATGGTCCGGCGAAGCGCCGGCCGGCCCAGTCCCAGCCACTCCTCAAGCACGTCGATTTCGCGAAAGATGTGCCGTCTGGCCCGCTCCACGGTCAGACTGCTCAGAAGCAGTACGGCGGTATTCAGGAAGAGGATGGGGGGCAACTGCACCGGGTGCCAGTCGCCGATAAATTCGCGGGTGCGGACATCCATATGCATACCCGCCTGGCGGGCATAGAAGACCACTACCAGCACGACAAAGAACATCATGTCGACCGCGAGAAAGAGAAAGACGAAGAACCGGATGCGGTAAAGAAGTTCGCGCGGGCCGCGGTGCTGATTTTTCCAGTCGTCGTCGTCCCCGCCGCCGCCGGTCGGCCGCCGGTCCAGGGGCGGTTTGCCGCCAATTCCTCGCTCTTTCCGTTCCGTTTCCGCTGGGATGGGCGTAAAGGTGGAAGGCATGGGGCCTCTGTGAAAATGAGATTACACTCACTTTGGCTTGGACGCACAGGCAATCGATGGGGATGGCTTGAATCTACAGAATGATCAGGGAAACCTTGTCCCGCTCAATTCCTTATAAGGTGGCCGCTTTGGGGTAAGATCGCGCTCGGGCTACGACCTCCACAAAGAGCCTATGAACCCGCCGGTCGGAGGAGAGTTCCGGGTGAAAGGTGGCTGCCATCACCTTTCCCTGCCTCACCAGTGCTGGATAGCCATCGCGGGCGGCCAACACCTCGACACCAGCGCCTGTCTCAACAATGCGCGGGGCGCGAATGAAGACCATTTCGAGCGGGCCGCCAGCGAGGGCGGTTTCCGCTGTCAGGATCGTGGAATCGATCTGGCGGCCGTAGGCATTGCGTTCCACTACGGCATCCAGTACGCCCAGGCTGTGTTGCGCGGGATTGCGGACCTCCCGTGCCAGCAGAATGGTTCCGGCGCAGGTGCCAAAAACCGGATGATGGCCGCAATACTCCTTCAAAGCCTCGAAGAAGTGGAGTTTGGCCAGGAATTTGAGCATGGTGGTAGATTCGCCACCAGGCAAGATAAGGCCGTCGAGACCGGCCAGCTGACCGGGCTTGCGCACTTCCACTGGCTCGGCACCGGCCTCTTGAAGAGCCTCGGCGTGCGCTGCATAGTCACCTTGAATTGCCAATACGCCGATGCGCGGCAGCCTGTGTTCTTCGGTCAACCCCGGTTCTCCTGTGAATCTGCCAAGTTACCAGCCGCGCGTTTGCAGGAGTTGCGACTCTTCCAGGCCTGCGGCAGCCAGCCCCTTCATTGTGCCCGTAACCATCTCGCTAACCTCGGCCAGAATCTTGGGATCGTTGTAGTGGGTGGTCGCGATCACGATGGCCTTGGCGCGGGAAACGGCCTCTTCGCGCTCCTTGGGGTCGTTCTCGACGTCAAGCGGGGTGGCGCGCTCCTTCATAAAGATGCCGGAGCCGACAAAGATGGCCTCGGCGCCCAGTTGCATCATCAATGCGGCGTCGGCGGGTGTAGCGATCCCGCCCGCTGAGAAGTTGGGTACGGGGAGTTTGCCGGTCTGGGCAACCATGCGCACCAACTCGTACGGGGCCTGATGCTCCTTGGCGGCCGCGTAGAGTTCCTGCTCGGTAAGCACGGTGAGCACACGCATCTCCCGCGTAATCTGGCGCATGTGCTGCACGGCGTGGACCACATCGCCAGTGCCCGCTTCTCCCTTTGTCCGGATCATGGCCGCACCCTCGGCAATGCGTCTAAGGGCCTCGCCCAGGTTGCGCGCGCCGCAGACGAAGGGCGTCGTGAAGGCATGTTTGTCGATGTGATGAGCCTCGTCGGCGGGGGTCAGAACCTCGCTCTCGTCGATGAAGTCCACGCCCAGCTCCTGCAGAATCTGGGCTTCGGCGAAGTGGCCGATGCGGGCCTTGGCCATAACCGGAATCGAAACCGCCTGGATAATCTGCTTGATCAGGCTGGGCTTGGCCATGCGGGCCACACCGCCCTCGGCGCGGATCATGGCCGGCACGCGTTCCAGAGCCATAACGGATGTGGCGCCGGCCTCCTCGGCAATGCGGGCCTGTTCCACGTTCATCACGTCCATGATGACGCCGCCCTTGAGCATCTCTGCCAGGCCGATCTTCAGACGCAAGCTGGTTCCTGTAAAACTCTTATTTCCATTCTCTTCTGGCATAGGTTTCGACCTCGATTCAGAGTGGTTCTCCGGGCTGGTTGGGGCCGGGCAACCGTGCATTCCTCTCAGCTTTCAGTGTAGCAGCGATGTTGCTGGAAGGTTTCATGGTACGCAGACGGTCGGGAGCCAGTCAGGTTCCATATTTTGCTTTTTCCAATCCATCTGGACTGTTTCTGGTCACCTTTCTGCATGTTTCTTAAGCGCATGGCTACCGCACATCCACTGCCGGCGCCACCCGGCAATCCGCCGCGCGAGACCGAGAAGACGGGTGCGGAGCCGATTGCCGCGGAACAGGCGCTGGTGCCTTCGCCTCAGGAACCCGAGGAGTGCGATGTCCTTGCGTTGGGCGGGCCAGTGGCGCGGTTGCCGGTGGAGTTGGATGTGGCTGTTCCGGTGCGGGAGTTTCGGGTGCGCAATCTGCTGGCCCTGGAGCCGGGCCAGGTGATCGAAACCCAGTGGACCCACGGCGAGGATATGCCCTTGGGAGCCGGCGAGGTGCAGCTGGCCTGGAGCGAGTTCGAGGTCGTGGATTCGCAGTTGGCAGTGCGGATAACCCGCCTGGCGTGACAGATCGGGTGCGATGGATGGAACGAGCGGAAGCATGAGGGAGACCATTGGAATGAAACAGGAGAGGAATGCGGGAGCAGCGGCGGCCCTTGCGCCTTTGGCCGGATGGTTGCTGGAACGGCTGCGCCCTCCGCGGCGTCCGCCTCCACAACTGGCCGTGATCGAGCGGATTGCGCTCGGTCCGCGGCAGTCGCTGGCCTTGGTTGAGGCCGAGGGAAGGCGATTTCTGGTAGCTACTTCAGCAGACGGCGCGCCGGCGTTCCATGCACTCGATGAGCCGGAAAGTCCGGGACGCATGAGCGGATTCACACGCCCTGGGGTGTCTCCGACTGCGAGGGTCTCGTGGTAGCCCTGTGGTCTGCGGCGCGGATGGCGGCTGCCGCGCCTGCGCCCCTGTTGCCCGACCTCAGTGCGCATCTGCATCCGTCGGATTCGACTCCGTGGACGATTCTCTTCGTCCTGACGCTGATTACCTTGCTGCCCGCCATTCTGATGGCCATGACCCCGCTGGTGCGGCTGCTGGTGGTCTTTCACTTCTTGCGCCAGGCCCTGGGCACGCAGACGGCACCTTCTAACCAGACGCTGATGGGGCTGGCGCTGATGATGACCTGGTTCCTGATGACACCGGTGCTTAACCAGGTGGACCAGCAGGCGGTTGAACCCTACCGCGCCGGTCAAGTGATGGGCTGGGAGGCGATCGACCGCGGGGCACAGCCGGTGAAGCATTTTCTGCTGCGCTACGCGCGCGAAAAGGATCTGGCCCTGTTTACGGCGGCAGGGCAGATTCCGCGTCCTGACAAGCCCGACGACCTGCCCATGCGAGTGGTAGTCCCCGCCTACATCCTCTCTGAACTAAAGGCCGGATTCGCGATTGGCGCGGTGCTGTTTCTCCCCTTTCTGCTGATCGACATGGTCACCGCCTCGATCACTACTTCAATTGGCATGTTCCAGTTGCCGCCGGTGGTGGTTTCGACACCGTTGAAGATCCTTTTGTTTGTGATGGTCGATGGATGGAACCTGCTGGCCAATTCGCTCTTGAAGAGCTTTTGAGGAAACCCGATGACGCCCGACCTGGTTGCCGAACTGTTGCGCCAACTGATGAGAGAGGCCATGATCCTGGCCGCGCCCGTGCTGATTGCCACCGTGCTGCTGAGCTTTGCGCTGAGCCTGATCCAGACCCTGACCAGTCTCCAGGAGCAGTCGCTCACTTCAGTCCCCCGTCTGGCTGTGGTCGCGGTGATTCTGTTGGTGGGAATGCCGTGGTTCCTGGGCCGCATGATCACTTATACCCGGCTGTTGCTCTCCGATCTGCACCGTTACCTTGGCTAACAAGCATAGCTTATAGCTTCTAGCTGGAGTTAGGAGATGCAAAGAATGTCAAAGCGGGAAGCTAAGTTCGTTACGCACAAAAGGATTCAAGCTGGCTTTGTCCCGCTAAGTCAAAGACGATCGACCAAGAGTTGGTAGCTGGCAGCTAGAGGCCAGAGGGGAAAGATGGCTATGCCGGAATGGAGCGGGTTTCTGAGCGCGATGACCCTCGCACTTGTGCGGGTGAGCGGGATGATAGCCTTCGCCCCGTTCTTTTCCTCGACCGCGCTCGCACTGCGTACCAAGGCGGTCTTTGCGGGCGTGGTTGCCTATCTGCTGGCTCCGCTGGTGGCTACGCTACCCAATGCTCAGGTATCGATCGGGTTTTCCGCTCTGTTGGGCGAACTCGCTGTGGGTCTCGTCTACGGTCTTACGCTCGCACTGTTGAATGAGATGCTCCTGTTCGCCGGCCAGATCGCAGGTCTGCAGTTCAGCTTTTCGCTGGTCAATTTGCTTGACCCGGCTTCAGCCATCCAGACGCCGCTGTTGGGCGAGCTATTTCAACTGATGGGTACGCTGGTGGTGATCGGAGCCGGGCTGGATCGCATCTTGTTGGCCTCGATGGTGCGCAGCTTCCGCGTAGCTCCGTTGGGCAGCTTCGCGCTGGCTCCGGTCACCGCACTGGCCATTGTGCGCGCCGCCGGGGGCATATTTCTGGCCGCCGTGGAACTGGCTGCGCCGGTGCTGGCTGCGACCATGCTGGTGGAGATAGCAGTGGCCCTGTTGGGCAAGCTCAGCCCGCAACTGCCCGTGATGAGCCTGACCGTGCCGCTCAAGACCCTGACCGGCTTTGCGCTTCTGACCGCCTCGCTGGCCTTGTGGCCGCGCTTCATTGAAGCTCGCTTCGCGGGCCTGCTCGATCTGGCCGAGCGGTTGATCGCTTCCCCTGTTTCCGGGACGGGAGGATAGCCCATGCCAGGAGAACGCACCGAACAGGCAACACAGCATCGCCGCGACCAGGCTCGCAAGGAAGGTGACGTGCTGCATAGCCGTGAACTTTCGGCAGCGGCCGGAACCCTGGCGGGGGTCATTGCGCTCGGCACATTGGGCACCCGGACTCTGCTCGTCTGGCGAGGAAGCTTTGCCGCCTTTCTCGACCTGGGGACGCCTGCTCATTGGGAACCGAACGAACTCGAACCCACGCTGGTTGCCCTGCGTCGGCTGGCGTTGGCCGCTCTCGGTCCGCCAGGCGTGGTGATGGCTGCGGTCGCGCTGGCGGCACTTGGTGCAGGAGTTCTCCAGACCGGTGGAGTCAGTTTCTATGCCGGTGCCGTCGGTTTCAAACCGGACCGCATCAACCCGGTCAGCAACATCAAGAATCTGTTCTCATTGCGCGCTGCCGCCCGGCTAGGCAAGTCGCTCGTACCCGCCAGCCTGCTGGCTGTATTTGCCGTCCAGCGCATCGCGAGACAGTTGAGCCTGCCTCCGTTTTCGACTGCCCGGCTGGAGTTGTTGGGTTCGGATGTGTACGGCCTGCTGTTGGCAGCCGCCTGGCTGCTCTTTGGCTGGTCGGCGATCGACTATCTGGTCGAGTGGCAGAGTCGGGAGTCGCGGCTAAAGATGAGCCGCGAAGATATGCGCGAGGAGTTCAAGGAGACCGAAGGCAATCCGCAGATTCGCAGCCGCATCCGTGGGTTGCAGCGTCAGATGCGTCGGCGCCGGGTCAAGGCTGACGTCTCCCGTGCGGCTGTGGTGCTGACCAACCCGACTCATTATGCCGTGGCCCTGGGTTTTGACTTCAGCACCATGGAGGCTCCGAAGGTGATGGCCAAGGGCCGCAATCTGCTGGCTGAGGAGATCAAGGCCGAGGCCCGCTGGGCTGGTGTGCCGATCATTGAGAACCCGCCGCTGGCCCGCTCGCTCTACCGCTCGGTCGAGGTGGGTCAGCCTATTCCGGTCGATCTCTACGCCGCCGTTGCTGCCATTTTGGCCTATCTCTATCGCCAGAGGGTGGAGGCCGAGCTGCGCGAGCGACGCGCCCGCGAGGCTGCCGCGCGGGCGCAGACCCAAGCACCCAACCAGACCTGGCGGCCAGCCGATGGCAACCTGCCTTTTGCAGGAGGTTCGCAATGAGTACGACAGCTCTGGCCGCCGGCTCGCTGCGCAGCCAGTCCATCTGGCAGCGGCTGCGCGAGTACGTGCTGCCCTTGGCCGCCATCAGCGTGATCTTCGTCATGATGGTGCCGTTGCCGGCCGCAGCTCTGGACTTTCTGCTGGCCCTCTCCATGGCCGCATCGATCATCGTCTTCCTCTCTGCGGTGCAAATCCGCCGTGCCGTGGAACTGAGCGTTTTCCCCACCCTGCTGTTGCTGTTGACTCTCTTCCGTCTGGCTCTGAACATCGCCTCCAGCCGCCGCATCCTGCTGCACGGTTCTGAGGGAACCGCGGCTGCCGGGAAAGTCATCGAGGCCTTTGGCCAGTTTGTCGTGGGCGGCAACTACGTGGTTGGCTTTGTCCTCTTCCTGGCCCTGGTTGCCATTCAGTTTCTGGTCGTATCGCACGGGGCCGTCCGTACCGCCGAGGTTACCGCCCGCTTCACCCTGGACGCATTGCCGGGAAAGCAGATGTCCATTGACGCAGACATGAACGCCGGGTTGATTGACGAGGCCGAGGCCCGGCGCCGCCGCCAGGCAATCGCCCGCGAAGCCGAGTTTTACGGAGCCATGGATGGAGCGGCGCGCTTCAACCAGCGCGATTCCCTGGCCACCATTCTGATTACCGCCATCAATATCGTTGCGGGTCTGCTGATCGGGACGCTGCAGCAGGGCATCGAACTCTCAGAGGCTGCCCGTACTTACACTGTGCTGACGGTGGGCGATGGGCTGGTCACCCTGATCCCCTCGCTGCTGGTTTCCATTGCCGGGGGCATTACCCTGACACGAGCCAACTCGTCCGGATTGCTGGGCGGGGAGATCCGTCAGCAGCTTCTGGGCAAGCCTGCCACTCTTTTTCTGGCCAGCCTTGTCTCGGCCGCGATGTGTTTGATCCCGGGACTGCCCAAGCTGGCGTTTCTCACCGTGGCAGCCGGGCTCTTCTGGGGTGGGCGCCGCGTGTCCGCTCACGTCCAGACGGCTGCTCCGGCGGAACTGGGGCCCGGTGAGAAAAAACAGAAAGCCGAGCAGGCGCAAGGCTCGGATATGGCTTCTCTCCTGCGCCTCGAAGAGCTGACCCTGGAGATCGGATTTCAGCTGATTCCATTGGTGGATGAGAAACAGGGCGGACAATTGTTGAGCCGCGTTCGCTCCCTCCGCCGCCATCTTTCCTCTGAGATGGGGTTTCTGGTACCTCCGGTCCACATCTCGGACAATCTGCGCCTGAGGCCGCGAGAGTATCTGTTCTCGCTGCGCGGTCTCGAGATCGGCCGGTGGCAGACCGAGGGGGCGCAACTGCTGGCCGTCTCCGGCGACCCTGGCCGGCGTCCGCTGGCGGGCAAGGAAGCCAGGGAACCGGCATTTGGAGTCCCGGCAATCTGGATCGCGCCGACGCTCGAGGACCAGGCCATCGCCGCCGGTTACTCGGTGGTCGATCCGGTCACGGTCATCACCACCCATCTGGGCGAGTTGATTCGCCAACATGCCTACGAGCTTCTGGGCCGCGCAGAGACCAAGCGGCTCATGGACTCCCTCAATGAGAGCCATCCCAAGCTCTTGGAGGAGCTGGTGCCCAAGCTGCTGACGCTGGGCGAGGTGGGCCGTGTCCTCGAACAACTATTGCGCGAGCGGGTCTCCATCCGCGACCTTGGCACGATTCTCGAAGCGCTGTTGGAGACTGCTCCGCTGAACAAAAATACGGTTGCGCTGGTCGAGTCCGCGCGTCAGGCACTGGGACGGCGGCTCATCCAGCCGCTGCTCGATGGGGAAGGCCAGTTGCCCGTCCTGTTGCTCGATGCATCTCTAGAAGAAGAGATCCTGGCCACCCTCTCGCCAGAGACAGGCCAGAGGATGCTCACAGCCTTCGCGCCGCCGGCAACACCGGTGGTCCGCCGCCTGGCCGATTCTTTGAAACGGCTTATCCCCGCCGCCTCCGCTGCGGCGCTTCCCGTGCTTTTATGTCCTAGTCCTGCCCGTTATTACGTCAAGCGCTGGCTGGAACCGGTCTTGCCTCGTCTGGCGGTGGTCGCGGCCGGGGAGATCCCCCCGGAGATTCGCCTGCGTCTGGTGGGAACGGTGCGCTGAGGTTCAGAGCGGACAGAACGGTCATCGGTACAAGGTACGTTGAAGGGGCGAGCGATGGGGATCGAAACTGCGGGTAGGACAGCAGGGAATCAAAGAGAGATGCACCGAAGCAGGGCGGGAGGCGGGTATCCGCCCGCTGCCGCTCCGGTTCCGTTGCTCACCGGCGAGCAGGAGCGTGTTCTGCTTGAACACCTGCCGATCGTGCGCTTTCTCGCCCGTCGCATTCATGAGAGGCTTCCTCAGCACGTGGAGATCGAAGACCTGGTCTCGGCTGGGGTGGTGGGGCTTATGGATGCCTTCGCCAAATTTGATCCGGACAAAAAGGTACAGTTCCGCAGCTATGCGCAGTTTCGCATTCGGGGAGCGATCTTGGACAGCCTGAGGACGCTGGACTGGAGCCCGCGTGAGTTGCGCCGCAAAGGTCGTGCGGTCGAGGAGGCTATCCGTCTGCTGACGGCCAGGTTGGGTCGCCCGCCGGGCGAGGCCGAAGTCGCCGCGGAAATGGCGCTGGGGCTCGAGGAATACCAGCAGTTGCTCGGTGATCTCAAAGGACTGGAGATCGGGACCCTGCACATGGAGCGCAACGAGGACTCGGGCGAAGAGGAGCTGGCCTACGTGCCCGGCCGTCCCGAGGAGGATCCGCTTTTCCGCTGCCTGCGGGGCGAGCTCGAAGAACGGCTCGCCGATGCCATCGCCCATCTGCCGGACCGGGAGCGGCTGGTAATGACCCTGTACTACTACGAGGAGATGACCATGCGCGAAATCGGACTGGCACTAGGGGTGGTTGAGTCGCGAGTGTCTCAGATACATGCTTCGGCTGTAGTACACCTCAGGGCCGCGCTCAAGGATCTGGCCGCATGCGGGGCCTTTGACCGAACCCCATCGCGTAAGCCGTCGAAACACCCGCGAAGGAGTAACGGCTGATGGAAAAGACGCTCAAGCAGAACGAGATTGACGCCCTTTTTGAGGCCGCCAGAAAGTCGGCGCCGGACTCTTCGCGGCCAGAGTTACGGGCTCGTGTGGTGCCCTACAACTTTTCCTCGGCCGGCCAGATATCGACCGAACAACTGCGCGCCATCAGCATGCTGAACGACCTGTTCGCCCGCAATCTAACACACAACCTGGCCGCCTGGCTGCGCACCCGGTTTGAAGTCAATCTGGTTTCGGCCGAGCAGATTCAATTCAATGAGTTTGTGCTGCGGATTCCGGAGATCAGCTATGTGGCCTCGGTGCGTCTGGAGCCGCTCGGGGCTCTCTCGGTTCTACAGCTTGACCTCGCTCTGGCCCCTCCGATCATCGATCTGCTTCTGGGTGGTGGGGGGCAGGATGGTCCGCTACGCGAACTCACAGACATCGAGGAATCTATCTTGGGCAGTGTCGTCGAGATCGTCTGCCGTGAACTGACGGCGGCCTGGCAGCCGGTAGGTCTGAGTTTTAACTTCGAGCGCCGCCAGATGCAGACCCAGGTGGCGCGGATCATGTCGGTTACTGAAAAGACACTCTGTCTCAGTTTCGAGATTCGCATGCCGCATAGTTCGGGACTGCTCAATCTCGCTTTTCCCGCCGTGGTGGCCAACACCATCCTGCGCCGGTTGACCTCGGATTGGGGCCGGCGCCGCCGCCATGCCGGTGAGATCCGGGCCCGGATGGAGGCCACGGCACGCCGGATTCGTTTTGGCGGCTCACTGCAGCTTCCTACGGTGCGCCTCCCGGCAAGCACGATCCAGAACCTGGAGCCAGGCTCGATTCTCAGGCTTGATCTGGCTGCCAATGCGCTGCCCGAGTGGCAGGTAGGGGGCCAGCCGCTCTATCCGGCGCAGGCCATTCGCCAAGGCCCGCATCGCGCCGCCCGCATCGAGCACGCAATCCGTGAGGCCAATGCATGAAAACCTACTTCGAGTGTTGGATCAGCGTAGCGACGGTCCTGTTCTCGCAGGCCCTTGCCGGAGAGCCCGAACTGACCGAATCGCTCCCGAAGCCGCTCGTCGGAGGGTCCTTCGGGTTCGCAGCCACCCTCTCCGGGGATGAGGAGGGTCGCTTCGCCGTGATTCTCGACGGCGCGATCCTCGATTTTCCGTTGATGGGCGAGGGGGTGGACCAGCGTGCGGGCTGGGGTGAACTGCTACGCGAGGCTGCCGACGCTGCTCTGGGCGAGCTGCTTGCCCAGACGGGGAAAAAGTGCGGCATCGAGAAGTTTGAGGCGATCTCGGCAGAGAGCAAGATCTCCCGCGCCTTCCAGTTGAAGTCGGACGGGCACGCCTGGACCATTCTGGTCCGGGACGAGGTTCACGCCCCCAAGCCGGCAGCAAAACCGAATGCAGACCGATCAGCCGCATCTTCCCCGGTATCTTCGCCCGGGAGCGCAGGGGCGGCCATGAGCGCAGGTCTGGAATTGCTGCTCGATGTTGAACTCGAAGCCACGCTGCGCTTTGGCTGTCGAGAGATGCCGCTGGGCGAGATGCTCGACCTCGGACCGGGGGATGTTGTGCAGCTCGACCGCCAGGTTTCCGATCCTGTGGACCTGATTGTCGGAGATAAGATCGTGGCGCGCGGCGAGGTCGTGCTGGTCAACGGGAACTTTGGCCTGCGAGTGACGGAGGTGGCTGCGCCCAGAAAGCGTCTGGAAAGTATACGATGTCTATTCTGAAGCGGAACTCGGCCGGCGACGTGCGCGGCGTGGCTTGGGACGGATTGTTCGATCCCCGCTCGGGGGAAGAAGCTACTCTCGCTGTGCCCCTGCCATGCCGGGCTGGCCACGTTCCCTCCCTGACGCGACGAGGCCTGTTGGAGACCTGCGCCAATCCAAGCTGCGGTTCAGGCTGGTTGCATCTGTTTCGCAGCCGCTCAGGGCCTGTCTTCGAAAGTGGCTGGAACTGCTCAGCAGAATGCACGACAGCGCGTGTATGGGCTGCGGTGCGGCGTGAGCAGGACGGCAGGGGCGCCGCGCAGGAGAACCATCGCCATCGGATTCCGCTGGGGCTGGTGATGCTGGAACAGGGATGGATCACCTCCGGGCAGTTACGCCGGGCGCTGGATGCGCAGAAGGCGGCTGGAGCTGGACGGTTGGGCCACTGGTTGGTCCAGCGGCAGGGGGTGAGCGAGCAGTTGGTGACCAGGGCGCTCGGGCTGCAATGGAGTTGCCCCGTGCTGCCCCTGGAGTTTCACGACGCCGAGGCGCTGACCGGTTGTGTGCCCCGGCTTTTTATAGATGCCTTTGGGGCATTGCCTTTGCGGACGGCCGCAGGCAAGCTCCTGTATCTGGGATTTGAAGACCGGCTCGATCCGGTTCTGGCTTTGGCCATCGAGCGGATGACAGGATTGCGCGTAGAAAGCGGGCTGGTGCAGGGATCACTTTTTCGTCCAGCGCACACGCGCATGTTGAATGCCAAGTTCCCCCCTGTGGAACTGATCGAGGCGGCCGGAGAGCCGGCATTGGTCCACGTGCTTTCCCGATCGATCGAGAGGGTGCGGCCGGTCGAGTCCCGTCTGGTGCGGGTCCACGACTGCCTTTGGCTCAGGATGTGGCTGCGGCCCCAGAGCGGACCGCTGCCTGAGACCTCATCGGTCCGGGACCTGATCTGTTCGATCCGTGCCCATTGAAGGGAAAAGACAGCCATCCGGGAGCCTCGCTCATGGATTGCACGGACTCGCCGATAGACAAGGAAGCAGAGGAGCCTGGGCATGAGTGAAATTCGAACGCTGATTGTGGATGATTCCTCGGTGATGCGAAAGATTGTGGAGCGCTCGCTTCGCCAGGCGGGTCTGGACCTTCTTGTAGTGCATGAGGCCGGCAGCGGCACCGAGGGGTTGGATCTGTTGAAGGCCAAGCGCGTTGACCTGATTCTCTCCGACATCAATATGCCGTCGATGGACGGGCTGGAGTTCCTGCGCCAGATCCGCGCGCAGAATCTGGCGCCCGGCGTTCCGGTGGTGATGATCACCACCGAATCGAGCGAGGAGCATGTGAAGCAGGCGATCCTCGCCGGGGCGCAGGGATACATCCGCAAACCGTTTACCGCCGAGCAGGTGAAGGAACGGGTGCTGCCGTTGCTCAACGCGGCGTGACGGACAGGAATCAACGTGCTCATAAACGGTGCGCGTTGGGCCGCAATCATGCCAGTACGGGGAGGCGGCGTAAACAGAATGGAGCGTAGGATGGCGGTCTCGTTGCGCGAATCCGTGGAACTGGTTTCCGATCCGCGAAACCTGGATGCGAGTGTGGAAGAGGTCTTTCAGTTGATGCTGGGGGTAAACTGCCGGCGGGACCATGGACCACAAGTCAAGGAACCGGAGTCGGTCACCGCAGTCGTGGGTTTCGGCGGGCTGCTCAGCGGGGCATGTGTCTTCAGTTGCGGCAGCGGCGCGGCCGTCAAGATCGCCGGACATATGACGGGTATGGAATTTAACGAGGTTGACGATACAGTCAGGGACGGTATCGGCGAGATCTGTAACATGCTGGCCGGTGTGTGGAAGGGGAAGGTCCCGGATCTGGCCGCCCATTGTGGTCTGTCGGTTCCGGCCGTCATTACCGGTCGGGATTACAACCTCCGCGTCCAGGCTCCTGAATTCCAACTACGCCACACCTACCGCTTTGAAGACGCCAGTTTCGACGTAACCATCGTCTGTGACGGCCTGCTTTAGACCAGCGGCTTTGGCATGGATCAGCGAGAAGCCCGCCCAGGTTTTAGCAGATGAGGAGCCTCGATGTCCGCATAAGCAGCGGGAACCTGCTTTGCGGGCTGGGTCAGCGATCCCCTGCAGTGTGCTTCAGTCAACCTGGGGGAAGCCTAAGCCTGGCTCTGCCCACACCGCTGCGTTCTGAAACAGGGGTCTTTCTCCATTTCTCCCGCTTGTTCCGCGTCCATCCCCATTTCTGAATTTGTTCCAATCCCGGCTCCCGCCCTTCTGGTCCTCCATCTGCAACGTATCCCAGGCAACAGGAGATATGCCCGATGGACAGTGGCTATTACGCGGCGATGACCGGTCTGGTAGCGCGGACCCAGGCCCTCGACACAGCGGCTGCGAATCTGGCCAACACTCAGACCCCCGGCTACCGCGCCGAGCGCGAATATTTCCGCTCCGTGCTGTTGGGGCCCGACGCAATGGATTCGCAATTAGGGCGCACCGTGAACAACTTTGGCCTGTTGGGCGGTGACCAGATCAATATGGCCCAGGGTTCGATCCAGCAGACCGGCAATCCTCTCGATCTGGCTGTCGAGGGCGAAGGATTTTTTCAAGTTCAGACGCCCAACGGTCTCCGCTACACCCGCGATGGCGGCTTCCACCGTGCCCAGAGCGGGCAACTCGTCACCTCGGCGGGCGAACCGGTGCTTTCGACGGCTGGACAAGCGATTTCCGTGCCGCCGGGCGAGGTGACAGTGGGCGCGGACGGCGTGCTCTCGGTGGAAGGCGGCGTTGTGGCCAAGGTAGGCGTCTTCACCTTTCCGGTCGGCGTGCAGTTGACCCCCGAGGGAGCCAACCGCTATGTGGCGCCCGAAAGCGCGGCCCCGGCGCTCTCGAACAATGCAGTCGTTCATCAGGGTGCCATCGAGTCGGCCAATCAGGATGTGATTCAGGGGTCGCTCGACCTGATCGTGATGCAGCGCCAGGCGGAGATGATGCAGAAGGCGCTCACCGTCTTCCACACCGAGTTCAACAAGATCGCCACCGAGGACCTGCCGCGTGTGTAGCGGCACCATACTCGCGCAAGACGAGGGAAAAAGATGATTCGAGCCTTATACACCGCCGCCAGCGGCATGAGCGCCCAGCAGTTGAACCTGGACACCATTGCCAATAACCTGGCCAACTCCTCGACCACCGGGTTTCGCCAGCTACGCCTCGAGTTCCAGGATATGGTCTATCAGAATCTGGTTACGCCGGGAGCAGCGCAAAGCCAGTCCACGGTCTCCGCCGGGCTACAGATCGGGCTGGGAACCAAATCTGCGGCCACGGAAGTCATCATGACTCAAGGCTCGCTCAATCAAACCTCGAACCCGCTGGACGTAGCCATCGAAGGCGCGGGTTTCTTCCAGGTGCAGCGGCCGGACGGAACCATCGCCTACACCCGCGCAGGCCAGTTTCAGCTCAACAACCAGGGAACCCTCGTAACCACCGACGGCGATCCGGTGATTCCCACCATCACAATTCCCGCCAATGCGACGGCGGTCACCATCACCCAATACGGAGTGGTGAACGCGACTCTGTCCGGGCAACAGAACCCCTCGCAACTGGGCCAGATTCAACTGGCCACTTTCCCCAACCCCGGCGGTCTGGAGAGCATGGGCTCGAACCTCCTGCAAGCCACCCTCAACTCCGGCAACCCGGTCACGGGCAACCCCGGAGGGACCGAGGGATTGGGCACCCTGCAGCAAGGGTATTTGGAAAACTCCAACGTGGACGTGGTCACCATGTTCGTACAGATGGTGTTGGCCCAGCGGGCCTACGAATCCAACTCCAAGGTCATCAAGGCGGCAGATGATATGTACTCTCAGGTCAACAACATGACGCATTAAAACCAAGGTATTAGATGAAGAATTAGAGTGCTGGAGACCGGATGCGAATGATCCAGAAAATGCGTGCGAGTGCGGTACTCTTGGCCATGGTGACAGTGTCTGCCGCCAGCGGTCAGGCGCGGACCGGGACCGGCCCCGGCGCGCGCATTCTCCCACCGGGGGGCACACTGGGTCCAGCTGTGGCACTGGCTTCTGCAGAAGTCGTCCGCGAACTCGACGATCCGCACAACGGAGATCGCTGGCTTCTGATGCGCGACCCAGACCATCCCCGCGGTCCAGGGCGCCTGATGCTTGCCGCGAGAACATTCAACAAGGCAAGGCTGAGCGAGCCAGGTACAGTGCCGCCCCGCCCGGTGATTCACGCCGGCGACCGGCTGATTGTTGAGGAAAACACGGCAGTAGCCGAGGCGCGCTTGGAGGCGATCGCGCTGGGTTCCGCCACGGTTGGGGCGCCTCTCGATGTACGACTGAAAATCGGCGGAAAAGTAGTACGGGCCGTAGCATTGGCCATGGGCCGGGCTGCCTTTCAGCAGGAGACCGGAGTCCGCCCATGAAATCCAGACGGTTTGGGCAAGGCGTCTTCTGCGTGCTCATGGTGCTGATGACAGCGGCGCCGGCGCAGGCGGCCACCCAAAAGAACAAGACTGCGGATCCGGCCAGGACGACCCCTCCCGAGGCGGCATTGCATGCCTATGTTGAGCGGGTGCGGGCACAACAGGCGGCGGAGGTGAGGACACCCGGCTCGATCTGGAGCCCTGAGGGTAGACTCGTTCGGCTGGGCACTGACGCCAAGGCGATCCGGTTGCATGACGTGGTTTCTATCGTGGTTACCGAAAGTCTGGCTGCGTCGACCGACGGCCAGGTACAGAACTCCCGGGCCTCGAAAGCAAACTCGGGACTAACCGGCTTGTTCGGGGCGCTAAAGAGCTCGAACAACCTGCAGAACCTGCTCGGCATGTCTGCGGCCTCGGGGCTCACGGCGCAGGGGCAGAGCACGACCAACTCCAGTCTCGCGACCACCTTCGGCGCTGAGGTAGTGGACGTGCTCCCCAACGGGATGCTGGTGGTGCAGGCCACGCGTCAGTTGACCTTCTCCCAGCAAACGCAGTTGATCAAGCTGCGAGGTCTGGTGCGCCCGGAGGACGTGAGCGCACAGAACCAGGTTCTATCGACGGCCATGACTGATCTTGAACTGGAAGTTACGGGTAAGGGTATCGTCAATGACTCCACCTACCGGCAGAACCCCTTGGTGCGCATGCTTGAAAAGCTGCTGGTGTTCTAAAGGCGGGAAGCAGGGAACAGGGAGTCGGCAACAAGGGGGCGGCGCAAGTTGCGATGGACAGGATAGATCGATTGAATCCGAATCAGCCGGGAACAGCTTTCTGGCGGCTGACGCTGGCCGCGACGCTACTACTGGCCGGTTCCGTTGTCCTGGCTTCGCCTGCGCCGCAGTTGGCGCGGGTCAAGGACGTGGCAACCATTGAAGGCATACGGGACAATCAGCTGGTGGGCTACGGGCTGGTGGTGGGCCTGCGCGGAACCGGGGACAGCTCACAGACGGTGTTCCCGGCCCAGACCCTGATCTCGGCTCTGGAACGGATGGGTATCACTGTTCCTCAAACGGGGTCGAACAGCGCCAGCAATATGCAGGTGAAGAACATGGCCGCGGTCTTCGTGGTGGCCACGCTGCCGCCTTTCAGTCGGCCAGGCTACAAGGTGGATATCACGGTCTCCTCGGCCGGGGATGCGCGGTCGCTCGAAGGAGGCATTCTGCTGATGACCCCGCTCTACGGGCCGGACGGGCAGGTTTACGCGCAGGGCCAGGGAGCTCTGGTACTCGGCGGTTACATGGCCTCGTCGGCGGGCAACACGCGACTACTCAATCACCCGACAACGGCGAGAATTCCTGGCGGAGCGCTTGTGGAGCGGCCAGTCCCGTTCGATTTGAAGCAGATGCGCACGGTTAACGTAGTGCTCAATGACGCCGACTTCCACACCGCAGAGCGGATGGCCACAGCCATTGATCAAATGTTAGGCTCCGCTCGCGCGCATGCGGTTGACAGCCGGCGCGTGGAGATTCGTGCGATACCGGATGAGGATATGGCGGCTTTGCTGGACCGGGTTGAGGCCGTCGAGATCGAGGTTTATCCCAGGGCCCGTGTTGTGGTGAACGAGCGGACCGGGACGGTCGTCATCGGGGGCACGGTTCGTCTTCAGCCGGTCTCCATCCTGCACGGCGGGCTTTCAGTCAATGTAATGAGCGAGACCAAAGTTTCACAGCCCAACGCGTATTCCTCGGGAACGACGCAGGTGATACAGCAGACCACGGTGCAGGCCCAGGACAAGCCGGTCAATCGGATCGACCTGAAGGAAGGGGCAACGGTCGAGGACCTGGTACAGGAATTACAGCGGACGGGCGCGGGGGCGCGGGATGTGATCTCGATCCTGCAAGCCATGAAAGAGGCCGGCGCGCTGGAGGCCGACCTGGAAGTCCTGTGATGGAGGGTATCTAGATGCAATCGGTATTGGCAACTGTGGCGTCGAGCACGGGAAACGCGGGTGTGCCGCAGCCCAGGCTGCTGCGGGCGGCGCACGAATTTGAGGCGCAAATGATGAAGGAGTTATTAAAGCCCATGAGCGAAGGGAACTCGATTATGGGTGAAGATCAGGATTCTGGCACGGACTCCGGCTCCGGCGGGGCGTTGGGAGAGTTTGCATCGGAGGCGCTCGGGCGTGCATTGAGCGATCAGGGAGGGTTTGGGATTGCCAGTAAGATTGTGCAGGATCTCTCCAAAACAGAGAACAGAGCCGGAACCACGCCGGTAACCGGGAATGTGCACAGAGATACCGTCATCAAGGCACTTCAATGACTGAAGTGATTTGTAAACGGGCCGATAGACCCAGCAAGGAGCAATGCGTATGGACATTCGCAGTGGTTTGGATGGATTGAAGTCGCTCTTGGGAGCGACGCCGACAGCCCCGGCCGCACCGCAGCCGAAGAGCGGCGCTGCAGGCAGCGGGAGTGCGCTGGGCAGCGATCTGGCGACTTTGAGCAACGCGGGGAGCGAGGTTTCGCTGACGGCAGCTGAATCCGGGGTGCGCACGGACAAGGTAGCCGCGGTGCAGGCGGCACTGGCGGTAGGAACCTACGAAGTGCCGGCATCTGCCGTGGCGTCGAAGATGGTGGACGCAATGCTCAGCCGCGGACAGTAGCAGAGGTTGCGTCAACAGGGACGGGATTGAGCCGGAAGCACGATGTCCGCGCGCGGAAGACGCCTCGGAAATTCTTGCCCGGTTGGCAAAGATGGGATGGGCGGAGACAGATGGCACTCGGTAGCAGTCCGGAGGGCATGGGGGGAAGGCGGGCAATGCAGGAGTTCGGGACGCGCCGGGAACTTCCGGATTTGAAGAAATTAGTGCTAGAGGCCTCGCAGGCGCTGGCCCGACTGGATGCGGATCGTCTGGAAGAACTGGCGCTTTCGTGCCAGGTGCTGAACCGGGATCTGGTGCCGGCCAATGCGGAAGATCGCGCCTGGTTGGACAGCCAGGCGAAAGAGGCAGCGGGAGAGATGACGGTTTTCGCCAGAGTTCTAGAGGCAACGCGGGCCAATCTGAAGGTAATGAAACGCTTGCAGGAGTTGCGGACTGGCTGTCTGGAGTACGGCGAACTGCAGACATGCGGATGGTCGCGTACGGAGAGCAGGCATGGGAACAATTAACTCGGCATTCAGCATGATGTCGGGAGCCCTGGACGCCGATCAGTCAGCCCTGAGCATTGTTGCCAACAACGTGGCGAACGCCAATACCACCGGTTACACAGAGGAGACTCCCAACTGGCAGGAGAACCAGCCGATCGTAATCGACGGAGTTTCCTACGGTGGGGGTGTTGCGGAGACGGGAGCCACTTCGGTACGAGACCGCGTATTGGAAGAGCGGCTTGACCAGCAGCAGCAATTGGCCTCGGCCTCCGGTGTGCGTCTGACAGCTCTGAACACGATGCAGGCGCTCTTCACGCCGGATTCGGGCTCGGCCAGTTCGACAGCAGGAGACATCGGCAGCGACCTGACCAGTTTTTTCAGTTCCTTCTCGTCGTTGGAGGCCAATCCCACTGACAATGCACTGCGCCAGCAGGTGCTTTCCACGGCGGCTACGCTGGCCGGCGATGTGTCCAACGCCGCAGCCAGCCTGAACTCGCAGAGGTCGGCTCTGGACCAGGAGGCGGCCGGCGTAACCAGTCAGGTGAATTCGCTTACCGGCGCGATTGCCCAGTTGAATCAACAAATACAGTCCACCTCACCCGACGCCGATGCGGGAACGCTGGAGGACCAGCGCCAACAGGACCTGAGCCAGCTTTCGCAACTCATCGGCATCAACCAGGTAACGACCGAGAACAACGGTCTCTCGATCACCACCACCTCCGGCCAATTGCTGGTTTCTGAAGGGTCGAGTTTCCAGTTGACCACCGGAATGGTGGGCGGCGTGACTGACTTTTATCTGGGGGGTACGGACATTACGTCGCAGTTGACCAGCGGCGGCGGGGAACTGGGAGGGTATCTCACGGCGCGCGACCAGGACATCCCCGGCGCAGTCAGTTCTCTGGACCAGCTAGCCTACAACGTCTCCACGCAGGTGAATGCGCTGAACAACGCAGGAACCGATCTGGACGGTGTGAGCGGCACAGCGGCCGATCCACTCTACATCTTCAATCAACCCACCGTCGTGGCAGGCAGCGCGGCCAGCATGAGCGTGACGATGACCGATCCAGGTCAAATCGCAGCCGCCGGCCTGGGGAAGGGAACAGGCGACAACTCGAATGCCACCGCGATGGCCAACCTGGCCAATCAACCGATCGTCAATGCCCAAACCCCAACTGACTACTATTCGAACTTTGTGACCACGCTGGGTTCAACGGTCTCTACGGTGCAAACGGAGAACACGGCGCAAAATGCCTCGGTGACCCAGCTTAAGACTCAGAACGATGCGCTCTCCAGCGTCAATCTGAACGACGAGGCGTCTTCGATGACCACGTTGGAGCGCAGCTATCAGGCGGCTTCACAGGTCTTTACGATGCTGGACACGATCATGGCCTCGGCGTTGAACCTGGGCGAACAATCCACAGTTTCGTAGGGCAGCCCGGACCGGCTTAGCGCAAACGAGGGTGGCGCCCGGGGACGGTCTATCCAGGCTGGAGGAGGAATGCAATGCGTGTTGACCCGAATTATGTCACGAACCTGGTAGGTTCTCTCGATCAAACTCAGGCGACCGAGCAACAATTGACGGCTGAGTTGTCGAGCGGCGTAAGTATCAATTCCCTGAGCCAGAATCCGGTGGCCTCCGGAGAGAATGTGCTACTGCTCAACCAGATTCAGCAGGATGACTCTTTCACGCAAAGCTCAAACCTGGTTACGGGCCAGTTGCAGGTGGCTGACTCCACTCTTGGCAGCGTGGTTTCGCAACTCACCCAGGCCATCTCGCTGGCCACCAGCGCCAACAACGGCACCATGAACTCCAGCGACGTCCAGTCCATCTCCAGTCAGATTTCCGGCATCCTTGACGAGGTACAGTCGCTGGCCAATACCAATTATCAGGGCCAGTACATCTTTGCCGGCGGGCAGACTTCCACGACTCCTTTCACCACCTCTGCAGCCACGTCGCCGGCAGTCACCACCTACAATGGCGACGAGGACGTCAACTATCTCCAGTCGCCCAACGGCCAGAAAATTCAGTTGAATGTCCCCGGGGATCAAATCTTTGCGGCCAGCGGCTCGAACAGCGTCTTTGGCGCCTTGAACAACCTGGTGGCGGATTATGCCAGCGGCACCGTCAACACCGCGCAGTCCGTAAGCGATACAGAGGCGCTGAGCACGGCGCTGAATTACGTTTCCCAACAGCGCGTCACCATCGACAACTCGATTACCCAGATCACTGCCGCTTCAGACACTGTAACCAGCGAGCAGACCCAGTTGACTGCAGCGCAGACCAACCTGATGCAAGCTGATGTGGCGCAGGTCTCCACGCAGCTTTCTTTATCTGAAACCCAGCAGACGGCGCTTGAAGATGTAATCTCGCAGCTCGGGTCGGGGAGCCTCTTCGACAAGCTGTCTGGCTCATAAGAGACGCCAACCGGCTGGGTGCGGAAAGCGTCTCAAATAAACCGAGCACGCCTCCTCGCTCACGAAGGCATTGCCACGGATGCGGTGGGTGCTTGTCGTTTTGCCGGAACCTCGGGCTGGCGCGGCTCGTCACAGCGTATGGTCTCAATCCTCACACGAACTGAGCCGGAAGCCGTCTATACTCAAGGGGAAAGGACACACTTTGCTCGCGCCACTCCGTTTTATCTGGAACGCAACTCGCGGTCATCGGCTGGCTCCCTGGAGGAGCGAATATCTGCGTTGGCGGGTGGAAACCTACTCCGGCAAACGGGCAGAAACATTGACGGCCAGGGACGTGCTCGGGTTCGTGTGGACCTCGCGCTGGGAGCTCTTGAGCTACCTGGCCTGGACGGACCGTCTGGACCGCGAGGCGCACAAACGGGCGTGAACCAGGATACTGGAGATCATTCCGGCATGGGATTTGGATTATCCCGTTTGGCGCACCTGGTGCTCTCGGTGTGCCTTGCGACGGCCTTGGCCGCTGCTGCGGCGCAGCAACTGCCTCCAATCGAGCCTCCTCAACCGCTGCCCAACCCGCATTCGGATGCACCGACGCTGCGCGTAACGACCCAGGAAGTGCTGGTGCCCACACTGGTAGAGAAGCACGGCGGCGAAATTGTCTACGGTCTCAAAGCGACTGACTTTGTTCTCGAAGACAACGGCGTGCCGCAAAAGGTTCATGTGCAGGAGGAGATGGACACCGCGCCGGTTTCGCTGGTGGTGGCCGTCGAACAGGGCGGCATGAGCGTGCTGGAATTTGACAAAGTGGCGAAGCTCGGCCCGCTGCTCGATCTGTTTCTCTCCGATGGCAGGAGCCAGGCGGCGCTGGTCGGCTTTGATTCCAAACCCCATCTGATTCGCGACTTCACGCATTCCAGCGAGAATCTGAACGAAGCCCTCAAACAGATGGAGCCGGGCAACGGCGGAGACGCGATTCTGGATACTGTAAGCTATGCCGTGGATCTGCTGGAGTCCCGGCCGAAGGAGTATCGCCGTGTTTTGCTTTTGATCAGCGAAGAGCGCGACCATGGCAGCAGGCACACAAGAGCGGAGCAACTGGTCCGCAAGATCGGCGCGTCCGACGTGCTGGTGTTGAGCGTGTCGTTTTCCCCTTCGCGTGCCGAGTTGCTTCACGACGTGAAGGACTCAGAAGGCGAGCGAACCACGAACCTGGTCTCGGCCCTTGCCATGATCGTGCAGGCCTTCAAGAAGAATGTGTCCAAAGAGGTTGCCCGCATGAGCGGCGGGGAGTACACGACCTTTACCGGAGACAAGCGATTCGAGCAGCGGGTCGTGGACGCTGCCAGGGACACGCGCAACCGGTATCTGCTCACATTCAGCCCCTCCAATCCCACCCCCGGCCTGCATACCCTCCGCGTCCGGACTGCGCAGGATTACGGTGCTCGCGTCGTCGCCCGGGCCAATTACTGGTTGGAGCAGGAACCGTAGAGAACCTTTAGTTGGACAGAGGGTACCAGCCGGATTCCAGTCCGCTGGCGAATGGCGCATCCCCGCGCATTCATGGTAATCTCACACTAGACACTTAAGAGTGGATTTGAGCAAACAAGAGGAGTAACACACGCCGTGCTGGCGACTGCTAAGAAAACAACCCTGATTGAGCGCTTCCGCACCCACGATACGGACACCGGTTCGCCGGAAGTCCAGATTGCGATTCTGAGTGAGCGGATTGGTGAACTGACCGAACACTTCAAAACCCACAAAAAAGATCACGCTTCCCGTCGTGGACTGTTGATGCTGGTCAGCAAGCGCCGCCGCCTGCTGGATTACCTGAAGACGCACGATACCGATCGCTATCGCGACGTGATCGGCAAACTCGGCATCCGCAAGTAATCAGAAAGCCAACTTTGACCCGGAAGCGCCCAGACCGGACATTGGTCACGGCCCCCGTTCCACCCAGAACCTGGGGCCATGGTGTACCTGGCGAACTGTACCCGCTGCCAGGGCTCGCGCACAGCCATCTGCTGTGTGCGGCCTTGGCGCGTTGGCCGGCCCGCAGGCCGGGAGAATCCGCTCCCCCGCGCA
>CAZNAW010000004.1:0-182958 GCA_964571165.1 uncultured Occallatibacter sp. | reverse complement strand
TTTCGCAGATCGACGCGCCATACCAACTGGCCAGCGCGGGGATGAAGCGGTGCATTTCGCCGTACAGCGGAATATTCTGGATCACCTCGTGCCGATAAGCCTTGAAGGTGGTGCCGAAATCGTGAATATTCACGCCAGACAGCTTGGCCATCAACCAGTTGGCGCAGCGCGAGGGAATCCTCCGCAGCAGCAGGTTGTCGATCCGTTCCTTGCGCCAGCCTGAGACTACGTCATATCCCTCTTCAAGCTTTTCAATGAAGTTGGGAATCTCGTTCGGGTCGTGCTGCAGATCCCCGTCCATCGCCAGGATGAACTCGCCTGAAGCGTGGTCGAAGCCCGCTGCCAGAGCCGAGGTCTGCCCGAAGTTTCGCCGCAGCTTTACCACCAGCACACGGCTGTCCACCGCCGCAATTTCTTCCAGCAGCTTGTAGGTGCGGTCATTGGAACCATCGTCCACCAGCACCAGCTCAAAACTGTCGCCCACCTGCTCCATTACTTGCTTCAGGCGAGCATATAAAGCCGTGACGTTTTCCTCTTCATTATGAAAAGGAACGACGATCGAATATTTCGCCATATTCTTACTATAGATGCCACAAGGGTGGAAAAAGTTAGCATAGTGTGCCGGAATGCGGTCCATCCCATGCAGAGAAACATTGTGCGCAGCCGCGCCAGCGAAATGAGAGTTATCGCTCGATCTCGTCGAGCATATCCTGCATCTCGCTCAAAGCATGGCTGTTTCCGGCTCGCTCAGCACAGCCGATCCCGACCTTCAGCCGCTCAATCGCCTCCGCTTTGCGTCCCATCTTGCTCAGCGTCTGCGCGGCCATGAAATAGCCGGCCGTATAGCTCGGATCGTTGGCCAGCAGCACGTCGAACTCCTTTACCGCCTCTGCCGTCTCGCCATGGCTGGCCAGTTCCATCGCCATCCCATAGCGGGCAAAGCTGTTCTTCGGGTCCAGCGCCAGAATCTCTCTCAGTCCTGCGATTTTGTCCATTTTGCTTGTGTGCGACCCGATTCTGTTCAAATCCGGGTGTAGGCGATTTGCGAAATTGGCTGCGATTGCCGAAACTGGAATTGGATACCCCGGCAGACCGCCCGCTGGTTTCATTGTAACTGGTGGTCAGTGGACACTGGCGGCAGGACAAGGGAACGGGGAATGGAGTAATCAAAAATGAGTTCCATTGAAACCAACCCGCTCGTGCGCACGGTGGCCAGTACGCAGTCGGAGATGACAGAAATCATCCTGCCCAATGACACCAACACACTCGGCAACCTGCTGGGGGGACGCCTGATGCACTTCATTGATCTCACCGGCGCCATGGCCGCCTACCGGCACTCCCGCACCAACGTCGTCACTGCCGCCATGGACCATATCGATTTCATCGGGCCGGTGCATTTGGGCGACCTCGTCACCCTCAAGTCCAGCGTCAACCGAGCCTTTTCCACCTCGATGGAAGTGGGCGTGAAGGTGTGGGCTGAAAACACCCGAACAGGCTCGGTTGTCCACGTTGCCAGCGCCTACCTGGTCTTTGTCGCCATCGACAAAGACGGCCATCGACAGAAAGTGCCTCAGCTTCTGCCCGAGACGCCCGACGAGATTCGTCGCTATGAGGGCGCGTTGCGCCGCCGAGAGCACCGCGAGGCCGAAGCCGCTCACCGCAAAGAGGCCAAGCTTGCCACGGACGCCCAGTCGGACCGGGCAGCTGCCGATCGTTAATTGAAAGCACCAACATTGTTTGAAGACCGCAGATTCTAAAAGGAGCAACTAAGCCATATGGCCCATTCACCTGCCATGCCTTCCCCCGTCGCTTTGCCCGGCGTGTCCAAAATCGTCGCCATCGGTTCCGGCAAGGGCGGCGTAGGCAAAACCACCGTCGCCGTCAACCTGGCTGTCGCGCTCTCCCGGCTCGGCCAGCGTGTAGGCCTCATCGACGCCGACATCTACGGCCCCAACGTGCCGCTCATGATGGGCTCAGCCCAACACCCCAAGGTCGGCCCCGGCAACCGCATCGAGCCCAACCTTACCCACGGCATCAAAACCATCTCCATAGGCTACATCTCGCCCGGCGATAAGCCGCTCGTCATGCGTGGACCCATGCTCCACCAGATCATCCGCCAGTTCCTTCAGCAAGTGGACTGGGGCGAGCTCGATTACCTCGTCGTCGATCTGCCTCCAGGCACCGGCGATGTGGTCATCTCACTGGTCCAGACCGTTCCTCTCACCGGGGCCGTGGTCGTCTCCACGCCCAGCGACGTAAGCCTCGAGGACGCGCGCAAAGCCCTCCAGATGTTCGCCCAGGTCAACGTCGAGGTGCTCGGCATCGTGGAAAACATGAGCCACTTCACCTGCCCTCACTGCCACCAGGAGATCGACATCTTTTCCCGAGGCGGTGCCGAGCGTACCGCGCAGCAGTTCAATATTCCTTTTCTTGGATCAATCGAACTGGTTCCCGCCATCCGTGAAGGCGGCGACCGCGGTCTTCCCGTCGCCCTGGCCGGTCCCAAGAGCCCCCAGGCCGCTGAGTTCTACGCCATCGCTGAGAAGTTGATGGCCCGCGCCGAGGCCGCCGCAGCCGCCGCCACCGACGTGATCGAAATCAGCTAAGGAACCTCGCGCCGGGCCTGGCAGGCCAAGGCCGGCGTCAGAACCATCTTCCGCCCATTCCTCACGCAGAAGGGCGCCCTTTGGGCGCCCTTCTGCCGCTGACGGCGACTTTGCCGGTTTACTGCAGCAGCTTGAGTACTTCCTGCTGGGTGCTGTTGGCCTGGGCCAGGGCCGAGATGCCGGTCTGGCTGAGGATCTCGTACTTTGACATGTTGGAGGTTGCCGAAGCATAGTCGGTGGCCTGCACCGCATTCTGCGCCGAAACCACGTTCGTCTGCTGCGTACTGAGCACGGAACTGACCGCGTCCAGCGTGTTGATCTGCGCGCCGATGTAGCCGTCCTGCGACGCCACATTCTCGATGGCCGCGTTCAGGTCATTCAGCGCGGTTTCTGCGCTGGCCTGGGTGGTCAGGTTAGTGCCGGTAAGGCTCTGACCGGCCGTGCCGCTATAACTGATCGTGGCGGTTCCCGTAGTTCCGTCATCCACGGTCGGCGCAGCCTGGCCGCTGGAGGTGTCCATGAGCTTGGTTGCGCCCTGTGCAACCTCGACATTGTTAACGCCAGTGGTGGGGGCGGAATTGGCCACAGAACCGGAGATCATGATGCCGGTGTCGGTGGCAGCCGGGCCACCGTCCCCGGCCGCTCCGGCCGTCGTGAAGGAGGCGGTCAGGCCAACGTTCGAAGCGTTGATGGCCTGGATCATGCCCGACACGGTGTTCGCGTAGCCGGTTGCGCCGCCGGTGCTGATTGTCGCGGTTGCGGTCACCGGTCCGGCCGCGTCCGTGCCGATCGTGTAGGTGATGTCGAGCGTGCTACCGGCCGTGATCGAGTCGGTGATCTGCGCATCGGGGCCGCCTGTCTTCGACATATCGACGAAGACATTCTGTCCGGAACTGTAGCTCATCGTGCCGCCGGTCTGCCCCAGCACGGAGGAAGATAAGCCGCCGATATCCAGTGAATCGATCGAAGCGCCGGTTGTCGAGGAGTCGCCAGTGTAGACGTTCACGGTTTTTCCGAAGACCGCATTCTGGTTGTAGGTGGTGGTCGATCCGATGTTGGTGATTTCGGAAAGAATCGACTGGTACTCCTGGTCGGCCGCGTCGCGCTGGGAGCTGTTGAGGGTGCCGCCGGAGACCTCAGTGGCCAACGTAACGGCACGGTTGAGCAGGTTCGTCACTTGCGAGAGGGCTCCATCGGCAACCTGGAGCATGCCTACGCCCTCGGTTGCGTTGGTTTGCGACTGGGCCAGTGCTGTTGCGTTGGCTTGCAGGCCATTGACCAGCGAGAGGCCAGCGGCATCGTCCGCGCCGGAGTTGATCTTCGACCCGGAAGACAACTGCTGCAGCACGGTGTTTAGACTGTTGCTTGTGTTGTTCAGGTTATTCTCCGCGTACATGGCGGAGAGGTTATTCAAGACACCCAGGGACATGGGGTTCTCCTTGTTGGACGCATGGATTTGCTGCCCTTCTCCGGCAGTGCCCCCATATTTTTAGAACCCTGGGTGGCTGCTTCCTGAGCCCGAGCCGCTGCGTCTGGCCCCTTTTTCGGCGCAGGGCTTGGGGACTTTATGCGCCCCTCTTTTGTGTCCCGCCGGGGGACACTCCAGGCTGCGACTTCTAATTTTTTAACCTTTCCCGCGGCCCGCCGATAAACCACAAAGGAGATGAGCGGCAATGATCGAACTTACCCGTCTCAACGGCACCCCGATTGTGCTCAACAGCGATCTGATCAAGACCGCCGAGGCCTCTCCGGACACCATGCTGACGCTGGTCAACGGAGAGAAGCTGATTGTGCGCGAAAACTGCGCTGAAGTGACCGAGCGCGTGCTCGTCTACCGGGCGCGCCTGTTGGCCGGCGTGGCTCGGCGCCTGCCCTCGTATGGCGACTTGCAGCGTGTGGTTTCCATCGCCAGCCTCGATGTTGCAGGCCAGTCGAAGATCGTGCCTGCGCCGCAACGCGATCCACCCTCCGGAAACTAAGGCAAGCGACTCCAGGACGCAGCGACCGATTCTTGCTCGACGATGTGAAGGGTCAGGTCTTGGTCGATGGAGTTGGAACTGGCGTCTCCCGCACCGGATTCCCAGAGGAGCTGTTCATGGACAAAGCGAGTATTGGCGGCGTCTTACTGGCCATGGCCGGCATCATTGCGGGATTGCTCATCGAGGGCGGCAATCTGGGCCAGATTCTACAGCCGACCGCGGCGTTGATCGTCTTTGGCGGCACCATGGGCGCAGTGCTGCTCCAGTATCCACTCCCCACCGTGATCGCCGCATTCCGCAATCTGGCCAACGTCTTTACCGGACCCCGCAAGCAAAATGAGCAACTGATCCGCCTGCTCATCTCATTTGCCAACAAGGCCCGTCGCAATGGCGTCGTCTCCCTGGATCAGGACTTGCAGTCCATTCAGGACCCGTTTCTGAAGCAAACGCTGATGCTGGCCGTCGACGGCACCGAGCCCTCTGAGCTGCGCAACATCATGCGCGTCAGTCTGGACTCCACTGCGGAAAGCGAAGAGCGGCTTCCCATGGTCTTCGAGTCGGCCGGAGGATTCTCGCCCACCATCGGCATCCTCGGCGCGGTTTTGGGGCTGATTCAGGTGATGCAGCATCTTGACAACATGCAGGAGGTGGGCCACGGGATCGCGGTCGCCTTCGTCGCCACGATCTACGGCGTGGGCGTCGCCAATCTCTTCTTCCTACCCTTCGCCGGTAAAATGCGCATCCGCATGCGCGAGGTGCACCAGAGCCGCGAGATGATGCTGGAAGGCGTAATCTCCATCCTTGAAGGCATGAACCCGCGCATGCTCGAGGTCAAGCTGGCCGGCTTTGTCGACAATTCCAACCGCGACAAGAAGAAGCGCGCGGCATGACGCGCCATGCCCGCAGGAGCCATGTGAGCCAGGAGCGCTGGCTGGTTTCCTATGCCGACTTCATCACCCTTCTGTTCGCCTTTTTCGTCGTCCTCTACGCCGCCTCAAAAGCCGATCAGAAAAAGCAGATACAGGTGTCCGCTGCAATCGACTCCGCATTCCGTTCCCTGGGCATCTTTCCCGATGCCAAGCGCCGCAACGACGGCGCCAACAGCGCCACCGACGCCACCGACAAACCTGTCATACCGATGAACATCGTCATGGGTGAGGACGTGCTCTCACCCGCCAGGGTCCAGGAGGATCTCGAGCATGTCCGCCGCGAATTGCAGCAGACGCTCTCCAATCAGATCGCCCAACACACCGTCTCCATCCAGATGGGACGGGACGGGCTGGTTATCAGTCTCCGCGAGGCCGGTTTCTTCAACTCCGGCTCCGCACTGCCCCGGCCTGAGACACTCGCTACCCTGCGCCAGGTAGCCGCGGCTCTTGGCCGAACCCCCTACGACCTGCGCATCGAAGGCCACACGGACAACATCCCCATCCACAATGCTGAATTCGACTCCAACTGGGAGCTCTCCTCGGCACGCGCTACCCGCATCGCCCGGCTCTTCCTTGACCTGAAAGCCATGCCGGCGGATCGGCTTTCGGCCGCCGGTTACGCGGAGTTTCACCCCGTGGCCAGCAACGCAACAGTCGACGGCCGCGCCGAAAATCGCCGCGTGGATCTGGTGGTCCTGCCACGCACCCGGATCGATTTTTCGGTACCTAATCTTTCCGCGTCCGGAATGCCCCACGTCACCGCAAGCTGGCGCAAAATCACCGACGACGACTAAGCGGAGTCGCCATAGCTCGCCGCACCCGTTCCTAGTCCCTGAACCCTATCCTCTATTCCCTGTCTTTTTACTCCACCCCCAGCACCTTCACAATCACCCTCTTCCGGCGCTGGCCATCGAACTCCGCATAGAAGACCCGCTGCCAGGTGCCCAAATCCAGCCTCCCATTGGTCACCGGCAGCGTGGTCTCGTGGTGCATCAGGAGCGACTTCAGATGCGCATCCCCATTGTCCTCGCCCGTCTGGTGGTGCTTGTAATCGGACCGAGCCGGCGCCAACTCCTCCAGCCACTTGCCGATATCCTCGATCAGTCCACTTTCCAGGTCGTTTACGTAGACGGCTGCCGTGATGTGCATGGGCGAAACAAAGCACAGGCCATCCTTCACGTCGCTGCGTCGCACAATCTGTTCCACTTCGTCGGTAATATGGACCATTTCGCGCCGCTTTTTCGTCTCAAAAACCAGATACTCCGTGTGACTCTTCATCGCGCCCTCCCGGCATGCGCCAAACTCGACAGCACGGCTCAACCATTATCCTAATGACAGCCGTGTCTCAAGCCAACGCCCCCACCGCCGACTCGTTTTTCCAGCGCGGACTCAATCTGCTCGCTGCCAACTTGCCTGCTCAAGCAGCACGGGCCTTTCGAGCCGCCATCGCTGCCGAGCCTGGGCACATCGAGGCGCATCATGGGCTTATTCGCGCCTTGCGCGACTCGGGCCACTCCGAACAATCCGTCGCTGCCGCCCTGGCGCTTACAGCCCTCACCCCAGGTGATCCGCTGGCGCACACCGCGCTCTCAATCTCCCTGCAGCGCGCCGGCCACGTTCCTCAGGCCGAAGCCGCCGCCGCCCGCGCCCGCGTTCTGGAGTGGAAAATCCAACTCCAGTCCCCGCCAGGCGAGGATTCACAGTCGTGAAGAAGCCTAGCCGTCCCAGCACTGCGCAGCGGTTGCGTTCCATGCACGACCGGTTGGCCCAGACGTATGGTCCCCAGCACTGGTGGCCAGCCGAGACTCGTTTTGAAGTCATCCTTGGCGCTTATCTTACCCAAAACACCGCTTGGAAGGCCGTCGAGCGTTCTCTTGCCAACCTGCGTGCGGCCGGAGCGCTCACCCTTGACGGGCTGCGCTCCATCGCTCTTGACCGCTTGCATGACCTCATTCGCCCCTCCGGCTTTCCTACTCGAAAGGCGCCCGCGCTCAAGGCATTTGTTTCCATACTGGACGAAGAGTTTGCCGGCTCGCTCGATACGCTTGCGGCGTCTCCCACCCACGCTCTCCGGCGTCGCCTGCTGGCGCTGCCCGGCGTAGGTCGTGAAACTGCCGACGCCATTCTGCTCTATGCCCTTGCCCATCCCGTCCCAGTGGCCGACGAGTATCTCCGTCGCATCGCCGAGCGCCATCAACTTGTCCTGCCCCTCCGCGGCTCCAAAAGCTATGACTCTCTGGTTGATCTGACCCGCCAGGCCTTTGCTTCCGATCCATCTGCCGACCAGACACGACTCTTCAATGAGTTTCATGCTCTTACAGTGGCCGTGGGCAAGGCACACTGCGGCAGAACAGCCCGCTGCGCCGGCTGTCCGCTCTCGGCGGACCTTCAATGGATAAGCCAACCAGAGAAAGTTGCAGCCGATACCTCCCGGCGTCTCTCGTGATCCCTGCCGAGTTGCAGCCTTGAGAACGATTGCGCCTGCGGAAGTTTATGCCGCCCACACCAGTCTCATTTGCTCCCGCGCACCATCGCGACGATCCTGTCCTGACGCCAACTTCACTGTGCGAGATGGTATAAACTCAACGGCAGCTTCAAGGTTAGAAGGAAATCACTGCTGAACTGTGAGGATAAGAATGCCTGTCTTGCCAAAGCAGAGCGAATCGAGTACCCGCGAAGGCGATATCCAAAAATTCTATTTACGCTGGTGCTTCGCTTTTTTTGTGGTTTCCGGATTTTGCGGTTTGCTTTACGAGGTGGTCTGGGTTCGACTCGCCATGGCCAGCTTCGGCGTCACCACGGCCCTTTGTTCCATCGTCATTTCAATGTTCATGGCCGGGCTGGGTCTGGGTTCGTGGGGCGCGGGAGTCTTGACGCGCCGGGTTCTAGCCGCCGATGGTCCGCGGGCGCTGCGCTTTTATTCCCTTGCGGAATTGCTGATCGGAATCTCTTCGCTGGCGGTCCCTCTCCAGTTGAAGCTCGGCCGTCTGCTCTTGCAACACATGGGAAGCCTGGGAGCATGGCAAACCTCGCGTTACTACGTCTTGGCGGGTATCTGGGTCGCCATCACGCTTGTGCCCTGGTGCACCTGCATGGGTTCCACATTTCCCCTGCTGATGGCAGTTATTCGACAAACCGCCCGGCCTACGTCAGAACGATCTTTCAGCTACCTATACGTTGCCAACGTTCTTGGCGCACTTCTTGGCACCATCGTCTCAGCCTTCATTCTGATTGAGTTGTTGGGATTCCAGGGAACACTCTATGTCGCGGGCAGTTTGAATGCAATTCTGGCGTTGCTGGCATTCACCATCAGCTTCTCCGAGTCTTCATCTCCTTCGATTGAGAAGCCGCTCTTGGCGCAAGCGACACGGCTAAAGCTCTATGGCCTTCCCAGGAGCGCGATTCTGTTTTTCTTATTCACAACCGGGCTGGTGAGTATGGGTATGGAGGTCGTCTGGATCCGCCAGTTCACTCCGTACTTGGGAAATGTCGTTTACGCTTTCGCAGGTATCCTCGCGGTGTACCTGCTGGCCACTGTTCTAGGATCGCAGGACTACCGTTCTGAGGCCCATACGCACCAACCCGGCGAGAGTGCTTCGGCATGGAGCCTGCTCGCGCTGTTTGCCGTGATTCCAGTGGTTGCGGCTGATCCCTTTCTGCCCCTTGGAGGCATGCAAACCGGTGGCCTGCGCCTCCTTGCTATTGCGTTCTTCTGCGCTTCGGCGGGTTATCTTACTCCCTTGTTAGTGGATTCCTGGTCCTCCGGCGATCCGGATCGAGCTGGAACTGCCTACGCCGTCAACATTGCGGGGTCCATTGTAGGGCCCCTTATAGCCGGTTTCTGGCTCTTGCCTTGGCTGGGGGCACGTGGAGCCATCGTCGTTCTCTCTATTCCTTTGTTTGCCATAGCCGCCCTCGCCGTCCTGCGAAAGCCTTCTTCCCAGACGGCGCAACCTAAGTCCGGTCTCTCTCCGAGACTCCAGTTTGGTATTGCAGCCATTGCCGCAATCCTCCTGTTTGCCATAACCCACGATTACGAAACCAGATACGCGGTCAGAGAAGTCCGCAGAGATTACAGCGCCACTGTGGTTGCTACGGGAAAAGGATTCGGTCGAAAGCTCCTGGTGAATGGAGTGGATATGACGAACTTGAATCCGATCACCAAGTACCTGGCCCATCTGCCGCTCGCTTCCATGTCCCGCCCCCCTAAGAACGGTCTTGTGATTTGTTTTGGAATGGGAACCAGCTTTCGGTCGATGCTTTCCTGGGGAATTCCCACTACAGCAGTGGATTTGATCCCCAGTGTGCCCGAACTGTTCGGGTATTATCATGCCGACGCGCCCAAGCTGGTGAGTTCTCCCTTGGCACGAATTGTTATCGATGACGGCCGCCGCTTCCTGGACGGTTCAACTCAAACTTACGATGTCATCGTCGTGGACCCGCCCCCACCTCCACAAGCCGCCGGTTCCAGCTTGCTTTACTCACGTGAATTCTACGAAGTCGTTAAGAAGCATTTGAGCAGGGATGGGATATTTCAAACCTGGTATCCGGAAAATCAAGGCGATGCGGCTACTACTGTTTCAGTAACCAAGGCTCTTATGCAGTCTTTTCCCTACATACGAGCTTTTCGGTCCTATGACCGCGCCGGAATTCTCTTCATGGCCAGCATGGAGCCTCTGCCCGTGATCTCAAGTTCGGTCCTGGCGGCGCGCTTGCCGTCTGCTGCGGTTTCCGACTTTGTGGAGTGGGGTCCACAAGCCAATCCCCAGCAACAGTTCGATTTATTCCTGACACGTGAGCTGCCGTTGCAGGACCTTGTTGCCGAAGATCCTCAAGCGCCGGCAATACAAGATGATCAGCCGATCAACGAATACTATCTGCTGCGCAATTGGCTTCATTCCTACAGATGACAACCCTTTTTGCAAATCCTCCGCTTGCGGACGGATGCAAGAGAGATTACGAGCGAAAATGAATGGCAGTATGTTGGTCGTAACCGAGAGGTAAGGTAGAAAAGCCTGTGACGATGAAGATTGCAAGCAATCTCCTTGGAAGCCGGCACATTATCGACGAGTGCGGCGGACTTTCCGCTAAAACGCTCACAAAGTCTGCTTTTATATTCTTATTCTCTTACGTCATCCTGTTTCTGGGCATGTCGCTGCGCCCCAGCATATACGATGAGGGGATTGTCCTGACGGCAGCAATGCGTGTTGCGGCCGGACAAATTCCTCACCGGGATTTCTACACGAACTATGGTCCGGCACAGTACTACGTTCTCGCGGGACTGTTTAAGCTATTCGGGCAATCTATGCTGGTCGAGCGGCTCTATGACCTTATGATTAGGGCGCTCGTCGTGACCTCGGTGTACACGATTGCTTCGTCCTACTGCCGCAGATCAGTTGCTCTCTTTACATCCTCTGTCACCGTCCTATGGCTTTTTGGTCTCAATTTCTTAAACCCTGGCGCGGCGGCTTTACCCGTGTCCTTGCTCAATCTTGTCGGCTGTGCTCTGGTCCTTCCCACCTTTCTAAGCGCCATCTCTACAAGGCGCATGTTGGCCGCCGGCTCCGTCGCTGGACTGGCGGCAATGTTTCGATATGACACCGGCGTAGCCCTCCTCGTAATTCATGCTTGCTTCGTCATGATCGCCATCTATCTTAGCTCCAAGAGCAAATCAGATACGCCACGAATCTTCGCGTCTACTTTTTGCCCATACCTGCTCGGATTTGCGATTGTGGCATTACCGCCGACACTCTATTACTTATCTGTTGCCACTCTGCACCCCTTCATTCACGACATCATCCTCTATCCGGTGAAGTACTATCGCCGGGGGCGCAGTCTTCCCTTTCCGCCAATTCCAGTGAATGGAATTGAGAATCTTGCAGACTATCTCCCGATAGCGATCATTGGCATTTCACTCTACGTGGCAATAGTTCGTCGCTTTAAAGTCCACAAAAGCACAAAACTCAATCCTGAAGGTATACCCAAGGAACAAGAAATGCGCGGTTTCTTGATCATGTTTGGTCTTCTCGCATTAGCCATGTACCTGAAAGGCTTCGTGCGGATATCCCCCGTTCAACTGTACCTTTGCACGGTCCCTTCGTTACTTCTGTTAGCTGTGCTCTTCCAGCACCGAATGACTTTACCTCGTTCTCTCCACTTTTCTATTACATGTCTCGTTTGGCTCTCCGTCTTGGCGGCTACATCGTCCTCTATTCACGCAATACAAGCCCAATGCGGCCAGCACTCCTTCGTTCTGGAAAGTCTTCTTTCGTCGGCCAGACAAACAACGCCTGAGGCCAAGACAGCTTGGTGCAGGGTCACAAACGCCCTGACGAAGGGCCTTTGCTTTACTCCGGAAGATGACCGCATTCAGACAATCGAGTTTATCGACAACCATACCAGGCCGGGTCAGCCGCTCTTTGTTGGGCTGGCGAAACATGACAAAATATTTGCGAACGACAACCTTATTTATTTCGCGGCCCAACGCCTGCCGGCGACCAGGTGGTCTCAATTTGATCCGGACCTACAAAATCGCGAGGATATTCAGAGGCAAATGGTCCACGAACTTGAGGTAACTACTCCGCCATACGTTGTGCTCGACTCGGAGTTCGAGTTATTGCATGAGCCAAACGACAGTTCAATTAGCACTGGAGTTACCCTGCTGGATGAATATCTCCACGGCAAATACAAGCACATCGAAACCTTCGGGACGCTGTCTATCTGGCAGTGGATCAATGCTCCATAACCAACCTGATCGTTTGCGCCGGCCAGAGTGGTTGGACCCGCCAATTTACTTTAGTGTTCGTGAGATTAGCTTCTATCAGCGTGTGTCTGCGCTCGAATAAGACGGCGGCCGGTATACCCCAAGTTGTATCGACTGAGTCAGGATTGCTCGCGCCCGCAGGTCGAGCGCGTTGCGCAGGTCGGATATTTCCTGCGCTCGGTTTTGCCAAGGCAACGGAAGTAGGACCAGCCCAATTGTAGGCTCCGGGGAAATTGAATGCTCGAATGCTGTGATTGCCTGTATCAATAAGCGGTTGCGCGTCTCGATGCGATACATGCCCATGCGATCCATACTCAGAGAGAACAGGATAGCGGCCGTCACGGCGCCCAAAAGGACGCCCTTGCCTAATACGGATGGATGCCAATGCTGGAGAAACTCCTCAACAAACCCGAACCACGCGAAGATCATCAGAAGTGCGGAGTAGATCGTATATCGCGGGGCGAGGCTCGCCGCAAGCCCAAGGTCCGACCGGAGGCCAGCCACGCCAACCGCCGTCAACAACAAGAAGAGAACACAGTAGAACACCGCTGGATTCTTACGGATGTACCCTCGCAGAGCCAGGAAAACAAAGAAGAGGCAGAGAGCGAACCCGAGGACTAAGCATCCATTTCTGTAAGGAAAGCCGGCAGCGTTGCCCATAAAGGCAACTACGAACAGTGGCCGCGGCCGTAGCAGCGTTGCGAACACTGACTCATGCACGGAGCTTTGCGAAGACATGACGTCGTAGTGATATGCATAGGCGGCGACACACCCTGCTGAAACCGCGAGCCAACTCGCAATGCGCGCGTAGCGCCGTTCCGCCAATAGAATCAGGACGCCCACCGGGATCATCAAGAATCCATTGCCCGACGAAGCCACTGCCAGAACGAAAGAGAGCACCGCACAACAATAAGCCCAACGCGCCGTTCGCACCAGAAGATAGATTGTACCGAGCGAAAACACCAGCACGGAAATATTCTGCAGCGCCCCCATCGCCCAATCGAGGGTCTCATAATACTGAAGCTGAAATAGCAGCCAGGAAACCGGAACAAAGAATGCGAGTCGCGAGGCGAGGTCCTTATGGTTGGGCAGAAACATCTTCCAAAGTAGAATTGCGAGCAATAGAACGAATCCATTGCCAATGGCGCAGAGAAGCTTAAAGTCAATATGCCCGCACAGATCGAACTGCAGCCAAGCTAGACCGTGGATAAAAAAGAGCTTGTACTCTGCATGCTGCGAAGCCAGAAAGTAAGAAATCTTCGCTGGAACGCTCTTGAGTTGTACCAACTGATTCAGAAAATTAAGGAATGCGCCGTAGTCGTCATCGAGCGGGAGGTTTAGTGACTCACGAAACAGGATTGCATAGAAGAGGATTGCCGGCACGGCCACAAGAGACGCCGCGATGAGCGTCCAGATTCGTGACGCCGGCGATGCCTGCAACGATATGCGGCGATTCTCAACGCAAGCCTCTCGGGCCTCCTGTCCCTGTCGCCTTACCATCGTGCTTATGTTTCTCCCTTTTTATCGCCCTCGCCACTCCTCGGTCTCTCTTGCAATCCACGGCACATCCCGATTCAGGGTCGCTGCACAACCTCAGAGTAATACTGTTGTGTTACTTTTCTTCCAGTTGCATCAAATATCGGTGAATGGATGAATCCCAGCTTATGAGCAACGAACGTGCCCGTGGTAGCCAGCACTCCCAATCCATACTGGACGCTGCGCTTGAAATTGATGGATGAGGCTTCTTCGAAGTATTTCGTCGGGCACGATATTTCGCCAATCCGGAAGCCGAACATCACGGCCTGGGCGACCATCTGGTTGTCGAAAACGAAATCATCTGAGTTTTCCAGCAGCGGAAGGGTCTCGAGCAATTCCCGTGTAAAGGCCCGGAATCCGGTGTGGTACTCTGACAGCTTTACTCCCAGAAACAGGTTCTGAAACGCCGTCAGCAGACGGTTGGACACGTACTTATAGAACGGCATTCCGCCTTTCAGCGCCCCCGCTCCCAGAATCCGCGAGCCCAGAACCATGTCATAGACCCCACTGGCAATCATGCCTGCCATGGCCGGAACCAGCGACGGCGTGTACTGGTAGTCGGGATGAACCATCACCACGACGTCTGCGCCCGCGGCCAAAGCCTCCCGATAGCAGGTTTGCTGATTGCGGCCATAGCCATAATTGGCATCGTGGACAAAGGTCAGTACGCCGAGTTTCCTTGACAGAAGCGCGGTCTGATCCTTGCTGCCATCGTCTACAAGAATCTTGATGTCCACAACGTCGGACAATTCCCGCACCGTCTGTTCCAAAGTCTTTTCAGCGTTGTACGCCGGCATCACAACCGCAACGCGCTTTCCATTGATCATGATTTCAACTCCTCAAGCAATCTTCTTTCACGCCGTAAGCTGCGGTCGGTTTAATGGGAAGCGCCGGCAACCTGCTCACGCATTGGAAATGGGCACGATTTCGCCGGTTCCGCATCCGGCTCGATCAGCCAGACCTGCCGGTCCGGATAGTAATGCATCAATTTTAGATTGTCGGCGGCATTCATCTCTCTTGCCCATACGACTTTGGAGCCATCGATGTCCGCCGCGTTGTAGACCCACTCGTCCAGCGTCTCATGGCCAGGACCGTAGCGGACAATCGCAAGCTGTTTCCCGGGAAGCTGTTCCAATCGAGCTTCAATCTGTGCTCGTTGAATGCCGAAATGCTCCGGTCCATACCACATGCCAGCCCATGAGGACGCTGGCCATTCGGCAATCTTGAGATTGAGCGGCGCGGCAAACAACCGCAATCCAGCCAGCGCTACGCAGAGTGTCACCGTGAGCCGCACCAACACCGCGCCCGTGGGTTTCCCTTCAGGTCTCCAAACCCGCAAATGGCGCATTGCCTGCAAACCGATTGCATAGAAGGCCGCTGTAAAAGGCGCCAGGTAGTGCGGAATCATGAATATTTCAATCAGTACTCCGGCCGTCAGCACCAGCACGCACACAACCAGGAAGCGGATGCGGCGATCCAGCAACACGCGTCGCAGCATGATGAGCGGAGGAAGCAATACAAAGCCTGCAAAGAACAAGGTCGATGTCACGACCTTTTCGAGAGTGATTGGCACAAAGCCTGACAGGGAATGAACCCTGTTGTAGACCTTAAGTTCTTCACCGGCATAAAACCTCCGCAAAGCTTCGTGCCGGTAGACCGGCTCCGGGCGAAGGGACTGCCAGACAAAATAGGGTGCCATGGCGTAAGTGGCGCGATTGATGGTATACGGCAGGGTGAGCGGATTTCCGAACAGACGGTAGTTGTAGTAGCCCATCCATGCCCCGGCCGCCACAATCAGCACCAGCGGAAAGGCGGCGCGGCGAAGCAAGACGGCAGCGCGCAGCCGAGTTTTTCCAAAGAACGCCCAACGGCCCAGCACAGCCGCTACAGGCAGGCAAAGAAGCAGGCCCTCATACGGCCGAGTGAGAGCCAGGAGCACGATGCCCACCGCCATAAGCAGGCCGTAGCGAAATCGAGCTGTTTTCATCAATCGCGGCAGCGCGCCCAGCACCAACGCTCCGCCCAAAGCGGTAACCAGGCCGCCGCCGGTATAAGTATTGACCCAATAACTGAAAAGGCCCAGGCGAAGCATGGCCAGGATTCCTCCCAGCAGCGCCCAACCTGGTGGCAGCCACGCCTGTAGCATCCAGCAGATACCGGCACACATCAGCGCGCTTGAGACCAGAACGCCATACCATGGGTGTCCCAGAAGCACCTTACCCGCGGCAAGTACCAGCCCCTGCGCCGGAAAGTACATAGACATGTAGGTCGGCTGCATCGAGATTTGGATGCTTTCGAAATGCGTCCACATCGCGGGAGCCGGATTGGTCAGCCGGCCGTGGGCAAAGGTGTCCGCTGCAAGCAGAAAGCTGAAATCGTCCGGAACAAATGGAAGCGGAATGGGGCTGAATGGAAGCATGGCGAGCCGCAGCAGAAGCGTGGAAATACCGACAGCCGCAACCGCCAGCCCCTTCCTTCGCGCCAGCCGCCCGAAGGCTCGCTCGATGCTCGAGAACCGGGCCGCGCCAAGCCGTGGAAAGGCAAATGCCACTGCGACGGCAATCACAGTCAGGCTGCCTTCGATCAGCACCAAGGAAGGGCTATTATCCGGAGCAGTGGATAGAAGCATATCGATTCTATTCTATGCCGTAACATCGCAAATGAAGTCGCCGAAGCCATCAACCCTGAACACGGGCTCAAAAGCAAAGGGAGAGATACGCATCGGCAATTTGTTTGCCGATGCGTATCTCTCCCGCAAGGAACGATACCTATGAATGGAGTCCCCGGGCTGTGCTTTGCCAGAGATTAGGTAACGTCGGTGCTGAGCTGTGTGCTGATATTGCCGAACGCCGTGTTGATGCCTTTGGCCAGTGTCTTCATGCCGGCAACCGCGCCGAAGGCAATCAGAGCGACGACTAGGGCATACTCGACCAGATCCTGCCCGTGGTTCAGTGTAATCAAGCACTTTAGTTTGTGAATAAATTTCCGGAATCCTGGTCGCATACCCTTACCTCAAAAAAATGGAATTAGGTCAAATCTGGCCTTTGCTGGGGAGAGCACGTCGTTTCACCTGGTCTGGTGCGCGTAGCTCTCCCGCGAAGGAGCCTATGGCCGATAGTGTTAGCTGTCCTGACCGTACTTTGGCAGGGACTAGGTGACGTCAGTCGCGAGCTGCGAGCTGATGTTGGTGAAAGCCTGATTGATGCCTTTGGCCAGCGTGCTCATCCCGGCAACAGCGCCGAAAGCGATCAGAGCAACGACCAGGGCATACTCGACCAGATCCTGACCTTCCTCGCGGCTCATCAGGTCCTGGAACTTAACATACATCTTGAGAAGCATGTTGTTCATTCGTATTCTCTCCCTAGGTTGATTTTCCCGGCCACAGGCTGGGACACCCTCTGTAGAGCAAGTAGCGTGCCATTTGCCGAACCGGCTATTTCTTATTATAAATCAACAACTTAACAGAATGGCAACTTTAGCCAGGAACGGCAGGGTGTAAACACCTGTATACAGGGTGAGCCGAAGAGACCGGCCTCGTATACATGACCTGAAAGTGTGTTACCTCAGACCTGAAAGTGTGTTACCGGGCAAGTGGCAGGCTGCCATCACCTCAGGCTGCAACGCAGGCGCCGCAGGCGAAAATCGGATGCCGCGACCGTGAAAGTTTAGGTCTCAGGAAATACCCCAGTGGCCTCCGCCCTTCCCTCTGGCGTCCTTCGCAGCAGTCTTGCCCCGAGCAGCACTGATGTATTGTGTCCGTAGAGGATTTTCCTCCAGTTGCGCATCGTGAACTGGGAGCCTTTGGCGCGGATCTCCCTTGGCCCTGGGTGGCGTTTGCACCGGCCCTCATCGTCGCACCTGGAGAATCCAACGAGTGCTTTTCCGTGATGGAGGAGATTGCATGGACGCCGGGAATTGGACGGCTGACCTGATATGCCGCTCAAAGAGGTTCTTGCGGTGGCCCAACCGGATCCTCGGTCCGACGCCCGGTCTGAAAGAGATCAACCTGGCCTGCTGGGCCCTGTTTGCCGCTTTGACGATTACGCGGTTTTGCATTCCTGTGTGGCTTCAGTTCAAAGCCGGCAGAGGGTCTATCCCCCTGCTCCCTGATGATTTTGTCTATTTCTATGGCATCGGCCACATCGTGAAGGAGTATCCGGCCGTACGCCTTTACGACTACAGTCTGCAACAGAAAATATTCAACGGTATCTATCCCTTTCCCAAGTTCGCTTATGGCCCAAGTCCGTACCCGCCTTTCGTGGCCCTGTTTTTCAGTCTCTTCGCGCAACTCTCATTCCGGCTCGCTTTCTTTCTATGGACGCTTGTCTCACTGGTTCTCTACATGGTGGGGATTGCAGCCCCCGCGAATGACATTTTCCCCGGAGATCGGATCAAAGTCTCTTTGATCCTCTGTTTGGCGGTTGCATTCTATCCATATTTCTGGGGCATTCTCGTCAATGGGCAGCTTACCGCTGTGGCAGTTTGCTCGGTCGGGCTTGCCATTCTTCAGGAAAGGCATGCAAAGCCCTTTTCCAGCGGGCTGGCGCTCTCGATTCTCGCCTATAAGCCAACCCTTTTGCTGCTTCTTCTTCCCATGCTGTTTCTCACCCGCAGGTACCGGGCTTTGGCCGGATTCATGACCGGCACATTGGTTCTACTGCTGGTATCCACTGCGTTCGGTGGAATCCAGATCTGGCCGGTCTACGCGCACTTTCTCAGCTTGTTTGGCCGGGTGGCCGGTCTCGACGGTCAAAGGGCACTTGAGCTTTGGAAATATATCGACATCGGCTCATGCCTGGAAGCAGTTTCCGGCGGAGGGTCCAGAGCTGAATTGCTCATTCTGACCCCGCTAGTAACCTTAATCGCGGCAGCACTTGCGGTGTTGTTATGGAAATCTGCCACAGGCGGCAGGCCCGCGCAATCCCTGGCGTGGGCCGCGACTCTCACGTGGACCCTCCTCCTGAATGTCTATATGCCGATGTACGACTCCGTTCTGGTCACCATCCCAGTGGTGCTCACTCTTGGAGCCTTAAAGGATCTTGAGTGGAACGCGGCGATGTATTGGATGACCGTTCTGTCCATCTTGATATTTGCGGTCTCCTGGGTAACTTATGCGATTGCCAAGAGCCATGGAATTCAGCTCCTCTCGATCTCGCTCGCTGTTCTTGGATTGGCACAACTCTATCTGTTGTACCGGGTGAACCGCAAGAAATTGCCTGAAGAGGCATCCGAACTTCTGCAGGGTCAGCGGGCGTAGCTTATCCGCAGCATCCCCGGAGCAGCGCCGCCTGCGCCAACCTTAGGCCCCGACGGGAAACTCGACCCGCCAGAGAATCCTGCCCTCCGGCAGAAGTAGAATAGCGTGCATGGCGAGCAAGATGGATACTCCCGCGGCCAAGGCAAACCGCGACATCGTAGAACTGTCGATTGCTGTTGTCAGCGGGCTGGCGCTTGCGTTTACCGCTCTCTTCCTCTGCGTTGTGCCTCTGACAGGCCAAATTGCGGGAGTGCGTGACTTCGTCGTCTATTGGTCCACAGGCCAGCAGCTCGTCCACCACGCCAACCCCTACGACGGGACAACCATAATGCGGATCGAGCATTCTGCGGGGCTTCCTGCCGGGTACGGTGTGCTTTTCATGCGCAACCCGCCCTGGAGCTTGCCGCTCGCGCTGCCGCTCGGCTTCACCGGGTTACTGGCAGGAGCGCTTCTGTGGTCTCTGGTCCTGCTCGCGTGTCTGACGGTTTCCGTTCGAATGCTTTGGCGCATCCAGGGCAGCCCCACGAATCGCTTGCACTGGCTCGGGCTTTCGTTTGCGCCGGCGCTGGTCTGCCTGATTGTCGGGCAGACTTCTCTTTTTGCGCTGCTTGGGTATGTCCTGTTTCTGCGTCTGCATGGCAAGCGCCCCTTCATCGCGGGGCTCTCTCTCTGGCTCTGCGCGTTGAAGCCTCACCTGTTTCTGCCCTTCGGCGTTGTGCTGCTGGCGTGGGTGCTTGTTTCCAGGAGCTATAAGCTCCTTGCTGGTGCCGCAGTTGCCATGGCCGCGAGCTGCGCGTTCGCATCTTGCATCGACCCGATGGCATGGAGCCATTACTCGCAGATGATGCGCGCGTCGGGGATCGAAAAGGAATTTATTCCCTGCCTGAGCGTCGCGCTGCGTCTTTGGCTCAGCCCACACGCGATGTGGCTCCAGTACCTGCTGCCCGCCTTGGGCTGCGCCTGGGCGCTCGGCTATTTCTGGTCCCGCCGCCACAAGTGGGATTGGGTGAAAGACGGCAGCCTGCTGATGCTTGTTTCAATCTTTGCGGCGCCGTATTGCTGGCTCTTCGATCAGGCTCTGGCAGTACCGGCTCTGTTACAAGGCGTATATCTTACCCGGTCCCGAACCTCATTGGCGGTTCTCGCCTTTGCCAGTGTTCTCATCGAGATCGAGCTGGTCTGCGGCATCAAAATAACCTCAGCCCATTACCTTTGGACCGCGCCCGCGTGGCTTGCATGGTATCTTTTCGCAACTGCAAACAGCAGAACGCACGCTGGGGACAGTCGCACCAACCCAGCAATCGCCGGCTGAGCAGATCGCAGGTAACTCTTCCCTCCGCCCGGTGGCCGCAGACATTGAATCGTCGCCCGCTCGCGTATACATTGAAAGTAATGAAAGTCCCCATCGTTATGACCGGGCCGTCGCCTTCGAGCCCGTTTCAAACCCGTACAGTCCTTTGCTGTCTCTGCGCCGCGAACGGAGACATACGATGAAGACAAGTGTTTTGCGAATGGCTGCCGCTGTTTGCCTGGCGGCCGTAGGGGCTGGCATCTTTGTCTTCATCGCCCGGCAGAACAACGCCGGGCAGCGGGATTTCATCGAATACTGGGCGGCTGGGCAGCAACTGATCCACAGCGCAAACCCCTACGATGGCGCGGCAATTCTGCCATTGCAACGCGCGGCGGGACTCGAAGGCAATCATCCTCAAGTTTCGTTCAGCCCGCCCGTGGCCTTCTTCCTCGCGTTGCCGCTCGGCTTCGTTAGCGCGAATACGGGCCTCATTCTATGGTTACTCGTACTTCTTGCCTGCCTCGTTGTGTCGATCCGGATGCTTTGGGCCCTGAACGGACGCCCGAACAACCGGTTACACCTGCTTGGTTATTGCTTCGCGCCTCTCATGGAATGCCTGATGGCTGGGCAGCTTGGCATTTTTCTTCTAATTGGCATCGTATTCTTTCTATACTTCTACAAGTCCCGGCCATTTCTAGCTGGAGCTGCTCTTCTACCTTGCGCCTTGAAGCCGCATTTGTTCCTGCCCTTCGCCATCGTATTGCTTCTATGGGTGGTGAGGAGGAAGGCATACCGCATCCTTGCTGGATTCATCGTCACTCTGTTTGCCAGTTGCGCGCTTACACTCTCTTTTGATGTCCATGTGTGGTCTCAATACTCGCAAATGATGCGCACAACCGGCGTTCTGCAAGCGTGGGTGCCCACTCTGAGCGCGACCTTCCGCTTCCTCGTCGATAGCAATGCCGCGTGGCTGCAGTTCTTTCCTGAGGTCGCCGCTTGCGGTTGGGCACTCTGGTACTTCTGGACGCGTCGCGCTCGCTGGGACTGGATGGATCAGGGATTGGTGGTGCTGCTCGTCTCGGCGACATGTACCCCTTATGCGTGGTTCACCGATGAAGCTATGCTACTTCCGGCGATTCTGGCTGGAGTCTACCGGGCTGAAGCCTCTGGACGCTCGCTCCTGCTGTTCGGATTGTTTGCCGGAGTCGCAATCATTGAGGTATCTGCAAACATTCCGTTCGCCTCCGTGTATTATTTGTGGACCACGCCCGCCTGGCTAGCATGGTACCTCTACGCAACTAGATGCGGGAGCAAACGGGCCGAGGAAGTTACCAATAGCGCCGCATAGACAGCAGCGCCGCGCTAACGACTGGAAATGTCGATAGATCGTTGTGCCCCACCTTGGGCGCAATCAAACCATGCCGTAAGATCGATGCTCACATCTTGAGTAAATAAAAGCTGTGAGTTAGATTGATGTCATCCAAACGGGATAGGTTAAAAAATCGATCTTCCCTGTGGAAACAAGTACTCTTTGGCTTACTCAGCCTGGGCGTCTTCGACTCCGTCGCGGTCCTTTGGCAAGGACACAGTGGAAAGCTCGAGCGTGTCTCCTGTTTGTGTCTGCGTGCTCTGGATTGTGCCTGAGGGAAGCTCGAGGACGGAGTGCGCGGAGAGGCAGGCCGAAAGTCGCTGCGGAGGTACGTCTCTCCTGAGCTTCCTGATTCGGTTCTTGCGGTCCAGATAAACAAGGTCGATAGCAAATTGCATGCCGAAGGTGTGAACCGCTTCGCAGGGGATGATCCACAGACCCTCCCCGCGAGCGAGCCGTTTGCGCCCTAGCAGACCTTTATTGCGTTTTGAGGCGCTGTCGGCCACCTCCATGCAGGTGGCAAGTACAGTGTGGCGAGTGAGGTTTGAAACCTGCAGGTGGATTTCGAGGCTCGCACGGCGGTGTGGAGTCAGGCAAGCCCGCAACCCCGTCATGACCCTGTTCAGCGGATTCATCTGGTTGCTTTGGACCCTTTCACCTGCCCGTCGCCGCCATTTCAAACGAACGGCGTTTTCTGCTTCATACGCCTTGAAGGGCGCTATCGCGCCCTTCAAGCCATGGCCAAAATGTGGAACGTTCTTCTGCGCAAAGGCTCCGGTTGCCTGAACCGGCAGACCGGAGCCTCACAGTTGTGACTAGGGTGCGGATGAGGCGCCGCCGGTTGCCCCACTCGTCGAGGCGGCTCCAAACACTCCCGATGAGCCTTCAATCACCAACGGCCTCTCCGGCTTCAAACTATCAAGCAGTTTCTCGACAGGTATGGTGGGTGGCGCAGGCGCCGGCGTGTTTGCGGCCGTCTTGGCGTCAGGATTGTTCATAGGTATGCCGGAGTTGGGCGGCAGGAATTTTCCTGGATACTTCAGTTGAGGCAGAGGCTCGCCGGCCGGTATGGGAGCCACGACTTCCGGCGTCACAATCACGATGAGCTCAGTGTTGGTCTTGGTCCTCTGCGATGACTGGAAGAACTTGCCCAGAATTGGAATGTCTCCCAGAAACGGGATCTTCTCGAAGGTTTCGGTGTCGCGATTGTCGAGCAGTCCGCCGATCGCAAAGCTTTGGCCGTCGGCTAACTCGACCTCGGTGTTGACTTTCCGCGTAAGAATGCCCGGCACCTCAAATCCCGAGAGCTCGATGGCATTGGTGTAGTCCAGCGTGCTGACCTCTGGGGCTACCTGGAGGCGGATCGTTCCGCGAGGAGTAATGGTGGGAATGAAGTTGAGGCGAACTCCATACTCCTTGAACATGATCGTAACCGCTCCGGCACCACCGGCCGAGGTCCCTTGAACAACTGGATAAGGAAATTCTCCGCCGGCCAGGACGCTGCCCTGTTTGCCGTTCGCCGCCAGGACGTTGGGCTCCGCGAGAATTTGTACCACGCCCTTGGTCTGAAGGGCCTCGAGGGTTGCTCCTAGATTCAAGCCGGGCAAGAAGCCAAAGAGGTTCAGTTCGTTCGACAGGGTCGTTGTTGCTGACCCTCCATTGGGCAGTGTTGCCGATGGCGGACTGTACTCTCCGGTCGATATGCCAGCTAGAGTGTTTCCAAAGCCTGTACTGAAAAGGTTGATGCCTAACTGAGTTTCCTTACTGCGGTCGACGCTGGCAAAGCGCACCTTGAGCAGAATCTGCGGGTCTGAAGCCGGCACATCGATGTTGAGCAGGTTGACGACCTTACCGCCAGTCGAGGCGATCCTTTCCGCGCGCTGGGAATTGTTGAGGCTCTTTACCGTGCCGCGCAGGAAGATGTTGCCGTTCTCGATGCTGACCTTCAGGACCTGTCCGGGAAGCTCTGTCCTCAGCTCGCGCCGGATTGCATCCAGGCTGTCGTCGGATGCAGCCGTGCTGACGCGCACGGTTACGTTGAAGAACTGTCGCCCGCCGTGGATGTCCCAGATAATCAGACTGGTTTCCCCAGCGGTTTTGCCCGTCACCATGATCTCGGTTGGGGCTATCGCATCGACGTGGGCTATATCGTCCAAGCCGAGAGCAACCCGCGAAATCGGCTGCGCAGTGTCGACCAGCACCATCTTGCCCACAGCAACCGAAAGTTCATTCGCCGAGTCCTGAAGCGAGGCTCCAGCAGGTTGAGATGGAGCCGGTAAAGATTGAGCCTGCAGGCCCAACGCGGCGCAGAGGACAAAACACAATGCGCTGAAATATGCGATGAAAATTCCAGCTTTCGATCTCACTGCTTTCCCCCGGTCGTACCAAATTTTTCTTCAGTCCGCTTCGAACCGTTGATTACCTCAATTGAAAAGGCGGGGGGGGCAGCTTTGGGGACGATCTTCGGGGCGGCATGTGCCACCTTTGGCGCGGGAACCTGATCCGCAAAGAGGTTGGCCACAGCCGTGCCTGGGACAGCAGCAACTTTTGTATCCAGCGGGTTCCGCAGCACCAACTGGATCTTTGTCTGACTGCTGGCCAGGCTTAAGGTTTCTGCCTGTTCCGGAGTCACCAACAGATTGACTACCTGAACCGGGTGCGGCTTGCCCTCTGCGTCTTTTTGAATATCCTGGCCGGCCGACAAGACTTGGAGATCCTGAAGCAGTGTCTCCGTCAGAGTGCCTTGTTCGGCGATCCGGGAGTTGGGAGTATTACCGGCGGGTGGGACACCCGAGATGAGAACGTCCACGTGCATTCCGGGAGTGACAAATCCCGCCACACCCACCACATCGTCAACCCTGACGGCGCATGCTCTCATGCCTTGGGGAATCGTGGCAGCCAATCCACCACCGGAACCCACGGCGGCCAGGCGACTCTCGAGAATGGGCTCGCCCTGATAGAGATCTGAGATGACGCCTCTGCCAATCGCGTTCTCAGGTTTCAGAAGGGCGCCTTTGGGAAGAGGTCCGGTGATCTCGATGGTTGTAAGGTTGGCAGGGGTGAGGACGGCGCCGAGCTTGATGTCCGCCGCAGCCGCGACGACGCGCGTGATCGGTGTCGGTTTCGCCGCCTGCACACGCCTCGCTACCAGCCGATAAACCAGAAAGGCACATGCGCCGGCGATGACGAAAGCGAGGAGAAGGATCGTAAGAAGTCTTCTGTTCATGCGAAGCCCTGTTTGAACTGGCTACCTGGCCAGCTCCGCCTTGCTGTCCCTTGAGCCTATCGACGGACCCAGGGGAACGAGTTTCGATTTCGCGCCGAACCCGGGGGCAGCGTTACAGAGAGTCTGACAAGTTCAAGCGTGTGCCCAGTGTACACTCTTTTCCTTTGAATACACACAAATAAGTCGAAAAGTCCAATGCATGAAACCGGGTATCAAGAGAGCTATGAGGCATCCCCGCCATAACCGATTCCGAAAAGAGATTACTATCGATTACTAAGGTGGGACATGGCATCTTTCGGTGCTCGGCTAAGCAGAAAGTGTATAGAATGTGACCAACCCTGTAAAGTAAAAACCAGGCGGAGCGGTGGAGGGATTTCACCCGGTCATGACGTCTTACTATACGATCACGCTCTTTTCGGAGCGACCCGAACTGAGCCGCCGGTCATCTTCGTTCGTCGTCTCGATTCTGGTGCATGGTGCGGTCATCGGTCTGATCTCTTACGGGCTTTTGTTTCAGCCGCAGGTCAGGAGCCGCGTTGTCACCGAGCGATTTACCTTGCGGCAACTTGACATGCACATGCCGGAACCGCTGGTGGCGCGGTCTGCCGGCGGTATCCGGTATCCGGGCCCGTATCATCCCGCGCACGCGCTTCTGTCTGGCGGAAGGCCCGCTGCGCAGCAAACGCTTTTGCGGCAGCTTGAGCAAGCTCCGCCGGGACCGCAGACTCTGTTGCAGCCGAATCTTCGTTCCCTTATGAAACTCGCCAGGGCAACTCCGGTCCCGACTGTCGTGCTCTGGTCTCCTGAGAAGACTCCCGTCAAGACGATTGTTCCGCCGCAGCCCGATAAGCCCACTGCCGCCGAGGTGCATCCCTCGCCCGATCCGCCCAATCAGGAAGTGAACCTGGCTGACATCCGCATCTCATCCACTGACCTGGTGAAAGAGGGCCGGCCCATTCTTCCCAGCACCACTTCGCCGGTGGTTGTGCATGGGCCTGACCTGCCGCAGAAGATTCCTGCAACCACCTCGACATCTACCGCGCAGCCAACTCCGGCCGCGGTGTTGGCGCTCTCCAATCTTCATATGGCGGAAGGAACCGTCATGCTGCCGCCAGTGAATGAGACGGTGGCCTCGAATTCCCCAGGTGCGCTCACGCAGGGTGAAGCAAAGAGCGCTGTGGAGTCAGGAAATAACAGTCCGACAGGCGTGGTGGGTGGCACCGGAGCGGGACCGGGCGCGGGAGAGTCAAAAGGGCAAGGTTCAGGAGATTCGAGAGAACAGGGCGCATGGGATTCGAAAGGCCAGCCGAACCACACTGGAAGCGCAGGGGCAAAGGGAGCAGGACAGGGCGCGGGAGAGTCGAAAGGGCAGTCAAAGCTGACCGCGGTTGCCGGCAAGCCGAACGGAGCGAAAACCGGGCCTGCGCAGGGATCTGAAACTGGATCTGAAATTGGTTCCGGTCAGGGCGACAAATCTTCGACCGTCCATATCACGCTGCCGAAAGATGGCCAGTTTAGTGCGGTTGTGGTGGGAGCCTCGCTGGAAGCAAAGTATCCTGAGTCGGCCGGGCTATGGAACGGCAGATTGGCATACACCGTTTATCTGCACCTGGGGCTGGCCAAGAGTTGGATCTTCCAGTACTCGCTTCCCCGCTCCGACGATGCCGCGTCTGCGGGCGCCAGCACGCACTTGGAGGCGCCATGGCCGTATAACATCGTGCGCCCTAACATCGCTCCCGAAGATTTGAACGCTGACGCTCTTATGGTTCACGGTTTCGTGAATCGTGCCGGCCGCTTCGAAGGCCTGACCATCCTCTTCCCGCCGGAGTTTCCCCAGACGCAGTTTGTGCTCGACGCGCTCGCGCAGTGGCAGTTCAGGCCCGCCACACAAAATGGCCAAAGTGCAAGGGTGGAAGTGCTGCTGATTATTCCGGATATAGAATAAGTTCCGTCTTATTCCCGGCGAATCCAATTGTTATAGCGGTTCTCCAGTTGCTGTAGAGGAAAATCGCCGCTGCTGAGTGGCTTTTTCCTTAAGAAAAAGCCACCCTGCACGATGCCAGAAACTCCACGTGAACTGGAGAACCGCTCTAGATCCGCTGGGAAGAAATGCCTCTTGCTGCTTCGTCTGATTCAGACTCTATGACGAGCCGTTGGGGACCAGCCGCGGTACTGTCAGAGTGTCTGTGATGGCCGTGAATATCGCGGTCAGTTTCTTTAGGTTCTGGTTGCTGGGCGCAGTTGCTTCGCAGCCCAGGCCACTGCCGGATTCGTCATCGGAAAAGAAATAGGAAGTTTGGGAAGCCATGGCCGCCAACGCTTGGCAGGGCTGGTCGCCTGACGCCCAGTTGCCTCCGCCGCCCGTAAGCGTCGCACTATACTTCGCATCCGTCAGGCATCCCCCCGAGGTCTCTGCGCCGTAGCCAATCGTGTAGACATTTGTGAAGGAACCCGCGTTGTTGTACGCCGTGTTCGTTGCAGCGTCAATGGCCGCCTGTACAGCCTGCCCGCACTCACCCAGCGCGGATGGGTAGGTATACGACTGGTAGCCCGTAGAATTGCTTGTCTTGGTACCGGTTCCGTTCAGGGTGCCCGATGCGGCCACGATCTGGCTGGAACCACCATTTGAGCAGTCGTTGCCGGTGGAGGTGGCCGTGTTACAGGCAGTCGCGTCGCCATCGCTGAGGATGATCATGGCATTTTGCGAACCCTTATATGTGTTCTGCTGGGCGACCAGCGCCGCTTGCGCCGCGTAGATCACTTGCGCATAGTAGGTTCCCTCGCCGCCCGGAGCTTGCAGGCCGCTGCATGCGCCAATCCCCGAGGCCCCGGCCGCAATTGCCAACGGCGAGCTGGCGTTCAACGTGGAAGAACTGTCGGAGGATTTGTAATTGGTGCCATTCGCAAACGAAATGATTTGGTAGGTGTCTCCCGCGGGAAGGTTCAAGTTCTGGCTCGAGCCGGGAGTTACGTTTTGGAACGTATACGGAACAATCGAAGGGTTGCTGGTGTTGCAAACATAGTCTTTCGTAGCCGTGGCGGATGTCACGGGGGGAAACACGAACAGGCTGACGCTATCCACAGGGGTGGTAGTTTTGGTGCAGGTCGTGCTCTGCGCGCAGGGGTCCAATAGTTGCAGCAAAGCTTGAACGCCCAGCAATGCGCAGGAGATTTGTGTGCCGGTACATTGACCGGATTTATCCGTAGAGGACATCGACGACGTTGTGTCCACGATGATCGCAATGTTCCACGGGGTGTTTGACCCGCCCGCCATGGCCGCGGTCGCGGTTGCCTTGATGTTGAATACAGGGACGCCGAACATCGTTCCGATCCACGTTGGAACCTGTGCTGTCTGCGTCACACTGAGAGCATTGCAGCCGGCGGATGGGCAGCTGGCGCCAGGCAGGCAGCCCACCCCCAGGTTTTCCACGGAGGTCAGGCACGAAAAGGTCGGGGTCGCGGTAACGTTTTGCAACATCAGCGTATTGGTATTCTCGTTACCTGTATTGCCGCTGTATTGCGAGCTGTACTGGTTTATATAGTTCGTTGCAGCCGCCGTGTCGGGCAGGCCCGCGGCTCCCGCCAATGCCGCCGCATTCGTCGATGCCTGAAGTTCCTCAATGGCATAATAGCCATGGGCGATCTCGAGCGAAATTCCGGCAAGTCCCACAAGGGCGCCAACGCCGAATGCCACGATAGCCATTGTCTGGCCGCGTTGATCCTTCCACATTCTCCGTACAAAGGATACTTTGCGTAACTTCATAGGATAGCTACCTCCTTCAATCGACCAACACCGTTGATGCGGTCACTAGATTGCCCGACAATTTGAGCCCCCAGATCGGGAGCCAATTATATGCATAGCTGAGCTGTACCGTGGCGGGCTCGTTCTTCGCCATTTGAGCCGCCCCTCCGGTCCCCGCCGCGGTACATCCGGAGCCGGAAGCAACGTTCCCCGAAAAGGTATAGGGAGTCGTTGTATACGAAGAACCGGATGCACTCGAAATGTACATGGTGATCGTAAGCTGCGATGGCGTCCATCCCGGCAATGCGGCGTTGATAAATTGCGCGGCTTGGTAACATGGGTCGGTATATTCACCGCGGCTCACTGCCAGCTGCTGTGCGCCGGTAAACGTCGCAAACCCCAGTTTTTGATAGTTATACAAGGCCATCGACAGTGAAAACATGCCGGTCAGAAGTATCATGAAAATAGGTGCCACCAGAGCCATCTCAACAATCGCGGCTCCCTCGCCGCCAGAGCGAAGAAAGCCGCGAACCCGGCTCCCTATTGAGCGGCTATCGACGCGCGCGCTGTCTGGCGCTGCGGCACACTTCAAACCACGGGCGACCATCTTGGTTTGTCCGCACGTGCGGTTTGGAATCTTCATCGCTATCCCCTCCACGCATTATTGACGGTAGATTAAAATTGAGCCATTCCCCTTTCGTTCCACAAAGCGCCACCATACGTAATCGTTTCAGGTTACCCGCACCTGCCCAGGCAACACCTAGTCTTTGGCATTTCGGAGCTGGTTCAAAAACCTTTCCAGTTCCTTCTTGTTGACCCCGTCAGCCAGGGCATTTCGCCCTTGCTCCGTAGTCAGGGAATTCTTGAGGACAAACTGGAGACCCACGCCATCATTGCCCCACCGCACAGCCCGCGAATGTACTGAGATGGAACGCTCCGCGGTTTCTTCCCCACAGTCGGTTCGCTGCAGCGTCATCAGCACAAGCGTGCCTGGGTACCAGCGCTCCTCAGTCACCACGTACAATCCGGTCGAGCTGATGTCCTTCACATCGCGCGCCTGCGGAGCGGCGCCGGTCCAGTAATAAGCAGCCAGGCGGGAAGCGGGAGAGCGCGGTGCCTTCCTTGGATCCGGTGACCACCAGCGTTCCAGCCAATGCTTGGGAGGCTTGACGTTCGTCATCCCCGGTTCGATAAGCCCCATCTCGTGGGTCTGCTCAGATTCTGGAGCATCCTCATTCTTATTGGACCGAACCTTCAATTGCAATACGCCGGGACCGCCGCTCCACAGCGGCTTCTCCCTCAGCAGAACGGCGCTTTGCACAACTCCGGCAGCGCCGGTACTCGCGAACCCTTCCAGGCGGCGCTCCATCTCCTCGGCCGCGCAGAGCATCAACTGATCGCCCGGCTGGGTCTGTGACGAATAGATCGAGTGCGTAGGCAGTGCCAGAACGCTCGCGGGCTGCGGACTTAATGGGGTGACTCGGAATGTCGGGAACGACTCCACTACGTCGGTAACCTTGCAATCCTCGTCCAGATAGACCAGATCCAGCGGTGCGTTCACGCCTGTGTCCGGGATGCCTTTGAACGGCTTTATCCAGAGGCCCTCGCCTGATTGGAGAGTCAGCGTTGCAAGCATATCCTTGAGGTTGACGTACGGGACGTCAGCGGCAGTCACCTCCAGGCCGAGAAAGCATTCGCGGGTTTGGTTGTATGCGCAAAGTTTCTGTGATTCCATAAAGCCTCCCGCCCTCGGCGAGTTCCCGACAACTGGGTATTGTTCCTGCGTCCCGGTTGTCACTTCAACCTCGTGTTCAGTGCAATGTGCTTTCACTCAAATTCCTTTCTCTGCGATCGCCGGGCTGCGGGGTGTAAACCGCTCTGTCTGGCGTGGCCGAGGCATCTGCACTTTGGCGGAGTAAGGGTACACTCTAACTTCCCCGCTCCCGAAGCAGGACACAGAGACACTCACCGCCTGAGCGGCGCCATCCCCATCTACCGGAACTGTCGAGATGGCGGCGGAACTCCAGAGCTTTTCAGAGCTCCGCCAACCCACCTTTAAAACCTCTGCTACTTCACCCGCGTGCGGCGGCGCTGAATCAGGACGATTAACACGACGACAAACAACACGCCGGCGACAATTTGGATAATGGTGCTGCTCTCCATGAAAACTCCCCTTTCTTAAAACATTTGTGTCACGCGCTCCCAGCCTTAACAGGACGTGGTCTTCACCCATTGCCAAAGCAGTGAGAGCCTCGCCCCGCGAACTGTGGAGCCGGCCAGCGGAAGGCGTACAGTTTCACGGCGCCGCTGGAACATCCACACATTCCGCACTACTTGACCCGTGTGCGGCGGCGCTGAATCAGAACGATTAACACGACGACAAACAGCACGCCGGCAACAATCTGAATAATCGTAGAACTGGCCATATCGACTCCTCCTTCTCTCATTTGCCAAACGACGATTGGAATGACTCAATCATGAGAATGACCGCGGGACCCAACACCACCACGAAAAGCGCGGGAAAGATGAAAAGCACAAGCGGGAATATCAGCTTGATGGTGGTCTTCGCCGCAGCCTCCTCCACTTGCTGTACACGCTGGGTTCTAAGGGTGTCGGAATGAACTCGTAATGTCTTGGCGATGCTCGTTCCAAACTGTTCTGACTGAACCAGCATGGAAACGAGATTGCGCACAGCGTCCACGCCGGTGCGTTCCGCCAGATGCTTCCAGGTTTCTGAACGGGGGCGACCGGCACGTTGCTCCAGCACCACGACGTTCAATTCATCGCACAGTTCCGGCTGTGCGTGCTCCAACTCCTCTGAGGTGCGTGCCGTCGCCTGATCCAGGCTCAGCCCGGCCTCGATGCAAATGACCAGAAGATCAATCACATCCGGCAGGCCGCGCCGAATCTTGCTTTGGCGTTTCTTGATCCGCCATCCCAGCCAGAAATCCGGCACCAGAAACCCAAGACCGAGTGCCGAAGCATACACAAAGAATGTTCCAAACTTCTCGCCGACTCCAGTAACAAAAGCCAGGACGCAGAGCACAATGGGAACCAATACTTTGGAGCCATAGAACATCTTGACCGCGGACTCCTTGCGATAACCGGCGCGCACCAAACGCTGCATCACAACCGAGACTTCCGCCTGGCTCTTCGGCAGAACGTTCTCGAAGTGCTCGACCACGCCGCCGATCGAAAAGCCTGTCTGCTGGATGGTGCTCAAAAGGGTCTTCGGTTTGGGCTGCGGGTTGATTACCTCGGAGATCCGCTCAAGCATGGCTTCGCGATAGAACAGAAGCAGTCCTCCGGCTGCGATCACCACAAAGACGGCTAAGAAGGAACCAATCGCGTATCCCATACACCACCCTTAAACATCCATGTTGACAATATGACGAATAATCAGGCCGCCAACGACGATCATGATGCTGGAGGTCCAGAGAAGCTTGATGCCGATCGCGCGCGTCCACAAGACGCTCATCATGTCCGGGTTGACCATGTACAAAGCAAATCCCAATACCACTGGGAGAAGGGTGAGAATCCACCCGGTTAGGCGTCCCTGCGCTGTGTGGACTCCGACCTGCCGCTTCAGGCGGAATCGCTCCCGTATTACATGTGCGGTCTTGTCGAGCACCTCGGCAAGGTTTCCTCCGGTCTCCTTTTGGATCATGATCGCGGTTGCCACAATTCTGAGATCCTGCAGGGGAACGCGGTTGAGCAGGTTGTCGATGGCGGTCTTCAGTTCAAGGCCGTAGTTTTGCTCTTCGAAACACGCCTTGAATTCGCTGCCGATGGGGTCGGGGCTTTCACGAGCTACCAGGCCCATTGCGGCGATGAGACTATGCCCGGCGCGGAGGGCGCTTACCATCAGATCCAGTGCTTCCGGCAACCCCTGTTCAAATTTGGCGAAGCGTTTGCTGCGCTTATGAAGCGCCCAGCCAAGAGGGGCGAAACTCATGGCCAATCCGATCAGCAGAGCCGCCGGAAGGGATCCGAAGCGCCAGTGTACGAGAAATGCCGTGAATACAAAGCAGGCCGTGCACATGGAGAGCAGGCCTCCCACCGTCCACTTCAGATCGGCCTGGCTGAGCAGCGCGCGCAGCAGCGGCCCCAGTTCGAGCTTGAGCAATCTTTGATTGATCCAGGGGATACCACTGAGCTTGTCGCTCTTGCGAAGGTTGACGATCTGATCCCGCGTTTCCATGCTTTCGGTGGCCAAGGCCGAGTCCAGCGAGGCAAGAACCTGCTTGGCCTGCTGATTGGCCCCTGTCCCGGAGGCGACCAACAGGAGTGCGACAAATGCGAAGACGCCCAGAAATACCAACGCGACGATCAATCCCATAACCGTTGCCCTCCTTTCTGCTCAGTTGACCGGCGTTTCGCGCTCGAACAGGCTTGGCGGCAGAATGATGCCCGAGACGCGGAGCCGATCAAGGAACCTGGGACGAATGTGGGTCGGCTGAAATGCGCCAATCACCCGGCCATCCGGTCCGATCCCCTTCTTGTTGAAAGAAAAGATCTCCTGCATGCTGATTACGTTCTCTTCCATGCCGGTAATCTCGGAGATACTCGTAATTTTGCGGGTGCCATCCGTCATACGGGAGGCCTGAACCACAATGGTGATGGCTGCGGCTATTTGCTGGCGGACTGACTTTTCCGGCAGGTTCATATTGCCCATCGCGACCATCGATTCGAGTCTTGCCACGGCGTCGCGAGGAGTGTTGGCGTGAATGGTGGTCATTGAACCTTCGTGGCCGGTATTCATGGCCTGCAGCATATCGAAGGCTTCTTCTCCGCGCACCTCGCCGATGATGATGCGGTCGGGACGCATGCGGAGGCAGTTGATCAGCAGTTGACGCTGGCGGATTGCGCCTTGCCCTTCAATGTTGGGCGGCCGCGTTTCGAGCCGCACAATGTCCTCCTGGGCAAGCCGCAGTTCGGCAGCATCTTCAATGGTGACCAGGCGTTCGTTGTTCGGAATGTACTGGGAGAGAATATTCAGGAACGTGGTCTTGCCGGCGCCTGTGCCGCCGGAGATGAGGATGCTGATCTTGGCTTTCACCGCGGAAGCCAGCACCTCCATCATTTCCGCGGAAATGCTCTTCAGAACCACTAGTTGATTGGCGGCAATAGGGCCTGTGCCAAACCGGCGGATTGACAAGGCGGGACCGTCGAGCGCCAGCGGGGGAATGATGGCATTCACACGGGAACCGTCTGGCAGGCGGGCATCGACCATTGGCGAGGACTCATCCACGCGGCGGCCCACGCGCGATACGATACGGTCGATAATCTGCAGCAAGTGGCGATCATCGCGGAAAGTCGTGTTGACCTTCTGAAGAAGCCCGCCTTTTTCCACGAAGACATGGTCCTTGTCATTGACAAGGATGTCTGAAATCTTTGGATCCCGGAGCAGCGGTTCCAGCGGACCCAGGCCAAAGACTTCGTCCAGCAGGTCGGCCTGGATCTTCTCCTGCTCGTCGAAGTTCAGGGGCACCCGTTGGTCGGCGATGATCTCCTTCACGATGCCCGAGACCGCCTGACGTGCCTGGCTGGTGTTGACGCGCGACAATTTCTCCAGATCCAGCTTGGAGATCAGGGTCCGGTGTATTTCCGCCTTGTACTTTTCCAGATTCAGCAGTTCCACGTTTCACCTTCCATCGAAGCAGAACCATTCTTCACGGAAACATCATCCGAAAAGCTTGAAACCCCTCTTCTTTGCCGGGGCTTCGGGCTGGCCAGTTACAGATCTGGCCATTTCCTTGATTAGCCGTGAAATGGGAGAATCTTCAAGCACCAGCGGCGTGGCGGTGTTCTGCATCTGCCGCACAGCGGCATAGTCGTTGGGAATTTTCCACGTTGCCGGCCTGGTGAGAGCCTTGGTAATGTGTTCATCGCCGACCCCCAGGGCGCGGGGCTGATATCGATTAAGCACGATCTCCAGTTTAGGGTTGCCGGCGGTGAAGAACTGGCTGATCAAGCGATTTGAGTTGCGCAGTTCGGGGATGCCGGCTTGCGTCACAAGGTAGATCGTCGAGGCTTCTTTGAAAAGAGCCGTACCCGATAAATCAAGCCTCGATCCCACGTCCACCACCACGTTGTCGAAGTCCTGCCGCGCCACTGCCAGCAGTTTGTCGATGGACTCATTGGAAGCCAGGTACTGCGGAAATTTGCCCGGAGCCGCCAGAACCGACAGTCCCGAATTGTGCCTGATCAGGAGTTTGGAAAGAAAACTCGAATCCAGCCGGTTGGAATCCTGAAGCGCGTTGACCGTCGAGAAATCAGCGACGAGCCCGAGGTTGAGCGCTGCGTCGCCCAGTGGCAGATCGAGATCGATCAACAAAGTATTTTGCGAAACATCCTGGGCCAGGGCTACCGCAAGATTGCAGGCGATGGTGGTCACGCCCGTACCGCCTTTGGCGCCGAAAAATACCAGTAGCCTGCCGCCGGCCTTTCTCGGTGGACGATTTGCCGGACGCCGTGCCGCGGCCCGAACCAGAGCCTCGGCCATGGTGTTGTGAGCAAAGGGCAGCGTCAGATACTCGCGAGCACCCGCCCGCATGCATCGGACCAGCAATTCCGGGTCGGTTTTCGCCGAATAGACCATCACGGTCGCCGCACCGTTGGCGCAGATGCTCTCCACCAGTTCCAGGGCGTACTCAGGGTTGCTGTCCAGGTCGATGATAATCACGTCGTAACGCTGTTCAAGCAACTTCGGTAAATCGTCCAGGCCGGGAGGATAGGAGGAAAACTCCCGGACCACGACCCCCTGGCAACCGGCGAGTGTCATAACCGCAGCTTTGCGGCGTTCCTCGTCCGGACCGATCAGCGCAATCGACAAGGCGTCTGCGCCTAACGAGTCTGGAAACTGGGCACCGAGATTCTGGGAAAAGTCTGAATTCACGGAATTAAAGCTCCCTGCGGCATACGACTGTCCTGTTGGATTCACATCAAACGGAAAGTTCGAGTTGGTATTTTGCATGGTAGATTATCCGATCCTCAACGAGGAAGAGAGAAAAAAGAAATCACGGTTCCAACGGCTATAGCCGGAGCGTAGGGCATCTTGCGCTTCAGCAGATCGGCGATAGCCATACTCGGCTTTCTTGGCAGGTCGCGCTCCTTCCGGGCCAGAACGAAATCGCAGGCCTTTGCAAACTGATCTCTGAGAAATCCGAAGGCGATCCAACCGAGGACCATGATTCCCCCCGCCATGGCCGTGATCACCACTGCAATGAACAATTGGCTCGGGCCAATCCAGGCTCCTATCGCGGCGCACAGCTTCACGTCCCCCGCTCCCATGCCGGCCTTCCAAAAAAGAAAACCGTAGATCAGTAACGCAAGTCCAAGACCTTCAAAGCTTTGGCCGAGCCCATGCCACCCGAAGCCGGGGCGGCTGCCGTTCCAGTCATGGCGCCAGGGGGAGACTACAATCCCCGCCAGCAGGAAAGGAACTACCAGCCAGTTCGGAATGCGGCGGTTGCGCAGGTCCGTGAACGTCGCCACGGCGAGAACGATCAGCGTTGGCCACCACGCGAACCAGTGCATACCCCATGCTCCTTTCCCCCTCAAGATAAGGGAACACCTTCTCAGTGCAATTGTCCAACCAAATCGCCGAACGCCAAGATGACCTGAATTCAGAGAGTTACCCGCGCTTTGCATCCGCCCGGTGTACACGGATGTTTACGGACCGTTTAAGCGGGTGAAGCGGGGCGTATACACCCGGCGGGGAATATTTCCTCGTCGCAGAGCTGTCTACGGCAAGGGTCAGACACGATTCGCCACTCAAATAACCGGGTAAAAAACGCCGAAATATGTGAGAATCAGGGGACCCGTTCTCTTGGCAGGCTACTACAATCTGCAGCGCCGGTCCGCAGAGGAACCTCACCAGTTTTTTGCGTATAACGTCAACATCATCAGCAATCAAAGGGCCGATTGACGTCACCAGCCGTGTGCAAAACTGCGCAAATAAGAGATACACCAGAATTCTAGGTACCCTCAAAAAGGTTACCTGCGTCTAATCCCATGGAACACCTGAAGTATTGACATAACGCCGGGCTTTGTGCATACGTAGGGGTATACATGCGTTGAGAACTTCTCTCTTCCGGTCGGCATGATCCCGTTTATGTCATTCTAAATAAATGACTTCCTTGTAATTTATCCGCATGACCCGCATTCGGGTAATCTCGCGTTCCATCCATTTCCTTCCCCCTGTCGTGGGTGTTCATTTTCTTGTCCGCTGCGCAGTCTGTTACCAAGGTGGCATTGACGTGACTCAGGGTGGTGTCTACCATCGGATGCACGGATTAGAGAGCATTTGAGCGGGCATCAGCGTGAGTGCTTTTATGCGTGAACCCAACCGGTAAGTGTCGCTGGGTTTTGGGGATAGTTTGGCAATGCGCATCGCCGCACGAAGTTTCCTACTCGTCACCGCTTAAGTAGTACAAACGTTGCACTTGCTTGGCACGAAACAGTCATTGTCGTTCTTTCTCTGGATGCCGGATCATGGCAACAGGTTCCCCGCCTCCCCTCTTGAAGCGGCGTGGCTGTGCATAGTAAGCGAGGTAGCCCATTCATGATCAAGATCGGACTTTATTCTGAAGACCGCACGCTTCGCCCACTTCTTTCTTCCGTCCTTGGGAAGGAGTTCCAGGTCCTGTTGGAGTCGGATGAGGAAGGGATGAACAACCTCCTGTCGGCCGAAGGCTGCGATGTCATGATTTTGGATCTCAACTCGAATCACGGCTCGTTGCAGGAGCGCATTGCATTTTCCCGTGAGTTGATCGCATCCAATGTTCCGGCAGTGGTCATGGCCGATGATGGTCTTCGCTCAACCGCGTTTGAGCTGGTTCGGTCGGGAGCCTTCGGCTACTGCCGCAGGCCGCCCTCCATTCGCGATCTCAAGACCATGCTCAGCCGGGCATACGAGAACTCCTCGCTGAAGCAGCAACTGCAGACCGTGCAGCAGCGGCTTGAGGAGCCCGTCAGTTGCGACCGGCTGATCGGGTCCAGCCCGCAGATGCAGCGGGTTTATCATCTCGTGCGCCGCGTAACCAATCTCAATGCCTCGGTGCTTGTCACCGGCGAGAGTGGAACCGGCAAGGAATTGATCGCCCGTGCCATCCACAATCTGGGCTCCCGCTCCAACCGTCCGTTTGTGGCTGTTTCCTGCGGCGCCATTCCTGAAACTCTGATTGAGGCCGAATTGTTCGGTCATGAAAAGGGCGCTTTCACCGGAACGGTGGGGGCCCGGGAAGGCTACTTCGAGCAGGCCGGCGACGGCACGCTCTTCCTTGACGAAATTGGAGACCTGAGCCTGTTTACCCAGGTCAAGCTGCTGCGCGTGCTGCAGCAGATGGAATTCAGCCGTCTGGGCAGCAATCGTCTCATCCCATTGCGGGCGCGCCTCATCTTCGCCACTCATCAGGACTTGGCCAAACTGGTGGCCGAAGGAAAGTTCCGCCAAGATCTTTTCTACCGCATCAACGTCATGCGGATTGAAACGCCGTCGCTCCAGGACCATCCGGAAGACATTCCTCAAATGGCCATGCATTTCCTGCGGCACTATTCGCAGGTGTTTCAAAAGCCGATGGAGTCCATTGAACCGGAAGCGCTGGCCATGCTCCAGAATTATTCGTGGCCTGGAAACGTACGCGAACTGGAAAACGCGATCCAGAGAGCCATTATCCTCGCCACTGGACAGACTGTTCGTGCCGAAGATCTGACGCTGAACACCCAGGAAGACGATGTTGCCGATATCGGCGATGTTGTGGACATCGGCGATTACAATCCTGCGGGCTCGTTTGAGCGGCAGCTTCGCGACTACAAGATCAAACTGGCCGTCACAGCTGTTCGGGAACACAACGGGAATAAGACGCTCGCTGCTCGCAGTCTTTGCATCTCCCGGGCCTATCTGCATCGCTTGATCAGGCTTGCCGAACCCGACGCGCTTTACGAACAGGACCTCAGGCAGTCAGTAACCGCCTGAGCAAGCCATCCCTGCTTGCCGGGAACAAGGCCATTCTGTGCGCACTCGCTTTTTACAAAAGGTCTTCTCGTTCCCGGTGATGCTGGCCAGCCTTCTGGCCGTGCTGGCTGTGTTGACGGTGCGGTCGCGTTTCGATGACTCGGACATGTGGTGGCACCTTAAGACCGGTCAGATCATCTGGACCACCCACGCCATTCCCGCAACGGATATCTTTTCCTATACGAGCAACCACCAGACCCTGGTGCCGCAGGAGTGGCTCGCCCAGGTGCTCATCTACGGAGCCTGCAAATGGGGAGGCTTTTCTGGATTGATGCTCTGGCTATGCGTCCTTGCCGCAGTCCTTCTGGTCGCCGGGTACGGTCTTTGCTGGCTCTACTCGGGAAATGCCAAAGTAGCCTTTGCGGGAGCTCTCGCCGTTTGGTTCTTTGCCACCATCGGCTTTGCCATTCGGCCGCAGATGATCGCCTACCTCCTGTTGATGGCCGAACTCCTGCTCATTCACCTTGGACGCACGCGCAATCCTCGCTGGTTCTTTTGGCTTCCCATCGTGTTTGCGGTCTGGATAAACTGTCACGGGTCATTCATCCTTGGCATCATCGTGGCAGGCGTCATCCTTTTCAGTTCCCTTTTCAGCTTCCAAATGGGATCCCTCGAAGCACAACGCTGGGACCCGCATTGCCGGCGGATGCTGATGTGGGCGCTGATCCTCTCCGTGGCTGCGTTGTTCCTGAATCCGGCCGGCATCCGGCAGATCCTCTACCCCTTCGACACGATGCTGAATATGCATATTCTTCTCGGCAACGTGGAGGAGTGGGCGCCGCTTCAACTCACTGATGCGCGCGGAGTTGGCCTTCTGGCCGTTCTTCTGTGCATTTTTCTCCTGGCGGTCATCCGCAAAGCCGATCTGTTTTGGGATGAGTTGCTTCTCTTGGCGCTCGGCACATGGTTGGCTGTCAGCCATGTGCGCATGCTCTTTGTCTTCGGCATGCTGGCCGCGCCGATCCTGTCGCGCCAGCTTTCAACTTTATGGGACAGCTACACCATCGAAAAGGACCACATCTGGCCCAATGCGGTTTTCATCGGCATATCGCTGCTGATAGCGGTCCTCGCCTTTCCTGACCGTCAAAACCTTCAAAGACAGGTCGAGGAACAAAGCCCGGTAAAAGCAGTGCAATTCATCAGGACCCATCATCTTTCCGGGCCCATGTTAAACGACTATCCCTTTGGAGGCTATCTGATCTGGGCAGCGCCGGAATACCCGGTGATGATGGACGGCCGAACCGATGTTTACGAGTGGTCGGGCTTTCTCGGCGAATTCGGAAACTGGGCGACACTGCAGAGCGACCCAAATTTGCTGCTTGAGAAGTACAAGGTCAATTTCTGCCTCTTAACTCTCCAATCCCCAATGGTTCACGTCCTGCCGCTCTTGCATGAATGGAAGATCGTCTATTCCGATAACAACTCCGTCATATTCATGCGAACTGCGTCCCCTAGCGGTGCGCAGCCATAGAAGAAACATCCTCCATCCAGCACCGCGTCCGCCACTCTAAGTGTGAACGTTATACTCCGGCGGCCCGGCAACCACCAAACCGCTCTTTTGCCGTCCGTGAATATACCAGCAGCACCAGTTCGTTTCATGAGTTTGCTTTTCGCGAGGCGCAATCAGATCCCGGTAGATGATCTTTCCATACAGAAAGATCTTTTCCTCCCAGTCTTCTACGCGCTTGAATCGTTCCTCTGAGTCGCAAAGTCCTCTCACATCATCCCTGCTGAATGTCTTGATTCCCGAGGATTCCCCCGGAAGCAAAATGATGGGAACGAAGGGAGGGCTCGGTTCCCCATTCTCAAAATCCGGAGGGCTGGGAAGATGCGTTTCATCGATTGCAATCTTGGTCTGCTCCACCATGGCCTCGATAGTGGCGGGCGTACGGCCACGGTTCGTGGCCATCACGGTAAAACTGTTCTGAACGCTCAGGGATGGCTCGACCGCGATCAAGATCCAGGGTCTCTCTGAATCGATAACGGCTTGAGCATTCATCAATGCGGCCTGAGCGCTCTCGGCCGCGGCCTTCGCAGCGGTCTCTGCCGTGCGGGTCTGGCGTTCGATTTTTCTTAGCATCGAGACGGCCAACATGATTCCGATATATCCCAAAATGGCCAGCACAAGATTGGCTGCCCATGCAATTCGATCGCGCAGCAGCCAGGGCGTTGGCGCCGGAGCCGGAAGGGTGACAATGATGCGAGGCTGCTGCTCGTCGCAGGGAAAGCCGTTGCAATCGGTCTTAACGGCTGGGCTGCCCGTGTCTTGTGGAACGGCTTTAGAAGAGGTCGAAGAAGGTGAAGTCTGCCGAGTTGTACCAGGATTCGTACTAGGATTGGCACCGGGATGGGCAACTGTCTGCCCTTGGACCGCCGCGGGCGCCTGCGTAATGGCCAACAGCACAGCGAACACAGCCAAGCCTTTGATTCTCATGGCGCAAATGTACCACATGGACTCTCGAAGACTAAACCCATCGGTACCCGGGTACCCTATGGAAAGCCCAGGCCCTGCGGCGTATCTCAGCGCGCACCTTGCAAGCGGAAAATGCACCGCCATAGCGTTTGCCAAGGCAAGGCGCGCGCATTCTTTAGTGATCTTTCAAAGCTCGTCCAGGTCTATGTAAGAGAAGTTGACTGTGAGCGCCACACATCACTCCCAGGGGGCATGCGGCCGGGACCGCCGCGCTACACTAACAAGTCCTGCTTCAAAGCATCGGGCGCTCCACCGTACCAACTTTCCGCCGATATCATCGTGAGCACCTTGCGGGTACGGAGTAAAGCCAATGCGCATGGGGCGACCATCGGCGTATAACTTGGCAGAAACAGAATCTTCAAGACAGAAGGACGAAAGATGAAGCAACAACTTCTCGTACTGCTCTTTTCTTCGATCGGACTGTGCGCTGCTCTGGCTCAGGCCCAGACAGCCGGCGACTTGGCTTCGGAAGTAAATCCGATGATCGGCACCAGGGCCAACGCGGCATTTCCGGGAGACAATGGAAATGTTCTGCCGGGCGCCTCAAGACCCTTTGGCATGTTGTATTGGAGTCCGGATTCCAGTTCGGATGACTTTTACCGCTATGAGAATCCAGTCGTGCGCGGCTTCAGCCCGATGCACGTCAACGGCCCTGGTTGTCCTCAGTTAGGCGACGCGCCGATGATGGTTGTGAAGGGTAAGCTGCAGGAGCTTCCGTTCGTCCACTCTTCTGAGTTCGGGGTTCAGAAACTCGTAACCGCCGCCTACCGGCATGAGGACGAAGTGGTCCAACCCGGCTACTACAGCGTCAGACTCGATTCCGGCATCCAGGTTGAACTGGCCGCAGCACAGCGCTCGGGCCTCGCAGAAATCAGCCTCCCGGCGGATGGTGACGTACATACTCTCTTCATCGATCTGAGCCACAACCTGACGCACGTTTACGATGCGGAAATGACCGTGCGCGGAGGCTACTTGGCAGGCTCAGTGAGTTCCGGAGGAGGAAGCTGCGGCTCCGATGAATATCATCGCACCTACTTCTCGTACCAGGTCGATGAGAAGGCCGAGAGCGAAGGCACCATCTCGGAAGCGGGATTCGTTGCCGGCGCCGGTTCTGTCAAGGGGCCGCGAACAGGAGCCTACTTCGTGTTTGCGCCGGGGACGCGCACGGTCCACGTGAAGGTCGGCGTCTCGTATGTAAGCGCGGCGAATGCGGAACAGAACGCCGCCAGGGAGATTCCCGGCTGGGATTTTGCCCGGCTGCGCCAGGAAGCGCGGGCCGACTGGAACCAGAACCTCGGCCACGTTGAGGTGAAAGGCGGCACCATGCACGAGCGCCGGGCTTTCTACACGGAGCTCTACCATGCGCTGATGTATCCCTCCATTTTCAGCGACGTGAACGGCCAGTACATCGGCTTCGACGAGAAGATCCACCAAGTGCAGCCGGGCCGAACCCAATACACTTTATTCTCCGGCTGGGACATCTACCGCTCTGAGGTGCAGTTGCTGGCCATGCTATTTCCCAAGCGGGCGAATGACATGGCGCAGTCCCTGGTCCTGGATGCTGAGCAGGGAGGCGGCCTGCCGATCTGGCCGCTGGCTAACGACGAGCAGGCCGCCATGGGCGGTGATCCCTCTGACCCGATCCTTGCCGGTTTCTATGCCATGGGCGCGCGCGACTTTGACGTCAAGGCCGCCTTTGCAGCCATGCTGCGCGGTGCGGACGATCCCAAGACGCGCAGCCGGAGCTACCGCGAGCGTCCCCGTTTGGAGGAATTGCTTCGCATGGGCTATCTCTCTGACAGCAAGTCGATGTGGGGCTCTGCCTCGGTGACGCTGGAAGACCAGACTGCCGACTTCGCCATCGCGCAAATGGCTTCCACGCTGGGAGACAATACCACCGCCGAGCGCATGCTCGCGCGCGCCGCGAACTGGAAGAAGCTCTTTGATCCTGAGACAAGGTACATTCGCCCGCGGATGCCCGATGGCAGCTTCATGCAACCCTTCTCGGATTCCAGCGAGAAGGGCTTTATGGAAGGAAACAGCGCGCAGTACACCTGGATGGTGCCCTTTGACCTTAAAGACCTGATTGGCGCCATAGGCGGCCCCGAGGCTGCCAGGAGCCGTCTTGACACCTACTTCAGCGCATACGCAAGCTCCAGGAACTTGACCGCGAATTTCTACATCGGCAACGAGCCCTGCTTCGGCAACCCGTGGATCTACAACTGGACGGGTCACCCGTGGCGAACGCAGGAGGTGGTGCGAAAAACGCTGAGAGACCTCTTCTATGATGACCTGGACGGCTTGCCCGGAAACGACGACCTTGGCGCGACTTCGTCGTGGGCCCTCTTTGCGCAGCTCGGTCTCTTTCCTGAGATACCGGGCGTCGGAGGGTTCGCGCTCAACAGTCCTGCCTTCGAATCCATTACGCTGAAGCTCGGCGACCGGAAGTTCGAAATTTCAGCCCCCGGCGCGCCTCAGAACCTCTATATTCAGAGCGTGACGCTCGATGGCAAGCCGGTGTCCAATTGGATCTGGTGGGATCAGATGGCGAAGTCGTCGCGATTGGAGTTCAAGCTGGCCTCCACGCCCAACAAGGATCCGGGAGAGCAGCCGCCCTCCTATCCGGCGAAGTAGCCAGACAGAGGACTCGCTCTCCGTTCCAGATCCGGGAGATCCCGGGCAACAACAGGAATTGCTTCCCTGAGGGGGATTCGGGCAATTGGACGACGATATGGAAAGGAGCTGTCGGTCCGGCTACAATCCCCTCCACGGGGACTGGGAGAGAGATTCCAAAGCGAAAAAATGATCTTCGCCGAAGTTTGAAGTTGGGATTGCATGTGCGCAAGGCTCACGAGAGAGAGCGTGACCGATGGTAGAACCCGCCGTGGATAGTCGATCGTCATTTACGAAGCTGTGGCCGGACGCGCGAACCGCACTGGAGGATATCGTAAGCGATGGAATGCTGTTGGCCATCGGCGGCTTTGGCTTGTGCGGCATCCCCGAGGCCCTCATTCTTGCCCTGCGCGACACGGGAGCACGCAACCTGACCATCGCAAGCAATAACGCGGGCGTCGATGATTGGGGAATTGGGCTGCTGCTTCAAACCCGGCAGGTCAGGAAGATGATCTCCAGCTATGTCGGCGAGAACAGCGAATTTGAGCGGCAATATCTTTCCGGGGAGTTGGAGGTCGAGTTCTGTCCGCAGGGTACGCTAGCTGAGCGTATGCGGGCAGGAGGCGCAGGAATTCCCGGCTTTTATACGCGAACGGGCGTAGGAACCCTGGTTGCAGAGGGTAAAGAACACAAGCAGTTCAATGGGGTCACCTACATTCTTGAGCGCGCCATCCGGGCCGATTTGGCTCTGGTAAAAGCCTGGAAGGCCGACCTCCACGGAAACCTCGTCTATCGCCGAACCGCGCGCAACTTCAACCCCAACGCGGCCACTTGCGGAAAGATCACGGTGGCCGAAGCGGAAATTGTCGTCGAACCGGGCGAAATCGATCCGGACGAGATTCACACGCCGGGAATTTTCGTTCATCGGCTGGTGCACAATCCCAATCCTGAAAAGCGGATTGAAAAGAAAACCACGCGAGAGGTGTAGACCCGTGGCCTGGACCCGTCATCAGATGGCCGCCCGCGCTGCCCGAGAGCTGCAAGATGGCTTCTACGTCAACCTGGGAATCGGCATCCCCACGCTGGTAGCCAGCCATATTCCCAGGGGAATCACCGTCACCTTTCAGTCGGAAAACGGCCTTCTTGGCCTGGGTCCATTTCCGCGCGAAGACGAAGTGGACGCCGACCTGATCAACGCCGGGAAAGAGACTGTTACTTTCATTGCTGGCGCTTCCACTTTTTCCAGTGCCGACTCCTTCGCCATGATTCGCGGCGGGCACATCGACCTTGCGATCCTGGGCGCGATGCAGGTCTCCGAGCGAGGAGACTTGGCCAACTGGATGATTCCCGGCAAGAGGGTCAAAGGCATGGGCGGCGCCATGGACCTTGTCTCAGGGGTTCAACGCGTCCTGGTCTTGATGGAACACACAGCGCAGGGCGGCGCAAAGCTGCTTCGCAATTGCACCCTCCCGCTCACAGGAGCCGGCGTAGTCAAACGAGTCATCACCGATCTCTGCGTGCTCGATGTCACTCCTTCCGGCTTCGAGGTAATCGAGCTGGCAACCGGCGCCACGCGTGCCCAAGTGCAGCAGCAGACGGAAGCCTCGGTGAGCTTCACCGATTCAGTCACTTAGAAGCTACTCCATAACCTGGTTTTGAAAGGGCGTGGCTTCAGCGATCAAATCCAAACAAATGGACAATGTTTTGAAAGGGCACGGCTTCGGTCGTGCCATACATACCGCCAAAAATGAACGTGGACTTTAGCTCCTGAGGGAATGTCAACGCGTGCGGGCGCCCAATCCCTCGTGCTCTTTGCGAAGGATGGGCAAGAATTCACCACAAGTCTCGTCACCTCGTCCATTTCGCCTTTCTTTTCTCCAAAAACGCCGCTATCCCCTCCTGAAAATCCGCAGTTTCCCGAGCCCGCGCATTGGCTTCCATCGCCTGTGCAATCGCAGAATCCAGCCACGCCTTATTCTGTGCGGCCAGCAACTGCTTGGTTGCCGCCAACGATGCCGGACTATTTCCCGCCAGCGCCTGCGCCAGCGCCCGCACCCGGCCTTCCAGATGGTCCGGTGTCACCACCTCATTCACCAGCCCCAGCCGATAAGCCTCTGCCGCATCCAACAACCGCCCGGTCAGCAGCAGGTCGCGAGCCCGTTTGTCCCCAATCTGAAGCGCCAGAAACGCTGACACCACCGCGGGAATAAACCCAATCTTTACTTCCGTAAACCCAAACGTCGCCGCCGGTACAGCCAGCGTAAAGTCGCAGATGGTCGCGAGGCCGGTCCCTCCGGCGATCGCCGCCCCCTGCACTGCTGCGATGGTAGGCTTCGGTAACTCATACCAGGTCCGGAAGAGCTTGGCGATCCGTTCCGCATCCGCCCGACATTCGGCTGCGGTCTTATCGTTCATCCCTTGCAGCGCGGTTAAATCCAGTCCTGCGCAAAACGCCTCGCCCGCACCTCGCAACACCACCACCCGGCAGTCGCTCGCGGACGCCTCATCCATGGCGGCAATCAACTCCACCTGCATCTCAGAAGTCATCGCGTTGCGGCGCTCGGGACGATTCAATGTGATCGTCCGCACGCCGCCGTCTTCCGTAACCAGAATCGTTCTATAACTCAAATCGATCCTCCCGCCAGGCTGTGCATCTTTATGGACACTGCGCCGATTGCTTTGTCTCCGCGCCAAACTTCCGGGCAATCTCTAAGCTCGCCTGAGTCAGGTCATCCAGCGTCCGCAGTCTCGGCGTCTGCGCACCCAGTTCTTCCAGTTCCGCCATCAACATCTCCGTAGGAATATTCCCCACCAGCACATCCTGCGCAAATGGACATCCGCCCATCCCTCCAATTGCCGCATCGAATCGCCGGCACCCCGCCTCATAGGCCGCGCGGATCCTCGTCGCTGCGTTCTGCGGCCGCGCATGCAGGTGCACCCCAATCTCGATCTCCGGATACAAGGCAATTACATGAGCGACGGTCTCTGAGATTCGCGCACGGGTCGCCAGCCCCACCGTATCGGCCAGAGAAATCTGTCGCGCTCCTGATTCGATCAACAGATCGCATGCTTCCGCCACTTCACCCATGCTCCACGCCTCCCCATACGGATTTCCGAAGGCCATTGACACATAAGCCACCACATCCAAACCCGCCTTGCAGGCCAATGTGGCGATTGCCTCCAACGTGTTCAGCGCCTCCCGCGGCGTTTGCTTCTGATTGCGCTGAAGAAACTGCGATGAAATCGAATACGGAAAGCCCAGCGTCCGCACCGCGCCCGTCGCAATCGCCCGCTCTGCTCCTTTTCCATTCACCACGATCCCGATGATCTCCACATCCTCCTTGGGATCGAGAACCTCCAATACCTTTTCCGAGTCCGCCATCTGGGGGATCACCGTGGGCGAGACGAAGCTCACCGCATCGATGTGCGTAAACCCAGCCACCACGAGCTTGCGTAGATAGTCCGCCTTCACCTCTGTCGGAATTGGCGCCCGCAGCCCCTGCCACGCATCCCGCGGGCACTCCACGATCTTGATGAAATCGCCCATCGCCCTTCCCAAATCGTTGATCGATCCGCAACGATCCCTTGAAATCTCATTCAGCGTCTATCCCCGGCGAGAACGCGAGCCCCAAATCTGCCCGTAGCGCCAATGCCCTGGCGCCAAAGGCGCGCCCGCCCGTGACGGCCAGTCACTCATCCGCGCGATGGGTGAACCTTCAGGATCTCTCTGGCGATAACCATCCGCTGAATCTCGCTTGTGCCTTCGCCGATGGTACATAGCTTCACGTCGCGATAATACTTCTCCGCCGGATAGTCTTTGATGAAGCCATAACCGCCGAACAACTGAACCGCCTCATCGCAGATCCGCACCGCCACTTCGCTGGCAAAGAGCTTGGCCATCGACGACTCGCGTGTTACCTTCCGCCCCGCATCCTTCAGGACGGCCGCGCGCTGGGTCAGCAGTCGCGCCGCATCCAGTTCTGTCGCCATGTCTGCGAGCTTCCATTGAATGCCCTGAAACTCTGCAATCGCCTTCCCAAACTGCCGCCGCTCCTTCACATATTTCAGCGCCGCATCCAGCGCGCCCCGTCCAATACCCAGCGCCAGCGCCGCAATCGAAATCCTGCCGCCATCCAGAACCCGCATGGCATCGATGAAGCCCTCGCCCTCTGTTCCCAACAGGTTCTCTGCCGGAATCTCGCAGTCCTCAAAAATCAGCTCGCTGGTGTCGCTGGCCCGCAATCCCAGCTTGTTTTCTTTCTTTCCCGGCCGGAATCCCGGCGTCCCTTTCTCCACCACAAACGCCGATAGCCCGTGCGTACCCTTGCTCTTGTCGGTTACCGCGATCACTACCGCAACGTCCGCGTAGCGCCCGTTGGTGATGAAGGTCTTGTTTCCATTCAGCACATAGCGATCACCCTTTTTCACGGCCGTCGTCCTTGCGCTGCCCGCATCCGATCCCGAGCCCGGCTCCGTAAGTCCCCACGCCGCCAGCCACTCGCCGCCGGCAAGGCGAGGCACGTACTTCTTCTTCTGTTCCTCATTCCCAGCCAGGAAGATATGGTTCGTCCCCAGCGAGTTGTGTGCCGCCACTGTGATTCCTATTGATCCGTCAACAGCGGAGAGTTCCTCGATGGCCAGCACGTAGTCCACATACCCCAGCCCCGCACCACCGTACTCGGGCGGAAAAATCACACCCAGCAACCCCATCGCGCCCAGCTTCTTAACCACCGTCATGGGAAACTCGCCGGCCTCGTCCCATGACAGGACGTTGGGCGCAATCTCGCGCGCGGCAAATTCACGAATCTCCCGTCTCAGATGCTCCTGATCTTCTGTCAGCACAAACGGATACAGACTCTCCGCAGACTCACGCTCAAGGTTCATGATCACGCTCCTTCGCACCCGGCGTGCGAATGGTGCCTTCCTTGGTTTGCCTTCCTTCGTCTGGCAAGATGCGTTGTCTCCCGCCCTCTGCGCAGCCCCCAGCCTCGCGCGTGCAAGACTCACGTCTGCAAGACCCCGGGGTTGAACTTGCCCACATCTGGATTCAAAGCGCAGGCCTCCAGCGCCGTAATCAACACATCTCTCGTCTTTACCGGATCGATGATCGCGTCAATCCAAAGCCGCGCCGCTCCATACCGCGGATCGGCCTGTGCATCATATGCTGCCTTGATCTCGTCATACAGAGCCGCCTTCTCCGTATCCGTCAATACCTTCCCGCCGCGCTCCATCTGCTTCGCACGAACTTCCGCCAGTGTATTCGCCGCCGAAGCCCCACTCATCACCGCATAGCGCGCCGTCGGCCACGCGAACAGGAACCGCGGGTCATAAGCCTTGCCGCACATCGCATAGTGTCCCGCGCCAAAGCTCCCTCCAACAATCACCGCAATCTTGGGTACCACGCTCGTGCTTACCGCCGACACCATCTTCGCGCCTGCGCGGATAATCCCTGACCACTCCGCATCCTTCCCCACCATGAACCCATTCACGTCGTGCAGAAACACCAGCGGCACCAGACTCTGATTGCAATCCATGATGAATCGCGCCGCCTTTTGCGCGCTCTCCGTATAGATCACTCCGCCAACCTCGATGCGCTTCATCCCCGCTGCCGGACCCATCGCCGCGGTCTGGTCCTGGTTCGTCTTCTGATTGGCCACAATCCCCACTGCCCTGCCGCCAATCCGCGCATATCCGCACAGCACCGTCCTTCCAAAATCGGCCTTATACTCATCGAACTCGCTGCCATCGACAATGCGTGCAATCACCTCCCGCATGTCATACACATTGCTCGCTCCCGGTGCTGGATTCAACAAGGCGTATAGATGGTCCGCCGCGAACTTGGGCGCGTCCTGCACCGGATCGAACTCAACTACGTTGAAAACCTCCCGTCCGGCTCCAGCACTCACTCCGTGCCGTTCCCCGATCTTCCCTACCAGCGAACGCAGTCGCGCCAGGCACAAAAAATCGTTTGGCTCTTTGAAGTCCACCGTCCCCGAGATCTCCGCGTGCATCGACGCTCCGCCCAGTTCCTCGGCTTCCGTTCTTTGCCCAATGGCCGCTTGCACCAGCGAGGGTCCGGCCAGAAACAGCCCCGACCCCTCCGTCATCAAAACGGTATCCGTCATGACCGGCAGATAGGCGCCGCCCGCCACGCACATTCCCATAATCGCCGTAATCTGCGGAATTCCCAGCGAGCTCATCACCGCGTTGTTCCGGAATACCCTTCCAAAATCATCGGTATCCGGAAACACATCCTCCTGCAAAGGCAGGAAAACCCCGGCAGAGTCCACCAGGTAAAGCGTGGGAATCCGGTTCTCCAGCGCGATCGTCTGCGCCCGCAGCACCTTCTTCGCAGTCATGGGAAAGAACGCGCCCGCCTTCACCGTCGCGTCGTTGGCAATGATCATGCACAGCCGCCCGCACACGCGCCCTAGTCCGGTCACTACGCCCGCGCCCGGAGCGCCCCCGTACTCGCCGTACATGCCATGCGCCGCCCAAAGCCCAAGCTCCAGCAGCTCCGTACCTTCATCCAGCAGCAGCTTCAGCCGTTCTCTTGCCGTCAGCCGCCCTTTGGCCCGCTGCGCCTCCGCGGCCTTTTCCCCGCCGCCCAGCCGGATCGAATCCTCCTCCGCGCGCAGCGACGCCATCAGCGCCGCCAGTGCCTCGCGATTCGTCCTGGCTCGCGGAGTCTGCAAATCCAACTTTGATCCCAGACGGTTGTCAAACTTTGAATCGTCCGCCATGTCGCCGCCCATGGAAACGCGAAGACTATAGCATGTTCCTCATCATCAGCGCATCCCTTGGATAAACAGCGGTCCCTTTGGATTTCCGCTCCCGGCCGACCCGCCATTCCCGTCAACAGGAGCCCGTCGCGTCGGTCAGGACTTCCAAAGCCGCTGAATCTCTTCGAGCGATCTGCCGCGTGTCTCCGGCAGGCGTGAAAAGAAGACCACCGCGATGGCGCTGATGCCTGCGTAGACGCAAAAGGCGCCGGCGGGACCGAGGGCGCGAACCAGCGTGAGAAATGAGTTGGAAACCAGGATGCAGCTCAGCCACAGGACGGCTGTGGCGATGGACATGGCGCGGCCGCGTACATTGGTGGGAAAGATCTCCGCCATATAGACCCAGGCTCCGGGGCCCAGTCCCGTAGCGAAAGCCGCAACGTAAAGCATGGTGCTGCCCACGATGAGCGGAAAGGCAGCGTGCTGAAAGGCGAAGGCCAGCATTAGCAGCGCCACCAGCATCACGGCTGCGGAGCCGGTGAGCAGCGTGCGCCGGCCCATGCGATCCATGATGCAGAGCGCCACCAGCGTGAAAACCAGATTGGCGAGGCCGATGAGCACATTCGCGGCGAAGGCGCGCTGATCGGTGCCGCTGTTGCCGTGAGTCGCAAAAAGCAAGGAGCCGTAGTAAAGGACGGTGTTGATGCCGGTCATTTGCTGCAGGGCGGCAACCACGATTGCGAGGAAAAGTGGGCGGCGGAGCCGGCGCACCCAGCCGGGAGCAGGGTCTTGCTCGGCGATGGCGGTTCGAATCTCCTCAAGCTGCTGCGTACGATGATTCTCGCCCCCAATGGCGCAAAACGCGGCGTCCGCCTCCGCCAGGCGATTCTGCTGGATGAGCCATCGGGGACTCTCCGGAACAAAGCGGAGGCAAACGATGAAAGCCAGGGCGGGCAGAGCAGCAGAGCCGAACATCCAGCGCCACGCCGCATCGCCGGTAACAGACAATGCCCAGTTGGTGCAATAGGCGAGCAGGATGCCAACGACAACCGCGGTCTGGTTGAGCGTAACGATGCTCCCGCGCTTGTTTCGCGGAGAAACTTCTGCCAGGTAAAGGGGCGCAATCGTCGAAGCGAAGCCGATGCCCAGGCCGCCTGCGAAGCGAGCCATCAGGAACTGAAAAAAGGTTGTCGGCGTCGCGGCAAACAAGGCAGAGAGCAGAAACAGCACTCCGCTCAGACGCAGGATGGATCGGCGCCCGAACCGGTCGCTGAGCATGCCTGCCATGATAGCTCCGAAAAGGCAGCCATAGAGCAGGCTGCTGGCGGCAAACTCCACCTGAAACTCAGAAAGTGCAAAATGAGTGCGCAGTGAGAGCAGAGCCCCATTGATGACGGCGGTATCAAATCCGAAAAGTAACCCGGCAATGGCGCCAGTAAGAGCAATGCGATAGATGGATCCTGCGGGAGCGGAGGGTTCAGAAGGCAAGTTGCGCGGACTCCTTTTAAGTGGAACTGGCCGGCTTCAGAGGCGTCCGACAATGACCCCCATTTGAACCCCCGGCGCCGGATCATGTCAATTTTCCCCAGGAAGGCTTCGCGAATGGTCCTTTGAGCTTAAGAACGAGAACCCTTCCGCTGTTCGCTTGGTCATTACCCCTTGCCCGAACCAAGGCCAGCGTTCGAGCTCGCATCCATCGCCACGCACAGCGCGGCAACGTCGCCGATTCTCTCTCCCAGCATCGCCGGGACCACTCTGCAAATCTCCTCGGCCTGCTTCAACGCCTCCTTCTGCAGCGATCCCCGCGCCGGCCCCAGAAGCAATTCGCCAAGCCGCATCGCCAGTCCACCCATCACGATGCATTCCGGATTCAGGATGTCCACCAGAATCGCCAGAGCAAGCCCGAGCTTCCGCCCGCTGGTCCTTACGATGCTTCTCGCCACGGCGTCTCCTGCCTGTGCCGCTAAACCCACATCCTTGGCAGTCACGCGGTGGTCCTTCAAGACATCCAGCAGCACAGTCTTCCGGCCGGTGCGCTTGGCGGCTTCAATTGCTCGCTCGGCAATTTGCGCCATGCCGGCGCCGCTTGCCCAACCTTCTGCGGAACCGGCCTTGTTGTAGCCCACGGGTCCGGTGCGTGTCAGCCGCACATGGCCGATCTCACCGGCCATGTCGTTTGTACCGCAGTACAAGCGATCGTTGATGATGATGCCCGATCCGAAGCCCGTACCCAATGTCAGGAAGACAACGTTGTGGAAGCCCTTTCCCGCGCCGAACCGATGCTCGGCGACTGCGCCTGCGTTGGCATCGTTCTCCAAACTCACGCGACAAGGAAACTCCCTGGCCAGAATGTCGACAATGGGCACGTCGATCCAGGTAGAAAGATTCGGCGGTGCTTGAACCACCCCTCTGTGCCGGTCCAGCGGGCCGCCGCAACTGATGCCGATTCCCTCCAGCGCGTCCGCCGTTGCGCCTTGTTCTTGCAGCATCGTATGCAGCGCCGTTTTGATATGTCCTATGGCTTGCTCAGGGCCTCGTTCCGGCACGGTCGCAAACTCCATGCGGCTCAGGACTTCTGGCGGTGTTGAAGAAAGCACAACCGCGGTCTTGGTTCCGCCAATGTCCACACCCGCCCACAAACTCCGACGCATAAATTCCCCCTCTGCGAAGTGCCGCAAACTCACCACCCAAACCTCAACCCATTATGGCGTCGAGTTACACCAAAGATTTCTCTTCTTGGCGCGCAGCAGCGAAATCTGAATAACTGGTTTCCCTGTCTGCACCAGTAAATCCAGAATCGTTATGTCCTTGCGGTCAACGCTGGATAGCAGGTAAATTCTTCTTCAGCTATCTGCCAGTAAGGCATCAACTTCTGCCCCGGATTGTCGCGGACCGTGAAGTGAAGTGGCGAGCCCTCAACGGGTTCAAGATGATTCACCAAGTCTTCGGCTTCGTGTCCCTTCTCAACAAACAGTTCGACCTTCGAAGACCCTATTGCGGCCAGAAGAATGGGGCCATACTCGATCGAATATCTTGCCTTGCCTGCAATCTGATCCTCTCCTTTGTAGCGCCTCACTTGAATCGCTGCGGGAAGAGTGAACTCGATTGAGTCGCCGTCAGACCATTGCCGGTTAAGCGACACATAAGCCCCAGGCTTGCCCACGCCTGCGGCCTTGCCATTGATCGATATGCTCATCTCCGCTGCTGCCCACGAAGGTACGCGTATGCGAAGGTTGGCGTGCGTGGGAGCGGTTGTTTTCACTGTGCCACGAACCCCTGTCTCCAGCGGAAATCGCGTCTTCAGGGTTAGTTCCATCTTCTGCCCGCCCTGCTGCCAGCGTATCGTTGATGGTTCATAAAGATGCACATACAATCCGTCTGGCGCGATGGAATAAATATGTTCCGGAAGAGACCCCAGTAGCCGCGTTCCCTGCCCTTCGCAACACGTATTCTCGTGCGTGGCTTTTTCTTTCTTGCCCTCCATGACGGTGTGGTAGCGTAAGCCTGTTCCACCGTCCTGATTGGCCATTCCAACGTTGTAAATTGACTTTTCAATCTCCGCTGCATAGCGTTCGTCGTCCGGGTGCAGCAATTGAAATCGCTGGCTCAGAAAAACCCAGAAGCTGCTCCCGCAGAGCTCGCCGAGTTTCTGCCGGAGATAGTTGCTATCCGGCGGATCCTTCTCAAACTCGATAATGGAGATACTTCCGCCCGCCTGTTCCCAATGGGCGCGATAAAGTTCCCAGGCTCCAAGCACGGCCCGATAATAGAGTGGATCTCCTGTAATGAGATATAAGTCCAGGTACGCTTCCAGGTTTGTCAGCAGATAACAGTGGGGACGATCGTAAGGATACTGCCAGACCTGCTCTTTTTCGTGCCGTGCAAGGCCGTTCAGCCAAGCATTTTCCTGGTAATACCGCTGAATCACCTGGGCATCTGCCGGTTTGCCCACCGGGCTCGTGCCAACACGCGTATTCGCAACCATGCCCTGACCGCCCTGAATCGCGCCCCGAAGCATATCCGGCAAGAAGGATTGCCGGTTGAACCAATCGTAATAACCGCGCAGCAACGGGAGAGCCTTGTCATTGCCGCTATAGGCCGCCTCCAGCAAACCGTGTGTAAGCCATGCGCGCGTGTAGGCGGCACGTTCGGAATAGAAGATCGTGTCTTCCGGATAAGCCATAACATATCCATTGGGCTGACGGCATTCTTCAATTCCATCTACCACGACATTCAATCGGCGGCGCAGTTCAGGGTGGTCGATCCAGCGCAATGTATTTCCCGCACCCATCAGGAAACGTCCCGCGTTGGACCCGGCAAGATCCTCTTCCCAGAATATTTGCGAACCGGTTGGTTTGAAGTTCTTTATCTTGCCGGTCCGTTCGTAAAACTGGCGGAGCAGATCGTCCGTCGAGTAAGAATTCAACAGATACTCGATGTTATTCTCCATCGCGGTCTGGAATACTCCGCGGTCCAGAGTTACTCCTGTTTTCGGCGCGTGCGCTTTATATTTCACCGGCTTCCAGGTAGTAGGATCGGTAACCGAATGAGGGTTGTCGCGGCGAATGCCTTCTCCATCCTGCCGCGCCGGTCGCGTCAATTGAGCCAGAATATCCGTGTTTCCAAACGCTTCATCGGCAGTAACCTTGCAACCCACTGCCTGGTCATGACCGTCTGAGACAACGGCGATCTTCGCCAGGGTAAGTGTGTAGTCGGGGCTGTCTTTGAGCGCTCCGCCTTGTGGAACATCCTCGGCCGAGCCGACCTTGACGGGACGAAGACGCGTTGCAGTCAACCTGACATAACGCGCGTGAACTTCGTGAGCCGTGTATTGCGTAATATTGTCTTTAGGATCGGGAAAATCCGACTTTGTAAAATCGGCAATCGTCAGGGGTTCACTGAAGCTCGCTTCGTTTGAAGCCTCGATTCGGAATCGAAGCGGGAAACCCTCGCCTCCATAATATTGGTCGCGCCCCGGATACCCGCGTTCCGACGCGGGAAACAATTGAATCACATCAATAGGGATGCTCTTGTTGAGATCTACCTGAACCCACGTTGTCAGATCGGGATTCGCAACCACCTTCGAGCGATACGCCCGGTAAGCCGTGGCTGGGGTTGCGGCCATTCTCATCCCAGTCAAATAAGGCGCCAATTGCGACGCCTCGGCAGCTGCATAAGACGCGAGAGGTTTGATCGCTCCTGCCACGGCAAGCCCCGCGCCCGCATAGGTGGTATCAAGAAGGAATTTACGTCGTGTCACGCTCACAGATCTTCTCCATGAAATGATTTGGTAGTTCTCTTACTGCATTAGCGGAATGAGTGCCCGTCGTGTTCACCCGTTCCTCAACCTTGCTGACACTAGCTTCTAGTTTGCCTTCACCAGCAAGCGCGAGGCGGCTCACGTAGTAATCTGCCTGCTATCCGGCCTTGGAAGCGCGTCGCGGCGTCCAGCTTTCGCAGCCGCTTCGTTTCTTAGCTCCCGTTGCAACAATGCAGAATTATAGGCTCCCCGGCTGCATCTTCGGGCGGCCTGATTTTCTCTAAGCGAGGAGCCCTAGCGGAAGCCACGGCCCTTCACGATGCCCTGGCCTTCGCGAATTGTCACGAGTTGGCCGGCGCCGAGGCCTGCGTACTTCTCTACCGCGCCCAGCGGCCAGTGGACTTCAATGTCCGCCGTGGTCGCGGCGCCCAGGCCAAAGTGCAGGCGCGGATCGTTCGCTGACAGGAAGCTGGACTGGCTCAGCAGTTCCTGAACCTGTACCTTTCCGCCGTATCGCACCAGGACCCTCGCGCCGATCGCGCTGCGGTTGCTCTTGGTGCCTTCGAGGCGAATCTTGATCCAGTGATTTCCGGGCGGAGCGTCGTTGCGCAGCAGAGTAGGCGGTTCATTCACATTCATGATGAGCACGTCCATGTCGCCGTCGTTGTCAAAATCGCCAAAGGCCGCGCCGCGGCTGCAATGACGCGCGTTGATATCCGGGCCGGCATCCGCACCCAACTGGACAAATATCCCGTCACCCTGATTGCGAAAAAGAATGCTCGGAGTGCGCGCCGGAAATCGGGGCAACACGCGGTCGAGCTCCGGGTAGACGGTACCGGTGGTGACCAGAATGTCAGGGTAACCGTCGTTATCGAAGTCCACCAGCCCGGCGCCAAAACTGGCGAAGAGCGTTTCCTTGTTGAGACCGGCCTCAATTGTCACGTCGTCGAAATTGCCTTTTCCGTCGTTGCGGTAGAGACCCGTGGCCTGATTATAAAAATGTGTCCTCACCAGGTCGGTGTGCCCGTCGAGGTTATAGTCGCCCGTGCAGACGCCCATGCCGGACATCTGCCGTCCATCGCCGCTGAGAGCCACACCACGGAACAAACCCTCCTCGCGAAAAGTACCGTCGTGGTTGTTCATCAGCAGCAGGGAGGGCGTCGAATCGCACGCCACGAAGATGTCGGGCCAGCCGTCTTCATCAAGATCGATGCCGACGGCTGTGAGTCCATACGATCCGCGAAACCCGGCGACGCCGGACTCTTTGGAGACGTCAGTGAAGGTGCCGTCGCCATTATTCCGGTAAAGGTAATTCTGGGCCGTGGGGAGGCCCCTGGGGCCGCAGTTGACCGGTACGCCCTCGTAATTGCAGTTCAGCACATTCAGCGAGGGCTTGGGAGCGGTGGCCAGATCGATTTCGAGATAGTTTGACACAAAAAGATCCAGCAGACCGTCGCGATTGTAATCCACAAACGTACACCCTGTGCTGTAGCGGGTGGTGGGATGAATCAGGCCGGCCTTGGCCGTTACGTCGGTGAAGGTACCGTCGCCATTGTTGCGATACAGGCGATTCTGTCCGTAGTAAGTAAGGAACAGATCCTCAAAGCCGTCGTTGTTGAAATCCCCTACGCAGACGCCCTGCGCCCAGCCGGCATCGAGCAGGCCTGCCTTGGCCGTAACATCGGTAAACGTGCCGTCGCGGTTGTTCTTGTACAACCGGTTGCTGGCGTTGGGTGGAGTGTCCTTGAGCCGTCGGCCACCGAGGATGAAGATGTCCATCCATCCGTCGTTGTCATAATCGAAAAAGGCGCAGCCACTGGCCATCGACTCGACGATGTAAGTGAAGCTGTCGATTTCGCCGTAAACTATCGTCTCGGTCAGCCCGGCAGCGTGAGCCACATCCACAAAACGGGAAAACGGCGCGGCGGCCTTTGCCGTTGGGAGTGCCGCCTTGAGACTGCCGGGCAGAAACGCCGGCGCAAGAGCCGCAGGTAGGGCGCTCAGCAGGCGGCGGCGCGTCCAGTCGGCGGTCTTCTTGTTACTTATCTTACCGGTCATCGGGGCCAGCATCCTTCCAGGCGCAGGAGCTTGCTTGCGTTACTTCTGGCCTTGCGCGGCCGCCAGCCTTTTGCTGAGTTCCAGCGCACCCTTATTATCCGGCTCCAGCTTGAGAGCGTTGGCCACGGCGTCCTGCGCTTCATGGAATCGGGACTCCAGGCCCAGAGTGGCCGCAAGCGAGAGCCATGCCTGAACGTTGCCCGGAGCAGCCTTCACCGCCAGCCGGAATTGCCGTTCGGCGCCGGCATTGTCACCGCTGCGCGATTCCAGATAGCCAAGGTGATATTGCGCAGGGGCAAAATTGGGATCGGCCTTGATCGCCTGCTCCAGCGCGGCACGCTGCCCTGCTACATCCCCAAGATCACCTAGGACGAGGGCAAGCCGGTACGCGAGCTTGGGATTATTCGGCTGCGCGGCACACGCGTCGCGATAAAGTTCGGCTGCAGTCCGGTTGTCGCCGGCCTTCACGGCCTGTGCGGCCTGTGTGGACTTGAGCACGGCCAGCCTGGCATCCGCCACGTCCTTCAGCCCCTGCTGGTAGAGGTCGAGTTGGTGTTGTGCCTCCTCGGTTTCCCCCAGCGCCCGCAGAGCCTTGGCCAGATTGAAGTGCACTTGCGGCTCGGTTGCTCCCAGTTCGATGGCCTTTTCCAGCTGATCCCTGGCCCCGGCGGTGTCTTGAAGCTGCGCGAGCACGAGGCCGAGGTTGACGCGGGCGTTATAGTCGTTGGGGCTCAGAGTCACTGCTTCCTCAAGGTGTTTGCGAGCCGCAGCATAGTTGCCCGTCTCGCGCTCCAGAAGTCCGTTCAGATTGAGAAGCTCGGGATCATGCGGAGAGAGTGCAAGCAGCTTGTGCCCCAGTGGACTCGCCGCCTCCTTGTCTCCGGTACTCACCAGCGTCCGCAGGTAGAAGCGTTGAACCTCCATGTCATGCGGATTCCGGCGGGCCAGCTTTTCGGCCAGCGCTGAAGCGTCCTGGTAACGTGTCTTCCTGATGTAGTCAGCCACCATCGCTCGAGTGAGGCCGTCGGAGTTTGGATAGGTCTTCAGTCCCTCGGCAAGCACCTGCGTGGCGTCATCGAACATGCCCGCCGAGCCGTATGCGATGGCCAGATCCAAAGTCAGATTCTCGTCGCGTGAGGCAGAACGAAGGCTGCGGATAACCGCTTCGTAGTCTCCGGCTGAAAGAAGCGAACTGGCCAGTCCGTGCAGCGCTTTCTTTGAGGTGGGGTCGATCCTCAGCGCGGCCTGCCATTCAGGGAAAGCCTCTTTGTCGCGGCCGAGGCTGGCAAGCGTAGCGCCCAACAACGTGTGCGCATCTGCATTCTCGGCATCAAGCTGGATCGACTGCTGGAGCGGCACGATGGCTTCTTCCATTCGCCCCGCCGAGTAAAGACTGAGCCCAAGAAAGTACGAGAGACGCGCCGAAGACGGATCCAGTCTGAGGGCGGCCTGAAGGGCTTCGGCGGCGCAGTCATACTTGTGATTCTGGCCAAACCAGGTGCCCAGCGCCGCATAGCCATCTGCATCGGGGTGGGCATGGAGCCGGGACTCCAATGCAGGCGGACCGGAGCAAACCGCCGCCCTTGCGCAGGGGGATTCGAAAAGACTACCCATGCCAAGGCAGGTTACAAGGATGAGCCAGATCCTGGCCAGACTCCGATGCGTTGACATGTCGGCGTTTGAACTCCCCAAACCATTCAGAATACATTACCGCCGGTTGCGCGATGGACTCGCCTCGGCGATTCGTGCGCGAACAGTGAGGACGCATCTGGTTGGAGTCATCGGCAATGATCGCATCATTGGATGCCGCGTCCTGGTTCTTCCAGGCCTCCCACTGGGCGCCGAACCGCGCTGAGATCACTCCGGCTTTATCATAACCAGGAAAAATTGTCAGTTCCGCTGTGCGTTGCCCAAGAGCCTTGCCCACCTCAGGCCTTCCCAAACAATCTGCCCGTCCTCGCAACGTCGCTTCTCTTTCGGCATCTTCTGTTCCTTAGTCACCGGAACAAAAGCGAAGGAAGTTTCCATCGAAATGAAAGTTCTACCAGCAGCAAGCGAATAACGAGAACTCCTGCCAATGGTGCCACGCCCCCCGGATTTGGCATTCAATATCGTTGGTTCATCTGCTTTCATCTTGTCACGAGCTATATGGACGGCAAATCGGCTCATTCCTACGGCAGCTGAGGACAACTGATGGGTGCGGCGAATTCGCCAGCCGAAGCCGCGGCTGGCAGCCGAACGGGAATCAACACCAGAAAGCATAAGCCAGGAAATTCAGCGGGTGAAACGACTTTGCCATCCGCCATCGAGCGCATCCCCCTATCCTGAGAGTCAGTTGCCCGCGTTGGCTGCCCGGTTTCCTATGTTGGAAATCCACCTTCTTCGCAAAGGAAACCAGACGCAACCCGGGAAAACCACCTTCTGCCCGTCGAGTTGACTAAGCACCTGCGAATCCTTTAGCTTACTCCCATGCGACGTGGCAATAGCGACAACCCGCTGCTTGCCGAGCAGCGGCGAAGGAAGATCCTTGATCTCCTTGAGCAGGAAGGGCAGATCACCGTCCGAGAGTTGGTGGAAAGGTTTTCGATTTCGGCGGTTACTGTCCGCTCTGACCTCGATGCTCTCGGAGCATCGGGCGCTGTCGTGCGGTCACACGGTGGCGCGGTTCGGCAATTGGAACCAACGCGCGACTATCCGCTCCGCCTCAAGGCATCCGTGCATCGGACAGAGAAGACTCAAATTGGCCGGGCGGCTGCCAACCTCATTCAGCCGGGCGAGGTCATCATCCTCGACTCCGGCACCACCACTGCCCAGGTTGCACGCCAGCTCAAGGCTCGCGCACTCCATGGGGTCACTGTCATCACCGATGCCATGAACGTTGTCTCGGAGTTGGTGGATTGCCCGGGGCTCTCCGTCATCTGTATCGGCGGCATTCTGCGCCCGGTATCGCTTTCCTTTGTCGGTCCGCAGGCCGAGGCCATGTTGAAGGATTTGCATGCGGACCGCCTATTCCTGGCCGTCGACGGTTTTGACTTGGAGAGCGGTCCAACCACGCCCGACGTGCTTGAGGCTCAGCTGAACGGCCTGATGATGAAGGTAGCCAAGGAAACCACTGTGGTGGCCGATTCCAGCAAGCTCGGCCGGCGCAGTGTTTCCCGTATTGGCCCCATCGAGCAGATTCACCGCCTGATTACCGACACGAAAGCTCCCGAAGAGTTCGTTCAGGCGTTGCGGGCACGCGGCATTGAGGTCATTCAGGCATAACCTCCTGTCGCTCTGGCAGGAAGCGCTCCCGGCCTCGGGTATCACGAAACGTGCCGATGCAGTCGCCTGCCATTTCTGCTGCGTGTTGTTCTCAGGCGAACTGGTCCATGCTCATTCCCAGTTGGTAGGTTTCCCCATGCGCCAGTAGTTCTTCCCAGGTCACCTCGTGCCGCCGGTATCCAGCCATGCGGCCGAGCATGCAACTGAGAGCGGTCTCCACGCCGGTGGCAATCTGGTTGTGGGCGGGCCCGGATGTGATGCTGTCGATGAACGTGCGTTCCTTGTCGCGGTCGGCAAAGGCCAGATTGTCAGTAAAGGCCCCGTTGGCCGCAAACTTCCCTGCACCGGAAGCGGCATCGCCCGAATCCTGCCACGCCCAAGCCTGCGCTCCTGCAATCTGCACCTGCCCCGCGTAGGGAACGGTCGCATAGCCGCCGGCGCCATACAGCCGCAGACCGGCTTCGAAGAGGCCATAGTCGCCAAATTGCGTGGAAGAAAACGAGAGGTGAATATCTCCAGGATAGGTGAAGTCGACCTGGTAGTTGTCCCAGCAGTCGCCGAAATGGGTGAGGACGTTGCGCCCTCCGGTTGCGGTTGCCTTCAGCGGACGAGCGCCAAGAATCCAGTTGCAGAGATCGATGATATGGATGTTCTGCTCCACCAGGATGTCGCCGGAAAGCGCGCGATCCCACAACCAGTTACGTAGGCGATACTCGTCGGCAGAGGCTCCGGTGCGCGTTTTTTCGGCGGAAGCCGGCGCATAGTAGTAGCCCGCCACGAGAGCGATCTTGCCCAGTGCGCCAGCCTTGATCTTTTCCGCGATGGCGGCAATCGGCGGTGCGCAGCGGCATTGGAATCCGACGTCGACGCTTTGCGTTGGCTTCACGCGCTTTGCTATTTCCAGCGCCCTGTGCGCCTGATGAATGTCGATGCCCACCGGCTTCTCGCAGTAGACGTGCTTGCCCTCGGCGACTGCCGCGCCAAGATGCTCCACGTGGAAAAAGGGTGGCGTAGAAATCTGAATCAGATCCACGTCCGGCGACGCGGCGAGTTGCTGGAAGGCGTGCGGACCATGAAAAAGAAGTTTGCTGTCGATGGGCTGGCGGCCAAGGCCCGCGTTGAGCTGGTTGAAGTGGTCCAGCCCGGCTGCGAGTTGATCGGGGAAGAGATCGGCGAGCGCAACCACCTGGGCAGATGTGCTTTGCGAGAAAGAAGAAGCCACAGCTGTGCCACGGCCTCCGCAACCGAGCAGGCCGAGCCGCACGGCGGAATTGGCTTGGTAGCCAAATGCCGTCAGTGGCTTGAGCAAAAGCAGGGTAGAAGCGGCTGCCGTTCCCGATTGGATAAATTCTCGACGATTCATGGTTCCTCATTTCCTTATGACTGCTGATGGATTTCCAGAGCAAAAACCGGCTGTCGCTTGCGATCAAGCCAGCACTTCGCGGAGTATCCGTTCAAGATAGAGTTTTTCCTGGCGGACGTCCTCGATCTGTTGCGGGCCCGAGGTCTCGCGCTCAATGGTGACGGCGCCTGCGTAGCCGAGACGATGAAGCTTGGTGAAGACCTGCCGGAAATCGACTAATCCCTGCCCAATCAGCACCTCTTCGCCCAGTTCGCTCGGGTTGGTGGGCCAGCGCCCATCTTTGGCATGCACGCTGCGAACGTGCGGCCCGATGATATCAACCGCGTCCACCGGATTGGCTTTCCCGTAAAGAATGAGGTTCGCCGTGTCCAGTCCGACGGCAAGGTTGGGCAGGTTCACGTCGCGGATCATGCGCGACATCGTGGTCGGAGTCTCCTGGCCGGTCTCCATCAGAAAATACTGTCCATTCGCCTGGCAATGCTCCGCCACCGTGTGGATGGCTTCGACCGCTCCCGGATAGAGAGGATCGGCGGGATCTTCGGGAATAAAGCCGCAATGCGTCTGCACCTGGGGCACGTCCAGCAATTTGGCAAAGTCTGAAACCTGCCGCAGGGCGTCAATGCGGGCAGCGCGGGTCTTGGGGGGAACCAGGCCGATCGTGGAGGGCCCGCGCAAAAAGTTCCATTCCAGGGGCCCGGGACCAACCACCTCCACCGTGGTGGCAGTCAATTCGTACTTCGTGAGCAGATCCCGAAACTGTGCCGCCAGCTCCGGAGTAAAGCTGTTGATGAATCCATCCAGAGAAAGGAAGCAGTTGGAAAAGCCAAGGTCATGAACGCGGCGGATGGTTGCCTCGGGCGCGCCAAAGGGGCTGATGAGCAGGCCCAGTTCCATCGACTTGAGCGGGGCGGGGGTGGTGCCGGCGAGAACTGCGGTGGGACGAAGCCCCTCCGCGAGAATGGCGGCGGATGTAACGCTGAGAAACGTTCTCCGGTCCATAATGCGTCCTTTCTGGATGGAACGATCGATTATAGCGGTTCTCCAATTGCATTCGAGCCACGCCGCCGCGCACGGCGCGCAGTGCCAGAAAAGCCGCAGCGTTCGTGGACCAAGGCGCATCCCCTTGCGACCCATGAGTTTCTTCCAGGCTGAGCCGTCAAGCCTGCCCTTTCAGCGCCTCCGCGCGTTTCCGCGTCTGATTCACAAAGGCTTCATCCTCCGGGAACTCCGGCTTCATCGAATCCAGATTGATCGCAACGTTGGCCAGCGCTCCCGTAAGAGCCGCACTGGCGAGTGCGACCGCCGTCGTCAGATCGGACTTCATGTTGGGGTTAGTGATCGCTCTCAGTTTGGTAGCGATCTGCTCTACCTCGACAGCTTTTTCCGCCACGCCCAACGGCACACTCGTCGCCAGTTGCAGCGCCGTGGCAATCGCCCGGCCGCCATCGGAAGATTCCTTCGCCGCCTTGTAGGCCTTCATGACCACGTTGTAGCTCTCGGCGTCGGCGTCAATGGCCGACTTCAGTTCCTCGCGCAGCACGGCGAGGCGGGCAATGGACTCGCTGAGTTGGTTGTCGTACTGCAGGTAGGCCTTCTTGCCGCGCGACATTTGCGCAACCATGCCCGCCAGTCCGGCGGCCATCGCGCCGCTTGCGGCTGCTGCGCTGCCTCCTCCGGGAGTCGCGGTGGGCGCGGCCAGTTGCTCGATAAAGGGCTCGATACCGGTGCGCAGTCCTCCCACGGCGGTTTTGCCGCTCATCACTGCGGCAAGCCGGTTTTCCAGAATGAGCGAAGAGTCGAAGTTCTCTACTTGCAGATACCACTCCGCGGTCTGCTCCAGGGCTTGTTTGGGAATCAGTCCGACAATCTCGCTGGAAACCGGAAGAACGCCGTAGCGCGCCGCTTCTCTTTTCACGAATTCGAAGACGCGGTGGATTGGCGTTTGTTCAAAATCAGTGAGGTTCATCGAAACCTGGGCCATGCCGCGCACCAGAAATCCCGCTGCCTTCACGAAGCGCAGGCCGCCCGATGAGAAGCGCACAGCCTTGGCGATCTTCTTCGCAATACCCACGTCGGGCGTATTCAGAAAGATGTTGTAGGCCACCAGAAACTTGCGCGCTCCCACCACCGTCGCCCCGGCCGTCGGATGCACGCGCGGCTCGCCGAAATCGGGCTTGCGGGCCGGGTTGGTCGCAATCTCCTCGCGAATCCCCTCGAACTGGCCGCGACGGATGTTCTCCAGGTTCTGCCGCTCGGGCGTGGTCGCGGCAGCTTCGTACAGATAGACCGGAATCTGGAAGCGCCGGGCGATCTCCGCTCCCACGTGCCTGGCCATGGCCACGCAGTCTTCCAGCGTGACTCCGGCAATGGGAATGAAGGGGATGACGTCCGCCGCTCCCATGCGCGGGTGCGCGCCCTGGTGCCGGGTCAGGTCAATCAACTCCGCGGCCTTCCCGACGCCGCGGATCGCGGCTTCCTGAATTGCTTCCCGCTCGCCGACCAGCGTGATCACCGAGCGGTTGTGGTCGGAATCCATCTCCCGGTCAAGCAAATAAACGCCGGGAATCTTCATGGCTTCGACGATGGCATCCACCTTGGCCGCATCGCGGCCTTCTGAGAAATTGGGAACGCATTCAACAAGAGTGCTGGGCATGATAGGAAGCATAAAGAGCCGCGGGGAGTGAGGGCAAACGCGGGCAGTTGGAGGAACTGGGGACCTGGAGCTGGCTGCACAAATTGTGCTCTGAAAGCGCGCAGTTTTAGTCGCCCTGGAATTGAATGGAAGCGACAATGCCCTGGAAGGGCACGACTTTAGCCCCTGAGGGAAATCCTCTCCCAGCCAGGGAGCCATGAATCGTCGGCCGAGAAGCCGAAGGCGTCAGTCCCTTCGCAAATGGTCTTGCAGAAAATTACCCTCCCGTCCCGCACAATAAGGAAATGCGACTGGACGGTTCCGGAAGAACCCCGTTTTGTGTCAGACCACGACTTTACAGTCTGCGGAAAGCTCGATCCGGAGGGAGGTGGGGGTTTTCAAACCCCGCATAAAGCCAACAGAATCGAATCGGGTTTTAGCTCCGGAACGACATTTTCAGCCAATCTCGCCCGGAATCCCCAATTCTTCCGCAGCCTGTTCAGTCCCTTGCGGGATGCCCGTTTGCAAGCAGGAACTGGTTCAGAGCTTCTCTATGGCGCATATCGTCTTTAGCCGATTGAAACCTGTTTCCAAACTGAGCTCGAAGTTTTACCCAAACTTTTAACAATCCTGACGGGCGTTTGTAACACTGCGGGCCTATAAACACATTGTTCTCGGTCTTCCCTGACCCTCGTGTTAGCAGCCGGGGGCCTAATCTCTTCCCGAGTTCGGCATCAGGATCGCCTCCACTTAACCCACGGTAGAGCAAATTGGTTATCGAGGCTGACATGCGCATCTTCCGTTCTTGCTTCTCACCATCCGCGTTGGCTGTAGCCGTCGCGTGGCGGCTTGTTTCGCCTCTCTCGGTTTCCGGCAGACAGATCGCACCGGCGTGGGCAACTCCTTTTCTTGCATCGGCAATTAGGCCGAGCGGCCTTTCCAGGGCGATGCAGTTTTCCGTAAGATCCTGATTCCAGGGTGGCTAATCGTGAAGATTCTGGTTATCGAAGATGAAGCCAAGACCGCCAAATTCCTGAAGAAGGGACTTGGGGAGGCAGGTTTCGTCGTCGATGTCGCCGGAGATGGATTGGAGGGGCTGCACCTTGCGCAGGAATTCGAGTTCGACCTCGTCATTCTCGACGTGATGCTCCCAGGGCTGGATGGCTGGCAGGTTCTCACTCGTCTGCGCCAGGAGGGCCAGCGTATGCCTGTGCTTTTTCTAACCGCTCGCGATGCTGTACACGAGCGGGTACGAGGCTTCGAACTGGGTGCCGATGACTATCTGGTAAAGCCATACGCCTTTTCCGAATTGCTGGCGCGCGTGCGATCGTTGCTGCGCCGTGGGACTCCGCGCGCTCCGGAAACGCTTCGTTGTGCCGACCTTGAAATCGACTTGTTGCGCCAGCGTGCCACGCGCGCCGGTCAGCGGCTGGAATTGACTTCCAGAGAGTTCCTTCTGTTATCTCTATTGGCGCGACGCTCGGGCGAGGTGCTATCGCGAACCCTGATTGCCGAAGCGGTCTGGGACATGAACTTCGACAGCGACACCAATGTCGTGGACGTCAGTGTGCGAAGGCTCCGCAGTAAGGTGGACGATCCTTTCTCGCTCAAACTGATCCATACCGTTCGGGGTGCCGGCTATGTCCTGGAATCCGAGACGTAGCCTCGCGCCACTCTCGCGCATGTGGGGAACTTTGGCCTTCCGGTTAACAGCCAGCTACGCCCTTGCTGGCTTGTTTCTGGTCTTCTTCTCCATAGTTAGTCTTTATTTGGTGCTGGTGAGCGAACTGGAGAAGAGCACAGATTTGTTCCTCGCGGACAAGGTGCACGTGTTACGCACCATGTTGCGGGAGAGACCCGGCGACCAGGATGCGATGCGTGAGGAAGTTGAGCTGGAATCAGCCGCACGGCAATACGAGCAGTTCTATATTCGCCTGTTGGATGACAGAAACTCGCTGCTGTTGATGACGCCCGGCATGGCGGATCAACTGGACCTGGCGCAGTTGGCCGGTCAAACCCAAAGCCGCCCTGGTCGCACCATTCACATGAAGGGCAGAGACGGTCGCGCCTTTCGCGTTACCAGTGCGTCGGCGCCCGTCGGTTACCCTGCAACGCACACTGACACCATTCAGATTGCGGTGGATGTCTCGCAAAAAGAGGAATTGCTGGCACGTTATCGGCTTTGGTTCTGGGTAATTCTACTGGCGACCTTCGTTATCTTCCCCTTGGTCGGGTACCAGATTGCGCAGCGCGGCATTCGTCCGGTCGAAGAGATGGCAACCACGGCGCGCCACATCAGTTCGACAAATCTGCGGGAACGCATTCTTCCGGAAGGATATCCGTTCGAGCTGGCATCCCTCGCCCGTACCTTCAACGAAATGCTGGACCGGCTGGAAGAGTCCTTCGAGCGCATTTCCAGATTCTCGGCAGACATCGCGCACGATCTGCGCACGCCGGTGAATAACATTCGCGGCGAAGCAGAAGTTGCCTTGGCCCGCGCTCGAAGTGCCGGCGAATATCGCGATGTGATTGAGTCTTCTCTGGAAGAATCCGTGCGGCTATCGGATCTCATCGGGGACCTCCTGTTTCTGGCGCGCGCTGAGAGTCCATTGACTCATTTGCGCCGCGAGCAGGTGAATGTGGGCGATTTGCTGCGCGGCGTGCGCGAATATTATGAAGCCTCGGCCGCAGACGGCGGAGTTTCGCTCACCACTGCGGTCGCCGGCGAACCGGTGATTGCCGAACTGGACCGCACACTCTTGCAGAGGGCCGTGGGCAATCTGGTTTCAAATGCCTTGGCACACACGCCACCCGGCGGAGTCGTCGTGTTGGGAGCCGGCGCCGACTCTTCCACGGTTCGTATTGAAGTCTCCGATACCGGCGTTGGCATTCCAGCGGAAGCCCTTCCAAAGGTTTTTGATCGTTTCTTCCGTGTCGACTCGTCGCGTTCCCAGGGTTCGGGGGGCACAGGTTTGGGGCTGGCGATCGTTCAGAGCATTGCGCTGCTTCACGGCGGCAAAGCGGAGATTTCCAGCCAGCCGGGACAGGGCACCCAGGTCACCCTCCACCTGCCCAGAATGGCAACGATGTAATCTTCGCGTTATGGCGCGTTCTCCTCGCACTCTTGGACTGGCGGAGTTGGACCCTTCCGGGTGCTGCCCGGTCCGTTTCAAAATGAGGAGCAAAAATATGAGAACTCTGACGAAGTCCGTTTCTAGCGTTCAGCGTGCTTGCTTGCCGATTGGCAAGTCGGTGCCGGCACGCAGCGATCCTCACACAACTGTTCGTTGACCAGCTTCTCCGCGGCGCTGCTCCCTTGCTTGATCATGCCATTGCAGATACGCCAGACCCATCCGGCGCTCCTTGACGCGGAACTATCTATGCATGTGCAAAGACCTGCGAACTTCTATTTCCGTGAGTCTCAGGGGCTCGCTCAAAAAGGGATTGTTTCTCCATCAGAAGTCTGGCCGCTCGTCGAGGGAACCGGTCCCCGGACGGTGTGACTCTCACACTTGCTTTGACTCCGTTGCGGTGATAGCCTGCATGATCAATTCCCGGGAGAACAAACGAACCCGGAGACCGGTTTGGTGTGGCGTCAGCCAGGGTCCTTGAATTGCCGGGACCACGGGGCGTCGCCGTTGCGGAGGATCATCCATCGATGGCCGAGAGCGAAACAAAGTCTCTTCCCGAAAACGCCTACCAGCCGCTGCGGCCCGGCGAATCGTACACACCCATCATTCCCGCGGAGACGCAGCAGGAGGAACTCACGCTGCGTTCGGTCTTTTGGGGCATTGTCTTTTGCGTAATGTTCTCTGTCGCCTCGGCCTATTCAGGACTGAAGGTGGGCCAGGGGATGGAAGCCGCCATCCCCATTTCCATCCTCGCCATCGGACTGGCGCGCATGTTCAAGCGTCGCTCCAGCTTGCTTGAAAACGTCATCATCACCGGCATTGGCGCCGCGTCCGGCAGCGTGGTGGCTGGCGCCATCTTCACCGTGCCCGCGCTGTACATTCTCCACTTGGATCCACACCCGGTGCAGACCATCTTCATCTGTCTGGCCGGCGGCTGTCTCGGTGTTCTCTTCCTGATTCCTCTGCGGCGCTATTTCGTGCGCGAGATGCATGGTCAGCTTCCGTTTCCTGAGGCAACGGCCATCACCGAAGTGTTTGTCACCGGCGAAAAGGGCGGCGCACAGGCCAAACTGCTCATCCAGGCCACTGGCATCGCCGCCGCATACGACTTCCTCACCTCCACCTTCCATCTTTGGAAGGAGTATCTTGACTTCCAGTTCGTGCCCGTGATGCGTTCTCTCGCTGATCGCGGCCGCATGGTCTTCAACTTCGACGCCATCGGCTTTATCCTTGGTCTTGGCTACGTAATGGGCTTGCGTAGCGCCATGGTCTTTTGCGCCGGGGGCATTCTTTCCAACTTCGTCCTGGTCCCGCTGATCTGGTTCTGCGGCAGCCACATGGACATCTCTGTCTATCCGGCCGTCATTCCCATCTCTAAAATGACCGCGCTGGAAATCTATCGCAACTATGTACGTTTCATCGGTGTGGGAGCTATCGCCACGGCCGGAATCGTCGGCGTACTCAAATCGCTGCGCGTCATTGCCGGATCGTTTGGCATCGCGCTGCACGCCTTCCGCCATGGCGAACCCGCTGATACGGAGCGCACGGATCGCGATGTGCCGATCCTTTCCATCCTCATCGGCGTGGTTCTGGGCGCCATCGCCGTGGCCGCTTTCTTTGGACACTTTCAAGTCTCCTGGACCGTCTTGGTCCTGGGCCTGGTGTTGACGCTGCTCTTCGCGTTTTTCTTCACCTCGGTGGCCGCCAACGCCATTGCCACCACGGCCAACAATCCGGCCTCCGGCATGACCATGCTCACCGTCATCATCTCTGCGGTGGTGCTCTTGAACTTTGGCCTCTCCGGAACCACCGGGATGTTCTTTGTGATGGCCATTGCCGGCATGGTGTGTACGGCCCTGTGCGTATCGGGACAGTTCATTACCGACCTGAAGGCCGGCTACTGGCTCGGCTCCACGCCTGCCGCTCAGGAGAAGGTCAAGTTTCTGGGAGTCATCACTGCCGCCATCACCGCAGGATTGACCATCATCCTGCTGGCCCACACGTTCCAGTTCGGGGAGGCCGTGCCCGGAGACCCGCGCCAGGTTCTGGCTGCGCCGCAGGCTTCCATCATGAAGGCTCTGGTGGTGGGCTTCATGAGCCACCAGCCGGTCGCCTATCTATTGTTTGGCATCGGCGCCATGGTGACGCTGGTGCTGGAGATGCTGGGCAAGTCTTCCCTCGTTTTTGCGCTGGGGATGTACCTGCCGCTGGGGCTCACCACGCCCGTGCTGGCCGGCGGATTTCTGTCGCACCTGATCAACAAGCGTTCAGAAAAGGTCGGCGGAGAACATGGCAAGGGGATTCGCGAACGTGGGGTCATCCTGGCTTCGGGTCTGATGGCGGGCGGCGCGCTCGGAGGCGTTCTCGGCGCGTCCCTGCGTCTCTTCCCCGCCTATCGCGAGGATCTGATCAGGACGCCTTTCTATTCGAACGATGCCATCTCGCAATCCGTTTCCGCATTACTCTTTATTGGCCTCTGTCTATATATCTGGTTCGGTTCCCTGAAGAAGGAGAAGGAGGGTGAGATTTGATGGATCAAGCAGGAAAGTATGTTGCTGACGCAGTCCTCGGCGTGGACACGCTCTGGGGCGGTGACGTCATGTGTCCCTCGGGCACGGGACGGTTCATCGCCGATTCTTGGTTTTCCGATGAGCCGCTGCCCGCTGCCTACGCGCATCCGGCCGCAGCGCGCCTGCGCGCCTGTGGCGGCGTCGCCGGCAAGAACGTGGACAGCGAAGCCTTGGAGCAGTACCTGCGCGAGGTAAACCTTTCCCAGGCCATCGCCGGAATCCGCGCGGAGGCGGCAAAGATCGAGGGGTTGCGTCGGCCCTATCTAAACGGCCTTGCGATTTGCTTGGAAACCATGTGGGACCTCGCCATGGAAGTTCTCGGCAAGGGCGATCCGGTGCCCTACGCCCGCTCGGTCGAGGCGTCGACCGGGAAACCGCCCGAACCCTCTCAGCCGGAGAAGAAGCGCGAGCGTGTGGCCGAATTGCTGGGCCGCGCCGGCTACGCTTCGTCCAATGCGGACGAATTGCTGAAAGCGGTCGATGCGTGGCGCCGGGAGCGCGTAACCCCGATGGCTTCGGTACGTGCTTTGGGCGCGGCCGTGATTGCGTATTTCGATCACCTCAGCGCGAAAAATCTGCTGCCCTGCCTTCCTCAGGAACTGGCGCGGGTACCGCGCGCGAATATCCGCTTCCTCCCCATCAAGGATGCCTGGTTTTCCGGTTCCATGAACTACCTCGGACGGGCGCGGAACGCCGATGGCACGCCGCAATACGAAGCCAGCTACGAGATCAACGCTTCGCTGCAGATTTCGTATCCGGAGTTTGAGCAGCTTGTCAGCCACGAGGTTGTGCCCGGCCACGTCACCACCTTTGCCTATCTACAGGACTTGTACGTTCGCGGAATGGTTGGCTTCGAGGCCTCGGTTCTCACCATGAACACGCGCGCCGCCACCCTGTTTGAAGGACTCGCCAACAACGCGATCCTCATCGCCCACGGTGTCACTGAAGTCGATCAGTTGCCCGACGAAGACCTGCAGATCGGTGTGCTGCTGGCCCTGTTGCAGGATGATGCCAAGAACCAGTCGTCTTATCTGACCTGGGGTGAAGGAAAACCGCAGCCGGAAGTAGCGGCAACGCTGCGGCGCGATTTTCTGGTCACCGAAGAACGCGCCGATAAACTGTCCGGCGCCTGGGGACGGCATCCCCTGCTGGGCCGGATGTATCTCCCGGCCTATCGCTGTGGCACAGAAAAGGTCGCTGAACTCCGGCGCACTTACCCTGCAGACCGCGTGCTTCCGGCCATTTACGGATGCAATGGATTGGTCGACATCCAGACGGTCGATCAGGTGCTGATGAGCTAGAAGCCGTCTGGCCATGTCACAGATTTGGGCCTCACCGGAAGAGTGAGGTCCAAGGTTCACCAACAGCGTCGATACGAATGCGTGGGTAGTATCCTATGTATCGGCGTTTGAGAGACTGTGCGCTGGTGCAGCAGCCGTTCTTCGAGGGGGATGAGAGTATGACGACAACAGTGACCATGGCTCCAACGATTCGCGCGCCGCGCGGCAGCCAGTTGCGCTGCAAGGGCTGGCAGCAGGAGGCAGCGCTGCGTTGCCTGATGAACAACCTCGATCCGGAGGTGGCTGAACGGCCGCAGGACCTGGTGGTCTACGGCGGCATCGGCAAGGCGGCCCGCAACTGGGAGTGCTTCCACGCCATCGTTCGCGCGCTGGAGCAGTTGGGCCATGAGGAGACATTGCTGGTGCAGTCCGGAAAGCCGGTAGCGGTCTTTCCCACCCACGTGATGGCTCCACGGGTGATCATCGCCAACTCCAACCTGGTGGGCAAGTGGGCCACGTGGGAGCACTTCAACGAACTCGACCGCAAGGGTCTGATGATGTATGGCCAGATGACCGCGGGCAGTTGGATCTACATCGGTACGCAGGGAATTTTGCAGGGAACCTTCCAAACCCTCGCCGCGCTTGCCGAGCGGCACTTCGGCGGGTCGCTCAAGGGCAAGCTGGTGGTGACCGGCGGCATGGGTGGCATGGGCGGAGCGCAGCCCTTGTCCGTCACCCTCAACGACGGCGTGGTGCTGGCTGTAGATGTGGATCGCAGCCGCATCGAGCGCCGCGTGGCCACGCGCTATTGTGACCGGATCACCGAGGATTTGGACGAAGCTCTGCGCCTCTGCGAAGCGGCGCGGCGCGAGGGCCGGGCGCTGAGTGTGGGCCTGGTGGGCAATTGCGGCGATGTGCTGCCAGAAATTGTGCGGCGCGGCGTGCAGGTGGACGTGGTGACCGACCAGACCAGCGCGCACGATCCGCTGAACGGCTATGTTCCCCAGGGACTCACCTTGGCTGAGGCCGCAGAACTACGGCAGCGCGATCCCGGGGAGTATGTGCGCCGCTCAACGGCGACCATGGTGGTGCATGTGAATGCCATGCTCGCCTTGCAGCGCGCCGGTGCCGTGGCCTTCGACTACGGCAACAATATTCGCCGCTTCGCCTTCGACGCTGGCTGCGCGGATGCGTTCCTGATTCCCGGCTTTGTGCCCGAGTACATTCGTCCGCTGTTTTGTACCGGCACCGGGCCGTTCCGCTGGGTAGCGCTGTCGGGCGATCCCAAGGACATTGACCGCACCGATGAGTTGGCGCTTGAGTTATTCCCGGACAACGAGATTCTGCAGCGCTGGCTACGGCTGGCGCGAGGCCGCTTTGCGTTCCAGGGGCTGCCGTCGCGCATCTGCTGGCTGGACTACGGAGAGCGCGCGCGCATGGGCCTCGCAATGAACGAGCTGGTGCGCAAGGGCGAGATCTCCGCGCCCATTGCCATTGGCCGCGACCACCTCGACACCGGCTCGGTGGCCAGTCCCTATCGCGAGACCGAGAAAATGCTCGACGGGTCGGATGCGGTTGCCGACTGGCCTATTCTGAATGCACTGCTCAACACCGCGTCGGGCGCAACCTGGGTCAGCTTCCACCACGGCGGCGGCGTAGGCATGGGCTATTCGCTTCATGCCGGACAGGTGTCCGTGGCCGACGGCACAGAGATGGCTGCGCGCAAGCTTGAACGCGTGCTCTCGAACGATCCTGGCCTGGGTGTGGTTCGCCACGCCGACGCGGGCTACGAGTTGGCGCAACGCACCGCTCGGGAGCGGGGCATCCATATCCCGATGGCGGAGAAATAGGCGTGGGCGACACTCTCGCCATCGTCAACATCGGCCAGTTAGTCACCCTCGCCGGCCCCGCGCGTCCGCGAGTAGGCGCGGAGCTGCGCGAACTTGGCATTGTTGAGAACGCCGCGCTGCTCGTTAAAGACCACAGCATCACTGCGGCTGGCCCCTACGCCGATCTTCGGACCAAAATCCCGCCCCAAGCAGTGGTCATCGATGCAGAGGGCCGCTGTGTGATGCCCGGCTTCGTCGATGCCCACACGCACCTCGTCTTTGCCGGAAGCCGCGCCCCCGAGTTCGAGCAGCGCATTGCCGGAGCCACCTATCAGCAGATCGCCGCGTCCGGCGGCGGCATTCAAAGCACCGTGCGGCTGACGCGCGCGGCCACGGAAGACGATCTGCTGGCCGCCGCGCGATGCCATCGGGACTGGATGCTTCGCTCCGGCACCACCACCCTTGAAGCCAAGTCAGGCTATGGCCTGGAGCGCGCAACGGAGTTGCGCATGCTGCGCGTGCTGGCGCGGCTCAATGCGGAGGGTCCGGCGCGCATTGTTTCCACGCTGCTGGCCGCGCACATGGTTCCCCCGGAGTTTGAGGGCCGCCGCGCAGAGTACATTCGCTGGATCGGGGAAGAGTTGATTCCCGAGGTCGCCGGTTCAAAGCTGGCCACCTATTGCGATGCTTTCTGCGACGATCACGCCTTGACCGTCGAGGAAGCGCGCAGCGTGCTCACCGCGGCCCGCCGCCACGGCCTGCGGCTGCGCGTCCATGCCGAGCAATTCCGCCCGGGTACAGGAGCCCTGCTGGCTGCGGAACTGGGCGCGGCCACTGCCGATCATCTGGAAGCCGTGACGGATGAGGTCCTTCAAGTATTAAAGGACGCTGCCGTCCAGCCGGTGCTGTTGCCGGGCTCGGTCTTCGCGCTGGGGCGCCAGCAGTATCCGCCGGCCCGGAAGATGATCGAACTGGGGCTGGCTATCGTGCTTGCCACTGACTTCAACCCAGGGTCTTCGCCAGTGTCATCCATGCCCTTCATCCTGTCGCTGGCGTGTTTGCAGATGCGCCTCACCCCTGCGGAAGCGCTGACGGGTGCAACCGTCAACGCGGCATGGAGCCTTGGTCTTGGAGACAGCGCAGGGTCGCTGGAAGCGGGCAAAGACGCCGATTTTCTGATCCAGGAGTTTACCGATTACCGCGAGCTTGCGTACTTCATCGCCGCACCTATCCGGCCGCGTGTTTTTGTCGCGGGCAAGGAAGTGACTCCGTAAACGGTGCGGAGATGCTGCGCCATCTGGCTGCCAATCCGGCGCCGCCAGAAGCTTCCAGCCTTTAGCCAATTCTCGGGCACAGGTGTTCATGCCGCATGGGTCTTCATGGGGAGTACACTGCAACCAAAGGCTTTCGGCCGCTCGGCCAGCAGGTGACAAGGGGGATGCTGATTTTGGGTCAGATCACAGTTGATACGAATTTGTGCAAGAGAGACGGCGCATGCGTAGCGGTTTGTCCATCCGGGTTCCTTACTCTCAACGAGAAAAAATTTCCAGAAGAATCTGCTCACGGGAATTGCATTTTCTGCGGCCACTGTGTTGCCGTGTGTGCTTGCGATGCTCTCACCCACGCTGGCCTGCCACAGGAAGCTCTTTTGCCCGCGGCCAAAGAATTGCCAGATCCGGCGATGATCGACAGTTTCCTCATAAGCCGGCGGTCAGTGCGGGAGTTCAAAGACCGGCCCATCGCCAGAGAAACGTTGGAGGCGCTGCTCGACGTGGCGCGGCGCGCTCCCACAGCCTCCAACTCCCAGAAGCTCCACTGGATTGTCGTGGGAGATGGGGCAAAGGTGCATGCTTTGTCTGCGGAGGCAATGAACTGTTTGCGCACGTCGGGCATCAGCCCGGCAATGTTGGCGCAATGGGAAAGCGGATACGACTTTATATTGCGCGGGGCTCCCACGGTCGTTGCGGCCTGCGCGCCAGCGGATTATGGCTGGGGAAAACAGGATTGCGCCATTGCCCTCACCTTTCTTGAACTGGCGGCAGAGGCTCGCGGTCTGGGCGTCTGCTGGGCCGGTTACCTCACCCGCGTAGCGGGCGTTTATGCTCCCCTCCGTCAGGCGTTGGCGGTTCCTGAGGGGTACGTCGTACATGGTGGCCTTATGCTCGGCGAGCGCAAGTACTCCTATCCGCGAGTACCTCCCAGAAAACCGCTCAGTGTGCAGTGGGTCTAGGGTTGGAGCGCCATTTCCACCACCTCTGTCGTAAACTGATGAGCTAAACCGCCGCGAGGAGGAACCCTGTGAACCGATCAGCTTTTCCGCAACGCATGTTCAGAATGAGTCTTGTGTTCGCCTGTTTTCTCGGCATCCTGCCGTCGTCCGCTCCGCAATCGTCTCAAGCCAATGGCGAGACCATCGTGCTAGTGCGCCATGGCGAGAAACCTTCAGGTGGACTTGGTCAGTTGACCTGCAAAGGACTCAACCGGGCGTTAGCTTTGCCATCCCTGCTGATGGGGCGCTATGGCAAACCGGACTTCATCTATGCGCCAAACCCGAGTGTAAAAGTGAACGACGGTAATATTCTGCCGACTTACTCCTATCTGAGGCCGCTGGCAACCATTGAGCCGACCGCAATCCGTCTCGGGATGCCGGTGAATGCTCAAATCGGATACAACCAGATCGCAGAACTTCAGCAGGCATTGCTACAACCGGCTTATGCCCACTCGTTAATCTTTGTAGCCTGGGAGCACATTAAGTTGTATGAGTTCGCCAAGCAGTTGCTCCAGTCCTACGGAACCGGTGCAGCGCAGGTGCCTGACTGGCCGAACAGCGATTATGAAACAATCTATGTCTTCCACATCACAAGATCCGGCAATGGCGGCACTCCGCATGCCACGCTGGAAATCCAGAGCGAAAATCTGGGGAACACGCTGAAAGACACCTGCCCCGGTCCACAATAGATTGCGGGCAGTAACAGACAAACCGGCGAATGTGCGACAAAGACGGGGTTATGTCTTGTTTGTCCGCTACTCGCCCCGAATCGGAAGCAAACACCAGCACGGCCTCCAATTTTCCAGAGACGAATTTTGAAGAGATTATTTTTATGCGGGAGCGGTGTATCGTCAAGATAGAGAAGTACCGCTGCGCTCTCGATTGGATTGAAGTCGGAAGTCGTGGAATCAAAGAATTGGCGACAATGGCCGCGCATGGATAGAACGCAGACACCAGAACAGATGGTCAAGCGAGGCTTGAAGTCCTCGCTCATCGGCATAGGGTTTAACCTCGTCCTTGCGTTGTTCAAATGCACCACGGGGTTCATAGGCCACTCGTTTGCCCTCATCGCCGATGGAATCGAGTCGCTATCGGACGTCATCAGCTCGACCGTCGTCTATCTCGGTTTGCGCGTAGCCGTCAGACCGCCCGATGAAGAACATCCTTACGGATACGGAAAAGCAGAACCGGCGGCAGCTGTCGTTGTGAGCCTGGCGTTAATCGCGGCCGCAATCGTAATTGGGATCGAAAGCATTGAGCAAATTCAAACCCCGCATCCTCTGCCCGAGGTATACACGCTTTGGGTATTGCTTTCCGTCGTTGGAGTCAAGATATTGCTTTCCCGCTATGTTTCTTCCGTCGGCGAAGGCATTGACAGCACTGCCGTTCGCAGTGATGCCTGGCATCATTTGAGCGATGCCATCACTTCAGCCTTTGCGTTTGTGGGCATCTCCATCGCGTTGTGGACCAGGAATCCAGCCGCGGACGATTGGGCGGCACTCTGTGCTTCACCTGTCATCATTGTGAACGCGTGGCGGCAACTGCGGATGCCCTTTGCTGAATTACTCGATACTGCGCCCGCTCCTCAGTTTGAACAACTGGTGCGCTCCGTAGCTTCGAATGTTCCGGGAGTGATGGGCTTGGAGAAGTGCCATGTGCGAAAGATGGGATTCCGTTACTACGTTGATCTGCATGTCGTCGTCAACGGAACTCTCACGGTGCGCCAGGGACATAACATCGCACACGATGTAGAGGACTCAGTCCTAGACAAAGTGCCCAAGGTCGCCGAAGTCCTGGTGCATGTTGAACCGGAAGAAGAGCTGCTGGCTCCTTCTCTCAAAAGATAAGTCGCGAAACCTATTGCGGACAATCGTCTGCGCTGACCCGCGCGCAACGTCGCGCAGTAGAAATTTCCCGGTGCTGCGGACGGGTCTGAAATGCACAAGTGAAAATGGTGTAACGCATCACCAAAGTCTTTTCGGATAATTACCCGCTTCGATCAGGTGCCGGATGCTTTCGACTGCGCGTGTATGGTCTTCGCGGTAGGTAACGCCAAACCATGAATCATTGCAGTGCAGGACCTTTACCCGCGCCTGTCTGGCCATGAGCAATTCATTCACGGTGCTGGGAATGTAGCACTCCGCCTCCAGGTCCGTGTTATTCAGTTGAAGAAACTTCTGGAATTGTTCGCGCAGTTGATCAAACACCTGTGGAGTAAATCCCCACATGTTCATTGAAACAATCTCGTTCCCCGTCAGCCTTGTCTCCCGACCTGTTGCATCGGTGTTGCTTGCATGCCCGCCAACGCGTTCGATGCTCTTCAGTTCAACAATGTTTTCAAGAAAGCCGTCGCTGTTTACCTGGCAAACCCCGCGCGCCACCGCGCCGAACTCTGAGAGAGTATTGCGCAATACGAATCCGACCATCGCATAGTCCGTTGTTCCGGACTGCAAATGATGCGCCAGCGCGCGATAGCTCTCCGCTCCGTAAAAATCATCGACATTGATCACTGCAAAGGGCTCATGAATGGTGTTGGCAGCCATCAAAATGGCATGCGTTGTGCCCCACGGCTTGGTGCGGCCGGCAGGTACTTGGAATCTCGGCGGTAGCTTCGCAAGCTCCTGAAAGACGTATTCCACCGCAAGGCGTTTTTCGAATCGTGCGCCGACCATTTCCTTGACCCGTTGCTCAATTCCCGTGCGGATAACAAACACAACCCTGCCGAACCCTGCCCGCCGCGCGTCATAGATCGAGTAGTCCATGATGGTTTCGCCACTGGGACCAACCGGTTCGACGAGTTTCAGGCCGCCGTAACGGCTGCCCATGCCAGCAGCCAGAACGAGAAGTGTTGGGTTAACCATTGGTTTCATCCTTTCCGTGGGTTCAGTTGGCTGCGGCGGACGAGTTTCTGAAGCTGTCCGTTAAACGCTGCCGAATAGTCACCGAAAGATGGGCCTTTCTCGTAGGCTGAACGCCTTCGGGATCGCATTTCTGAGAGGATGGCGATACGCACGGCTTTCGCCAGCACCTGGAACCCAGATTGGGCCCAGGTTTCTCGGCAAAGTTGACAAACGGGCCTACTTATCCCTGGCCGGTTGGTGTGCCAAACCCGGACCCGCTGCCTTCTTTGCCTTCACCCCCGGCTTGGAAGTGAACCGTCGATCGAATCCAGGCCAGGTCCGGACCTATTTGACGTTGCCACTGCAGTCAGCATGGCCGCATAGGCACACGATTTCCATTTTCTTCGCGATGCCCTCGCAGTGGGGACTGCAATACTTCGCGTTTTGGGGTGGAATGCAGGAGCAGGCCGCATTCGCGCATTTCTTCGCGTTAGCCATAGTCCTCCTTTGTCGGTCCGTTTGCCGCCATTCCGAACCGAGATACCCAAGAGTATAGTGCCAAAATTAAAACGAATGATAGGGTTTCAAACCGGCCAGCGTACCAATGTGGGAACGTGTCAGAATTGCCATTCTCGGGCAGCGAAGGCGACCACGGCCAATTTCGCCGATTTTGCCTAACGCTGCTCCAAAATCTGCCGAAACTTGGCCTTGGATGCAAGCCTGAGAGCCAGCGTCGCGGCAAATTCAGCAGTTGTGCAGATGGCGAAAGCACAGGAATCACACCCCATGAAACCGCTGGCCGCTGTGGTTTAATCCTCTGTGGGTTTTGTGAACTCGGGAACCAAGGAAAAGCCTGTAAGTTATTGATTCTTTGGCTCCTCAGGTAGGACTCGAACCTACAACCCTTCGGTTAACAGCCGAATGCTCTGCCATTGAGCTACTGAGGAGTGTCGTGCGTTAAATTGTCCACTACCAAGGTAGCAGAGAGTGCGGGGCGCGTCAAAAACCCACAGGTTCCCGGGGACAGGCGATACGATAGAGTTGAACCTCAATGGAGGCCGAATGTCCCGGATTTCTCGGCTCGACCGCAGCGAAGTGACCCCCGAATTGGCCGCGCTCTATGACAAAGCCTTTGCCCAGCGCGGCAATGTGCCCAACATGTTCCGTGTGATGGCGCATCGACCGGAGATCTTTGCCACCATGCAGGCCCACTTCGGCGCAGTGCTTAATACCGGCACGGTCCCCTTGAAACTGAAGGAACTGATCATCGTCCGCACCAGCCAGGTGAATCGGACACCTTACTGTCTGGCCAGCCACACCATCCTGGCCAAAGGGCTGGGCTGGACCGACGACCAACTGGCTCACTTGGCCGACTGGCCTCAGCGGGAAGACTTTACACCCGCTGAAAAAGAGGCCCTGCTGCTGGCCGAGACTGTCACCAACGACGCCCACGCCGTGAGCGACCAGCAGTTCGCCAGATTGCGCAACTTCTACTCCGAGGGCGAGATTGTGGAGTTGCTTTGCGCCATCGGCCTATTCAACTACTTCAACCGCTTTAACAACGCCTTGCAGATGGAGCCGACCAAGCCCGGCGAGGGCGGCTGCGCGGTGCCTGGAATCGAAACGGTGGCCACATCTTAACTTCAATCCACATTCTCTGCCCATGCGCACCATCAATCCTGCCGGGGCATCCATCGTCTTTGAAACCGTAACTCGCACCTTCTAAAAACGATTTGAAACGCCAATCAATGGAGTTTTTCTCACGCATGAAACTGAAACTGCCCGTGGGTTCATTTCGAGCCTATCTATTCGACTGCGACGGCACAATCGCCGATTCCATGCCGCTTCACTACATAGCCTGGAAGGCGGCGCTTGCTGAATGGAACTGTGAGTTCGACGAAAAGCTTTTTTATTCCTGGGGAGGTAAGCCCGTCCACGAGATTATCTCCACGCTCAATGAGCGAAACGGGCTCGACATGCCCGTCGAAGCAGTCAGCAAGCGCAAGGAAAGCCTCTACTGCGAGATGCTCCCGCAACTCAAGCCGGTCCCTGAAGTGCTGGAACACATCCGGGCTCAGCATGGCCGGATTCCTTTCGCCGTGGTTTCCGGAAGCAGGCGAAATTCGGTGGTAAGCTCGCTCACCGCGCTCGATCTGCTTGACAAGTTCGATACGATCGTCGGCGCGGAAGACTACACCCACAGCAAGCCGGCCCCGGATGCGTTTCTGCTTGCGGCATCCAGGCTCGGAGTGGCACCCAAAGATTGCCTGGTATTTGAAGACACTGACCTTGGCATTCAGGCGGCAACCGCTGCGGGAATGGCTTCTGTCCGGGTCCCAATGCCCCAGGAAAGAAACTGAGTCAGAACGGCTCTCCCATTCATGTGGAGCTTATGGCGTCATGCTGAGTAGCTTTTTTAAGGAAAAAGCCGCTCAGCGATAGTGGTTTCCGTCTATAGCAACTGGAGAATCGCTATAGAAACTGGCGAGTGGGGTTGAGTATTCGCCCCCGCTCCCTCGTCCGCGTCGTGCTTGGATTCTCGCGCAAAGGCGCCAAACCTGCGTTGATGGCCTGCGGACTGGCCGGAGTCCTTGAACCATCATCAGTATTTGCGGTGAGATACTCCTCAGCCCGTCAATACAGCAAAACTGCCAGGCGATAAGCCGTGAAGGATCCTTCGACGTTCTGGGCAGGGCAACTGCCCACGGCGGCCTGGCGATACTGCGCCGATGCAAGGCGATCTACCAGCGGCTGAGGCAGATGGCTGAGGTCCGCATCCTGCCAGCGCATAAGAAACCTCGGCTGGCTGCTCCCCGTTGCGCCCCTTGGTTGCGCGCAATAGGCGCGGGCAACGGTGGGATCGCGGAGAATGGTGACGCCGCTGTCGCGCACCAGCCTGGCGATGGTTGCTTCCACCTGGGCTTGCGTGAGTTCCGGCACGGCGTGTGCGTAATCGGCCGCGGCATAGAGCACGCCACGGCTTGCCACCACGGCGATCCCCACACGGTCCACTTCGGGATTGAGCAGGTTGGTCCGATGGCCGGGCGAATGCATCCACTCGTCGTGAATTGCGGCGGGTGTGGGACCGATGGCTACGTTCTCTTCGATCACGCTGAAGTGGGCGCCTGCCTGGCCGGCTCGCTCCGAGAGGTCGGGCTCGCCCCCATAGCGGTGGGCAATCGGACCCTCGGCAGCCATGCGGAGGCAGTGCTGGCGGGCGGCCGTGGCAAGCGCCGGATCCCACCGCAGCGGCCCGGCTCCTTGAGCGGCACGGGACTCATTGGCCAGCGCAAGCAACTGCTCGGCCTCCGGTTGGAGGGCATGCGGTCTTCCGCCCTCCCAGGACTGGGCAGGCACCGCTTGCGCAAGAAACACAGGCGTGGCCAGCGCCAGGCATAAAATCAAACCCTGTTTTGAGATGCCCATAAGCTATTGGACCCCACTCTGCGGCGGGTGTCGCGGTATTCTTTTGATTGCCTATGCCTTTTCCGGTCTCCAGCACGTTGCAATCCGCAGGCAAACGCATCAGTCGCCAACCCCTGGCCGCAGCGGGAGCACTGCTGCTGGCTGGCTTTGTGCTGGGCGGGCTGGCTGCGCCGTGGCTTGCGCCGCACAATCCGGCGGCCATCGACCTGCTGCACCGGCTGGAAGGCCCATCCGTTGCTCACTGGGCAGGAACCGACGAGTTGGGCCGCGATATTCTCTCCCGCCTGCTGTGGGGCGCGCGGCTTTCGCTGGCAGTATCCGTCAGTGTTGTCACCATTTCGCTGGCGCTGGGACTGAGCATTGGCGGGCTGGCCGGCTATCTGGGCGGCTGGGTGGATACGGCGCTGACCACCTTTGCCATGAACACGTTCCTGGCGCTGCCGGGCATTCTGCTGGCCATTGCGTTTGCCGCGTTCCTGGGGCCGGGATTCGCAAATCTTGTGCTGGCTTTGGCCATTGGCGGCTGGGCCGGATACGCGCGACTCGTCCGCGCACAGGTAATGGCGGTGCGTGACCGCGAGTATGTGGATGCTGCCCGTGCGCTGGGAGCAAGCGGGCTACGCATCTTTTTCCGGCACATTCTGCCCAACATTGTGCAGCCGATTCTGGTGCAGGCGGCCATCGGCATGGCCGGAGTGATTCTGGCCGAAGCCACGCTTTCCTTTCTGGGACTGGGCATTCCGGCGCCTGCGCCCAGTTGGGGCGCGATGCTCAATGACGCCCGGTCGCACCTGTTCGATTCGCCGCACTTGGTGCTTTTCCCTGCCCTGGCCGTGGCCGGCGCGGTGCTGGGTTTCAACCTTCTTGGCGATGCGCTGCGCGACCAGCTCGACCCACGCACACGGCTGGAATTAGGACTGTAGATCTTCGCAATGAGCTTTACCGCCGCGGATAAACAACCGTCCTGTATCAGCACACGGCCTCAGAGGATACGAAGAAAAACTCTTTCGTAACAGTGCACGACTTCGAGGATGTTGAAAAAGACTGTCTTGTAACAGGGCACGACTTCAGTCGTGCCGCAAACGAAGCAAAATCAAAGAAGGGCTTTAGCCCCTGAGGGAATGGAAGCATTGGCAGACGAACTGAAGCAGAGGCTCTCTAAAATCGGCGTCGTCAGCGACACCCACGGCTTGCTGCGGCCTGAAGTTGTGCTCGCGTTGGCCGGTGTCGAGCGCATTCTGCACCTGGGCGATGTAGGCAGACCTTCGGTCCTGAAAGCTTTGGAGAAGATCGCGCCGGTAACGGCCATCCGTGGAAACGTGGACCGGGAAGGCCCTTGCAGTGAGCTTCCGGAAACAGAGGTTGTGCTTGTCGGAGACCGGTACGTCTACATGCTCCACGACCTGAGCACGTTGCACCTGGACCCCGCAGCGGGTAAGTTTGCCGCCGTGCTCTACGGTCATTCGCATGTGCCGAACTTCCATAAGAAAAAGGGCGTGCTCTACTTCAACCCCGGATCGTGCGGCCCGCGGCGCTTTGGGCTGCCGGTAACGCTGGGGCTGCTAACGGTCGGGGACGGCAGTGAGTTTGAGGCGGAGATTGTGCCTCTTCGCTGCGAGTAACTAACTCCGCGTTCTGGGGTTCACCCATCGATTCACGACATCGGTCAGCAAATTCACCAGCACATAGGTCAGTCCGATCGCGAGAAGACAGCCCTGCACCAACGCATAGTCGCGATTGGAAATGGCGCTGACCGTCAGGCGGCCCAGGCCAGGCCAACTGAAGATGGTCTCCGTAACGATGGCGCCTGCCAAAAGCGCGCCGAACTGCAGTCCGACAACCGTGACGATCGGGACCAGGGCGTTGGGCAGAGCGTGACGGCAGACGACGGCTGTCTCGCTGAGGCCCTTGGCGCGGGCGGTACGGATATAATCCTGGCCCAGTTCCTCAAGCATGGCGGTGCGAACCATGCGTGTGAGAATTGCGGCCAGCGAGCCTCCCATGGCGATCGAGGGAAGAACCAGATAATGCCAATCGATTGATCGGCCTCCACCGGCATTCGCGCCGGAGACGGGGAGCCATCCGAGAGCAATGGAGAAGACCAGAATCAGGATGGGGCCAAGGGCGAGACCGGGGACGGAGAGGCCGAAGAGGCTCACGACGGAGAGCGCCTGGTCGAGCCAGCGGCCACGCCTCACGGCGGCCAGAATGCCGGCGGGGAGGGCCAGCAAAAGCGCCAAAACCAGTGCTGTGAACGTCAAGGCCAGCGTGTACGGATAGCGGGCGGCGATGAGATTCCCAACTGTGTCGTGGAGGCGGATGGAAATGCCGAGGTCGCCGTGCAGAACGCCATTCCAGTAGCGGATGTACTGCGTGTGGAGGGGCAGGTCAAGGTAATACTGGTGGCGCAAAGTGCTTATATCCGCTGGCGTTGCGCCCTCGCCCAGCATCTGCAGGATGGGGTCTCCGGGAACCAGGTGAATAAGCAGGAAAACCAGCGAAACCACCAGCCAGACGACCGGAATGGTGAGAACGAGTCGGGTGAGGATCTGCTTCATGGGCTGGATTCAACGATAAATCAGGAATCAACGAATCAGCAGGTCGGCAACCGGCAAGTCAGCGGCGCGTCTTCGGAAATGGCGGATTTCGGGGCATCGTTTTGAACGAATTGACGGCTAGAAGCTCTGCGATTTGGGCGGTATTCCCCGCTGTTCCGGTTCCCGGCTATTTGTAGACCTCGGGAATGAAGTTCTGCTCGTGGATGGGGGGACGGACGTACTTCGATTTTTCGAGCGGCGGAAGAACCAACGATTCGGGAGTGAGATCGCGGTAAGGGATCATGGAGAGCAGATGACGAATGACGTTGAGACGAGCGCACTTCTTGTCTTCGGCGTTGACCACGAACCACGGCACCTGCTTGGTGTCGGTGATGGCGAACATCTCATCCTTGGCGCGGGAATAATCGGCCCAATGCTTGCGGGATTCGAGATCCATGGGGCTGATTTTCCAACGCTTGGTGGGCTTGTCCATGCGGTCCTGGAAGCGGCGCTCCTGCTCAGCATCGCTCACGGAGAACCAGTATTTGATGAGGATAATGCCGGAGCGGACCAACATGCGTTCAAACTCCGGGCAGCTTTGCATGAACTCCTGATACTGCGTCTCGGTGCAGAAACCCATGACGCGCTCGACGCCGGCGCGGTTATACCAACTGCGGTCAAAGAGAACCATCTCGCCTGCGGCAGGCAAATGAGCCACATATCGCTGGAAGTACCACTGTGTTTTTTCGCGCTCGGTGGGCGTGCCAAGGGCCACCACGCGGCAAACGCGGGGATTGAGGGATTCGGTGATGCGCTTGATGGCCCCGCCCTTGCCGGCTGCATCCCGGCCTTCGAACAGCACCACGACGCGCAGTTGCTCGTGGCGAATCCATTCCTGGAGCTTGACCAGCTCGATCTGTAGCTGGCGCAGTTCGCGGTCGTAGTCGCAGTCTTTGCCCAGTCGCTTTGTATTGACCACGGCTGCCGGCAATGACTCCTCGCCGTGAATCTTGACCTCTGGAACGGTTACCTTCTCCTCTGCGGCGTGGTGCTTCTTCTTGCTCTTATCTTTCATGGTCTTTCTCCAACTGCGCTCGGAACATTCCAACGATCTTATCAGGCGCCCGTCCCAAGCTGTTGCCTGGAAGCTATTTCATAACCCGGTTTTGAAAGGGCGCGGCTTCTGCCGTGCCGCTGCGACGCAATTAGAATCGCGGGCTTTAGCCACGGATGAAACGGCCGGCTCGGTAAATGCGCGCGCCCAACGGGTCTCAGGAACTCATTCCGTCGGCGCAGGCAGTTCTTCAGTGACCGGTTCGACGCGGATTTTGGCGATGCGGTGGCCATCCATTTCCACGACAGTAAAGCGGCGCGATGCGTAGATGATGCTTTCGCCGGGCTGGGGTATGTGGCCGAGGCGCACCAGGACGAAGCCGGCGAGGGTTTCCACGCCGCCGTCGCGCGGCAGGCGCCATTGCATCTGCGTTTCGAGGTCGCGGAGGTTGACGCCGCCGTCCATAAGGAGGGCGCCGCCGGCGGTAGTGAGAACGGGGAGGGCAGGGTTGTCGAACTCATCTTCGAACTCGCCGGCGAGCTGCTCGATGGCGTCTTCGGCGGTAACCAGGCCCACGGTGGAACCGTACTCGTCCACTACGATGGCCAGATGGCGGCGGCGATGTTGAAAGTCGCGGATGAGGTCAAGCACAGACTTGGTTTCAGGAACGACGAGAACGTCACGCATCACCTGCGAGAGTTTCAGCTCGACAAAGGGAGTTGCCGGGTGGGGGCGAGGCTTGGTTGTCTCCCACGTGTCAGACGCGAGACCCTTTGACGAACTCTGGGCAGGCACTGGCGTGCCCGGAGCTGGCGCACCCGGAGTTCTGGGGCGGAAGAACATGAGGCGAGCGAGGTCCTTGGAATAGACAACGCCAACGATGTGCTCGGGGCCACGGGTTTCGTCGTAGACGGGGACGCGGGAGTGCTGGCGGTCAATGACTTTGGCGCTGGCTTCTTCAACGAGCATGTCGGAGGGCAGGGAGAAGATTTTCTGGCGCGGGGTCATGATTTCACGGATGGGAACGTCGTCCAGCTCGAGGGTTCGGTGAATGAGGGTCTCCTGGAATTTGGGTAACACGCCCATGCGGCGGGCGGCGGTGGCGATGAGCTTGAGTTCCTCAGGAGAATGGACTTGGGCGCGGTTGGACATGGGGACGTCAAAGCTTCTGAGGATGACAGCGGCCGAGCTCTTGAGGGTGCGGACGGCCGGACGGGCCAGTGCCATGAAGATGAGCATGGGCGGGGCAACGGCTACAGCGAGAGCCTCTGACCGGCGCAGAGCCAGTGACTTGGGCACCAGTTCGCCAACCACCACATCCAGATACGTGATGAGGGCAAAGCCCAGCACCACGGCGGCCACGGCGGCCAGATGGGCATAGGCCAGCGCATGGGGCAACGCCCCGAGCCAACGGAGAAAGACACCGGCGGCCAGCGGCTCGCCGAGCCAACCGAGAGCCAGCGAGCAGAGCGTCACGCCGAGCTGGACGGCAGGAAGAAAGTCGTCCATGTCTTGCTGCAGCCGACGGACGGCGCGGGCTCCCGGAACGCCGGCGGCGAGCATCTGTTCAATGCGGGTATCGCGGATAGAGACCAGGGCAAACTCAGCGGCCACAAAGAAGGCGTTGGTCAGGATGAGCAGGGCTACTGCGACAAATTGGAGCAACGGAAGACCGTGCATCTCGCTCTGGAGAATAGCATTACACGGATCAGAGCTCAGAGAACACCGGCCGGGGATCAGCGAATCCGGGCCAGGGTTCTGACCGCGCCTGCTTTTGGGAACCAGGAGACGGCGGGTTGCGTATGAAGAGGCATGCAGGGTGACGGCTGACAGTTTGGGCCGTCCTAGTTGGCAGGTCTACTTCATCCATCAATTCGCGCCGCGGGAAGCAGCGGCTTTCTTGGGGTTTGGGAGGTTTCCGGTGGCGGCATCGCGAAAAAGCAGACGATTCTGGATATGGCTGATTGCAGCCGTGGTGGTAGTTGTCGCGTTGACAGGGCTTGGTCTGGCGCGGCTTGCGAAGGGTTCTACCATCGATCCCAACCGGCTGGATAAGGTGAAGCGCGGCGACGTGGCGCGGTCGGTGGTGGCCACGGGCAAGATCGAGCCCATTACCAAAGTCGAGGTGAAAAGCAAGGCCTCGGGGATCGTGGAAAAACTGTATGTGGACATCAACAACCAGGTAAGGAAAGGCCAGGAGCTGGCGCAACTGGACCGGCAGGAAATTGAGGCGCAGGTGGAAGCGCAGCGGGCGCAATTGGCGTCGGCCGAGGCCAACGTGGGCACCTACCAGGCGAATATCGAGCAGGACAAGGTGAACGCGGCGGCGCCGGACCTGCCGATGTACAAGCTCACGCTGGACCGCAACGTGGAAATGCAAAAGGAAGGCATTGTGAGCCGCCAGGCGCTGGACGATGCCAATAAGGATTACTTAGCGGCGCTCACCCGGCGGGACTCGTCCAAGGCGCAGATCGGCGTGGACACGGCCAAGTTGCGGCAGGCGCGGGCACAGGTCATGCAGAGCCAGGCCAGCCTGAAGCAACTGGAGGAGCAGCTCAGCTACACGACGATCGTTGCGCCCATGGATGGCGTGATTCTATCGCGGGATGTGGAGATCGGCGACGCGGTCAGTTCGATTCTGGTCCTGGGTTCGACGGCCACGCTGGTGATGACAGAGGGCGACATCAACGAGGTGTACGTCCAGGGCAAGGTGGACGAGGCGGATATTGCCCACGTGTACATGGGGCAGCCGGCCCGCATCAAGGTGGAGAGCTTTCGTGACCGCACGTTCAACGGCAAAGTGACCAAAATCGCACCGCTGGGCGTGGAGAAGGACAATGTGACCACGTTTGAGGTGCGGGTTTCCATCAACAACCCCGGCGGGGAGTTGAAGGCCAACATGACGGCTAATGCCGAGATTCTGCTGGATGAACACAAGGGCGTGCTGACAGTGCCGGAGAATGCGGTGATCTACGACAACCAGAAAAATGCGTCCGTTGAGATTCCGGACAAGACGCAGAAGGACGGCAAGCGGAAGGTTGCGGTAAAGGTGGGGCTTTCAAATGGCTCGGTGACTGAGATCATGAGCGGGCTGAAGGAAGGCGACCCCGTGGTGTTGCAGCAGTGAGAACAACTGTAACCAGGCAATAGGGAATAGGAAAATCAGGGAGATGAGGAGAATGATGAAACATCTTTTTACAATAGCTGCGGCGGCGATAGCGATGACGGCGGTTCCGGCAATGGCTGCGGAGGCTACCTTCGAGCGGAATCTTACGGTGAATGGAAGAGTGGAGCTTTCGGTGGCCACGGGTTCGGGCAACATTCACCTGACCCGCGGGACGGCCAATCGTGTGCATGTGTTCGGGCGTGTGCGGTCAAGCTGGGGTGGGAGCGAAGAGCGGGTACGGGAGATTGCGGACCATCCTCCAATCGAGCAGACCGGCAACATCATTCGCATTGGCGGGCGTCACGAAAATCTGCATAACATCGGCATCGACTATGACATCGAAGCGCCGGCAGACGCGTTTCTCGACGCGGGTTCCGGGTCGGGCAACGTGACGGACGACGGCATTGGCGAGAACGCAAAATTGAATACAGGTTCGGGAAACATTCACGCCACCGGGCTGCACGGAGGCTTCAGCGTGGGTACCGGGTCTGGCGACATCTATGCCGAGCAGACGGGCCAGGGCGATGTGAAGGCCGAAACCGGGTCGGGCAATATCGAACTGCGCAATCTGCGTGGCGGGCTGCGCGCCCAGACCGGCTCGGGCGGCATCAAGGTGGGCGGAACACCGACCAACTCATGGCACCTTGAGACCGGATCGGGCAACGTTGAATTCTGGGCGGAAGGCGCCGCGCTGACGTTGGACGCTGAGACCGGATCGGGAAGCATCCGCAGCGACCGGGAGATGCTGACGCAGGGCCAGTCTGACCGCCATCACATGACCGGCAAGTTGAACGGCGGCGGTCCAACGGTGCGAATTGAAACCGGGTCGGGAGATATTCGCATTCACTGATTCCAGAGATCATGGGTCAGAGGTCAGAGATCAGGCCGGCGGGTTGGGGCGGCGGCATTTGCGTCCCTTCCCGAAGTCTCCCTGCGGGATGGGCCTGAAAAGCTCCACCGGGGCCCTTGTCTCACTTTTTACCTGCCTATGCGCCGCTCCCGTTAAACTGGGAATATGGTTCGTATTCTTCGCTCTCTGCCCGTAGAACAACTGAAATTGCTGGTATTCGATCTGGATGGCACGTTGATCGATTCCGCGCAGGACCTATGCAACAGCGTGAACGCCACGCTGCGGCATTTCGGGCGCGAGCCACTGCCCGACCCGGTGGTGGCCAGCTACATCGGGGACGGCGCCGTGATGCTGATGCGGCGGGCGCTGTTCGGCGTGGATGCGGCTGAGGTGGACGAGGACTTCCTCACCACGGCCTACGCCTACTTCCTGGACTACTATCGCATTCACAAGCTGGACTTTACCTACGCCTATGCCGGTGTCAAGGAGGCGCTGGCCGCGCTGCAAACCATGCCCGACGGGAGGGCGCGGTCCATGTCGGTGTTGACCAATAAGCCGGTTGGCCCGGCGCAGGCCATCTGCGAGGCGCTTGGATTGGCGCCGTTCTTCCTGCATGTTTATGGCGGCAATAGCTTTCCGGTGAAGAAGCCCGATCCGCTGGGACTGCGCGCGCTGATGGACGAGGCTGGCGCGCTGCCTGAAGAGACGGCGATGATCGGCGACAGCGAAGTGGATGTGGGCGTGGCTCGGAACGCCGGGACGTGGTCAATCGGCTGCACTTTCGGCTTGGCACCGCAGAGCCTGGTGGACAACCCGCCGGACGTGCTGGTGGATTCGCCGGAAGAGTGGACGGTGGCGCTCAATCCCGCAAAAATCGATTTACGACGGTAGAGAGCGGATCGGCTGCATCGCGCGTCTGTTTGGTTTGGGGCCGCATCCATCTCAGGTGAGGGGCACTTGGCAGACGGTAGACTTTTCTCCCCTTGCATGGCACTTTTCCCTGGGTGGTTTTTCAGTGCTCGCATTACAATTGTTCCAAGCCCGACTTTTTTCTGATTTCGCTGTTTCGATTGCGCGTCCCTTGAATTCTGTCCTGGAGATACCGCTCATGCGCTTTTTTCCCTTGGTGTTCGCCCTGTCCCTTCTCACGCCGGCAGTGGTTTTGCCGGCGAGCACATCGGCTTCGGCGCCCCCCGCGCCTCCATCATTGCGCGGCACCGTAGCTGATCCGACTGGCGCAATTGTTCCGGGCGCCGAGGTTGATCTGGTGGATACGACCGGGGCGGTTACGGGCAGCTATCACTCAGATGGGGAAGGCAGCTTCCAGGTGGTTGCGCCGCACGCAGGCGCCTATACGCTGGTGGTCTCCGAGCCAGGATTCGAGACTGTCCGGACGCCGGTGGTGATTGCCGTGCCGGCCGCGTCTCTGGTTGGTTCCGCGAGTGCCGCCATGCCTCTGGCCGCACCCATGCGCATCGTTCTGCCGATTGCCCAGTTCGCCACCAATGTGCGGGTGAGCGCGGAAAACAGCGAAGACCTGACCGCACCGGACGAGAACCGCGATTCTTCGGTGATGAGCTCGCAGGATCTCAAGGCTCTGCCCATCTTCGACAACGACTATGCAAGCGCGATGAGCGCTTTTCTTGATCAGAACGTGACTGGTACGGGGGGAACCGGCCTGATGGTGGACGGCGTTGAGGCCAACCGGGCCACGGTTTCCGCCTCGGCGGTGCAGGAAATCCGTATCAATCAGGACCCCTACTCGGCGCAGTACTACTATCCCGGCCGCGGGCAAATGGAGATCATTACCAAATCGGCCGCGGACCATTACCACGGGCAGTTCAACTTTCTCTTCCGCAACTCGGCGATGAATGCGCAGAACGCCTTGGCGCCCTCGAAGCCCTTCGAGCAGCGGCAGAACTACGAAGGACACGTCACGGGGCCGATTCCTTATGCGCAAAAGAGCAGCTTCCTGGCCTCGTTCAACCGCGTTCTTTATGACCAGGACACGGTGGTGAGCGCAACCATTGTGCCCACCCCGGCAAACCCCAGCGGCGCCTTTGAGGCCAACGTTGGTGCGCCCGCGCGCGACACCGAGTTCAGCATGCGCGCCGCGCACCAGTTCAGCGAGCGGAATTCCGGCTACGTGCAGTACAGCTACCAGGACTGGACCGCGCAGAACCAGGGTGTGGGCGGACAGGCGCTGGCCGCAGCCGGCTATAACACCCAGTACCGCGAAGACGACGTCGTGGCGCATATGGACTCGACCCTGTCGGCCACCAAGCTGAACCAGATTTCCGTTGTGGGCGAGCACGACTACAACCGGAACAGCAATGTAGCGGAGGCTCCGAACGTGAACGTGGCGGGAGATTTCGTCTCCGGATCGGCACAGGCCGACGCCTTTGCCACCGAGTACAACTTCCGCATCTACGACATGGTGACCTGGACGCACGGGCGCAACCTGGTGAAGTTCGGCGCGGGCACACCCCACATTGATCGCCGCGCCTACGACGACAACACCAACGCGCTGGGAAGTTACACCTTCGGACCCACGCTGGCGTCTGATGGCGTGACGGTGCTGCAAACGGCGCTTCAGAACTATAGCGCCAACCTGCCATCCGGTTTTTCGCAGAACACCGGCGACACCCATTTTGTCTATCACCAGCAGGAGATGGGTGCGTTTGTGCAGGACCAGATCAAAGTCAGCAGCCGGTTCTCGATCACACCCGGAATGCGCTACGACTGGCAGAACTTTCTCGCTAACCGGCGGTTGGGCTTTTCTCCACGCGTCTCCTTTGCCTGGGTGCTGGACGAGGACACCAAGACCGTGGTTCGTGGCGGAGGCGGCATCTACTATGACCGCTTCGGATCGGGTCCGCTGCTGGACCTGGCGCGCTATCAGACGGCTCGGCGCCGGTCGGTAACCTTGTCGCTGAACCCGGCGCTGCTTTCGGAAATGTCGGCCACAGGCTGCGTGCCGATTACCAATTGCATTACGCTCACCGCCCAACCCCCGTCGCTGGTGCAACTGGCGCCGGACGCGAAGATCCCCTACCAGATTCAGTACGGCCTCTCCATCGAGCGGCAGTTGGGCGAAAAAGCCACTGGCGTGGCCAGCGTCTACTCGGCGCGAGGGATCGACAGTTTCAGAAGCGTGGACATTAACGCCCCGACGCCGCAATCCGGTTACACCGAGCGGCCAAATCCCGCCTATGGGCGCATCCGCCAGATGCAACCGGCGGGCTTGTGGGAAGGCGATGGGATGGACTTCTCCTACCGCGGGCGGCTGAACAAGTACTTTACCGGCTTCGGGCGCTATACCTGGTCCCATTTCGAGTCCAATACCGGCGGGATCGGCTGGTTTCCGCAAAACCAGTACGATCCCAACGACGAGTGGTCCAACGCCGGCTTCGACCGGCGTCAGCGGATGGGCATGTATGCCATGTTCCAGCCGGAAAGCGTGCTGAACATCTCTGCGGGCGTCTTTGCCAATACCGGGACGCCGTGGACGGAAATAACCGGGACTGACGCTTACGGGGACGACCTGTTCAATACCCGGCCCGAGGGCGTGGGACGCAACACCGAGACCTACCCCAGCTATGTAGACCTGGACCTGCGCTGGGGTCACGACTTCGCCATTACCGCGAACAAGGACGAGGAAGCGCCGCGGCTGGGCTTCTCGGCAGGCGCGTTCAACGTGCTAAACCATCCCAACGCCACCGGCATCGACCCAGTGGAAACCTCCTCCTCGTTCGGAGAAGTCACCTCGGTGGCGCCGCCGCGGCGGATTCAACTGGGAATGCGATTCGAGTTTTAAAGCAGCGTAAGGAACCTTTCGGCTGGGTTGTGCGTACTGGCCGGGGAGGCTTCTATGATTCTGAAGCGAATCCTTGCCGTCAGCCTTCTCGGCGCGGCATTTGCGGCAGTCGCAACTCCCGCGTATGCCGACCGGGACGCGGTCCAGTTCTTCTCGAACATCCGCGTGGCCCCGAACGCCGCTGTCCACGACGCCATCTGCTTCTTCTGTAGCGTGAACGTCGAGGGCGAGGTAAAAGGCGATGTCGTCGCTTTCTTCGGGAACATCCATATCGCAGGCAGTGCGAACCATGACGTGGTGAACTTCTTCGGCATCATTTCCGCAGGGCAGAACGCCCATATCGGCCAGGACCTGGTAAGCTTTTTCGGCATGGTCCGGCTGGGGGAAAACGTCTCAGTAGGCAAGGATCTTGTGGTCATTTTCGGAAGCCTGCGCGTGCCTGGGTTCGTCAGCGTGGGCGGCGACCGGGTCGCAATCCCGGCCTGGATCTTCTTCGCTCCGCTGTTTGTCGTGGGCCTGGTGGCGTTCGTGATCGTTTATGAAGTCCGCGCCTATCATTACCGGAGTTTCTAATCAGTGATCCATTTCCAATTGGGCCGCAGCGCACAACGGAAGCCGCCGCAGACGCTGTAGGCTGATTCCATGAGTACGATCGGGAGAGATTGGATCGGCGCGCCCCTGCGCCCGCTGCGCATTGTGTTGCCTGGAGGCAGCGGACAGGTGGGCCAGATGCTGGCGCGGCACTTTCAGGAACTGGGGCATCACGTGACCGTATTGACCCGCGGACCGTACACGCCGGGATGGCTGACAGTTCACTGGGACGGCGAGCATTTGGGCGACTGGACCGAGACCCTGGAAGGAGCGGATGTCTGTATCAATCTGGCCGGACGCAGCGTGAACTGCCGATACACGGCTGAAAATCGGCAGGCAATCTATGACTCGCGCATACGGACCACAAGGCTGCTCAACCATGTAATTGCCGGGCTCGCCGATCCGCCGCGAGTGTGGATGAATGCGTCCACGGCGACCATCTATCGCCATGCGCTCGACCGGCCCATGGACGAGGCGACGGGTGAACTGGGCGGGGATGAGTTCATCACTCGAAGGCGGCGCGCGCCGGAGACATGGAACTTTTCAATTCGCGTGGCAAAGGATTGGGAGGCAGCGTTTTTTGAGACGGCTACTCCGCGCACGCGCAAAGTAGCTTTGCGCAGCGCCATCACCTTCAGCCCCGCTCCGGGCAACGCCTTTGCGGTTTTTCTCAATCTGGTGCGGCTGGGACTGGGCGGCAAGCAGGGCAACGGACGGCAGTTTGTTTCGTGGATCCACGAGGCGGATTTTGCCCGCGCGGTGGAGTTCCTGATCGAACACGAGGAACTGGAGGGGCCGGTCAACCTTGCCGCGCCCAATCCCGTTCCCAATCGGGAGTTCATGGAAGCGCTGCGCGATGCGTGCGGAATTCCCAACGGCTTCCCTGCCCCTGCACCGCTGATCGAGTTCGGTGCATTCTTTCTGCGCACCGAATCGGAACTCGTGCTGAAAAGCAGGCGGGTCGTCCCCGGCCGGCTGCTGGACGCGGGATTCCAGTTCAAGTTTCCCGAGTGGCCCGAGGCCGCCGAAGATTTGGTGCGGCAGTGGCGGCACAGGGACGATTGAGCGAGCGATCACCAAAGTCTCAGAATCGAGCCGTGACCCAGTCTATCCCGAATTGGTCGTTGCCAGATTCGGCGTCCCGTTCTTTGCCGGTATAGCGGGACCTGAGGGAGGCATCTTAGTTAGTGAGCACCCCGGAGGCTCTTCGCCACTTGTTGGGCGACTTGAACGTATCTTGCCTGTTGCCTATCATCTTCAAAGTTTCTGAGAACAGTCACATAGATGTGGCTGTCTATTTCGCAAAAATATTCGGTGTTAATGACGTAAGGAACAGATCCCACGACACCATCTGGCGGTACAATTCCCTCCTGAGAAACAATCTCATTGAGAGTTTTTGCAACTTCGACTGCCCGCGCGCTCGATGTGAATCTCCCGGCGTGAGACAATCGTCGTGTCTTGATGATAGCGATTCATCACCTCCTGCATTGTTTGATTTGCAGGCCCTTCGGCCTCCATTACAGAAATCATTGCTTCGCCGCCGGTTATAATTATGGCCTCCGCTCCCCTTCTTGAGCTCAGAACAAGGAGGCGGTCCGTTGATATCCCCTTAGGAAACCAGTTTGCCGGATATGTCACGGAAAACCCGGTACTGCTGTTAAAGACCTTCCATTGACCCATTTTGGCGAGAGCTACAAGAGCTGTTATCAAAACAGATAGCAAGGCATAATACCTAATCGCGGCTCGCATTCAATGTCACCCTCAAATGTGATCACAAGGATTGTGCAGAGCCGTTGTTCTTGCCTTCTGCCGGGTGCCCCAGGTCTCGTTTTTGAGACCTGGGAAGCGACCTAATCACACACGGCGACACCGGCGGTTGATTGTTAGCCGTCACCTTTCCGCTCCCTCTCACTTCTTCTCTGGAGTAATGTCGGTGACCGGCAGATCCCAGTGTCCCAGCAGAATCTCAAAGCGGCGCTGTTCTTCTTTCTTGTAGGTTTCCTGGTCTGGCCAAAGTTCCTTGATGAAGGCCTCTTCGTCGGGGTTGGCGGTAGTGGCGACAGTGGAGTTTTTGTAGCGGATGGTCACGCGATAGTCCCAGCGCCCGTCTTCGGTGGTGTGATAGGCAGGCGAATCGATCTTGACGGAGAGCATGCGTCCGGTAGCTTCGATCTTCTTGAGCAGCGGGTAGTGGTTCTTGAGGAAGAGCTGCAGGAACTCCTGCTGATGGCCCCACTGACACTTGTAGTAATACTCCACGATGTAGGGTTTGTCGGCGCTGCCCTGCGGCGGGGCGCCCTGAGCCAGCAGCGGGGCGGCAAATGAAGCGGCAACGGCCAGTGCGAGAACGGCGAGAAAAATCCTGCGCATACAACCTCCATTGAGCGAATGAAAGCATTGTACCTTGCAGATGTTCTCAGCGAGATGTTTTAGGTAAAGGCGTTTCCTGCGGGCCGGCAGATGATCCAACCCGCAGATGAAGAAGGCGCTTTAACTCTGGAGAAAACTCCTGAACCAGATGAATGGCGCCGGTGAGGCCGACCTCGATGTGGCCTGTCTGCACTCCCTGCACCAGCGCGGTGTAGTGATGCGGCCACCACATGGCTTCAATCATCGAACTGCCATAGGCGCCCGAGAGTTGGGGAATGTCCAGCGTCTCGTGACCGCCGTGGGTGTAGGTGAGAAAGGTCATTTTGAGGGCATGGCCGGAACGGTGAAAGAAGCCCGTGCAGGCGCAGGAAAAGTAGCGGGGGTCAGTGCCCTCGGCGGCGGCCAGGCTCTCGTGCACGGTGTTCTCGATCAGATTGCTTCCATAACTGCTGCCGACGCGCCGGATCAAGCCGCCCGAACTCCTGCTCCATACAGCCGGATCGTCGATGACCTGCAAATAGGACGCAGAGGCAAAGGACTGCACATGAATCGCGCCCGAGACGCCATCTTCGCTCACCCAGCGCTGCCAGCGTTCCGCCCCATCGAGCGGCTTGTACGTGCCGGGATCGAACGGGCCATTGACGGTAAACGACTGGGCCGAGGCCAGGCACGGCGCAAAAAGGAGCACAAGGAGCACGAGGCGGGAAATCAGGATCACACTTCCATTGTCAATGACAATCGGCTCAAGAGTGGCTCAAGAGCGCAGAAAAAGAGAAAAGAGGGCAAAAGGCGCCCAAAAAACTCCCTGCACCCTTCCCGTCTGCACACGAATCCAAAGTTGCACAGGAGAAACTTCCCCCATGTCTCAGAAAATTGCTTTCATCACCGGCGGAAACCGCGGACTCGGCTTCCAGACCGCACTCGACCTCAAGGATGCCGACATAGAAGTCGTCATCGGTTCTCGTGACCTTGCCCAGGGAGAACGAGCAGTAGAAAAGCTGCGGGCCGCGGGCGTGGATGCCGACGTGCTCCAGTTCGATATCACCAAACCCGCTGATTATCAAGCCGCCTACGACTACTTCAACTCTGGCTACGGACGGCTTGACATCCTGGTAAACAACGCCGGCATCGCGGGCGGCACGTTTCCTGGAACCGGTCCCGAACACTCCGCCGGAGAGGTTCCACCGGAGCTGCTGCACAGGGTCTTTGAAACCAATTTCTTTGCGCAGGTGGCTCTGACGAACGCGCTTCTGCCGCTGCTCAGGAAAAGCGCAGCCGGACGCATCGTAAACCTGTCGAGCATCCTGGGATCGCTTACGCTACAGGCCGACCCAGCCTCGCCCATCTACAACGCCAAGTCGTTTGCCTACGACGCCTCAAAGACGGCGCTCAACGCGTTCACTGTGCATCTGGCGTGGGAACTGCGCGATACCAGGATCAAGGTCAACTCGGCGCATCCCGGATGGGTGAAGACTGACATGGGCGGCGAGCAAGCGCCCATGGAACTGAGTGAGGGCGGCAAAACCAGCGCGGCTCTTGCCACCCTCCCCGACGATGGGCCGACGGGAGGCTTCTTTCATCTCGGGCAGCCGCTGCCCTGGTGACGTAGAACAGGATGGCAAAAAATGGACGACTGAAATTCCCGTCCATCAGTCGAGGACGGTGTGGGGGCCGTCGACAACCAGCCGCCTGGCAACCGTGAGTTTCCAGGCGATACGCAGCCCCACGCAAAGAATCACCAATCCGACGAATCCGGGAAGCCCCATCTGCAGATCAAGCAACGGCGAGGCGATCCCCCAGAAAGCGAGGCGGCCCACTTCGCTTCCCCAGTCGATATCGCTGGCGGGCGCAATAATGGCAATGCGAATAGGAATCGCAGCCAGGGAGATGGCAGCATATGTCAGCAGCACAGCGGCAATTTGATACCGGCGGCCACCCACGCCATTTGAACCTTTGATCATGGCTTTGCCCACCATCCATCCCACTGCCAGCGAAACGTAGCCTAGATAGAGGTGGGTAACGATTGTAAATGTGGCGTAAAGGATCAGCCCCAGCAAGGCAGCGCCAATGCCGAACAGGAGGCCTTGGCTAAAGGCCGCGTGGCTGTCGATGTACTTGCCTGCGCGCACCGCAGCCGCACAGTTGGCGCAAGCTAACTGCCCGTTCACACGGTAAAATTCACCGGAGATGGGGTTGCCGCAGAGGCTGCAGGACTGTGTTTCAGACGGGATTGCGTGCTTCGCCTTTGCTAGCTTCGGCGTCTCCAATGCCGGACCTAACTCCTCAAGTCCTGTGATGGGTTTCCATTGCTCAGGCATCGTGGAGGCAAGCTTAGCATAGCCAGGTCGCTGAAGGTATCAGGAATATTTCCATGGAACATGGCATCCATGGAACCTATACGATGCAACCTCACGCCGCAATTCTGTTTCCATGGCGTCGCAACCAGAGCGCGCGCGGGCCGTGCACAGGAAAACTCAGCCTTTCTGCTCACGGAAAGCTCCGCCCCAATACTTCGCCAAGCAGCTGCCCTTGAGGAGCTACAAGCCCGGCATGTTGGCAGGGACAAGGCGTGCAAAGGCGAGGTTCTTATTGGGGAGCCACTCCAACGCCACCGGGACGGTGTCTTGACCTTCAAGGCGCTGCTGCACGCTGGCTGCGAAACGCTCCAGCGTGTCAGGGTAATCGCCAAAGCGGTTGGATTCGGTGATTACGATCTGGACGTAATACTTGCCTTTGGCAAAGCTGGCGCGCTGCCTCAGGATCTGCCCACCCATCCCGATTTTGGCAACGGGCACGTTGGGATCGCGGTTGAAGTCGAACATGCCGTACGCTGATACGGCATCACGCATCTCCGCAACATCGATCGACAGCGTTTTCGCAGCCGATTTGCAGTCGATTCTCTCCATTCGGACAAAGCCGAAGGTCAGATAACCTTGGGCGTGCCCATCCTTGAAGTCGCTGATGTTGTCGGCGGTGTACTGGCGTATTGGCCCGGACTGTTCCCAGCCGGGTACAAAATGGCAGTTGAGGTAGTCCTGGGCGCGTGCGATCCCGGCTGCGCACAAAATTGCCAGAAACACACCGGCGACTCTCATGCAAACGCATCCTTGACGAGAGACATCTTTTGAACTCATGAAGATTACCTCTTTGGGTGAACGAAAAATTATAGACCCCTGCCTTGCGTTGCGAATAGTGGGACTCATTTTGACTGTGAGTTCCATATTGCGCCCCGGCCAGGAAGCAACACGCCGCAAGCTGCCTCATCTCACTTATTTCATCTCAGCCTGTGGCGATTGTGACCTTACCATTCTCATCGGCTTCGTCAAAGGGTTCTTGCGAAGAATGAGGCTCGTGCCAGAGTTGCAATTGGGCTCTTATGGAATGCGGGCGGCGAGTTGAGCGGCCAGGAAAGCAGCTTGCTGGGGATCAGGCAGGTTCGCATAGCCCGCAAGGGTCCGCCCCTTGCGAAAGATGCAGATTCCATCAAGGTACTGCGCCTTCGCCTGGAATGCCTCATCGCCTACGTGTGCCGGGAAAGCGCCGTCAAATCGTTCGCGGAGTTTCTTGAGCACATCCGCGGCAGATTCTGGCGAGGCCTCAAGCACGATAAACGCCTGCCCTTGTTTGTATTTCGCCACGTAACCGCGCTTGAGCTGTCGCAACCCCAAAACGCTTTCCGGAACCACGCGGGTGGAATCGAGGTTGTCTTTGGGAAACCAATCCAACGCTTCCGGTGCGGTGTCCCGGCCTTCAAGGTGTTCCTGCATCCTGGTTACGAAGGCCTGCAGCGTAGCAGTATGATCACTGTCCGGATTGGCGGCGGTGACAACAAGCTCGACGTAATACTTACCTTTGGCAAAGCTGGCGCTCTGCGGTTGGATCTGCCCCCCCATCCCGATCTTGGCGATGGGCAGCTTGGGATCGCGGTTGGCGGCGAACATGCCATATGCCGAGTCGGCATCGGTCATGTCGGAAACGTCGATCGTCAGCGTGTCCCCGCCCGACTTGCAGTCAATCCCCTGCATGTGCGAGAAGCTGAAGATCAGGTAACCTTCGGCGCCGCCGTCCTTGTAGTCGTAAAGGTTGTCAGCCGCATACTGGCGATTTGGGCCCGACTGTTCCCAGCCGGGCACGAGATGGCAGTTGAGGTAGTCCTGGCCTTGAGCCACGACCGCTGCAAATAGGATTGCCGGCAGCAAAAAAACAGCCTTCATGCGAACAATTCCTGGGCGCAGGCCATCCGGCTCGATACCTGGACGCCGAAGGGGCACTTCACCGTGCATTCAGCGCAGTCTCCGCAGCGGACCGCGGCCTGCTTCACAGGCAGTTCCTTGAATCTCTCCCGTCCCAGGGCAAACTGGCGATAGCCGTCGGCATAAGTAAGGCAGCGCAGCACATCGGCAACCGGCAGGCCCTTTTGGCAGGCGCCTTCGCACTTCCCGCACATGCGGCAATAGATCGGCCCAATCACATCCAAATGAGCAGTGAGCACCTTTTCGTCGCTGGCGGAGAATGGACTCGCCATGGCCTTGAGGTTCTCGTCCAGTTGGTCCATGTCTGTCATGCTGGGGATGGTGGTGGAGATGTGCGGCTTATTGAGGACCCACTTCAGCGCGGCCAACTGGGCACCACCCTGGCTCAACTTCTGGTAGAGAGGGTCGCTGTGTTTCATGCTGCGAAAGCCTCCCGCCATCACTTTCATCGCCACAACGCCGATCCCGCCCTTGGCGGCGGCCTCTATCGCCTGATCCATGCTGGGGTCCATGGAAAAGTTGTAGGCCGTCAGTACCACATCAAAAACGCCCTTCTGCGCGATCCAGGGCAGCAATTGCTGCTGGCCGCCATGCGTGCTGACGCCGGCAAAGCGGATCTTGCCCTGTTTCTTGGCAAGCTGCTGCGCTTCGATCATGTCGTCGCGAATATCGTCCGGCTTGTCCTTGCCATGGAGATACCAGATATCAACGTAATCCGTATTGAGTTCGCGCAAGCTGGTTTCAAGATCCTTCCGCAACCCCTCCTTGTCCTGAGCGCCCGACTTGGTGGAGAGAACAATCTGCTTTCGCCTGGCCCCAAGAGCCGCGCCCATCATGCGTTCATTGTTGCCGTGCTGATAGCCGCGTGCGGTATCGAAGTAGTTGATTCCAATATCGGCGGCGCGCTCAATCACACTGGGGTCCGACGTGATCATGCATCCAAATCCCAGGGTGGTCACCTTCAGCCCCGTGCGGCCCAAAGGCCTGAAGTCGAGTTTGACTGAAGAGCTGGCAGTTCCTTCGCTGGGCGTTTCGGACGACGGCCAAAGGCCCATCCTGGAACCCGCACCCACGACAGGAAGCATCAAACCGGCAGACAGAAATTCGCGGCGGGACGTCTTTGAACTCATGAGAAACACCTCTGTTGGCGAACAGAAAATGATAGTCCTTTATGGAGATTCCCAGTCTTTTCCCTCACAGGCAAGTGATGAGCGTCACAAGTCTGGGCGCCCCACATTCCCTGCGATGAATCCGCAGCGAAGATGGGGCGGTTGATGGCTTTCCTCTATCTGGGAAAGTCGCCGTCTGTCCAGCAAAAGCGGCACATCGAAGACTCATGGAAAAAGATTGAGATCACCTTGTCGCGCGTGGGGCTGTTGTACCGGCTACAACCCGGTCGAAGACGGCTGCCACAAATAGCTCATCAATCTGTTCGTGGCGAACCAGCAACCGGGTCAGGAGTGGGCCGATAATTGTGTCAAGGAACACACTCACTTCCATTCCCGAAGGCAGTTGCCTGTTCTTGATTGCCTCTCTCACGAGGGACCGAATCTCCTTGTCGCGCGGCGAGTAAACACGTTCCAGAAATTCCTTGCGCAGGACGGGATTGTCCTGAATTGCTGTGAGCAGGCGGGCGACGACAATGCCGTTTTCGCCGGTGAAAAATCGCCCGACCTGGAGCACATATTCTTTAAGGCGCTCCAAAGGAGAGCCTTCATTCTGCAGCACAAGCTCGTGATCCGCCGTGTGCAGAAAGGCATCAAGCAGCAACGCCTCTTTCGTAGACCACCAGCGATACACCGTAGCCGTGCTGACGCCGGCCTTGCGGGCAATGTGAACAGTCGATATCGCGGAGATGGGCTTGGCGCGCAGGAAGCAGTAAGCCGCTTCCAGGATTGAGGCGCGCGAGGTCTCGCTGCGCGGCCTGCCGGCAGAGCGCTTATGTTCGGGTTTGTTTTCGACACTTTCAATGCGCATCGCGTCACCCGACTCAGTGTAGTATCATCATTATATACGAAACAATATGTTTCGTTTTGTATTTATCGCGGGGGGGGTAACGATTGGCCGACTCCCAACCAAATCGAGTCTGGAAACCCAAGTTCAACCCCTGGCTGATCGCCGTCGTTGTGGCACTTGCCGCTTTCATGGAGGTGCTCGACACCAGCATCGCAAATGTGGCGCTTCCGCATATTTCGGGGGATCTAGGCGCAAGTCAGGATCAGAGCACGTGGGTGCTGACTACCTACTTGGTTGCCAACGCCATCGTTCTGCCCATCACCGGGTGGATTTCCAGCTTCATGGGCCGCAAGCGGTTCTTCATGACCTGCATTGCGTTGTTCACCCTGGCGTCCTTGCTCTGCGGGATGGCACCAAGCCTTCCGGCGCTGCTGTGCGCCCTGGCACTTCAGGGCGCAAGCGGCGGTGGGTTGCAGCCCATGTCGCAGTCCATCATGGCAGACAGCTTTCCGCCCCGGCTGCGCGGAGCCGCCTTTGCTCTGTTCGGCATGACGGTGGTCGTTGCCCCATCCCTGGGACCCATTCTGGGCGGGTGGATAACCGATAACTACACCTGGCGCTGGATTTTCTTCATCAACCTGCCCATCGGGCTTCTGGCCCTGGGGTTGGCTTTCAGGTTCGTAGAAGACCCTCCATTTCTGCGCCGATTCAAACCCGGCGAGATGCGCTTCGATACGATGGGATTTTCTCTGCTGGCGCTGGGAATCGTGGCCCTCCAGGTTCTTTTGGACAAGGGGCAGGAAGACGACTGGCTGGCCTCTCATTTCATCAGTTCACTGGTGGCCATCGCTGTCCTCTGCCTCAGCGGTCTCATCGTGTGGGAGTGGCGGCACAGGCAGCCGATCGTGGATGTCCGATTGTTCAGGAGTTTCAATTTCTCCGGCGCGTGCCTGATGATGTTCCTGGCCGGCGCCGTGATGTTTTCCTCGACCGTCCTCATGCCGGAGTTTCTTCAGATGCTCATGGGGTACACCGCCGAGGATGCCGGTGTGGTGGTTTCCATCGGCTCAGCGCTTGTGATGGTGACCATGCCCATCGTCGGGCTTCTTACTTCCAAGTTCCCCGCAAAGTACATGATCGCCTTTGGCTGGTTTCTGTCGGCTGGCGGGCTATACATATCGACGAAGCTTTTGTCCCTTAACATCAGTTTTAGCGGAGCCGCGGTCATCATGTTGCTGCAGTACGCCCCGCTGGCATTCATCTTCGTCCCTGCAATCACTGCCTCCTATATCGGCGTGCCGCAAGACAAGAGCGATTCTGTCGCGGGATTGACCAACTTCATGCGCAATATTGGAATGAGTTTCGGCACCGCGGGTGTGCAGACGATTCTGGCCCGGCGGCAGCAATTTCATCTTGCCCGGCTTGCCGACCACTTGAGCCTCGGGGACCCCGGTCTGGTGATCAACGCTCAAGCCCTGGCCTTGCACGTCCGCAGCGCTGGGTTGGGAGCTTTTGGAACGCAGGCGGCCGTCGTGGCCCAAATCTATCGAGCATTCATGATGCAGGCTGCTGCCTTGTCGTTCGTAGACACCTACGTGATCCTTGGGATTGGATCGGCGGCCATGTTCTTCCTCTCATTCCTGCTCAAGTCGAACGATCCGCAGCACACAGAGACGCACTCGGGACATTGAGCGAGGGGCCGCATCAAACGGCAACTGGTCAGGATTGGCCTACCTGCAGGAGATTTTCAAAAGCCGAAAGCCGGCACAGCCAGCCATCTGGGTTTTCGCTCAATCTTCGCTCTTCGCGTATAATCTGGGGCATGGACTTTCAACTCGTGACGAGCTACAAGCCGAGGGGGGACCAGCCGCGAGCCATCGACGAGTTGCTGGAGGGTCTGGCAGCGGGAGAACGGCACCAGGTACTGCTGGGGGTGACCGGGTCAGGCAAGACGTTCACCATGGCCAAGGTGATTGAGCAGTCGAACCGGCCTGCGCTGATTCTGGCGCATAACAAGACACTGGCTGCGCAGCTTTATCACGAGTTCAAGCAGTTCTTTCCCGGCAATGCGGTGGAATATTTTGTGAGTTACTACGACTATTACCAGCCGGAGGCGTATATTCCGGCCGGGGACTTATATATCGAGAAAGAAGCAACGATCAATGAGGAACTGGACAAGCTAAGGCTTTCGGCAACGCGCAGCCTCTTCGAGCGGCGGGACTCGATCATTGTGAGTTCGGTGAGCTGCATTTATGGACTGGGGTCGCCGGAAGCTTACTACGGGATGCTGCTCCTGCTGGAAAAAGGCCAGAAGATCAGCCGCAAAGATATTACCCGGCGCCTGGTGGAGATCTTGTACGAGCGCAACGACGGCGATTTTCGGCGCGGCACTTTCAGGGTGCGGGGCGACGTGATCGAGGTCTTCCCCACGTATGACGAGGCGGCTTACCGGATTGAGCTTTTCGGGGATGAGATTGAGTCTCTCAGCCAAATCGACCCGCTGTTTGGGACAGTAAAGCAGAAATACTCGCGACTGCCGATTTATCCCAAGAGCCACTACGTTGTGCAGCCCGAGCGGCGGGCCGAGGCCATCGACTCGATTGTGAAGGAGTTGAACGAGTGGGTGCCGGAACTCGAAGCGCAGGGGCGGATGGTGGAGGCGCAGCGGGTTCACCAGCGGACGCGCTTCGACCTGGAGATGATCAAGTCGATGGGCTACTGCCACGGCATCGAGAACTACTCGCGCCACTTTAGCGGGCGGCTGCCGGGCGAGGCTCCGCCCACGCTGCTGGACTACTTTCCCCGCGATTTTCTGCTGTTTGTGGACGAGAGCCACGCGACCATTCCGCAAGTGCATGGGATGTGGTTCGGCGACCGCAGCCGGAAGCAGAACCTGGTGGATTACGGCTTTCGTCTGCCCTCGGCGATGGACAACCGGCCACTGAAATTCGAGGAGTTTGAGAACCGCATCCACCAGACGATTTACGTTTCGGCCACACCCGGGCCGTATGAGCTCACCCGATCTGCCGGAGTCGTGGTGGAGCAGGTGATCCGCCCGACGGGCCTAGTGGACCCGGAGGTGGAGATTCGTCCCGTGAAGGGGCAGATCGACGATTTGCTGGGAGAGATTCGCGACCGGGCCAAGCGCAACGAACGGGTGCTGGTGACCACGCTGACCAAGCGCATGGCCGAGGATCTGGCCGGCTACTACAGCGAGGTCGGCGTTCGCTGCCGCTATATGCACTCGGAGATCGAGACGCTGGAGCGGGTGAAATTGCTGTCCGGGCTGCGCAAGGGCGAGTACGACGTGCTGATCGGGATCAACCTGCTGCGCGAGGGGCTGGATTTGCCGGAGGTTTCGCTGGTGGCGATTCTGGACGCTGACAAAGAGGGCTTTCTGCGCTCGGCGGGGTCGCTGATCCAGACGATGGGACGGGCGGCGCGTCATTTGGAGGGGCGGGCGATTCTGTATGCCGACCGCGTGACCGACTCGATGCGGCGGGCGATAGACGAGACAGACAGGCGGCGGGCGATCCAGCGGGCTTACAACGAGGAGCACGGGATTACGCCGCAGTCGATCGTCAGCCAGGTGGATATGGGGCTGGCACAGATTTTGAAGGCCGAGTATGGCGACGTGGAAGTGGAAGAGACGGCAGGGTTGCCGGAGTTCACCACGCAGGCGGAGCTGGACACATATATTGCCCGGCTGGAAACGGAGATGCGGGAAGCGGCTAAAAAGTTCGAGTTTGAGAAGGCGGCGCGGCTGCGGGATGCGGTCAAGGAGCTGAAGGACAAGGAATTCCTGTTCGGATAAGAGCGACGAAGATAGCGCAGCCGGCGCGGGCAACCAGCCCGGGTTTTGCATCATCCTAGTTGCATAGTTAGTTCATGCTGTCGTATGGCCTTGTCGGGGGCCGCGCAGAATCTCGGGGACGCATGGCAACAATCTTATTGGTGGACAACGATCCGCTTCAGGCATTTCTCCGCAAGTCGATCCTGGAGCGGCGATTCCAGGATGTGCAACGGGTGGGTGATGCAGCCGAGGCTCTCTGTCTGGTGGAGCAACCTCAGTTTGCCGGGAATCTGGGGCTGGTGATCTCCGGGCTGCAAATGCCGGGGATTGGCGGACCGGAGTTTGTGGCCGAGCTGCATGCGCGCCTGCCCAAAGTGCCGGTGCTGGTGCTGGGCAGCGCCAGCGAGGCTGTCAGCGACTATGTGGGTGGCTGGGTGCGCTTCCTCGCCAGGCCCTTCGCAAACGACGAGATTCTGAACGCGGCAGGACAACTGCTTGCGCAAAGCGAACATTCCGCTGCCTGACTGCGGACCTTCCTGCTCCACGGCACTCTCCGCCGATCCTCCATCAAAAGTGTGAGCCAAATCACACGTCGATAGCCTATGATGGGTTGAGAATAGCCTCTTCGGGAATCCGTCTGGCTTCCCTTCTGCGTGCGAGAATCATGGTGGAGTCCTGATGGCAGCCTTCGGTAGTTTCGCTCTTCTTATTGCTTTGGCGCTGGCAGCCTACAACTTGCTGGCTGGAACTGTGGCGCTGCGGCTGATCGCGACCGGGCGGCCGACGCGTGTCTCGCCGGAACGGCTGGCGGATACGGCGCGGCGGGCGGGAATTGCGGGATTTGTGGCCGTCACCGCAGCCGCGTTCGCGCTGGTTTGGTCGGTCTTTACCGACGATTTTTCGATCACTTACATCCTGGAGCACTCGAACCGGGCCCTGCCCGCAGCGTACAAATTCTCTGCCCTGTGGAGCGGTCAGGAAGGCTCGCTGCTGCTGTGGGCGTGGCTGCTGGGGATGTATGGATTTGTGCTGCGGCTGACCCACAAGACGGATGTGAAGCTGTACGCCTACGCGGGAACAATTCTGGCCGGAATCCAGGTGTTTTTCCTGGCGGTTCTGTGCTTTGCCGCGCCGCCGTTCGCGCTCTTTAACGGGCAGATTCCGGACGACGGCAACGGGTTGAATCCGCTGCTGCAATACCCGGAGATGGTGATTCATCCGCCCATGCTTTACCTGGGCTACGTAGGCTTCTCAGTTCCCTTCGCGTTTGCGCTGGGTGCGCTGATGATGCGCTATCCCGGCGAGAAATGGATCAAGGTCACACGCGTCTGGACGATGGTGACCTGGCTGTTTCTGACGGCAGGCATCTTCCTGGGAATGCACTGGGCCTACGCGGTTCTGGGGTGGGGCGGCTACTGGGGCTGGGACCCGGTGGAGAACGCGAGCTTCATGCCGTGGCTCACCGGCACAGCCTTTCTGCACTCGGTAATGATGCAGGAGAAGAAAGGCATGATGAAGAGCTGGAACGTGTGGCTCATCTTCTCCACCTTTCTGCTCACGCTGCTGGGCACGCTGCTGACGCGCGCCGGGCTGGTGAGTTCCGTACACGCCTTTGCGCAGTCGTCGATTGGAACGTGGTTTGTAGTCTTCATGGGGATTGTGCTGGCGGTGTGCATCTTCACTTATGTCTTGCAGCGCAGCCACCTGAAGAGCGAGCACCATCTTGAGTCGCTGGTCAGCCGGGAGTCGAGTTTCCTGTTCAACAATCTGGTGCTGCTGACGGCCTGTTTTGTGATTCTCTGGGGAACGCTGTTCCCGATTCTCTCGGAATACGTCGTGGGCAACAAGGTCACGGTGGGCGCTCCGTGGTACAACCGCGTGGCCGTGCCCATTGGTCTGTTTCTGCTGTTCTTGACCGGTGTAGGCCCGCTGCTGCCGTGGCGCGCGACGTCATTCCGGAGCATACGGCGTAACTTTGTACTTCCGTCGATCGCGCTTTGGGCCACGGTGATTGTATGCCTCGCGGTGGGCGTGAGACCGTGGAAGAACGGCGCGTTCGACTACGGCAACTTCTTTGCGCTGGTCGCTCTCGCACTGGCTGCGGGCGTGCTGACCGCCATTCTGAGCGAGTTTCTGCGCGGGGCGGGCGTGATTTCGCGGCAGACAGGGCGGAACCTGCTGGTGGCCACATGGCTGCTGACGCGGCGCAACACGCGCCGGTACGGCGGTTACATCATCCACATCGGCGTAGTGATTATTGTTGTGGGTCTGGCCGGTTCCGCATTCAATCGCAACGAGGAAAAAGAACTGGCGCTGCACGACAAGATGGCCATCGGGCCTTATACGCTGGAGTGCGTTGGTTTCACGCAGGATTCGAATCTGAATTACAACTCGGAGTACGCGCTGCTGGACGTGTACAAGGGCGGCAAGAAGCAGTTCCAGATGACGCCGGAGAAACGCGTGTATCTGGCCAGCGAACAGCCGCAGACGATGGTGGCGATTCACTCCACTCCTGGTTGGGATCTGTACGTGGTGTATGAGGGCACGAATCCAGATACCCAACAGCCCATCATCAAGGCGTTCCTGAACCCGCTGGTGGGTTGGATCTGGACGGGATTGGCGGTGCTGGTGTTCGGCACGCTGGTGGCGCTGGTTCCCAGCTTGAGCCCGGCGACGGCTGCATTGCGGGTGCCCGCGGCGCGGGCGATTCCCACCCAGCCGGCGTTGAAAGGTGGCGACTAAATGGGTGGCGCTGGCGCACGCATTACTTTTTGCATGAGAGCTTTGCAGGCGGTAGCGCTGGCCGTGGCTGTCTGCTTTTCGATGGGCGCCACGGACGCAAGCTCGCGGTTCAACGACCTGGGCCATCGGCTGATGTGCACCTGTGGCTGCGCGCAACTGCTGGGCGAGTGCAACCACGTGGGTTGCCCGGAGAGCGGCCGGGAGCGCGACGAGCTGAGCGCGGCCATAGCGGCGGGCAGCAGCGACAAGGAGATTCTGGCGTCGTTTGCGGCCAAGTATGGTGCAACGGTTCTGGCAGCGCCTACTACGCAGGGGTTTGATCTGGTGGCGTGGATTGCGCCCTTCGCCGTGTTTGCTGCGGCGTTGGCGGGAACCTTCCTTCTGGTGCGGCGATGGTCGATCGGAAAGACGCAGACCGCGATTCCCGACCCTGCCAAGGAAGATCCGGCTGACCGGGAGCGGCGCGAAAAGATTCGTCGGGAAACCGGCATCGACGGAGGATTTTGAGCGATGACAACCCTGCAAGGGGAAGTGGCGGGCGTACTTTTGACGCTGGTGCTTCTGGTCTACACATTCTGGCCGGAGAACGTGTTCGCCAGCCAGCGCGAGAAAACGCGTCTGGACTATCTGCTGGAGCGCAAGGAACAGCTTTACGAGAACCTGCGCGACCTGAACTTCGAGTACCGCGCCGGCAAGTATCCTGAAGAGGATTTTCAAGCGCAGCGAGCGCAGCTTGAAAACGAGACGGCGCAACTGCTGGCTGAGATTGACCATTTGCAAGGTGCTTGAGGTGGTCTGGAAACCCGGCGCTGGCGATCGAGTTCCTTGCAAAAACCAGAGAATCCGCTTGAACGTCAAGAATCCACATACAGGACGTTCATGAAAAGTACGAAGGAATTCGCAACCACGGAAGGAGCTTGATATGTCCAGTCACAAGAAGATCACCATCTTGGCAAATGGTCCGTACCTTGTCTCCGGTTCGGTGCCGCTCGCTTTGCAGACCATCGGAGTCAACAAAGCAGGCGAGTCGACTGAGTGGGTTGAAGGGGACGCGCTTCCTGCCTCCGCGCAATATGCGCTCTGTCGTTGCGGAGAATCGAAGACAAAGCCATTCTGCGACGGTACGCATTCCAAAATCCACTTCGACGGAACTGAAACGGCCAGCCGCCAACCGATCATGGAGCAGGCGCAGCTGTTCGATGGACCGGCGATGCAGTTGGCTGACGCCGAGGCATTGTGCGCGTTCGCGCGCTTTTGCGATCCGCACGGCCAAGTGTGGAATCAGGTGGAAAGAACAGACGATCTCGAAGTGCGCGAGCGGTTTATCCGGCAGGTGGGGAACTGCGCCTCAGGCCGATTGGTCGCCATCGACAAGGAGACCGGAAAACCGGTTGAGCCGAAACTTCCGGAGTCGATCGGATTGGTCGAGGATCCTGCGCAGAAGTGCAGCGGCCCGTTGTGGGTGCGCGGGGGGATCGAGGTCGTCGGCGCTGATGGCCAGGCCTACGAAGTTCGTAATCGCATGACGCTTTGCCGCTGCGGCAGGTCGCAGAACAAGCCTTTCTGCAACGGAATGCACGCATCCGACCCCAAGTTCCGCGATGGTCTTGGCTGAACCGCGCTCACAATTCCTGGACAGACTTTAAACACACCACTGGCTTCACAGTTGAAGGACTCCATCAAAACGATGAAATCGACACAATTTGTTGTTCGCACTTTTGCCTTGGGCGTGCTGCTCACGGGCGCATTGGCGCAAGCCGCTACCGTTACCGGCACAGTGACCAACAAGACTACGGGCAAGCCTGCCGCTGGTGACACCGTGGTGCTGGTGGACGTGCAGGCCGGCATGGGCGAAGTGGCCCACGCCACGACCGACTCCCGCGGGCACTATTCGCTGATCGAGCCCGGCAACAGCCCTTATTTGGTGCGCGTGACCCACCAGGGTGCGGGCTACTTTATTGCCGCGCCCCAGGGTGGAGCGCCGGGCGACATTCCAGTGTACGACGTAGCCGCCAAGGTCAACGGCGTCTCCATCGAGGCGGACGTGATGGAGGTGGAGACCGAGAACGGTCAGCTCAAAGTGACCGAGCGCTACTTTGTGCACAACACCAGTTCGCCGCCCTTGACGCAATGGAGCACGCACTCGTTTCAGGTTGTGCTGCCCGTCGAGGCAGTGGTGAACGGCGTGGGTGCGCAACGGCCCACAGGCTTGCCCACTTCAGTAAAGCTCGATCCCGACGGCCCCAAAGGGCACTACTCATTCAACTTCCCCATCCAGCCGGATGAAGGCGACAAGGACACGCTCTTCCAACTCAGCTATAACTTGCCGTACAGCGGCGGAAAGTTCACCTTCCGGTCCCAGGTGTCGCTGCCGGCCGATAACCTGGCTGTGCTGATGCCCAAGAGCATGACCTTCACGCCGGGCTCTGGGACGGCGTTCAAGCCCGTACCACAGGACCCCGCCGTGCAAACCTTCCTGACCAAGAATGCGACCCCGGGCAAGGTGGTGGAGTTCACCATTTCCGGCAACGGATCGATTCCGCGCGAGGCACAGGGCGCGGCGGCCGGTCAGCAACCTGCCGCCGGCATGGGAGCGCAAGACAGCGGCGGCGCGCAGGACGCGGGCGCGCCGGGCAATCAACCCGGCGGCGGCATTGGCAACCCGATCAATACGCCTGATCCGTTGAGCAAGTACAAGTGGTGGATTCTGGGCGGCTTGGCGCTTTTGCTGGCGGCCGCGGCGGCATTCCTGCTGCGCAAGCCGGCACCCTCGCCAGCGGGCAGCGCTTTAGCTGATGCCGCCACCGGGATTAACCCGGCGTTTGCCTTGCCGGCGGCAAAGAACACCGCTTTGCTGAACGTCCTGAAGGAAGAGCTGTTTGCCCTGGAAAGCGAGAAGATCTCAGGAACAATTGCAGCTGAAGAGTATACCCAGGTAAAGGCGGCGCTGGAGACGGTGCTGAAGCGGGCGCTGAAACGCAACTCCTAGCTTCCAGCCACAGCTTTTAGAAGCTCTTTCGTTCGCGGGACATCTTCGCACCCCAACGGCGTAGCATTGAATCAAATAGCTGTGGCCGTTCCATTTCCGCCAGCGCGGGATGGAACGGCTATAGCCGCACGAGCTAGCGGCCGGGAGCCGGAGAAATGAACCTTTTCAAGACCACCATCCTTCTTACCGTACTGACGCTCATTCTGGTGCTTGCCGGGGAGTACTTCGGCGGAAGCAATGGCGCAATCCTTGCCTTTGTGATTGCTGCGGCCATGAACTTCTTCAGCTACTTTTACTCTGACAAGCTTGCGCTGCGAATGTACCGGGCGCAGCCGGTAACGCGGGAGCAGTTGCCGCGTGTGTATGAGGTGGTGGAGCGGCTTACGGGGCGCGCCAACATTCCCATGCCGAAGATTTATGTGATTCCCACCGAGTCGCCTAACGCTTTTGCCACAGGACGCAACCCCAACCACGCCTCGGTTGCGGTCACCCATGGCATTCTGGCACTGCTCACGGACGACGAGTTGGAAGGCGTACTGGCGCATGAGTTGGGACACGTGCGCAACCGCGACATCCTAACCAGTTCGATTGCCGCCACGCTGGCCGGAGCGATTACCATTCTGGCGCGCATGGCGTTCTGGTTTGGCGGAGGACGGCGGCGCAACGGCGGCCTGATCGGCATGCTGGTCATGCTGCTGCTGGCACCCCTGGCGGCCACGCTGATTCAGTTGTGGGTTTCGCGCACCCGCGAGTACGAGGCCGACGCCTCGGGCGCGCACCTGACGGGCAATCCGTATGCGCTGGCCAGCGCGCTTGAGAAGATTTCAGGTGTCAGCAAGCAGGTTCCGTTGCTTGCCTCACCCAACTCGGCGCACATGTTCATCATTGCGCCGCTGCTCTCCGGGCAGACTTTCGCCAGCCTGTTCTCCACACATCCGCCGGTGCAAAAGCGGATCGAGAAGCTGATTGGCAGGCCGTCGGTCTATGGGAGCCTGCAGTAGCAGTTCTGTTCCCTTGTATGCTTGACCCATGAAAACCCTGCTCCGCACGCTTCTTTATCTCGCGCTCATCGTCTGGCTGGGCGCGGAGATCTTCTTTCCTGTGGTGGCTGCCATCACCTTCGGGACGCTGCAGCCGGATACCCATGCGGCGGGCACGATTGTGGGCCAGTTGCTGCGTATTCTGCACGGCATGGGCCTGGTTTCAGGGATGGTGGCGCTGGCACTGCTGGCGCTCGCTCCGGCGTGGGGCATCTACAAGCCGAAGACGGTGCTGGCGCCGATGGGGCTTTTAGTGCTGATGATCGCCCTCACCGTCTATTCGCAGTTCACGATCATTCCGGCCATGGAGCGCGACCGCATCGCGGCTGGAGGGGCCATCGATGCAGTGGGCGCAGCAAACCCTAGCCGCGTGCACTTCAACAAGCTGCACAACCGCAGCGAGCTTGCGGAAGAAGCAATTCTGCTGCTGGGCGTAGCAGTGGTGGTGCTGGTGGCCAGGGCGGAGACGGCGTAAAGACAGAGATCAGAGATCGGTTGCCTGGTCTGGATTTGCGGGCTCCCACCCAGTTTCATCGGCCCGATGGATGTTCTCGGATTCCCTGCTCCCTGTTTCGCTCTTCCCTGTTTCCCTTCTTCCCGTTCCCTGCTCTTGTATCATCGTATAGGCCCTTGATGCGCAAACTGCATCGTGCTAAGGCCACAATGGGAAGCGCATGAAGACTGGAATTATCGGCCTGCCGCAGGTGGGCAAGACATCGCTGTTCAAGATTCTGACCAAGGCGAAACTCGAGGAGCGGGGCTACTCGAACCCGCGCGAGGAGCACATTGGCGTGGCGCGTGTGCCGGACGAGCGGCTGGACAAGCTGGCGGCGCTCTACTCGCCGCGCAAGACCACCTTCGCCTCCGTTGAGTTCGTGGACGTGGCCGCAATCGGGCAGGAGGCGCTGAAGGAAACCGCGTTCCTCGCCAGCCTGCGCCAGGTGGACGCGCTGATTCACGTGCTGCGCGCCTTTGAGGACGACTCCATTCCGCACGTCGGTCCCATCGATCCCTTGCGCGACATCAGGAACGTCGAATTCGACCTGATGATCAGCGACCTGACACAGGTTGAAAAGCGGTTGGAGCGCGTGGAGAAGGACCTGAAAAAGCAGCGCACCGGCGAGCTGGAGCGGGAACATGCCTTGCTGGTGCGGTCAAAAGAGGCGCTTGAAAAGGAAAGACCCCTGCGCGAATTGGAGATGACCCCGGAGGAGAAAAAGCTCATTAAAGGCTTCATGTTCCTGTCGCAAAAGCCCATCTTGTACGCGCTCAACATCGGGGAGAGCACCACGCTGGGCGCCGATCTTGAGGCGGCAGTGAGCCTCTTCAAGCTGGACGAGGTCGCCCACCGGCCCAACGCCGGAGCAACGGCGATCTGCGGCAAGGTCGAAGCCGAACTGGCAGAGATGGACGAGGATGAGGCGGCGGAGTTCCTGGGCAGCTACGGGCTGCACGAGAGCGGCCTGGTGCGTCTGATCCGCAAGAGCTATGAGCTGCTGGGGCTGATCAGCTTTTTCACCGCCGGCGAAGACGAGTGCCGGGCGTGGACGATTCCAGTGGGGTCGAAGGCGCCGCAGGGAGCGGGAGCCATCCACTCCGACCTGGAGCATCACTTCATCCGTGCCGAGACCATCCGTTGGGACGCGCTGCTGGAAGCCGGCTCAGAGGCCGCGGCAAGAGCCAAAGGCACGCTGCGCCTGGAAGGCAAGGACTACGTGGTGCAGGACGGCGACGTAATGCACATCCGGCACAGCGGGTAAGCATTTTCACTCATTCTCGAATGCAGACGCCGTACTATTCCACCCTGGCCGCAAAGAAAAAGACGCGGCGAGGGTGGAACACCCAAAACCTTTCACGATCCGCGAAAATGCTCTGAGAGCGCATGTTAAAAATATCCCTGATTCTCGGTACGATTGCCGCGCTGGCCGATGTGGCTGGTGGGCTGGTGCTGGTGCGGGCGCGCGGCGTGGAGCGGTATCTGCGCTACTTTGTGGCCCTTGGCGCGGGATTCCTGATGGCTACAGCGCTGATTGAGATGGCGCCCGAAAGCATGCGGCTGAGCCCGCGGCTGGGGCCGATTCTGATCATGGCCGGCTATTGCGTGGTGCACTTGCTGGAGCACACCATCAGCTCCCACTTCCACTTTGGCGAGGAGACGCACGGAGGTGAATTAGTCTCGCGGCATACGGGAGACGCGGTGCTGGCCGGACTGAGCGTGCACGCGCTGTTCGACGGCGTGGCCATCGGCTCGGGGTTTGTGGTGTCGAACTGGCTGGGCGTGCTGATTTTTCTGGCCATCCTGCTGCACAAGGCGCCGGAAGGGTTCACGATGGCGTCTGTGATGCTGGCCAGCGGACGGAGCCGGTCGACCGCGTTCCAATCTGCCGTGGCGCTTGCCGCGGCCACATTGGCCGGGGTGCTGCTGATCGAGCTGATTCCCAGCTGGCTGCCGTATGGATTGCCCATCTCGGCCGGCGTGGCGCTCTACGTGGCGGCCACGGACCTGGTGCCGGAGGTCAACCGCGAACCCGGCATCCACATGGCGCTGGTGTTCTTTGCCGGGGTGGGGGCGTTTCTGTTGCTGCGCTGGGCCCTGCCTGCGCTCTGACGCGTCAGCAGCTCAGTTTCCGGTTTGCCGATCAATCACCCGGATCTCTAAATCGAGGAAAACAGTCTGAAAGGCGACTTCTCAGGACAAACTTCGTCATTGAGCTGAGGATCACTTCCTACGGGACCAAGCCGCCGCTTTTTCCAAAACCCTGGCCTGTTCCCGAGCAGCCTGGCGTCCATCCGGTGAGAATCGAACTCTCCCAAAAGCGGCTCGCACAGTCAGGGTAAATGCGCTTTCAGCACATTGAGGGGGAAACGACAAGAGCGACCCAGCCTTGGGAGTTCGAAATGAACGGTCGAGTTGCAGAGATGGGTCTATTGCAGGCCGGAATAGCGGCGAACGTTGAGTTGACGTTGTCCATTTTCGGACGACGATTTTCGATACTGGACAAGATTGCATTCGGCGGACTCACTCGATCCGCGTGCATCGCATTTTATATGAGCGACTTGCAACATTAGGATATTTGGAAGGAAATGTGCATCCCATTCATTAAACCACTGCATGTGGAGGGTGTTATGAGGGGCTTCATTCAGAGTCTTAGACTTGCGTTTCGGCAGCTATGGAGGTCGCCAAGTTTTACGCTGACGGCGATCCTGACGCTGGCGTTGGGAATTGGCGCGAACGCGGTGGTGTTCAGCGTGTTGAACGCGGTGGTGCTGCATCCGGTGAATGTGCCCCATGCCCAGAATCTCTACATGGTGCAGCGCTTCCAATATCCATCGCAATCGTATCCCGATTATTTGGATTTGCGAGATCGGAACCGGACATTTGAGAGCCTGTTCACGTACGACATCATGGGTCCGGTCGGAGTGGATGCGGGCGGCAATCCGTCCACCGCATGGCCCTACGCGGCGAGTGGAAACTACTTCGACGCTCTGGGCATTCAGCCCTATCTGGGAAGGTTTTTTCACGCCTCCGATGAGCGTGGGATGAAGAGCGCTCCTTACATTGTGTTGAGCTACGAGTACTGGCACGGTCATTTTGCGGACGATGCGGGCGTGGTGGGGCGGACCGTGCAGATCAACAAGCACCCGCTCACGATCATTGGTGTGGCGCCGCCAACGTTTCGGGGAACGGAATTGTTCTTTGCGCCGGCAATGTGGATTCCGATGGTCGAGGAGCCTCTTGTCCGAAGCGCCGATACACTGAACCGCGGTAATCACTCGGGATTTGTCGTTGGACGGCTAAAGCCGGGGGTGACGGCGGCGCAAGCGGCGGCGGATCTCAATTCTGTTGGTGCGTGGCTGTCCAAGACCTATCCCACGGACGATGAGGGCGTAAAGTTCACCTTGGCTCGCCCAGGGCTTATTGGCGACATGCTGGGTGGGCCGGCGCGGGCGTTCATGGCGGGCTTGATGCTGCTGGCGGGCCTGATTCTGCTGGCGGCGTGCGCCAACTTGGGAAGCCTGTTTGCGGCGCGGTCGGCGGACCGTGCGAAGGAGACAGCACTGCGGCTGGCGCTGGGGTCGCCGCGCGGGTCGATCCTGAGGCAGATGCTTACGGAGACTGCGCTGGTTTCGCTGGCCGGTGGCGCGCTGGGGCTCGCCGGGGGCGTGATGACTCTGCAAGTGCTGAGTGGGTGGCAGCCCATTCCGGATATACCCATCAATATACCGGTGAATCCAGACGCGTCCACCTACAGCGTGGCGCTGCTGCTGGCGCTGGCCAGCGGTCTGCTGTTCGGGTTGGTGCCGGTTCGGCAGGTGATGCGGGCTGATCCGTGGCAGGCGATTCGAACCGGGATGAGCAGCACGGCGGGGTGCCAGCGGTTCACGGCGCGGGATGTTCTGCTGGCCGTGCAGATCGCGATTTGCGCGGTGCTGGTGACGTCTTCGCTGGTGGCAGTGCGCGGACTCGCGCGCTCGCTGCACAGCAGTTTCGGCTTTGTTCCCCAGAACGTGATGCTGGTAGATACCAACCTGAACTTGGCGGGCTACACCGAAGATCAATTGCCGCAGATGCAGCAGCGCATGTTGGATGCGGCAGCGGCCATTCCCGGCGTGACGGCTGTGGGCTACACGAACGCCCTGCCGTTGAGCCTGGGCGCTGGCGACTCGCGTGTCTTCGCCGACAGCACGACCGATTTCCGTCCCAAGAATGGGTTGGCGGACGCCATGAACTACAACATTTCGCCGGGCTACCTAGAAGCCGCGGGTACGAGGCTGCTGGCGGGAAGAAACCTGACACTGCAGGACAACGGCAAGACGCCGAAAGTAGCCCTTGTGAATCGGCAGTTTGCGCTGAAGGTATTTGGTTCAGTGGACCAGGCCATCGGAGGGCATTTCAAGTTCTGGAGCGGAACGCGCGCGGAAGTGGTGGGCGTGGTGGAAGACGGGAAGTACCGGACGCTGACCGAGGATCAATGGCCGGCCATGTTCTTCTCCCATCTCCAGCAGCATTCGAGTGACACGTGGCTCCTCGTGCGGTCGAGCCGCGATCCAGAGGAGGTTGCAAAGGCGCTGCAGCCTGCGCTGCATCAGCTGGATCCGGGGTTGCCTTTTACAGTGAGGACCTGGAGCGAGGAGATGGGTACAGCCTTGTTTGCCCCGCGGGTTGCCACGGTGGCTCTGGGCGCGCTCGGGCTGCTTGGCGCAATGCTGGCGGTGACGGGAATCTTCGGCATGGCCTCCTATTCTGTGAGCAAGCGGCTGCGCGAGATAGGGATTCGCATGGCGCTCGGCGCGAAGCGGAAGGGAGTTCTGCGGGCGGCGCTGGGGCGGGTTTTCGTGTTGCTTTCAGTGGGCTCGGCGGCGGGACTGGCGCTTGGCCTGCTAGCCACGAAGTTACTGTCGTACATCGTGTACGAGGCGGGACCGAAAGACCCGCTAGTGCTGGGCGGTGTGGTGCTCACGATGCTCGCGCTCGGGCTGGTCGCGGCGTGGATTCCAGCCCAAAGGGCACTTGGGGTAGATCCCATCATCCTGCTGCGTGAGGATTAACAGAGCAGCCGATCAGCAGTCAGGAAATTGGCCAAGGCAAATTGGAAGCGCCACGTCAAATCCAACTCTCCTCAGCGCCGATAAATATCTGTTCTCCCTTGCCCTCGAGCGAGGTCGCTTTACCAGTCGGTAAGGGGATGGTAAGAAGGGCGTAAAAAACCCTTCTGCAACACACCAATTTTTGGATTACGACAAAAGGCACTGCTGCCATGGCATAGCTGGCCGGATTACTCCCTGCAAACGCCGCAGGGTCTAGGATGAAGGTCGCGCCCGGATGGTCGCCAACTCGGAAGCTACCCACTACCTCGTGGGCCCTGACCCGAATCAGGCTCTCCGCGCAAACCCGAGTCTTGCAGCGTAGAGCCTGGCCAACAGAAGCGCGTAATCCCAGGCAACCTTGAAGTTGGCTTTGCTGGCTCCGCGGTAACGGCAACCGAAGGCGAACGGAACCTCCGCGACCGATCGGATGTGGCCGCGCACCAGAATATCGAGCAGCAGCTTGAAGCCGTCGCGCTGGAATGGAATCTCTTGCAGGCAATCGCGGCGGAGCATGAAGAAGCCGGACATGGGGTCTTTTGCCCGGATCGGACGCCTTTGTAGCGGCCAAGTGGCCCATACGGCTGCGGTAGACAGAAACTTTCTGGCCGGATTCCATCCGCCCACGCCGCCGCCTGGGGTATAGCGGCTGCCGATCGCAAGGTCCTGTCCCGCCTGGATGGCCGCAAGTAACTGCGGCAACAGCTCAGGAGGGTGCTGCAGATCGGCGTCCATCACGCCGAGAATCGAAGCGTCGGTGTTCTGCCAGCCATGAAGAATGGCCCCGGACAATCCCCGCTCCCCTTTGCGCACCAGAAGACGCACGCGCGGGTCTTGCTGGGAGATGACCGAAACCAGTTCGCCGGTACCATCGTGGCTGTCGTCATCCACAACGAGGATCTCGTAGGGGGTATTCAGGGGATCAAGCACGGCGCGGACATGATCGAGCAAGCCGCTGATGTTTTCCGCTTCGCAGAGTGTGGGAATCACCAGCGCAAGCTTTTCCTGCGCGCGTTCGACCTGCCCTGCGGCGGGCAGCGGTGAAATTACCCCGGCCACTGACGACATATTGCATGATTTTATCTCATGCTCGGTACAATCGGCATTTCTCCAGGCCGCGGCTTGGGGCGACAGACAGATCTCCGTGGCATCTGCTGCGCGGCCTGCATCGCCGTGCAAGGTCATCTTGAGTTGCCAGGTCGCCGTCTAATCCAGACAGACTGCTATCATGGCGAAAGCTTCGCCAGGAACATACCGCGACTAAAGCGTTCTCTTGGTAAGACGCGATGACCTGAGGAGTGGAGAATCTCCAGTTTGAGCCGTAACCGTATATTTCGTGAATTCCTGCCGATTCTGCTGTTGACTGCGCTTGGTTTTCTGGTCATGGGCTATCATCCCGGCGCGGAAGATGACGGCGTTTATCTGACGGCGGTTAAAGCGGATTTGAATCCCAATCTCTTCCCCCACAACGCGGCATTCTTTCAGTTGCAGATGCGGAACAGCACCTTTGACACGTGGATGGCACACTTTGTGCGTTTGACCGGGACTCCATTGCCCTGGGCGGAAATGCTGTGGCAGTTGACCTCTATTTTGCTGGTGCTATGGGCCTGTTGGAGCATTGTCCGCAAGCTCTTTGATGGAGCCGCGGCTCGATGGGCGGGAGTTGCCATGGTGGCAGCCATGTTGACCCTGCCGGTGGCTGGGACTGCGCTGTTCCTCATGGACCAGTATCTGCACCCGCGCAACCCGGCCACGGCTCTGATCCTGTTTGGCGTCTCGCGCATTCTGGCCCGGAAACGCTGGCAGGCCGTGCCGCTTGCAGGGCTCGCGGTGTTGCTGCACCCGCTGATGGGGGTTTTCGGCATTTCGTTCTGCTTCGTGCTGACGCTGACGCTCAGCGAGCCCGTTCATGTAGGGTTTCGTTCGCTGCGCACTCGACTGGTTCCAGAGGGAGCCGCTCCGGTTGTGGCGATGCTTCCCTTCGGATGGTTTTTCGAGCCTCCCACGCCGGCCTGGATGGAGGCATTGCACAGCAGACACTGGTTCCGTCTCTACCAATGGAAGTGGTACGAATGGGTCGGCGCCATCGCGCCACTGGCGCTGTTCTGGCTTGTTGCTCGCATCGCCCGCAAACGCGGCGAAACCAACCTGTCCCGATTCGCAACGGCCATTTTCATCTATGGCGTCTTCCAACAGGCATTGGCGATGGTCCTTCTCGGCCCCAGGGCACTGATCGTCTTCAGCGCGCTGGAACCCATGCGTTACCTGCAACTGGTTTATGTCTTCATGGCGCTGGTTGGCGGCGCCTACCTGGGCCGGTATGTGCTGAAGACGAGGGTCTGGCGCTGGGCCGTCTTCCTGCTGGTGGCCAACGGCGGAATGTGCCTGGCGCAGGAGCAACTCTTTCCGGCAAGCGAGCACATTGAACTCCCCTTCGGTACGCCTGTCAGTCCATGGCTGCAAGCCTTCGATTGGATTAAGCACAATACGCCTGAAGACGCGTACTTCGCTCTGGACCCCCAATACATGGCCGCGCAGGGCGAGGACTTTCACAGCTTCAGGGCTTTGGCCGAACGCAGCCAGTTGGCCGATGCCGTCAAAGACACCGCCGTAATCACCAAGGTTCCCGGGTTGGGCCCGGCGTGGAAGCAGCAGTTGGAGGCTCAGGAAGGCTGGCCTCACTTCCAGTTGGCGGATTTCGAGCGGCTGAAGACTGAGTTTGGTGTGGACTGGGTGCTGGTAAGCTACCCGCAGCCTGCGGGACTGGCTTGCCGCTGGCACAATGGCAGTCTGGCGGTCTGCCAGATACCGTAAAAACAGGGAATAGAAACCAGGGATCGCTGTCTTGCTTGTCGCCGATTTTGTCTTTCCTCTGCCTTTCCTGCACCCTGTTACCGCGCATTCACTTTGCGCGTTGGAGCTGTTTCCGCGAAAATGGGTGAGTTACCCTTTACCGTTATGGAGATCGGGCCATGCTGAACCTCTCGCAGCGACTGATTCTCGGCTGTGTGCTGATCGCCAGCCTCACGGTGGGGCTGGTGGTAGCCACGCGCCATGCCTTGGCGGCGGCAGGGCAGTCGGGGCTGGCCTGGGGGTTTGTGCTGGCTGTGCTGCTGGTTGAGCTGGGGACGGTCTATTTTGTGCTGCGGCCCATCCGCATGGTGGCCCGGGATGCGCGCCGGATCGCACAGGGCAACCTGGAGCACCGGGTGGAGTGGAGCAGCCGGGACGCCTTCGGCATAATTGCCGTGGAGCTGAACCGGCTGGCGGTGCGCCTGCGCGAGTTGCGCGACTCAGAGGCCGGACGGCGCCAGATGGAGTTTCAACTCTCTGACGCGGTGCTGCAATCGATCTTCGAGCCGATCATCGTGACCGACGGCAAAGGGCACGTGCTCAAGGTGAACCAGGCCGCGGCCGAGTTGCTGGGCGAAGCCGCCGGTGACCGCATGGCGCTGACCAATACCCCCGGCGGAGATAAGATTCTGAGCGCCATCCGCGATGCCGTTTCGATGCAGAAGGCGGTGGCCGCGGAGGATGAAGCGTCGATGTTGCCTATGCGCATCGGCAAACAGGAACGCAGTTACCGCCTGCGCACCACGCCGATGCGCGACTCAGATGGGCGGCTGCTGGGCACGGTGACCACGCTGGAAGACGTGACCAGCCTGCAGGATACCGACCGCTTCAAAACGCAGTTCATCACCGTGGCGAGCCGCAAACTGCGCGATCCGCTGTTGCGGTTGCGCCGCGGGCTTTATGCACTGGGCCAGGGCTTCGGCGGGGAGTTGCTGCCTCTGCAAGCGGAACTGACGGCTGCGGCCAGCACCGAGGCTGAAAAACTGGACGACCTGATGGGCGACCTGATCGAAGTAGCTGAACTGGACACCGGCAAACGCGAATTGAAGTTGGAACGGCTGCGCCCACAGCAAGCGCTGGCCGAGGCCAGGGACCGGTTTTGCGAAGAGGCAGCGCAGAAGCATATCCGCATGGAGGTTCGGGCTTACGCGGACTTGGCCGTTGTGCAGGCTGACCGGCGGGCGTTGCGCTCGATCCTTGACAACCTTCTGTCAAACGCACTTCGCTATACGCCGGCCGAGGGCGAAATCCTGCTGGCCGCCGAGGAGATCAAGGATTTTGTGCAGTTCACGGTACGCGACACCGGGCGCGGCATTGAGGCGGAGAGGCTGAGCACCATCTTCGACCGCTTCAATGCATTTTCAGAGAGCGGCTCCGGGCTGGGTCTGGCCCTGGCGCGTCGGCTGGTTGAATCGCTGGGCGGTCAGATTGCCGTAGAGAGCCGCCTGGGACACGGAACCACTTTCCGGTTCACGCTGCCCGTGGCGAGGGTAGAAGTGGTCCGTCACCCCGTAGAGGTGGGCTGAACGATGGCCGAGATCAAACTGGAAAACCAGCAGGAACCGGCCAAGCTGCGCATCTACATCGGGGCCGCGCCTGGCGTGGGCAAAACCTACCACATGCTCAACGATGCCTATCTGATGAAGCACCAGCAGGACGTGGATGTGGTCATCGGACTGGTGGAGTCGCACGGGCGCAAGGAGACCGAGTCCCGCATCCGCGACCTGGAGATCGTGCCCCAGCGCGTGATTCCCTACCGCGGCGTGAATCTGAAAGAGATGGACGTGGATGCCATCCTGGCCCGGCATCCTCACACCGTAGTGGTGGACGAGCTGGCGCACACCAACGTGCCCGGCAGCAAGAACCGCAAGCGCTACGAGGATGTGCTGGAGCTGTTGGAAGCCGGCATCAACGTGATGACGGCGGTGAACATCCAGCACCTTGAAACGTTGAACGACGCAGTAAGCCGCTCGGCAAACACCACCATTCGCGAGACCATTCCGGACAACTTCCTCAAGCGCGCTGACGAGGTGGTGAACGTGGATGTGACCGTGGACGAACTGCGATCGCGACTGCGCCAGGGCAAAATCTATGCCGCGGAGAAGGTGGAGCAATCGCTGGCCAACTTTTTCCGTAAGGGCAACCTGAACATGCTGCGCGAGCTGGCCCTGCGCACGACTGCCGAGCAGGTTGGCAACCGCGCCGCCGAATACCGCCGCACACAGGGACTGGAACAGGCGCCGATTCCTGAAAAGGTAATGGTGTGCCTGAGCACGCGGCCGGGGACCGAGCGGCTGCTGCGTGTGGGCGCCCGCGTTGCCGGCCGCCTGGCTAGCAACTGGTACGCCGTATACGTCACCCGTCCGGACGACAAAGGCCACAGTGACCCCGAGGCCTTCCACAGGCTGGAGGAGTACCAGCGCATGGCCCGCGACCTGGGCGCGCAGGTGGTGAATCTGGTTGACCGCAACGTCTCCGACGCCCTCATCCGCTTTGCGCAACAGGAGAGCATTTCGCACGTGGTCTTTGGGCAGTCGGCGCGCTCCCGCTTTGATATTCTGTTGCGCGGCTCGGTGCTCAACCGCTTCCTCTCTGAAGTCCGCGACGTCACGGTTCAGGTGGTCCCGATGCACAAGCCGCTGCGGCGGGTGTAAAGCAGCGCACGCACCAGCTTCACGGTTGTTCCCATCGCAAGCGCCGCTGCTCCGAACTTGGCCGTCGCACCGACCACCGAACGAGTGTCATGAATCGGATAAAGACGCAAGCCGACGATTCGTTACAGAATGTGGCAATGGGTAGCAGGAACGCCAAAGCATTCTTCAACCGGTGAACACTTGTCTCAACTGAATCCGTGAATCCAAGTTGCGCAATTGTCTATTTTCCGGTTCCTCCGCCAGCCGCACCCAGCACCTTGAGCCGCGTTTGCGCCAGCCGGTAGCTGGAGATGGGGACAGCCAGGATTTCTTTGGGTTTTTCCAGCTTGCGATAGTCGGCAATGGCGGTATCCTTCTCGCCGTACTGTTCAGCGATGCGGCCGAAAGCATACCAGTAGTCATCGTCTGGTTGGTCCAGGTCGAGATCGTCCATGCTGCGGAGAAGCAGATCGCGAGCTTCTTTGGTTTTACCGACTTCGACATAGAGACATGCGAGGGTATGCAGAATATGCGGATTGTCGTTCGCCAGCTGAGTGGCCTTGATGGCGGCGGCGATATCGGCGTCCTCCACCTTGCCCGTGAACAGGGCAAACCAGGCAATCTCATTGAACACCTCGGCATCCTGCTTGCCCTGATCCACCATCTTGCGTGCCAGTGCAATGGCAGCCGCGAAGTTGCCACGGTTGGCTTCGGTCTCCACCTTCATGCGCAGAGCGTCGGAATCGCCGTCGAGCAGCTTGAGCCGCTCGTCCGCCAGGCTGATGACCTCGTCATAGCGTCCCAGCCCCAGTAGCGCCTGCTCATTTTCCATAAAGGCTGATTTGGACTCAGGTTCCTGCTTGAGCAGCGCTGCGGCAACCTCGTGCAGCTTGGCATAGTGATCCTGGAGCGAGTATCCCTCCGCCAGCGCCAGCAGGATATTGGTCTTTTCCCGTTCCGCGACCGCGTCCTTCAGTGCCTCTTCAAGCAGCGCGACACCTTGAGCCGCCGTGGATTTGGTGCCCGTGAGAATGGCGGCGGCAGCGAGTTTCATCTTGCGCGCGTCGGCGCTCTGGCCCTTATTCCAGAATCGTGGAAACACAGGGCCGCCGAAAGGATCGTCGCCACCTTCCAGGTGCTGGTCTTCTCGTAGCCAGTCCAGAAGCACCTTGGCTCCCTGCAAATCTCCGGCCTTGATCCGGTCCAGCATTTCGAGAGCGATGGAATTCGGCTTGTCGCTCGTGTCGAGCACTTTGTATTCCCCGTCCTCCTTGACCACAAAGAAGGTGAGGCTCGGGCCGCCGGGCATTTGAATTTTTTCTCTGTAGCCGGTGGTGTCGTTGCCGTCCCCCTTGGGTTCGACCGCCTGCATCAGAATGTCGATGGTCACGTCCAGCGAGCTATCCTGGCGTGCCAACTGGCTGTTCAACCGCTTGCCGGCTTCCAGGGTCTTTTTCACATCATCGGGGTCCTCATTCTTCATCACGGCCAGCGCATTCCGGCTGGAGAGGGCTTCCAGTTTGGCCATGGTCAGGTCCTGATCCATTTGGAACAGAACGGCGCGTTTCACCAGGTCGGCAGGAGTGTTGGCAAAGTGCATTTCCTCGTGGTGTTGCGCTTTGCGGAGCGCGGCGGCCCGGCCCATGGTTTCGGCGGCGTTGTCACCCGCAGCGCCCGCCTCCAGAAAATCCGCGGCCTGCTGATATTGCCGGATATTCATCAGCATGTCGCCCGCAGTGCGCGCCGTCTCCTTGAAGGCATCGGCGCTGCTTGACCGCTTGTTCGCCTCGGCCAGCCCGGCCTGGCTGCCGTGGAGCATGGCTTCACTGGCCGCAATCAGCGCTCTCGGCTCTGAACTCAAGGCCTGAGCGGCCTTTGAGGCTTCGGCGAAGTCTCCGCCATAAAAGAGAGCAAAGGCCAGATTGTTGGTCAAGCCCAGGTCTTCCAGCTTGTCCTGGCCCAGATTCTGGTACTCGGCGATGGATTCCTTCATTTTGGATTGGCCGCTGTAGCGCCGTCCCACCGGGTCATATTCCAGCAGAATTGCCAGGTCGCCTTGTGTACTGTGGTCATCCGCATCCAGCTTGATGGCCGCGCGATAGGCTTCCACCGCGCCGTTCAGGTCGCTGCCGGCGCGCATGCTGCGGCCTACCAGGTCGTGCTTCAGAATCTGCGCAAGCGTCTTTTCGGCCAGCGCGGAGTTGGGTTCGAGCTTGACAGCCTGCCGAGCCTCGGCCCGCGCCGCCTCGCCCATCCCGGCCTCCAACAGCACCTCGGCAACCTGCAAGTGGTGCACCGCCTCGTTGGGGTGCAGCGCCACCAGGTTGCGATAGCTGGCCAGTGCCTCCTTTACCTTGCCTTCGTGCAGCAGCGCTTCGCCCTTGGGCTCAAAGTTCACCAGAATCGCCGGCCCCTTGATCAGATCGGCGATGGTGCTGCTCATCAACTTGGCCTCGGCCACCGTGTAGCGCCGCTTGACCGAGTCGAAAGTCAGGTGCGCCTGAACGGCGCCGTCCTTATCGGTTGAAAACTCTTCGGTCAGGAGCGCAGGGCCAATGGGAATTTTTGCGTCCTTGGGCAACTCCTTGGGTACAAAACCCACCGGCGGCACAATCCGGTAGCGCCACTCGGTAGAAAAAGGTTCGACCAGCTCCCAGTCGTCCGTCCGGGGCTTTTTCGGCTTGTCTTTCTCCTGTGAGGCCTTCTTTTTCTCCTCGGTATCTTCTTTCTTCTTCAGGTCGTCAGGCAGATGCGCAAAGAGCCCGTCTACACGGATGGCCGCCACCGCGCTGTCCAGGTCGGTGTAGCCGCGCCTGGCCTTTTCGCAGGCCAGCGTCAGTTCGAATTGCTTCGACAGATCGGCGGGATCGGTGCGCTCCACATTGCTCAGCGTCTCGGCCACGTATTGCGACTTGACATAAGCGGTAAGGTTATCGCGGGTCTCCTTGTCGGGTTTGTCCGCATAGTAGGAGCGGTAGCGCGGCTCGAAGACGCCCTTTGGCTGGCTTCTCTCAGTAACGGCCGCGGGGCCATTCTCACTCAGCGCAATCTCGCGAATCTCGAACAGCACATTTTCCGTTGACGTGGACTCGGGAATCTTTTCCAGGGCCTTGGTGTCAGGGCGCGCGATCAGCGCCAGGCGGCCCTGATCATTGATCGGCAATTGTCCCAGCCGGGCGTAGCGGTCCGTGGCGTCAATCCACAAAGCCGAGGCGGCCTGCGCGGAGTTCTTTTGCCTGGGACCAGCGGGCACGTAAACGATGGCGTGATCGAACAGACCCATTCCTGGCAGTTCAGCGGGCACATCCATTCGCGATTCAACATTCAGCAGCGCCACATAGGCCGGAATGCCGGCGGCGCGCAGCATGGTCACAAGCAGAGTCGCCTTATCCTTGCAGTCGCCATATTTCTTGTTCAGAGTATCGGCGGAATCGTGCGGCACAATGGACGCTTCTCCGAACTCGATGCCGGTATAGCGGACCTCGCGGTCCAGGTAGTCCAGAATCGCGGCTTCTTTTTCCGCGATCGTGGTCTTGCCCGCGATCAGCTTGTCCACGATTGCCTGCACGGCACCTGGATTGGAGCTGCTGTCTACGATTTTTGCGTATTCTGAGGCAATCGCCTGCCACGACGGACCGGTGGAGTAGCGCACCTCGGGATAGCGAGCCACCTCCGGGGGAAGATTGGGATCGTGCGGTTCCACGCCCTCCAGCCGGCCCAGGTCGAATACGAGTGTCACTCGTCCATTGGCCTCGGTGCGCACCGGCTTCAGGTCCGGCAACAGCAGAGTGCCGGTACGGAGTGGCAAGGCGGCTGGCGTGTCAAACACCAGTAGACTATGCGCCACAGGAGTCCGTTCCCGGCCAAAGGTGATCCAGCCCACGTGGCCTGGAGCGAAAAAGGGCGCGGTCTCCTGCTCCACATACTCTTCCTCGACCACCACGCCGGGAGCGATGGCCGGAAAGGGCGCGCGCACCCGCTTGCCGTCGCTGTAGGTCTTGTAGTCGCCGCCGCGTGCAGGTCCTTCGGTAATGGACTTCGGGTCGAGCACATGCTCTGAGAAGTCCGGGGAGATGACCCGCACGCGGATTTCCGGACGAGCCTCGTGCCAGGGCTCCCAACCCACTGAGATAGAATCCCACCCCTCGGCGCCCTTCTGGGTCAGCACCTTGTAAATCACATACCCAACGTGACGGATGCGCCCGGCCTCGTCGAAGCTGTAACTCTCATCATCCTCGAGCAAGGTCACATTTGTTCCATCCTCAGCGGTTACCGCCGATGCAGCTTCGTACAGGATCTTGGGCTCCAGCGAAAAATGGGGAGCTTTCCAAGGCTCGACAGCTTGCTGGGCAAGGCAAACCTGCGTCGCGGGAAATCCGCATACGGCGAAGAGCAGAATGGCAAGTTGAGAACGGGAATAGAAAGAAGACACGGTTGCACCCGGTTATGGAAGATGCAAACCACAATAGACGGAGTCACACACTTCTGCAAGCCATCTTCGGACTCGATGAAAACGAAACCGGTTGGGAAGCAAAGGACAACAGTGTCCAAGACACCACCCCGCTCATGATTCGGTTCAAGAAGAGGTCTGCTCTCATCAATCGACACAGTGGTTCGCGCAAACATCTGTCCGGTTTATGGGGCTATGGCCTGGCAAACGCGTAATATCCCGAACGAGCAATGATCTTCGCCCGCTTGACGGAGCAACCGAGCTTGATGCGGTGGAACTCTCCGGTGGCTTTGAAGTCGGACGGCTTGTAAATAAGGCGGTACTGGTTCCTCTGCTCCGCCTCGATTATTTGCAGATCTTCCCAAAGCCAGTACCCTTGCGGATTATAAAAAACACGGCCGCCAGTTTTGTGCGCCAAATCCTCGAGTGTTCTTTGTCCGTCCGAGAATGGAGACTTGTGGTCGTAGGTGATTGCATAGATCGAAGTGCGCGTTCGCTGGCACATATCCACGGCTTCGCTCAGAAAGACATGACTGTCGTCGTCTACGCCGTCACTGAAAAGGAGAATGAAGTTACCGGTCACCTCGCCACCATCTTCTGACCATTGGTCACAACAGGCGATATACAAGGAGTCGAAAATCGAGTTATCGGCAGATGGTCTCCCCGCCTTCTAACGGCAGCGGCTCCGGCGACGATGCTGTTGGCGCTGTTAGTCCACTTCTGGGTAATGGCGGGCTCCATATCGAACTGCATCACGAACCCGCGGTCGACTCCTTTACGAAATAGGTGGGATGCATAGAGTTGAACGATGGCATGGTCGCTGTCGGTATATCCCAGCATGGAAGCACTTGCATCGACGAGGAAACCAACGCGAATCGGAAGATTTTCGTAGGACTCAAACATGACGATGCGGCTCTGAGGCTTTCCTTCATCTCAGAGATGCAGGTCGTTAGGTGTCAAGTGAGTTAGCGGCGCGCCGTTGGCGTCAAATGCGTGGAAGGTGAGACTGACCTCATCGACGGGAATCCGAAGAGTGTACGGAAGAGCATTGTCTTGAGAGGCCTGGGGTGATTGTGCGATGCCATTCGCGGCCTGCAGAGGGCAGAGAAGAGGGCACAAAAGCAAACACGTGGCACGTCCTTGCATGCACATATGCGCCTAGGATACCGCTTCGCGGAGATGTGTCGTGGAAACGGCGTGTGGCCTGGATCTCAACCTCAAAAATAGAGCACGAAAATGGGTTGCCCCAAGTCTCGATCCTGAAAACTGGGATAGCGCACGCATCGCCGGGTTCGCAGCGCACATACGGCCAGCGATATACTCAAAACCATGCGTAACCTTTGGTTGTCCATCTTGGTTCTGTTAAGTCTCCTGGTATATTGTCCCCGTTCCGGCAGCGCCCAAAGCACAGCGGAGGCAGTTGTGCCCGCGGAAATATCGGCGGATCTGGGTAGCTGCTCCGCGCTGATTATCGTAACCGGAGCCGACTCCAAACCCGTCTACGCCGCAAAGATCAACACGCGCATCCAGTACGGCATGCTTGGCGTGAAAAAACTCGATCTCGAAGCCTTTACGGGATCCGACGGGCAAGTGAGGATTACAAAGCTGCCGGAGGCTCTGAAGAAGCCAATGTTTATCCACATCAGCAAGGGCGATAAAGAGGAGATGGTGGAGTTCAAGCCGAGTGTGCGTTGCCACGCTACCTTCAACGTGCAATTGCAATAGGGATAAAGTCAGCTCGATTGCCGCAGTCGGCGAAACCTCACCATGCTGGCCGTCTGGGGATGGCTAGGATAGACTTGAAGACAGTGCAGAAACTGGTGCGCATTGGGTCGGTTTCAATCCAAAGTGGCTGCCAGCGCCAGAAAGTTGCATAAAGCCAAAATTGATACGCTACAACGTATTGATTCTAAATAAGTTGTAGTTGGTGAGAGCTCGTAGCTCAGTAGGTAGAGCAACGCCCTTTTAAGGCGTGGGTCCTGGGTTCGAATCCCAGCGAGCTCACCATCCCTCCCGGTCGCGGATTTCTTCCCCTCTGTCCTGTAGAAACCCTCAATCCAAAGTCAGAGCCTTGGCCAGAAATGCTCTTCTGGGCAGGCGCGCAGCCGCTGCGCGGCGTCCTCGGGGGTGATATCCCGCTGGGGCATGCCAAGCATCTCAAAGCCCACCATGAATTTGCGGACTGTGGCCGAGCGCAGCAGCGGCGGATAGAAATGGGCGTGGAAATGCCACTCTGGGTGGGTCTGCCCATCCGTAGGCGACTGGTGAAAGCCCATGGTGTAGGGGAAGCTGGTTTCAAAAAGATTGTCGAAGCGGGTGGTCAGGCGCTTGAGCGCGTCGGCCAGGCCGTCCCGTTCCTCGCTGGTAAATTCCGGCATCGTCCCCAGATGGCGGCGTGAAACCAGAAGCACTTCAAAGGGCCAAACTGCCCACCACGGGACAAAAGCCGAGAAATACTCGTTTTCGAAGACGATGCGGCCCCGGTCGCCTGCGGCGGCGTGCTCGGCCTCAAGATAATCGCAGAGCAGGCAGTGGCCGGTGCGGGCGAGGTGTTCGCGCTGGGAGGCGGTCTCCATGGCAGGTTCGTCGGGGATAAAGTCAGTGGACCAGATCTGGCCGTGCGGATGGGGATTGCTGGCGCCCATCATGGAGCCGCGATTTTCAAAGATCTGCACGTACTGAATCCAATCCAGGCCGCCGATCTCGAGGGTTTGCTGAGTCCACGCATCGACGACGGGACGAATCTCCTCACGGGTCATGCGGGCCAGGGTCAGGCTGTGGTCCGGGTGGTAGCAGAGCACCTTGCAAAGGCCGCGTGCGGGTTCGGCCACAAGCAGCGGTGAAACAGGCGCATCGGGGACAGCGGTCGAGTCGGGCAACAAGGCTGCGTAATCGTTTACAAAGGAAAAAATGCCATCGTACGCCGGGTTCACCGCCCCGCCCGCGCGGTGGTTGCCGGGGCATAAGTAACATTGCGGATCGTAGGAGACCCCTGAAGGCGCGGCCTTCTGCCCTACTTCGCCCTGCCACGGGCGTTGTGTACGATGCGGCGAAACCAACACCCACGATTGCCGCAGCGGATTCCACCGCCGATGCGGAGATTGACCCTTGCTTTCCATGCTTGCTCCCGAAGCCATTGTAGTTGCCACACTCGGTTATCCGTTGTGACAAGCCGTTGACCGGACACAGACTGCCAGTTGCGTCCGCCCTTACTCCGGCGTGAGCCGTTCAAGGGGTGGCAGTGCGGCCAGAAACAGCCGTGCAAACTCGGCGCTGTATTGCTCCAGCAACTGACGCACCCGTTCGGGATTGTCGGAACGCACCAGGAGACCGGCGTGGTGATGCTTCTTCACGCGCAGGACGATCTCCGCGTCGTTGAAGGCCGAGGTGTCCGGCTCGGCGGTCTGGGCCAGGCACAGGACGCTTCCGGCGTAGTCCTCGCGCGCGGGCGGCGGGAAATACGGCTCTTCGCGGAGGTGCCCGACCTCGAGCCGCGCCCACTCCCTCCAGAGATTGACGCCGGTGGAGGCCTCGACGAGATCGGCGATGAAGGCTCCTCCTACGCGGGCCGCAATCTCAAGGAAGTAGTAGCGGCCATCGGCGTGGGCGCGGATGTACTCGGCGTGAGTGACGCCGCGCGCCATGCCCAGCGAGGGAGCGAGGCTGGCATTCATGCTGGTCAGTTCCATCCAGTCGCGGCTGGCGCGGTCCACGGTGCGGGTGGTGAACACGCCGCCGGAGTGCATGAGCTGCATGGGCGGACGACCGTATTGGTGCACCAGAGAAAGCACGACCTTGCGCTCACTGAGGATCGAGTCCACGTGGAAAATGTCGCCGGGCACAAATTGCTCGAGCAGGAAGTGGCTCTGGCGGTCACCCAGATCGTCAAGAGCGCGCCACAGTTGCTCCGGCTCCTCAATTTTGCGAATGCCCACCGATGAAGCCTCAGAACGGGGCTTGAGCAGCCATGGCGGCGGGACACGATCCATGTAGGCGCGCAGCTCGTCATAGTTGAGCACCCGGCAAAACTCCGGAACCAGAAAACCGGCCTCCCTGGCCCCGATGCGCATGGCCAGCTTGTCACGGTAATAGGCCGCGGTGGTGATGCCCATGCCGGGGATGCGCATATGCTCGCGAATCTGGCCTGCGGTCCCCTGGTCGAACTCGTCCAAGGCAACGATTCGGTCAAAACGCCGGCCCCGCGCCATCCAGCAGACGGTGTTGAGAATCTGCTCCAGGGCCAGTCCGGAGGGCATGGTGACCACCTCTTCCAGCACATCGCGCGGCCAACCCGCGTCGCGCAGCTTGTCCAGGGTCAGCAGTGTGGGTCGAACGCCCATCTCAGCGCACTGGCGCAGGAAGTCATGCCCTTTTTCGTAACTGGCAAGGCAAAGAAACCGCTCGATGCTCAAGTCCATCGACCTCCCGTTGGACCCCAGATGAGGATAGTTCTACCATAGACGCTGCAAGCGCAGCCGTTTGCGCTGCGTCAGGGACCCTCCACCATGCTTTCCGCAACAGACATTGTCAAGCTGCACAACGAGTTGACGGCCATCTGGCACACTGTGCCTCACCAACCCGGTTCGCAGGCACCAGCTCCGCCCGCCGGTGAGAGAGTGGAAGGCACATGGCTTGGCCTGGTCGCACGCCAGCACGGCGCCAACTTCGACCTATGGCATATCGAAGACGAGGCGCGGGCGCCCGGTGCAAGCGATGCGGAACTGGCCCGAGTAAAGCGCTGCGTAGATACCACCAACCAGCGGCGCAACGACCTCGCCGAGGAACTGGATCGCGCGTTGCTTGAATGGCTTGAAACCCAGGGCTTGCCGAATACCGAGGCCCCGCTGCACTCTGAGTCTCCGGGGCTGATCATCGACCGGCTCTCGATCCTGGCGCTGAAGATCTATCACACGCGGGAAGAGGCCGAACGCGCGGACGCGCCCCCCGGCCATGCCGCGCGCAATCGCGAGCGGCTGCGCATCTTGGAGGAGCAGCGCGCGGACCTTGCCGCCTGCCTGGATGGTTTGTGGCAAGAAACGCTCAAAGGGACACGACGGTTCAAGCTTTACCGGCAGTTAAAGATGTATAACGATCCGTCTCTCAACCCGGCTGTTTACCGCAAGCCCTCCCTGGAGTCGAGGAGATAACTCGCGCGTTTCGGGACGACCCATTGACGTAACCCGGGGTTATGCGTATAAAGAGGGCCTGAGCGACACAATCGGCAAGCGCAGGTTTCTGGCTGTCAGCAATGCGGCAGAACCGGTCTTGAGGAAATGAGCGCTCCCGGCAAACCCATGATGCAAGAGGCCCGATCCGCGGCGCCGAGCCGCAAGAAAACACTCGCAACCGCTGCCAAACAAGGCAGCCACTCCGGCACACCCGCCTTTCAGCACTACCAGGCCGCGGTGCAACTGCTACAACAGGGCAAGTATGAGAAGGCGCTTGTCACCTTTGAAAAACTGCTTACCGAGGCGCCTCCAGAGATCAAGGAACGCTGCCAGATGTATATCCACACCTGCCAGCGGCAACTGGAGAAGCCAAATCTGGTCTTCGCCTCGCCCGAGGAGCACTACGACTACGCCGTCTCGCAGTTGAACACGGGGTATTACGAGGAAGCGCGCGAGCAGTTCAGCAACATTCTCGCCGATTATCCTGAGGCCGACTATGCGTTTTACGGGCTGGCGGTGCTGGATTCGATCACCGGGCGCACGCAAGATTGCCTCAGGAATCTGGGCCGAGCTATCGAGCTGAACCCCAAGAACCGCCTTCAGGCCCGCGCCGACAACGACTTCCAAAGTATGGTGGACGATCCTCGCTTTACCGAATTGCTGTATCCTGAAGTCCCGTAGGGTCTGTCATCCACTCTGGGCGTGTTTTGAACTCATCTACCCCTGCAAACGAAGACCTGCTCTCGCAGCCGACTCCTTTCCCTGAGGCCTCGCACCCGGTTCGCCCCATGCGCGTCGTGGCCATCGGCGGTGGCACCGGTCTCTCCACGCTGCTGCGTGGGCTGCGCCGGCACGTGACTGTGGCTGGCCAATCCGCTGCCGCGCCTGGGCTCATCTCCGATCTGGCTGCCGTGGTTACTGTCACTGATGACGGAGGCTCTTCCGGTCGCCTGCGCAAGGACTTCAACATGCTGCCCCCCGGCGACCTGCGCAACTGCATGGTGGCGCTTAGTGAAGAAGAGGATCTGCTGACCCGGCTCTTCAACCATCGCTTCCGCGCCGGCGCTGGGCTCAGAGGGCACAACTTCGGCAACCTCTTTGTGGCCGCGCTGACTGAGATTACGGGCGACTTTGGCCAATCCATCCAACTGGCATCGAGAATTCTGGCAACCCGCGGACGTATCTATCCGGTAACCACCGCGAATGCCACTCTGGTGGCGCGCATGGACGACGGTTCTCTGGTGCGCGGCGAAACCAACATCACCGCCAGCCGCCGTCGGATCGTCGAACTGATGCTCGATCCTCCCGACGCCGCGCCGCTCCAGGAGACGCTGGACGCAATCGAGCGAGCCAACCTGATCACCGTGGGGCCGGGGTCGCTCTACACCTCGCTCATCACCAACCTGCTGGTGGATGGAATCCCTGAGGCGTTGGTCCACGCACGAGGGCTGCGCGTCTTTATCTGCAACCTGATGACCCAGTCCAATGAGAGTCTGGGGTTGACCGCCTCAGAGCACATCGAGCGTATCTACGAACACACCCGGGCGCCCATCTTTGACTGTGCGCTCGTGAATGTCGCGCCCTTTTCGGCCGAGACGCTGGCTCGCTATGCGGCCGAAGGCGCCGCGCCGATCATCCCCGACCTGGACCGGATTCAGGCCCTGGGGGTGCGGTGCATCACCGGGGACTTCGCCAGTGAAGAGAGCGTGGTCCGCCACGCCGCCGGCCGCGTGACCAGCGCGCTGCTGGCGCTGGGCCGCAGTGAGCTGGCCAATCAGGGCTGAGGAGATTTTTCTTTCCCGCGATTCCTGCCTTGCAGTAAAGTAGAGCGGCGCGCCAGAGTTCGCGCGATCAAGACAGGAGGAATCATGCGTCAGACCCGAGTTTGGATCCCGTTGGGCTGCTGCTTGTTCGGTCTAGCTATCTTCGCCTGGGCGCAAGCCAACAGAAAGCCCGGCCTGTGGGAGACAACCACCACCATGACGTTTCAGCAGTCGCCCATGCCCCCGGGGATGCAGGCTCCTCCAGGCTCGCCATTTGGGGGCGGTCCGCACACCACGCAGGTTTGCCTCACCCAGGCCATGATCGACAAGTATGGGGCGCCAATGCCCACGTCGCGCGGCGATTGCCAGATGACCAACGTAGCGCTCAGGGCCAACGGCATGACAGCCAGCATGGTCTGCACCGGAAGAACAACCGGAACGGGAACCGTGGAGTCCAACTGGTCCGATCCCGATCACGCCAAGGGCCACGTTCACTTTGTCGGAACAGTGCAGGCGGGCCCGAACAGCAGGCCAATCGAGTGGACGTCGGATTCCGTGTCGGTCTACAAAGGCCCCGACTGCGGCAGTGTGCAACCCGCGCCCATGCCGACAAGCAAGTAACATTTTATCAACAACTTAAATTCGCAAATTTGAAGTATTTTCCCGATCCCCATCCCCTCCGAAAGCATCCGAAGGAGTGGGGAAGCCGTCTGTGCTGCGTCCGTTCTCAGCCCCTACCCTTCCACTGTTCGCTTCAATTGCCCGCAGGCCGCATAGATGTCACGGCCGCGTGGCTTGCGCAGGTAGACTGGAATGCCCTCACCGGCCAGCGTGGCGCGAAATGCCTCCACTGCCTCGGGTTTTGGCATGTCGAACCCGATGCCGGGACCGGGGTTCCAGGCGATCAAATTGACCTTGATCGGCAGTCCGGTGCGGCGCACCAGGCGGGCTACTTCCTGGGCGTGTTCCGGCTGGTCGGTGACTCCTCCCAGCAGCACGTATTCGAGGGTGATCCGCTCACGGCTGCGGAGTTGCACACCGCGCACCGCATCCATAACCGCCTCGATGGGCCATTTGCGGTTGATGGGCATGATTTCGCCGCGAATCCGATCATTGGGCGCGTTCAGGCTGATCGCCAGCTTGGGTCGCAGGTGCGGAGGCTCCAGGGCAAACCGCTCGATGCCGGGGACGATTCCCGAGGTCGACACGGTCATCCGCTGCGGGCTCAGCCCCACTTCCTCCACCAGCAGACGCACTGCTCCCATGAAGTTCGAGTAGTTGAGGAATGGTTCGCCCATGCCCATGAAGACGAGGTTGACGCGGTCGCGGCCCACCTTGACGGCGTGACGCTCGAACACCGCGACCACCTGCCCGGCGATCTCGCCCGCAGTCAGGTTGCGTTGCAGGCCGAGTTTGGCGGTGAGGCAGAACTGGCAGTTGACAGCGCAGCCCACTTGGCTGGAGACGCAGATGGTGGCCCGTTGCCAGGTTTTCCCTGCTTCCCCGTTCCGGTCGCGGTCTGCATCGTCCGGTTCAGTTCCGTCGCCGCTTTCTCCGTCGTCGCCTTCGGGCATCCAGACGGTTTCCACGGTTTCTGAATCCTGCCCAGGGCATTGGACCAGATACCGCTCCGTTCTATCCACTGACTGGAAGATCTGCGCGATCCGGGGCCGGCCAACCTCCCAGCCCTCGCCCGTCAGCCGCTGGCGCAGCGATTTAGGTAAAGTAGTAATTTCACTAACTCTTGTAAGCAGTTGATGGTAAATAGCTTCTGATAACTGCTTTCCTCGCCAGGCGGGCTCGCCTACGGCGACCATCCGCGCCGCCAGCGCCTCTGCATCGAGACCAAAAAGCAGGCTGCCGCTTCCGCCAGACGGATTTTTGGAGTCTAATGGAACGAGTTGGCTGGAATTTCCCCTCACGGCTGGGTTGAGCATAGAGCATTTCTTCTTAAGATGCAGCCCTGAACGGCCGCTGCACGTGAGAAACTCAGGCCCTTATTCGTAGACCAGACACCTTTTCCAGCAGGCTACAGTGCCGCCGGCAGCGTACCGGTTAAGCCTGATAGCCCAACAATCGAATCGAATGGATGATGACAACCACTGAGCGAAATCTTCGCCGAACCGTATTGCCGAACGGCCTGATCGTGCTGACCGAGCGCATGGAACACCTGCGTTCCGTGGCCATGGGCGTGTGGATCAAGTCCGGCTCCCGCTGCGAGCCCGCTGAAACCAACGGCATCTCCCACTTTGTGGAACACATGCTCTTCAAGGGCACGCGGTCCCGCTCCGCGCAGCTTATCGCTCGCGAGATGGACTCGATCGGCGGCAATCTGGACGCTTTCACCAGCAAGGAGACAATCTGCTTCAATGTAAAGTCGCTTGCCGACCACGTGCCCATCGCGCTGGACGTGCTGAGCGACCTGGTGCTGAACCCCGTCTTCGCCGCAACCGACATCGAGCGTGAACGCGGCGTGATTCTCGAAGAGATCAAGATCGATGAGGACAACCCGGACGTGCTGGTGCACGAGCTGTTCACGCAGAGCTTCTGGAAGAACCATCCGCTGGGCTGGCCCATCCTGGGCACCTCGAAGACAGTCACCCGGCTCGACCAGGAGAAACTGTTCTCCTACCATGGCGACCGTTTTCATGGAAACAATATGGTCTTCTCCGCGGCCGGCAATCTGGACCACGACCAATTTGCCGAGGCCGTGGCGGCCAAATTCGCTGGGCTGTCAAGCGGCGAGGCGCTGCATGAATTGTCGGCGCCTGAGGCCAGCGCACGCATTTTGCTGCGTAACAAGAAATCTCTTGAACAGGTGCAGATCTGCCTCGGCGTGCCGGCTCCGCCCATCACCGACGACAACCGCTACGTCACGCTCATCCTGAATACCGTGCTGGGCGGCGGCATGAGTTCACGGCTGTTTCAGACCATCCGCGAAGAGCGGGGCATGGTCTACTCCATCTACTCCGACCTGAGCCCGTATCGCGACACCGGCTCCCTGTGCGTCTACGCCGGCACTTCGGTGGGCAAGGGCCTGGAAGTGGTGGACCTGATTCTGGCCGAGTTCCGCAAGCTGAAAGACGACACGTTGGGTGAGGAAGAGCTGACCCGCGCCAAGGACCAGGTGAAGGGCAACCTCCTGCTGGGGTTGGAGAGTTCGAACTCGCGTATGGCCAATCTGGCGCGGCAGGAGATGTACTTCCGCCAGTTCTTCACCGTGGACGAGATCATCGCCCGCATCGACCAGGTGAACGCCGTGCAGGTGCAGGCCATGGCCCAGAGGCTGTTCGACCCAGAGCGCATAGCCGTAACTCTGCTCGGCCGGCTGGACGGGGTGAAGCTGAGCCGGAACAGGCTGGTGTGTTGAAGACAGGGAATAGGGAGTAGTTCTCGTGGACTAGCCTTCCCGAGCGCGAAATCCGTTGACGAATTACCAAACAGGCCTTTGAAAATCGCCAAGCTCGCATTGTTCCCTATTCCCTATTCCCTATTCCCCACTCTCCACTCCCTACTCCCTACTCCCTCCCGAGCATCCAATCTCCCCAACGGAAAAGCCGCTCTGAACTTTTCATCAATGTGTCGTATAATCGGCCACATGAATCAGTCGCCCTATGCCGCCAGGCATCTCGCTTGTAGTTGTTGTCGCTAATGCGACCCTCTCTCCGCGACTGAAAATCCTCTCTGCATCGGCAATTCCAGCGGGATAGCTGTTTGTGAACCTGCAAATGCGGGAGCACGAGTCTCTCTCCGCACGTTCCTGTTCAGCGGGATTGTTCTGTCGCACGATTCTTCCTTCTTTACAATCCCGTTTTCAATAAGGAGAAAGCGCTTATGTGTGTCTTTGCATCATCTATCCAATCGTCAGTGTTCAAGAGCCGTTGGGCAACGCTCATCCTGCTCCTCGCCCTTCCCGTTTTCGCCCGCACCGCGCAGGCGCAGAGCCTGGGCTATGAAGGCCCCACGGGAGTTTTCGTCACCCCTTTGGCCTCGACCGCGGCGTCGCCGGCCAATGGCGCCGGACACCCGGTCATTGCATACCACGTTTTGGCCGGCGGCCCGGTTATCGGCACCTGGAACACCGCATCTATCACCGAAGGCTTTGCCAAGCGCTTTGAAGTCGGCTACACACGCGAGGACCACGAGGCAGGCACGAACACCGCACTGAGCCCTCTGTGGGACAGTGGCTTCAACATCGTCCACGGTAAAGCGAACATCGTGCCTGAAAACGCCTTCAAGACCAAGTGGATTCCCGCGATTTCTGTTGGCGGAATCGTCCGCGCCAACGACACCATGGTATTCAACGGGGCCAACGGACAAACCAAGACCAACGGCGACGTCTATCTGGTCGGGACCAAGGTCATCACCCAGATCAGCAAGAAGGTTCCGGTATTGCTCAACGGCGGCGTGCGGGGCACCGATGCCTCCCTGTGGGGACTGGGCGGCAACGCTCCCGACTTCAAGGCGCGAGCCTTTGGCGCGGTAGCCTTTGTTATCACGGGCCCTGGCAAGAGCACCATCATCCTGGCCTCTGAGGTTTCGCAGCAGCCGCAGCAGCTTAAGACGACAAATTCCTCCGGCGTCAGCAGCGGCGCGTTCGACATCCCCACCTCTGAGGTGTATGCCGTGCGCATCGTTCCTTCGCCTAAGCACAAACTCAACATCGATGCGGGGGTTCTGCATGCGGCCGGCAATATTGGTAGCGGTGTGAATCTGAACGCCCGCGCCCGCGTCGCCTTCGGCGTCTCATACGGCTTCTAAACTCAGAGAGCGAGAGCCCCGAGCGTGTCGGGGGCTCTCGCTCTCTTTAACAGGCTCGTCTCTCAACAGGCCGTCGAACGAACTCGCGCGAACCTTCGATCCCATCCCTGTTCCCTATGCACCGCTCCCTGCTTTTCCGAGCGTCCCATTTCCCTTCCGCGTCTGTACGTTGTAGCATTCTGTCGGATGGGCTGTGCGTCTCCGGCCCGCACCACGAGGCATTGGAATCCCATGAATCGCACGTTTTCGCTCTCAAGAGGCCGCCACTGTGCACTACGGTCCATGTTGACCAACGACGGCGCGAAGCCCAACGGCTTTACGTTGATGGAACTGCTGATCGTGATGGCCATCATCGCCATCCTCATGCTTATTGCCATTCCCACCGTCGGAAGCCTGAAGAAGAAGGCCAATGACCTTTCGGCACAACAGTCCATTCGGGCCATCCACGAGGCGGAGATTCAGTATCAGTCCTCCTACCCCTCCAATGGTTTCGCCTGCACGCTGCCGGCTTTGGGGGGCGAACCGAGTTCCGGCGCTCCCTCGGCAGCCGGTGCGCAGATTCTGCAGAACGATCTGACTTCAGGCTTCAAGTCCGGCTACATCTTCACCATTGCTTGCAAGGACAAGGTCACGGTCAACAGCGTCGACCGGTATAACAGCTACGTGGTCACGGCCGTTCCGCAGACCGTGGGCAAGACCGGGGACCGCGGCTTCTGCAGTGACGAGGGAGGGGCTATCAAATTCGATCCGGCCGGCGGCACCAACTGCACCCAGCCTCTGGGCCAATGAGCGTGGGCATACGGTTGCGGCGCGGCCGCCTACTTCATGCTGTAGCGATTTTGGCCGGGGCTTCAGCGGTCTTGTGTTTTGGGCAGGGTTCCTCGCTCAATGCGCATGATCTTGCGCAGCGCGTCGACCGGCACTATAACCAGTTGCACTCGCTCAAGGCCGGATTTACTGAGAGCTATGAGGGTCTGGGGATGCGACGCACTGAGAGCGGCACGCTGCTGCTGCTGAAACCCGGCCGCATGAGGTGGGATTACAGCGCGCCGGCTGGGAAGCTTTTCCTGCTCGACGGCAAATACGCCTGGTTCTACTCGCGAGGCGACGCGCAGGTGCAGCGCATCCCCGCCAAGGAACTGGACGACCTTCGCTCACCGTTGCGGTTTCTGCTGGGGCACACGGAGCTTGAGAAGGAATTGAATAACCTGACGCTGAGTGGAGCGCCCAACGGTCATTTCACGCTGACCGGCCAGCCAAAGGGTCAGGAAAAGCGCGTCAGCCGGCTCACTCTTACGGTGACGGCAGAAGGTGCCATTACCGCCATGGAGATTGAAGAGGCCGACGGCGCGCTCACCCGGTTCACATTTACCGGCGAAGCTCCCAACACGCCGATCCCAGCCGAAGCCTTCCACTTCACGCCGCCCGCAGGCGTGCCGGTGGTGGACGCGATGCCGCCAGTGTGAGACGAGAAAACAGGGACTAGGGACTAGGAACTAGGGACTAGGGAATAGGGAATAGCCTGAAGGCAATTACGGTTCCCACCGAAAGTCAGATTGCATTAAGTAAGTCCGGAAACCGGGATTTCCATCTTTGCGGCGGTCTTTATTGCCAAGAAAGTAAGCTCAACTCTATTCCCTACTCCCTACTCCCTACTCTCTACTCCCCATTCCCTATTTTCCCTGGCCCTTATTCCCTGCATCATTCATACCGAAGCGCCTCAATGGGGTCCAGGTTGGCGGCGCGGATGGCAGGAATCATCCCGCTGACCAGACCGGTAATGGCAAGAATCACGGTGGCCACAATGACTGAGGTTGGCGAGATGAGAAGATGGATATCCGCGTCTTGGGCATTTTGCGCAATGGCGCTGTAAAACGTGATTTTGCCCACCATCGCCGATACAAGATAGGCCAGTGCGATGCCCGCCGCTCCGCCTATGGCGGTGATGGCCAGCGCCTCGGCCAGAAATTGAATGAGGATGTGGTGTTTGCGCGCGCCGAGGGCTTTTTCGATCCCGATCTCGCGGGTGCGCTGCTGCACGGCTACCAGCATGATGTTCATCAGGCCAATGCCCGCAATACCCAGCGTGAGCGCGCCCACCATGGAGAGCAGCACCTGCAGTGCAATAGACAGAATGTGAAACTGGGCCAGTTGGGTCATCAGGTTCGCCACATGGATGGCGTTGTGGTCAGTGGGCTTGAAGTGGTGTGCCGCGCCCATGGTTTCGCGCAGGCTCTTCTCAATCAGTTCGTGATTGCCGCGGTAGTTGAACCAGATGCCGTCCAGGTATTTGGTGTCCTTCAAGTCGCTCATGGTGTTGAAAGGCACATAGATCTGGCGGTTGCGGTCGTCGTTATCCCCCTCCTGCATTTTGGGACTGAGGACGCCGACAATGGTGAAGATGACGCCGTTGAGACGGATGGTCTCTCCCAGCGCCCAGCCGCCAGAGAAGAGTCGAGTCTTGGCTTCCGAACCGATCACACAGACGTGGGCGCGCTGCTGATCCTCGCTCTCGTTGAAGAATCGTCCCTGGTCGGTATCCAGCTTCCAGATGTCCTGAAACACCGAGCGGACGCCATTGGCGGTCCAGGTGTATGTGTGCAGATCGTTCTGCACGGCAACGTCCTGTTCGACGGTGGGCGAGATATGGAAGATGCCGGGAACAGTATTGGAGGTGCGATCTACATCGTCCAGGGTAAAGCGCACGCGGACACCGGCCTTGTCGCCGCCTGCTTGTTCGCTGGTGCGGCCGGGAAAGACGCCGATGATGTTGGTGCCCCACTGCGCAAAGATGGCCTCGATGGCGCGGCTGAAGCCGGCGCCGTAGGCCAGCAGCAGGACCACCGTTGCGATGCCCCAGGCCATGCCGATCATGGTGATGGCGGTGCGGCGGCGGTTGTAGACCATCGCTTCCCACGCCTGACCGAGAATGTCTTTCAGCATGATTCAACTCCTGGCTTCCAGCTATTAGGTCTTGGCTTTTCCGTTCTGGCGATGCCTTGGCGGCAAGCCCCAGCAGGAAGCACCTGCACAAACAGCTAAAAGCTGGAAGCTAGTAGCTGGAAGCTGCCTTATTACTCTCTCCGCAGAGCCTCGATGGGATCCAATTGCGCCGCCTTGCTGGCCGGATAAAGCCCGGCGACCACGCCGCAGAGCACCAACGATCCAAGCGCCAATGCGGCCGACCACGGCACCAGCCGGGGCGGGTCCCAACCCGGCATCTTGCCGGTAAGCGTCTGCTGAAGCAAACCCATAAAACACGCGGAGACAGCGATGCCGATAAGGCCGCTGATGCCGGTCAGCAACAGTCCCTCCCAGAAGAACTGTGCCAGGATGCTGCGTTTGGTGGCTCCAATGGCCTTGAGCAGCCCAATCTCGGGGGTTCTCTCGGTCACCGAGACCAGCATGATGTTGATGATGCCCACCGCTCCCAGACCCAGCGTGACAATGCCCACGCCGCCGAGAAAGATGTCCATGGCGTTGAAGATGGCGCCGATCATATGCTCTTCCTCGATGGTGTCCCATTCTTCGAAGGCGTCTTTGAGGCTGGGGTCGAAGCCGTGCCGCTCGCCAATCACGCGATGAACAGCGGGCACTGCTGCTGAAGTGTCGCCTTTGGTGGCCGGCTGATATTGGATCGAAGTCAGCGCGTCGCGTGCCACATTCTCGCCCTTCATGGCGAAGAGTTCCTCCATGACGCTCAGCGGAATGTAGACCTTTTGGTTGTCGCTGTCGTTGTTGCCACGGCTGATGGACTCGACGCGGCCCACCACGGTAAAGCGAATGTCGTTGATGGTGATGGTTTCGCCCAGCAAGGGCCGGCCGGGAAACAGCAGCGTGGCGCTCTTCGAACCCAGAACAACAACGCGGCGGCGGTCGGTCAGATCGCCAGCATCCAGAAACCGGCCCTCGGCAATGGGAACAAAGCGGACAGCGGAATAGTTGGGTTCGACACCCATTACCTGGCCGGAGGTGTTGGCCCAGGCGCTGACCTCGTAGAGATCGTTGCGGTTCAGGAACCCGGTGACCGCGCGCAATTGCGGCAGGGCGCGCAACGCGCCCTCGTCGCCGAGAGTCAGTTGATAGGGCCTCATGCCGGTGTGTTGGTTGGCGAGGGCGGGTATGGTGCCGTTCCACATCATCACCACGTCGTTGCCGAAGGTTGCCAACTGGCGATGCTGGCCTGAGCGGAAACCCTCGCCGAGGCCCACCAGCACCAGCAGCGAGCCAACTCCCCACGCGATCCCGAACATGGTCAGGAAGCTGCGCAGTTTGTTGGCCAGGATGGCGCGGAAGACCTGACCGAGCGTATCAGAGAAATTCTGCATGATGGTCGAACGCCGTGGCAGGGCGCTTGGAGAGTGATACGCGATGGGGTGCGACTCAGTTCCCGTAGCTATAGAAGCCGCGCCCGGATTTGCGGCCGAGCCAGCCCGCGTCTACCATGCGCACCAAGAGCGGGCATGGACGGTATTTCGGGTCGCCGAAGCCCTCCTGGAGGACGCGCAGAATATCCACGCAGACATCGAGGCCGATGAAGTCGGCCAGGGCAAGCGGACCCATGGGGTGGGCCATGCCCAGTTTGAAGATCTGATCGACGGCCTCCGCTGTGGCCACGCCCTCCATCACGGCGAATGCCGCTTCGTTGATAAGCGGCATCAGCACCCGGTTGGAAACGAAGCCTGGCGCGTCGCTGACAGCGACCGGCGTCTTGCCCAACCGGAGAGCCAGCGCGTGGACAGTGGTAAATGTTGTGTCGCCCGTAGCCAGTCCGCGCACGATCTCCACCAGCGCCATCACCGGCACGGGGTTAAAGAAGTGCATGCCGATGACCAGGGCGGGACGGCGTGTCTCCGCGGCCAGCCTGGTGATGGAGATAGAGGAGGTGTTGGTGGCCAGAACGGCGCTTTCCGGCAGGATGCGGTCGAGGGCGCGAAAGATCTCCGCCTTCACGTCGAAGCGCTCTGAGGCTGCTTCAATGGCGAAGTCCGCGGCGCTGAGCGTCTCGCGGTCCACGGTGGGCGCGATGCGTGCCAGCACCGAGTCAATTTCTGACTCGAACAGCTTGCCTTTGGCAGCCTCGCGAGCAAGGTTGGCGCGAATCTGTGTAACGGCCCGGTCAAGGAAGCGCTCGTCAATATCGCAAAGCAGAACGCGGAAGCCGCAGCGCGCAAAAACGTGGGCGATGCCGGAGCCCATGGTTCCGGCGCCGACTACGGCGACTGTCCTTATCTCCGCATCAATCTCCGCCATGGGCAAGGCCTCCCGCAACGGGAGTTTAGCAGGCCGGACGCAGTCCTGCGGATCTCCAAAATTGGAAGACAGCGCTAATTCCCGTTAGCTCCGGCTTGAACCAGGTACAGCGGTTCGGTGAGCGTGAACAGAATCGCCGTGCCGGGTTCGAGCGTAGCCTGCGGATGGCTTATAAGCAGGTGGGTTGTGATGGCGCCGGCCCCGATCAGCCCGCCAGCCAACGCGCCAACCGGGCCGCCCACGATGGCGCCCGTAACCACACCCGCGCCCACCGCACCGCCGTACTCGATTTCATCGCGACGCACGCGTGAACCTGGGTCGATGGCGCCTTCACCTCCAACGCGGGTCCGGGAGCCGGGGGTTCCGCTCACCTCGGCGTGCAGGCGGTAGCGCGCGCCGCCGGGCAGAATCACCATCTCCGGCTGCAAGCGAATGAAGCCGTGGCCGCCGACGTGGCCGCTGGAAACCTTCACCACCCGGCCGTCAATCTCCGTTCCGGCGGGAATCACCACCTGGCCGCCCTGCACAACGTCAGAGGAAACCCGCGTGCGAAAAGCTTCACCCTTCTCGCTGGTGACGCTGGAAAGCCGCCCAAGCAGCCGAACGCGAATGGTGGTTCCTTCCCCGAGTTCGCCGGGGCGCAGCGGAAGCGGATGCACGATGTCGCCGTCCGGTTCAGAGGCGTAGGCGCGCTCGTTCAGGGCCGGCTGGCCGGGCTGTGCCGGCGTGGCGGGTAATCCCTGAACCAGGCCGTCGTCCGAGCCGTCAGTTGGATAGTTGGCCGGGGGACCGGCCGAACCGGGCTGAGGCTCTGCCTGCGACTGAGCAGGGACCGGAGCAGGTGCGGCAGGCTGCGCGTTCAACGGCTGCCCGGCCGGGGGCTTGGACTGCGGGGTAGTAGTGGTGACGATGGTGTCGTCCGCGGGAGGATTCGAGGTGCCCTCGTAAGGGCTGGACTGGCTGGCCTGCTGTGCCGCCAGAGCGGCTGAGGCCACGGCAAACAACGCGAATGCAAGAATGGGCCGGTTCATCCAAATCTCCTTCGGCGGGCATAAAATCCCTAAGTGGGTAAACCCCGCTGGCGCCCATAAGTTTCGTTCGGGCAAAGGGGACAAGAACAACAATCGCCCATCGGGGACACCTGCCCAAATATAGGCTAGCGCGATTCGGATAGCGTGTGGGCGGGCATCAGATGCGCGGGTGCCATCGGCGGCACGAATCAGCGAAGATACCCCGCAGCATGAAAACCTGAGCCAAGACTGGGAATGCCATGTATTGTTTGGCTTCGTTCCCAGTCGCCCCCCGCTCCACCCGGCGACGAAGACCGGTCGCTTCACCCTATCAGGCAACAACCACTCACTGTGCACCCTGAGTTGCTGGAACCACTTAATTCTCATGTGATATCCACCACACGGCGCGACATGGGCAGGTTTGCTAAAATTCGTACGGTAGATACCGACCTTTGAGCATTGGACGGAGAGGAGATTCTCGAACGTGCATGAGCTTCTGGAAACGATTCAAAGCGCCGCCGGAGAGGCTCTTGCCGTGGATCGCCGTCCCCAACTGAATGACCGGCTGCAGCACCGCATTGCGAGGACCGATATGACTGAGATTGTTGCCATCCGTGCGCGCGAGGTTCTGGATTCGCGTGGCAATCCGACCGTGGAAGCGGACGTAATTCTGGAAAGCGGCGCGTTGGGCCGCGCCATTGTGCCTTCGGGCGCCTCCACCGGCGAGCATGAGGCCGTGGAACTGCGCGATGGCGACAAGAGCCACTTCGGCGGCAAGGGCGTTTTGCAGGCTGTCGAGAACGTGGAAACCGTGATTGCTCCCGAACTGGAGGGCCTTGACGCTGCCAACCAGCGGCTGATTGACCAGACCATGATCGCGCTTGACGGAACCCCGAACAAAGGCAAGCTGGGGGCCAACGCAATTCTGGCCGTCTCTATGGCTGCCACGCGCGCCGTGGCCCAGACGCTGGAGATTCCGCTCTACCGCTATTTGGGTGGCGTGAACGCCTCTGTGCTGCCTACGCCCATGTTGAACGTGCTCAATGGCGGAGCCCACGCCGATAGCAACGTGGACTTTCAGGAGTTCATGATCATGCCCGTGGGCGCAGAGCGGTTTGCCGATGCACTGCGCTGGGCAGCAGAAACCTTCCACTCCCTCAAGAGCGTACTCAAGAAGAAGGGTTACAACACCGCTGTGGGCGACGAGGGCGGTTTTGCTCCCTCGCTCAAGTCCAACTCTGAGGCCATTGAACTGATCCTCGAAGCCATCGAGGCGGCCGGCTACAAACCAGGCGAGCAAATCGCCATTGCTCTCGATCCGGCATCCAGCGAGTTCTACAACAAGGAAACTGGCAAGTACGTCTTCAAGAAGAGTGACAAGCGCGAGCTGTCAAGCGAAGAAATGGTGGCGTTCTACGACAACTGGACGCGCCAGTATCCCATCGTGTCGCTCGAAGACGGCCTGGCCGAGGATGACTGGGCAGGATGGAAGATCCTGACTGACAAGCTCGGCAGCCGTATCCAACTCGTCGGCGACGATATCTTCGTCACCAACATCAAGCGGTTGCAGCGTGGCATTGAAGAGGGCGTGGGCAACTCCATCCTCATCAAGCTCAACCAGATCGGCACAGTCACCGAAACGCTCGAGGCAATCGAACTGGGCCGCCGCTACGGCTACACCTCGGTCATCTCGCACCGTTCGGGTGAGAGCGAGGACACGTTCATCGCCGACCTGGCCGTGGCTACCGGCGTAGGCCAGATCAAGACCGGCTCCGTAAGCCGCACCGACCGCATCTCCAAGTACAACCAGTTGCTCCGCATCGAAGAGGAACTGGGCTCCGGCGCGGTCTACCTCGGCCTGGAAAGCCTCAACTACAACGACTAAGCGCGAATCAATACCCGATTGACGCGAGGGAGGAAGCTATAGCTTCCTCCCTTCGCTTTTAATGACCACACCCAGCACAGAGCTGTCATCCCGCGCTCCGCCCGGGATGACAGATTTGGGGCGGGTCGATTCTTGAGAGCCAAATAGAATTCCCTCATCCAACGCGCAATCCGGCGCGTACCGGACGCTCGGTCTGCCTGTGACGCAGACCACTCAGCACAGACCCTCGGCAGTTTATCCTCCAATAGGGTACTTCGATCCATTCTGAGGTGTTTTTCGTGTCCATTTACAAGCGTCCTCTCGTTCTGACCATCCTCGACGGATGGGGTTATCGCGCCGAAACGGCAAACAACGCCATTGCGCTGGCCAAAAAGCCTACATACGACAAGCTGCTGCGCGAGTTCCCCAACACCCTGATCCAGGCCTCGGACCACTTTGTGGGCCTGCCCGACGGGCAAATGGGCAACAGCGAAGTGGGCCATCTGAACATCGGCGCCGGTCGCGTGGTGCAGATGGATATCACCCGCATCGACGCCGCCATCGCCTCCGGCGAATTCGTGAAGATCCCGGCCATCGTGCAGGCCATGAAGCAGGCGCGCGAGGGCGGACGGCAACTGCATCTTTTCGGCCTCTGCTCTGACGGCGGCGTTCACTCGCAACTGGAGCACCTCTACGCCCTGCTGCGCACCGCGCGCGAGTACGGTCTGCACCGCGTCTTCGTACATTGCTTTATGGACGGCCGCGACACTCCGCCCGCCTCCGGTGCGGGCTACATTGCACAGCTCGAGCAGAAGATGCGCGAGTACGGCGTGGGCAAGGTGGCTACTGTCAGCGGCCGCTACTACGCCATGGACCGCGACAAGCGCTGGGAGCGCGAGCGCAAGGCTTTCGACGCCATGGTTCCCGGCAAGGCCGAGGGCGGCGCTTATACGAACCCCGTGGCGCGCATGACCGAGTGTTACAACAACGGCGTGACTGACGAGTTCATCGTTCCTTTCGTGGTGGTGGATGGCGCGGGCAAGCCCGTAGGTCAGATTCGCGACGAGGACGTCTGCATCAACTTCAACTTCCGCTCTGACCGCGCCCGCGAAATTACCCGCGTGCTCACGCGCGAGAGCGGCCTGAACAAGCAGGGCGGCCGCGACCTGGATGGCTGGGAAGCGCTCGATAAAACGATTCCCCGCTCTGAGATTCCTAAGAATCTCTACTACCTGTGCATGACGCAGTACGACAAGCTCTACGATTTGCCGATTATCATGCCTCCGGAGTCGCTGGATAATATTCTGGCCAACGTTCTGGCCCAGCACCACCTGCGCAACCTGCGCGTAGCCGAGACTGAGAAGTTTGCCCACGTGACTTACTTCTTTAACGGCGGCATCGAGACGCCCTTTCCCGGCGAAGAGCGGGTGCTGATTCCCTCCCTGAAGGTTGCCACCTACGACCTGGCCCCGGAGATGAGAGCCGAGGCTATTGGCGACGCCATCGTCAAAGCCATCAACGACGGCTCTTTCGACCTGATTGTGTCCAACTTTGCCAATGCTGACATGGTGGGCCACTCCGGCAAGCTTGAACCGACCATCCGGGCCATCGAGGCCATCGACGCGCAGTTGGGCCGCATCTACAAGGCCATTAAGGAGAAGAACGGCAGTTGGCTTATCACCGCCGACCACGGCAACGCCGAGCAGATGGTGGACCTGGTCACTGGCGCTCCGCACACTGCGCACACCACAAACCCGGTGCCGCTTATCTATGTGGCCGAGGAAGCCAACCATTACCGCCTGCGCTCCGACGGCTCACTGCGCGACATATCGCCCACGATCCTCGCCATTCTCAAGTTGGACGAGCCCAAGCAGATGTCTGGCCGCGATCTGCGGGTGCCAATCACGAAGTAACTCAAGCACCAACTAAGACAGGAAAGGCGAAGCTCTCGAGCTTCGCCTTTTTTGTTTCCCAAGACATCGGCTGTTAACGCAGAAGCCTGGAAAACCCAGTCTTTCTGCTCTCCACACACACAGGGGCCTCCCGCATGGGGAGGCCCCGAAGGTTATAGCGTCAAAGGGGATCTAGCGCGGGCGCAGCGATTTGATGGCCGCGGGTAAACGCTCTTCGATGAGTTTGGCGCGTTCGGCTGCGATGCCGCCCAGGTAGGACGGCACGGGCGTGGCCGTAAGCACCAACACGAAGGCAATCACTGAGAAACAAACGGTTGCGATGGCCGCCGACACCAGCATCTGGTACATGTCAGAGAAATCCAGGCCAAAGACATTGATGGCCACGTGCTCAAGCGGCTTAATGTGTTCCAGCACCGCCAGCGCGAAGAGAGAAAAGAAAACCGATAGCGAGGTCAGAATGAATAGCGTTACATCCAGGCTGCGGTGAAACTTCTGCCGGGCGCGGCAGTGGGGACAGTCGGCAAAATGACGTTCGTAGTCCTTGCGCATTTCGGGGGAAATCCCTGAGATGTCATACCGCCAGCTTGCCAGAATGGCGCCTACGACTCTGTCAGTGCATTTGGTTCTTGCCATAATCGTGAAGACTCACTTTACAAAGGATGTGCTCAACCGCGATTGTGTTGCGCGGCTCACGTGGCAACGGAAGGCACCCGTCCGATTGGAGATTCCAGCGGCGGTGTGGGTTTCATTGGCACCCCATTCTGCTCTGCCTCGCCATGGCGAATGGCCCTGGCGTTTCACTTGCCAATCCGGCTGATACATAGCGATGCCCGTATGCTTACCATTGTAACTTACTTTATCTAGAAATAAATAGCCGAAAGCGGCTCATGTTGCGCGGCGAGCAACAGCCGGTTAGCCAAAAGGCTGGCCCGGCCATGGAGCGCGCGTTCTGCCGTGACCCGCGCCAGCTCAGGAAGATTATTGCTTTCAGACAGATGCGCCAAAATCACGTAAGCTGCCTGGCCGTCGTAGCCGTTTTCAAGAAACTCTGCCGCCGCTTCGTTGGATAGATGACCCACGCGCGAAAGCACTCGCTGTTTAACTTGCCACGGGTAGGGACCGTCGCGCAGCATCTCCAGGTCGTGGTTGGATTCGAGAAGCAGCAGGTCAAGGCCGTTGAGCTGCGCCTTCACGTTGGGTGGAATGTAGCCAAGATCCGTAGCGACGCCCATGCGCACCCCCTCGGTCTGGAAAACAAAACCCACGGGATCGGCGGCATCGTGGGGGATGGTGAAGGGGCTGACAGCAATATCGCCTATCTCAAAGGGCTGACCGGATTGAAAGTATTCGACCGAGGGAAGCCATGTGGGGTCCTTAACCGGGATGGGCGTTGCAGGGGCAGAATTGGGGGCTTCCGCAAGCGCCTCTGCCGCGGCGACGCGGCCCATTTCCGGCGAAACCGGTCGCGCAGAAACGGGGCCGGATTCGGTCAGGACATCGGCTTCGTCCGGCTCGCTCTCGGCATCGAATTGGGCCGCCTCCGTTTCCGCCTGACGTTCCGCGGCCTGCTTCCGGCACTGCTCCAGCCACTGGGCATAGGTCATCTGGCGGCGTGGCGTCAGCCAGCGCATCCAGGCACGATGGGTGGCCTCGGTAAAGTACACCGGAATGCCCAGTTTGCGCGCCGTGACGGCCAGCCCGTTGACGTGGTCCTGATGCTCGTGGGTGACGATAATGGCGTCAAGGGTCTCCGGTTCCTCGCCAGCCAGACGCATGCGCCGGAACAGCTCCCGGCAACTCAACCCGGCATCCACCAGGATGCGCGTACGGCCGCCGGTGACAACGGTCGAGTTGCCCTTCGACCCGGAAGCCAGCACTGTGAAGCGCACCATGTTTCGAGCATACAGCGAATGGTTGTGCATTTCTGAGGCATAGGGGGTGACAGTCTGGGAACCGCTTGCGCCAAGCGGAAATCCGCTGAAAAAATGCCACGCTCGGGCGGTTTTGCCGTATTCTGGCGAGGAAGCGGGAGTTTCGCTCGGGTCCTGCTTCCACGGCTCGCTTAGAGCATTTTCGGAATACACGAAGACTTTTTCAAAGCTGTAAAAGGTGGCTTTTTCTTGAGGAAAAAACCACTTGAGTGTGTACTTTCGGTCTACACCCATTCCGAAAATGCTATAGCCGCACTTCCCTGGAGGTTCAAAGCATGACGCCCAAGCCGTTCCGGACCACGCGATTCTGGATGGGCCTGGCACTGGTCTGCGCGGTGACTGCCGCGCTGGTCTTCACGCTCTCTGGCCTGTCGGCGAAGAGGGTTTCCCCCGCGGACAAGACGGGCGCGGCCTTTCCGGCCGGCTGGGACCGTCAGGCTGCGGAGCGCTATCTCGATAGCCGCGAAGCCTGGTGGCAGTCGTGGGACCACGCGCAAAAGGACCATGGAACCTACTGCGTCTCCTGCCACACGCAAGCGCCCTATGCGCTGGCGCGTCCCGCATTGCGCCAGGAACTCGGCGAGACGGCTCCCACTGGCGCCGAACAGGCCATGATCGACAGCGTCGAAAAACGGGTGCGCATGTGGAAGGATGTCGAGCCGTTCTACCCGGATGACAAGTACGGTAGCGGCAAGACAGTGGAGTCACGCAACGCCGAGTCGGTATTGAACGTAGTGATTCTGACCAATTACGACGTGCGCCAGGGCCATTTGAGCGAAACCACCCGTACCGCTTTCGGCAATGCCTGGGCGCTGCAATCGCAGACCGGTCCGGATGCCGGGGCCTGGGTGTGGCAGAACTTCAGCTACACGCCCTGGGAGTCAACCGAGTCACAGTACCACTGGGCTGCTCTGATGGCGACCGCCGTGGGCAAGGCGCCGGACCACTATCGGGACGACCTGAGGATTGCCGCCAATCTTGACGCCCTGCGCAGTTATCTGAAGAGCCACTATGATGCGCAGCCGCTGCTCAACAAGGTGGTTGCGCTGTGGGCCTCAGCGCGCATCCCCGGCCTGCTGACGCGGGAACAGCGCAGCGAGCTGCTTGCCGATCTGGCTACCCGCCAGCGGGAAGACGGCGGCTGGAGCCTGAGCGACCTGGGCACATGGAAACGAATGGACGAAACGCCGATCGAGACCCGCTCGGACGGCTACGCCACCGGTCTCACCGTGCTGGCGCTTGAAGAAAATTCTGTGAACGATTCTCACGTGAAACGCGGCCTCGAGTGGCTGGTGGCCAATCAGGATAGGACCACCGGCGCCTGGCCTGCGTGGTCATTGAACAAGAAGCGCGACCCCACTTCCAACATCGGGCAATTCATGAGCGATGCGGCTACCGGTTACGCGGTCATGGCGCTGGAGACGAGCCGGTAGCTGCTTCACGGCAAACCAGGAAATGCTGTGTCCTGTTAAGTTCCCTTCCCGGTGCGCGAATTTTTTCAACCGGCTCGCGAGTGGAACTTCTGGGGCTAATCCGCTCTCAAAGTCTCAGTAACATCGCAATTGCGGCATGGAGTCACAGTCTGATTGACAGGCTAAGTCGACGGTGGCATCATCGATCGCATAACTATCACCACAACCTGCATTGAGGAGGAATGCTATGGGCCTCGTGAACACAGCGGTATTCGTGGTCTCTACCATTGTGGGATATCTACTGGGACATTTTTTGCCAGGCGCGTGGGCTATCTTTGTTTCTCTTCTGGTCTCTTATCACCTCTTCCTCGCGTGGCTTGTGTTTTCAGCCGATCATGAAACGGGCTTCTCCTTGCCCATTGGTTCCACAATCTTGACCCATCTGGCTTGTCTGATGGTCCTAATAGGCATCGGAATCGGACGGCACTATGTTCCACTTTTCGGGCTCATTCGATACTTCATCCCCGCCCTGGCCCCTTTTGAATGTACCTGGCTTTTCAGCGGAGGCAGGAAGAAGGAAGTCACGGCCAATGATCTGGCCACGTCCCCCATCATCAACACCAGCGCCCAGGATCACGAGGAGTGGCTGAGCTATGTCGCACGGCAAAGGCCGCCATTCCCCAGACCCGGAACCTCCCTGAAGGCCGAATACGAACGATGGCTGCTCGCTCGTGCCCAAGCCCGGCGCACAGCCCCTTCAAACGATAATCGCGCCTAAGTTGCATCCGGTAAGTGGGCCGGAATCTCGATGGACACCAGCGTTCCGCGCCCCGGATTGCTGACTACGTTGAACCGCGCCTGGTTGCCGTAGAGCACCTCCAGCCGCTCCTGCACATTTTTCATGCCGATGCCCGCGCCGGCGCGGCGCAGCGCCGAAGGCGGCTTGTTGCCCATGCCCACGCCATCGTCGGCCACTTCAATCAGCAGGCGATTCCCATCAAGACGGCTGCGCAAAATGACCGTGCCGCCATGGAGGCGCGGCTCCAGCCCGTGTTTGATGCTGTTTTCAATCAGCGGCTGCAACAGGATACTGGGCACCAGCACGGCCAGGGTGCGCGGGTCTATCTCCTTTTCGACCCGCAGCTTGTCGGCGCCGAAGCGCACTACCTCGATGTCCAGATAGTCGTCGGTGAAACTAAGCTCTTCACTCAAGGGAACATAGGTGTCGTGGTCCTTGAGCAGGGCGCGCAGAATGTTGGCCAGCTTCACAGTCATCTCGCGGGCCAGTTCCGGCTTCATGCGCACCAGCGAGGCGATGGAATTGAGAGTATTGAACAGGAAGTGCGGGTTGATCTGGCGCTGCAGGGCGTCAAGGCGTGCTTCAAGCAGCAGACGCTTCTGTTCTTCGAGCTTGAGCTCGACGCGCAGGGTATTCCACACTTTCAGCGCGATGCCTACGTCGATGGGCGCGAACAGCCACACCAGAACCTGCAGCCACCACTGGCTGGTGTGCAGCGCAAAGAGCCGAAGCGGAAAGGCGTGGGCCAGCCAGTCCCGGCATGCCTCCGCCGCCACAATCAGAAACAGCATGAGGAACTGGCGGTCGATGCGCGGCTGGCGGAGGTTGCGGCGCACCCAGCGGTAAAGGCTGAGGTCAATGAACGGCGTAAACGACCAGATCTCTTCCTTGCCGACGAAACGGCCCAGTAGACCTGCCCCCAGGCCCAGAACCGCGTCGAAGGGCAGCGCCAGATACTCGTGGTGGTAGACTGCGGGCGCTGACAGCAGCACCCCGCCCAGCACGGCCCACCCTGGCCCCAGCAACAGACCCAGCAGAATAACCGTTTCAAAGGAGATGTCGGCGGCCAGAAAGTTGGGCACCCGGATCCGGACCCACACCCCCAGCATGAGCGGAACCACAATGAACGCCAGCAAGGCCAGGGTTTGCCGCGGAGTGCGTTTCTCGGCAAAGAATAGCTGCCGGAAGGTGGTGACGCGCGCCAGGACGCTGGCCACCGAGGCAACCACGCCCAGTTTCACCAGCAGCGTGATCCAAATGAGATTGACGGTCACCCCATCAATGTACCGCACCGTGCCGCACCTGAGTTCCTGGGGCGGAATTGGGTCCGCTATGCGAGCAACGTAGAATGGAAGTATGGGATTTGAAAGCGTGAAGAAGATTGCCGAAGCGGATTTCCCTACCCGCTGGGGAGCCTTTCGCATCCTGGGCTTTGAGGGCTTGTTGCCCGCGCCGCGCCCGTGCTGCGAACATCGCGCAAGCGAGGGGCGGCGGGTGGAAGGTTTAGTGGCGCTGGTGATGGGTGACATTCACTCTGACCCGCCGCTGGTTCGTATTCACTCGCAATGCCTCACCGGCGACGTCTTCGGCTCGCTCCGATGCGATTGCCGTTTGCAACTGGAACTGGCGCTGGGCAAAATTGCCGAGGCGGGCGCGGGCATTCTGCTCTACGAGCAGCAGGAGGGCCGCGGGATCGGGCTCATGGCCAAGCTCAAGGCCTACGAACTGCAGGACCAGGGCATGGATACGGTCGAGGCCAACGTCGAGTTGGGCTTTGCCGCCGACTGCCGCGAGTACGAGTTGCCCGCCGAAGTGCTCAAGCTGCTCGGCGTGTCCCAGGTTCGGCTGATCACCAACAACCCTGAAAAGGTGGCTGCGCTGGAGTCAGCCGGTATCGCGGTTGTTGAGCGCGTCTCCGCCGAGGTCGAGCCGCAGGAGAGCTTCGCGGGCTACCTGCGCACCAAGCAGGAAAAGATGGGACACATAACAGATTTCGCTGATAATAAACCACTTGTTTCGGATTAGATCTGTATCGGGAAACCTTTGCTGCAGTGTTTAGGATGCCTGCCGCGCGCCCCAGGTTTCACCTTTGGGACCTGGGAGGCCACGGACCTCAACCGCGCACTGCCGTTCTTTCCACTTGAAATGGATGCAGGAAGATTGTGTGCCGGGCAAACGTGCTTGTACTCATTTGTTGCCGGGAAAGCAGGATGGAAATTCCGGAGAGGAAGAGTACAATTTGCTTCCGAAATCGGTTGCATCCTCGCACGGCTTCTCAGTTTCGCTCGCTGTGCGAAATGCACCCTGATTTTTCAAGCTGATGACGGAATGAGGCGTCGCGCCTGCTCTCACGCGATGGGTCGTATATAAGGCTCTCAAACAGGGTAGGTTCGCGGCTCATCCCACGCACATGATTTGGACAGGGGAAGCTCAGCTTCCCGGAAGTGGATTGAAGCCATGAACCAAACCCTATTCTCTCGCCGTGCGTTCCTGCGGACGAGTGCCGGAGCTGCCGGCGCCTCTCTGGTGGCTGGGTCCAATCTCCTTGACCCGGACCTATCGTTCGCCACATCTCAAACAGCTGCGCCGAGCGACCGAATTCATTTCGGAATCGTGGGCGTCGGCATGGAGGGTAGTGGATTGCTTTCGACAGCCATCCAGTTGCCTGGGGTGGAGTGCGTAGCTGCCGCGGATCTCTATGATCGCCGTCATGATCTGGCGAAGGAGATCGTCGGCAAGCCCATTCGAACTACCCGCCGTTACCAGGAACTGCTGGATGCGAAGGACATCGATGTGATCGTGGTGGCCGTCCCGGACCACTGGCACAAGCAGGTGGTAGTCGATGCCCTTGCCGCCGGTAAGGACGTGTACTGCGAGAAGCCCATGTCGCATAATCCATCCGACGGGTTGGCGATGGTTGCTGCCGCCGGAAAGACGGATCGAATCGTGCAGATTGGCGCGCAGCGCACAAGCTCAGTTCTGTGCGCAAAGGCAAAGGAGCTTTTGCAGCAGGGTGCAATTGGAGATCTGAACCTGATCGAGGCAACCTATGGCCGCAACGATCCAAATGGCGCGTGGGAGTATCCGATTCCTCCAGATCTCTCACCCCAGAACCTGGATTGGGATACCTGGCAGGGTACGGCCCCCAAAAAGCCGTTCGACCCCTACGCATTCGCCCGTTGGCGCTGTTGGAAGGAATACGGGACGGGCGTCGCCGGAGACCTGCTGGTCCACCTGATCAGTGGCATGCAATTTGTCCTTGGCATCAATGAAGCCCCCAAACGCGTATCGGCATTTGGAGGAATCTATCGATGGAAAGACGGCCGCAACATGCCGGATGTGCATCCAGTCCTCTTTGAATACGGCAACGTCCCCGTCTATATGCGCCTGTCGCTCGGGTGCGAATCGACGGAAGTCACCCGCTTTATGGGTTCCAGGGGCTCTATAGAACTGCGTGAGTTTAGCGTCACTTATACTCCGCAAGCCGGCGTCGACCTTGCCCCGAGTTACTATTCCAGTTCTTTCCCTGCTGCAATGAGGGATGCCTATGTCAAGCAGTGGCATGAAGAGCATGATCCAGCCCCTGGCAAGGAGCCGGTTCCTGAAAGCATGACTTACAACGGAAACGACTATGACGATCTTCGTCCACATCTTTGGAAGTTTTTTGAGGCGGTGAGGTCGCGGAAGCCGGTTCCACAGGATGCTATCTTTGGCCACAACGCAGCCTTGGGCTGCCATCTCGCGAATGAGTCCTACTTCCGCAGGAGCCCTGTGTATTGGGATGCGGATTCCCAGACGATCAAGTCAATAGGATAAGTTGGCTTGCGTAGGAGCCCCAGGACAGTGACGGCCTACAGACGTCTTGATTGTGGAGTCATGCTGGTTCATTGGTCTCGGCTCTGCGGCTAAGCCACGAACAGAGGAGTTCGAATCTTGTGAAAATAGCGCGTGCACTTCTCACAGCGGCAATTGCGATCGCATCCAGTTCCTCCTGGGCCTTTTCCCAGTCCCAGGCTGCGGAAGTCAAACCGTTTTTGGGACGATGGGATTTAACCCTGAAGACCCCGGACCGGGAGTATCCCTCCTGGTTGGAGATACGGCAAATGAACGGCCAGCTCAGTGCCCGGTTTGTCAGCCGCTGGGGGAATGCCAGGCCGCTGCCCAGGATCGAGATAAAGGGCAAGCACCTTACCTTCGTCTCTCCCAAAGAAGAGGAAGACCGCAAGGACGATATGGTGTTTGACGGTACACTCACAGGGAATACGCTTTCGGGACAAACTACTGGACAGGACGGAACTCCCTGGAAATGGATTGGTGTTCGAGCGCCCTCCCTTGAAAAGACAAGTGCGCCGCAATGGGGAAAACCAATCCGACTATTCAATGGCAAGGGTCTTACCGGTTGGACAATGAGCAAAGCTGGGCCGCCCTATTGGACAGTGCAGGACGGAAACCTGGTCAGTCCCGGCAACGGTCCCGAACTTATCAACAATCTCAAGTTCCAAGACTTCAAATTACACATTGAATTTAATTGCGGCAAAGATTCAAACAGCGGCGTCTATCTGCGTGGCCGCTACGAAGTTCAGATTGAGACCGAGTCGGAAGCAGAGCCGCCAAGCCATCATACCGGCGGCATTTACGGATTCCTGGCTCCTTCACCGGAACTGCCTCGTAGGCCGGATGTGTGGCAGACTTTCGACATTACGCTGGTCGGACGCAAGGTTACCGTGGTTCAGAACGGTCAAACGATCATCGATAACCAGGAGATTCCCGGTATTACCGGGGGCGCTTTGAACAGCCACGAAGCATTGGCCGGCCCCATTTATCTTCAAGGCGGCGAAAAGGGTCATGTTGCCTTTCGCAATATCGTCATCACGCCCGCAAAATGAATCGTGCCACTCCGCCTTTGGGTGCGATTGCATCGATGAACATTCGCACCCTTGATACTCAGTTGCACCTCAGGACAAGAGGGACCCGGACAGATCCTGCGGAGCCAGGTTCCACCCCTCCACGACCAGTTTGACTGCGCGGCCGGTGTGGACGCCTTTGAGGGCGATGTCAATATGCCTGGACTCGCGTGGGGCCAACGAAAAGTAGTTGTCGGAATAAAGGACCGGAGACACCAGCAGGCCGGTCGCAACGTCGACTACTTTGAGCCGTGCCATCAGAACAACACCCGAAGTCGGATTTTCAAGATCCACCGTAACCTTGCCGTCCTTCAATTCGCCGACACTGCCGTTCAAGCGGCCCGGATGCATGCCCGCAAGTTCTTCATATTTCCACTCCGTTTTGCTATGCCAGTAGAAGTTGCTCGACAAAACCGCTCCCGAGCTATCCTTCAGCGCAAGCTTGATGAAGTGTACATTCGATAAGTCCTCAACCTTGTCTTCGCCCGCCACAAACAGCGTCATGCAATCGTGAACGCTGTTCGCGGAACAGTCGAAGCGTGCGGACTTGGTCTGGAAGAGGCTGCCGTCGAGGTTATAAATCGCGGCCTCGGCGCTCAAACCCTTCAGCTCTCTGGATGTGCAATTCACCGTCTTCACCTGGTTGGTTGCGATGTTCCATTGGATATGTATGGGTTCGCAAGCCTTCTTGCAGCCGAAGTAAGCCGCGGTCGGTTCCATGTAGTAGTCGTAGGTGTTCCATGTCAGCGATGGCCACGCCGGGTTGCTCATCCAGATCATGACGCCCGTGCAATCGTCCCACATGCGGTCGTTCCATGCTTCGTAAATGGCCTTGAATACTTCCATGTTCACCATCTGCGCCTTGCGGCAGAAGTCTTCAATCCCCGCTGGAGCGCCATAGTTGGCAATCGCTTTTTGCGTCAAGCCGCACAGCCCCGCGCCATTGTCCCACCCAGTGCCCAGCCACCAGTCATGCAATGCCCACATTTCATTCACGGGCCAAAGTTTGTTGTGGGGCATCATGCGCCGCATGCTCTCTACCGCGGGAATTGTCGGAGATCCAAGCTCCGGGCGGAATCCGCGGGCGAGATCTTTGAAATAGAAGCTTGCGGGTCTTGTGTCGTAAGGCCCGTCCCCGTTGGTTGGCGGAGTCTGCGTCGAGAGATGAAGAAATATCCGGGTCCCATCCAGTTCCTCGGCCATCCGCGGCATTTCGGTAAGAATCGGATCCTCGGGGGTGGACTCATTTGCCGAACACCACAGTGCGATGCAGGCATGATTCCTGCGCCGCAGAAATCGATCGCGAGCGTTGACCAGCCACATTCCTGGGTCGTCCGGCATCAGCCCATTTGCTATTCCGAACTCTTCCCAAACCATCAAACCTAATTCATCGCAGACTTCAAAGAACTCCGGCTTATCGAGATTGCCCGCCCAGTTACGGATAAGATTGAAGTTCATCTCCTTTTCCATTCGCACGCGGTTCTCGAACCCTTCACGGTTGCAGCGGAGCATTCCCTCGTCCATGCCCCAGTTCACCCCGCGAACAAAGATGCGCTTCCCATTGCAGAAGAAGGTCAATGGCTCTTTGACTTCCACTTTCGGTTGCTCCGGCCCGGCTACGCCGTTCACCATCTTGCTCGTGTCCCACTGAGTATGCGTATCCGGGCGGTAGGTATATTCGCGGATTCCTATCTTGGACTTATTCACATCAGACAGTTCGCCGGCGCAAGCAACTTCAAGTGTCAGATCGTACAGATTCTGTTCGCCATGGCCGTTTGGCCACCAAAGCTTCGGATCGACAAGCGAAAGCTGTGGATGGGTCCGTTTGTCTAACTTCAGCTCCTTGATCTCCCCGCCTTCGAGTGCTACCGGGTGGCTGAACTCGATCTCTCCCAAACGTACCTTCAATTCTCCCTTGCAGGGCCGGCTGGAATGGTTCTTCAAATCCACCTTGAGGGTGACATCGGCGCGGCTCAAATTCCCGGCCTCGGGAAAATGAGTACTCGCAAACGGATTCTCGATGGTCACGTCGCCGGTAGCCGTAAGTGTCACGTGGTTCCAGATGCCCATATCGCGGTCGCGAATTGTCGGTAGCCAGTCCCAACTGTCGCCTGCCAGAATCGTCGGCTCGTTCCTGGGAAAATCGGCCGGCCATGTATATCCGCTGAGTTGCTTGGGCATGATCTTATCCGGTTTGGGAACCGGCATAATTAGCACCGCAATGCAATTCTTCTTTCCTGCGGCCATCAGTTCTGTAACATCGAACCGTCCGCGGATAAAAGCGCCGTCGATGCTTCCGGCCGTCTTGCCGTTCACGTAGACATAGGCACGATAATTGATGCCGTCGAAGTTCAGCCACACCCGTCTACCCGCGAAGCTCGAAGGTAACTCCAATTCGTTCCGGTACCACCAGTTTGTATGCGCGAAGAAGTCCGAGATCTGGCTTAAATAATCGCCATAGAACGGGTCCGGTATCGCGCCAAGGTTCAGATAACTGGTCAGCACGGTGCCGGGGACCGTGGCTATTAGCCACTTACTGTCGTCATAGCCGCAGGTGGAGACTGCTGCCGCCTTGTCCGCCAGCACCGCCTCGTTCACCAGGCGCCAGCCGCCACACAACTTCAGGCTGCCATCCGCCTCGGGTGGAGGAAGCGGCACCGGAACCGCCTCATAGCCTCCCACTCCATACACTTCAAATGCGGAAAGCTCAAAGCCGCCAGACTTGGCCTTCTCGCTCAAGAGCACTCTTACATAGCGCGCGCCGGTCTCGGGCAATTGAATCTGTTCCACGCCGCCCTTGCCGTCGAGCGTTTGATGCACGTCTGTCCAGCCCTCCACCAATCCCGTTTCCTGCGAAGGGCCATCATCCGTCGAGATCTGGACCTTGTGTGCAAGCGCGTAATTTGCGCCCCAGCGCAGCACTACGGAACGAATGTTGCACAGGGCTCCCAGATCGACATAGATCCATTGCAGATCGGCGTCCGAACTTTGCCAACTGGTGCTCGCTTGCCCGTCGGTAGACATATGCGCGGTGCTGATGAAATCTGCGGAACTGGATGCCCATGCGGCTCGGTTCAGCGCCACATTCCGTTCCGTGCTGGCCTCAGCCCACTTGGGTGACACAACCACCGTGGAAGCCAGAACTCCCAACTTCAAAACCTCGCGCCTGCTCCATTGAACCATTGCTCGATTCTCCTGTTCCCTGTGGCCTGCCGGGCGATTTGCAGCAAGATATCTGCCGCTCGCTCTCCACGGTAGACATGGTAACAAAAGGGTCCTTGCTCTCAAGCCAACAGCATGAAGACCTCAAGACAACCCGCGCCAAACGGTAATTCGGATCCGGACAAGCGCTTGATAAATCTGTTCGCGGGCTGTCTCTTGACAACCTCTACGACTCCGGTGTAACTATCTTCGTAAGTTTTTTGAAATGCGGCGCCACAGAGTCTGACTAGGCGCGCACGTTCGATGGAGCACGCCTTTATCCGCAGCGCCGAAGCAAAGGGAATCTACTACGGCCGTCGCCGGGGCACGGTTGCGTAAAGCGGAGGACGAGCTAAAACCGGCGATTCGCACAAACAACTGAATCCAAAGCTGCACCACTTTGAGCTTGATAGAAATTGCAGGGTGTCCAGTAAGCGTTTACTGATCATCAGATAAAGGCTTCATTTGGAGTTGTCACTGGACCGAAGAATCAGCCTTGCAGCTATATCGCGGCTCATCGAGGGAGTTCAAAGCCTAGCTGCGATCAAGTCGCGCGTCTGGGACTTTTCCCGTGCACTTTGGAGGCAATCTGTATGAAATACAATCCGATCCGTCACATTCGTTCTTTGGCCGCAATGCTGTCTGTGGCAGCATTGCTGGCGTTCTCCGCCAATCACGGTCAAGCGCAGGCTACGAATGGCCAGATTGTTGGCCAGGTTGCCGACCCGACGGGAGCAGTCGTCCGTGGAGCCGCCATCACCGCTACCGACGAAGACAAGGGTGTCTCGTTTACAGGGCAGACCGATGCCGCCGGCAACTACACGGTCCTCAGCGTGCCTCCCGGCATCTATTCGGTCACGGCCTCCGCGCCCGGATTCGCGGAGGCCAAATTCGCCCATGCCGTGTTGACCATCGACCAGCAATTGGCGCTCAACTTCAAGCTCAAAGTAGGCGATGTCTCCGCCTCGGTGGAGGTAACGGAAGCTCCCCCGGTGTTGCAGACCCAGACGGCTGAAGTGGGTACGGTCATCAGCGGCGACGCCGTGGTGGACCTGCCGCTGTTGGGCCGCAACTTTTACGATCTCACCATGCTGGTGCCGGGAGTTACCTCCGTCGGCGGCAGCATCAATAGCTTTGCGCTCTCCGTGAGCGGCCAGCGCGAGTATGCCAACTCCATCCAACTCGATGGCACCGAGTCCACCACAAATCGCACCCAGGACGTTACCGTCACACCCAACGTTGACTCGGTGGATGAGTTCAAGGTAATCACCTCGTCATACAACGCCGAATTCGGGAATGCGGCCGGCGGCGTCATCGCCGTGCAGACCAAGGCCGGTACCAACAAAATCCACGGCGACGCTTTCGAGTTCTTCCGCCCCAACTTCCTCTCCGCCAAGCAGGATTTGCCCGGCAACAATACGCCGCAGCCGGCGCCCGTTCTCAAACAGCACAACTTCGGCGGCACGCTGGGCGGCCCCATCAAGCGCAATCACGCCTTCCTTTTTGGCGCATATGAGGGCATGCGCCAGAAGAACGCCTACTCTTACGTCGACTCCACCATTCCCTTCGGCCTCATCAATTTCCCGGCCAACGGGGACGTTGATTTTTCCGGTCTCGTGGACCCCTTCGCGGGCCGGTCGGGCGTGGGCAGTGACGGCAACCCCTACCCAGCCGCTGGAACCGTTGATCCCATTCTTGATCCCCTTGTCTCGGTGGAAAACTACGGCTATTCCTCGCTGCAGTTCTCAGGCAACGTAATCCCCAATTCGCGCGTGAGCCCAGCCGGTTTGGCCACAATGATGAACTTCTATCCTAAGCCGAATCTGACCGGCATCGATAACGGCTGGTTCCGAAACTACGACGTCTACTCGCCAACCGACGATAACACCGATCATGTTGACAGCCGCTTCGACCAGGTCATCACCAGCAAAGACCGTTTGTATGCGGTCTATCACTGGCAGGCTGAAAACCTGCTGATCTCTGACCCGTACCACGGCAACACCGTTGTGCCGGGCGGCGGCGATGCCGACCAGGCCAACAAACAGGACGATGGCGCCCAATCCATCTCGGTCACCTATGATCGCATCTTCAGCCCCACCGCGCTCAACGAAGCTCGCTTCGGCTACCTGAACTATTATCAGGACCAGTACAGCCTGTTGAACGGAACTGATTACTCAACCAAGTTTGGGGCGGGCAACGTAGCCATTTCTGGATATCCGGCAACCATAGGCTATCCCTATATGTTTCTGGCCGATGGTTACCTGTCAGGCGGCTCCACGTACAAGCCCTACCACGTCCACGACCAGAACTATCAGTTCACCGACTCCTTTACCTGGAGCGGCCTGAAGCGGCATGAAATGAAGTTTGGCGGCGACTTGCGCCTGCTCAACTCTCACCCCAACTTCTCCCTCTTCCCTACCGGGTTCGAATACTACGAAAGCTATGGTTATGCCGAGACGTCAAACTTCTATACAACCTATATCGACAACGCCTATAACTGGGCGGGTGGATCGGATCTCGCCGACCTTGTTCTCGGGCTGCCGACAGACGTGTATATCGGCTTGCAGTTGACCTCTCCCCACACCAAGAGCTGGAACCTGGACTTCTACGCCCAGGACTCGTTTAAGGTAACTCCTCGTCTGACCCTCAACTACGGCCTGCGCTATGAGTTCCAGGAGCCATGGACCGAAGCCAACAACGACATGTCCAATTACAATATCGCCAGCGGCAATATCCTGCTGGCTGGCCGCGCGGGCGCTTCCAACTCACTTGTCAATCCGCGCAAAGACCAATTCTCGCCGCGTTTTGGTTTCGCCCTCACCCTTGATCCGAAGACCATACTCCGGGCCGGTGGCGCCATCTTCTATTCACCTGAAAACGACGGCCGCGAAGACTATCTCACCAAAAATACCCCGTTTGCCGAGCAGGCCTCCTATACCGACTGGGTATACAACGGACCCGCGGCTGCTCTGCCGGCGTCTCCCTGGGAGTACCAGTTGGATGCCGGCGTGCCCCGCAACACCGCTATCAACATCCCCAGCTCAGGTGTCATCGTCCCCTCGACCTTGGTCAATGGGAACCTGGAGACCACCTATGCGGTGAACCCCAATATCAAGACAGGGACAACCGGATCCTTCAACCTTTCAGGGCAGCGCCAGTTGACCAAAACCATTGCGCTGGACATGGCCTGGGTAGGTTCCATTTCCAGGCACCTGTCGTATGAAGTCGGCGACATCAACGCCAATCCCGCCAACTCCGCAAACAATTATGACAACCTTTTGACCGCTTACCTGGGAAAGATTCAATATCTGAGCGACGGCGGACTTAGTAGGTTCAACTCGCTTCAGGTGAAGGTCACCAAGCAGACCTCGAGAAACACCAGCTTCCTGGCCAGTTACACCTGGAGCCACAGCCTTGATAACGGCCCCGCACCGTTCGACATCGGCCTCAACAACGATTACCCCCAGAATCCCTACGACTTGCGCAGTGAATATGCTTCCTCCGACACCGACGTGCGCCACAACTTCGTCTTCAGTGGCTCCTACAACCTGCCCTTCGGCAAGGGCCAGCCGATTGGTTACAACTGGGGACCGGTGCTGAACGCCATTGCGGGCGGATGGCGCTACAGTCCCATCGCCACAGTCCACTCGGGAAACCCAATTAACGTAGTCCGGGGCAACAACCCAGCCTCCATCCTGCCCGGTCTGCGACCCAATGTCGTCGGCGACCCGAATCTGCCGCGCAAGCAGCGAACCGTCCTCCATTACTTCAATACCGATGCCTTCAACGTCAACGGGCTCGGTCCCTCTGTGTTTACTCCTGGCGACGCCGGCCGCAACATCATCGTCGGTCCGGGGTACATCAACCTTGATTCTTCGTTGGCCAAGGACTTCAAGTTGGAGAACAGGTTCACGATGCAGGTGCGCGCGGAAGCCTTCAACACCTTCAACACCGTGCACCTCGCGGGTCCGGATGGCAACTACAGCGATCCTACCTTCGGCCAGATTTCAAGCACCTTCTCCTGGCGCGTGGCACAGCTCGCCGCCAAGATTATCTTCTAGGTCGAGTCTCTCGTTGGTTTATTCTTGCCGGAGCGGTGGCCGTTAACACTGGCGCCGTCTCCGGCGGTTTTTTCTCCCGTTCGGGAGCATCCGCATCGCCAAGTTTTAGGAGTTCGTTTCCATGATCCAACTTTTGCCCGGCTCTCCTGTGCGTGTGGCGGCCGGATTATGCAGGCTCTCTCGAGCTGCCAAGTTCGCCCTGTTTCTGGCCCCGCTCTCCCTTATCAACGGTTTTGCGCAAAATGGTTCCTTCACCGCGTCTCACTCCTTCTTTATCGATTGTTCAACAGGCAATGCCGGGGATGGATCCAGCGCCCATCCGTGGAACAGCTTGGCCGCGGCGCAGGCTCATCCATTTGCGGCCGGGGATCGCATCGCGCTGGCGCGTGGCACAGCTTGCCAGGGAAGCTTTTCACCGCAAGGCTCAGGTGCCGAGGGAAGCCCTATTCGCCTGACTGCCTATGGGCAAGGTCCGCGCCCGCGCATCGTTTCCAGCGTTAAGGACCGCCAGGTGCTGCTTCTCTTCAATCAGGAATATTGGCAAATCGACTCACTCGATCTCTCCGGAGCCAACACCTATGGCATATTTGTCAGCGGAGACAAGGGCACCTTGCACCATATCTATCTTGAAAATCTCTTTGTTCACGATGTCCAGGGCGGGGAGTTGAAACACAAAGATAATGGCTTGGTCGTCGTGGGGCCGAGCAAGGCCGGTGTCGTCTTTGAAGATGTGCTTGTGGACGGAGTCGTGGCTGCGCATACCAATCAATGGGCCGGAATTCTGGTGGGAGGCGGTCCTTTCTATTCTCCGCCGGATGCGCCATTGAACCACCATGTGATCGTGCGCAACTCCAGTGTCGAGGATGTTTATGGCGATGGCATCGTTCTCTTCCGCGACTCGGATGGCCTGATCGCAACCAGCACAGCGTGGCAGACCGGCATGCAACCCACTCAGAACATCGGTACGCCCAACGCCATCTGGACCTGGACCTGCACCGATTGCACGGTGAAGGACAACGAGGCCTTTTTGACCGACAGTCCTGGCGTAGATGGCGGCGCGTACGACATCGACTGGGCCAACACCCGCAACACCGTCGAGCGTAACTTCGCCCACGATACTCAGGGCTACTGTTTTGCGGTCTTCGCGGCCGGCTACGTAACAAGTGATAGCGTGGTGCGCAACAACCTATGCATTGACAACGGCCTGAGCCCGCGGCTCGCGGCTCTGCAAGGCGCGGTCTACCTGCTCACGTGGAATGGCGGCGTCATTCGCGGATTGCGCATGGAGCGAAATACGATTCAGTGGAATCCTGCGGTGGCCACGGCTGCGGCCATCGTCGATGATGCAACCACCGATGGAGCGCCGGTCACGTTCACCGGCAATCGGATCGAATCCGCGGCGCCGCTCTTTTATCGCGCCAATGCGCAGTTTGCGCCCTCGGCAAATGTTTACCATTACGCGGGTCCCGGCGAGGCTAAGTTCACGCTCGCCGGCCGGCACAACGTTACGCTCGCTGCTCTGCAAAACGCGGGCATCGAAAAGGGAACGACGCTCGAACAAGGGATGGCGCTGGTGCAGGAGGCAACTTCGCTGCGCTTGGATGCCGCCGTCGATCTCACTCTCGACGCAGACGGCTTGCTCGCGCCTGCCCCGCGCGCGCAGTTGATGGTGCTGCGCAGTCTGGCCGCGCAATACGGTCCTGCCGCACTGGCGGTAACCGTTCATCTTCACACCGCGGCAAACTCTTCCGCGGAAGAGACGGTGGCGCAGGCCAATGCCTTGCTCGACCTGGACGCTGGCTCAATCCAATTCGATCGCGAAGGCCAACAAGGGGGTGTCCTTAGCCTGTTGGCGGCAGATGGCCATCTGCTCGAACAGTGGCGCGGCTTCCAGAATGCTGCCACTCTGGGTGGTGCGGTACGTACCCGCCTCGGCGCTCCACACTTCGCAGCCATGCCCCAGGCATCATCCACGGAAGGAAAGCAATGATCCGTCCTTTGATTGCTCCACGCTGTCTCCGCCTCGCCGCATTATTGGCCGCTGTTGCGACCTTGCCACTCATCACCCACGCGCAAACCGAGCCGCCAACGCCGGCGCTCCACGCGCCCATCTCGGTCTATAACAACTGGTCCTCGTACGACGAGCTTTCCGACAATATTCCGCTGACGGAATCGCTGGCCATGCGCGAAGTGGACGAGTTGCTGCGCCTGAAAAAGGTTGGCGTCCGCTTCGACTACTACATGATGGATGCCTTCTGGTTCGCGCCCGACGGTGGGTACCGCATCTGGCGCACGCCCAACTGGCCCAACGGCCCCGACGCGTGGATCAAAAAGTGCCAGGCCAATGGCGTACGTCCCGGCCTATGGTTCAGCACCAACACGTTGGTCAAGATTCAGGCTGCGCCCGCATGGAAAGATTCACTCAACAAGGACGGCGGCGCCATGTCGTTCTCTGAGGGCGGCTTTCTTCCTGACTTCATGAACGTCCTGCAGTACTGGTACGACCACGGCATCCGTATGTTCAAGTTCGACTTCGTTGACCTGACGGTGGCTACTCCAACCACTGCTGCCAAGCTCAGCAAGGCCGAGATCAAGGAGCGCAACGCCGATGCCTTCCGCGAAGCCCTGCGCGTCTTCCGCCAAAAGAATCCCGAGGCCGTGCTTCTTGCCTTCAACGGTTTCGGCGGCGACCTGGACAACACCGTGAATCCCCTGCCTTTTCACGATCCCACTGACCTGCGCTGGCTTTCGGTCTTTCAGATGGAGTACACCGGTGACCCGCGCCCCTCCGACGTGCCCGAAGCCAGTTTCTGGCGATCCATGGACATTTACAGCGATCACATGGTGCGTCGCTTTGAGCAGTCGGGCTTCCCGTTGGAGCGCATCGACTCCACCGGCTTCATGGTAGGCAAGACGGGCACAATCTATTACCGCGGCATGCACGCGTGGAAGGGTGCCTATCTGCTGATGATGGCGCGCGGTGGCTGGGTCAACACCGTGCATGGCAACCTGGAACTGATTCAAGGCAAGGATGCCCAGTGGATGGCGCGCGCACAGGCCCTCTTCTTCGAGTTGCAAGGGCTGGGGCGCATCCATACCTTCGGCGGCATACCCGGCGACATTGAACCTTACGGCTTTGGAGGCGTCACCACGCGCGGGGCGGTCTACGTGGTTATGAATCCCGGCCAGTCCATCGCCGCTCTCACGCTTCCACAACTTGCGCCGGACCAGCCACCTCTAGGCGCGGGCAGGGTGCAATTTCGCGATGCCGGATTCACGCCTCGTCTGAGCGGCAACAAAATCACCCTCGGCCCCGGCCAGATGGCCATGGTGGGCTATGGAGCCTATGCCGCTCCCTCCTACGACTTCGGCATTCAAGAGGATGTAGTCATTCCCAACTTCATCCAGCCTGTCTCAGCCGAGTTTCACGTCACCGCACCGGGCACCATCGAGGCCAGCATCCAACCGCCAGCCAAAGGCGTACTGCGCGTAATCATGCGCGAGCGCACGCCAGATGGTTATATTCGCCGCACGTGGGCAGGTGGCCCGCCCAACGGCGAGAACATGGGCAAGGTCTTCACTGTGGATGCCACGCAGGAAGGCCGCGTGATTCCAGTGGCCATCGATTACGACAAGATCGTGTGGAGCGGTCTCTCCTGGGCCGTGGGTGAAATCAAGGCCGCGGACCTTGCTCCCGATAAGCCGGTCACAGTCCGCTTCCACTCCGGTGAAAAGGACCCCGTCAAGCTGGACGGAGCAGCTTACCAGGTCATGTATTGATTGGGACGCTACATTCCTAGCCCTTGATGATAGTAAAAGTGCTCGAACTGTTTTGGATCTCAGCAATCTTTGAATTGACAATGGTGAGGTTGCCACTGGCATCCTCGCGCACCCACAGTCCGTGCCGCGCACTTGTTCCGATTCCGTAGTTGGGGATGTTCACATTTTCCAGCCGCGCATTTGAAAGCGTGCCCTGTCCGTGCTTGCTGCCGGGACCCACAATGCTAAGTCCGTCTGAGATGCTGTCCTTGATATCTACGTCGCTGATGTTCACGCCTGAAATACTGCGGCGATCCATGCAAATTTGAACGGCAGCCCGCCAGGCCCACTCGTGATCGAACCCGCCGCAGCGGACAAGCTCGCAATTTCTGACAACGGTTGTTCCGCTGAAATTGTTGTCAATTTTGCGGCTCTCGTTCGAAGTAGGAAAAGTGCTGCTGATCAGGATGCCGCAGCCGGCAGTGATATCGGTGAAAAGGCAGTTCTCTATGCGGTTATTCGCGCCGCCGTAGATCGCCCCGCCGTTGGCAAGGAAAGGTAACTGGCCCGTGCAGTGGCGAAAAACGTTGGACCCAGGCGATGACGCCTGCTGAACAAAAGTTTGGTCGAATGCTGTCGGCCACATGGCAAAACAATCGTCGCCGGTGTTCCGGGTCGCGCAGTTCTGGACCACTGAGTTCCTCGTATCCGTGCAGAAGTTGATGCCGTCGGCCAGGGTATTGCGAAGACGGCAACTGTCAACGACCACATTATTGCAACCATAAAACCACATGCCGACTTTGGTGTGCTCCACCCAGATGCGGGTGATGGTGGAATTCTCGCCGCGTGCGCCAATAATCCCGTCATTCGGCTCTCTGTCGCTTCGGTAGTTCAATTTCCCGACGATCGCAAAATCCGCGATGTGAATGTTACTCCCGCCCACTTTGAATCTCACTCGCCGGTCGGCTTGGCTGTAAAGTTCGTCATCGCCAACAAAGTTTGTGTGCCACATGCCTGCGCCCTGGATCGTTACATCGGAAGGTATGTCGATGTCGCCAGTCAGCTTGTAGCCCCCGGCCGGTACCCAGACGGCCTTACGCTGCTTCACAGCTTCGGCTATGCACTTCTTCAACGCCTCGGTATCATCGCTCTGGCCATTGCCGCCCGCCCCAAAGCTGGTCATCGAAAGCGAATTCGCAGGCATGGGCAACGGCGGCGCAATATGTTCAAGATCAACCAGGTCAACAATGCAGTAGGGAGCATCATCCGCAGGCTTTTGCAGCCGGACCACGTCGCCCTTGGCAAATGCCAGCCCCTTCAATCGAACATCGTTGTAAAAGTTCCTTGGCTTGCCCGCTTTCGGATCATTCGTGAAAGGATAGGTGCCATAGAGCCACGTGTACTTGGATGTAACAGGAACTTGCTTAACAAGCTTGCCATTCCGGTAGAGGCTAAGGTTCGAATGAATCCCACCACCATCCTGAGAGTCGGGCAGACAATAACGAACCACCATGGCATTCGCAGGGGATTTCACTGTGAACTCTACATACTCCCCTGCCGCAGCGAGCTTCACGCATTTCTGACCGGAGGACTCTGTTTCAACAAGGAAGGGTTCATACCTGGGACCCAACACCGTGCCGGTCGTTTTCATATCTTCCGCTTGATAGGTTGTCCACGGCATGTCCGCGCCAACACCACCACGGGTTGAACTGAGGCCAGCAGCAGCAGATTTCTTCAACGTCGCCGCAAATAACGGATCGGGCAAACGAGTGAGCAAAGCTGTGCCTGCCAGAGCCATACCCGAAGCAAGAACTTCTCTTCTATTCATGCAATAACACCTGTCGCTTTCCACAATTCTCGTCAGCCGGCGCGCTATTCGAGGAGCTTACACACTCACCCCTTGCGCCCTGTTGTTTCAAGTTCCAACACACTATAGCAGTAACGACCTGAGAACAAAAGAACTTGCACGGGCTGCATTCGACAGAGCAGGCAACGGGGAAATGCAGGGAATTCCCCATATCCACACTCGAACACAGAGTCACATTTCACATGAGCGATGATTTGCCTGCCGCGCTGTCCTTCGATGCGTGTGGAATCTTCCGCGCAGCCTGTGCTCGCCGTAACGTGCGGGCACAGGGGAAGCGCTCATGAGGAATTCGCCCTTTAGCCGGCGCTCTTCACGCGGACCACCGTGATCTTCTCAAAACCCTCTTCAAACACCGGCGGTTTCAGCTTCTCGGCCATCTTGCGCATCACGTCTTCGCTCACTGAGCGGTCGCGCTTGCTGTTGCGCTCCAGGCAGACCTCGAGAGGCACATCAAAGAAGACCGCCTGCACCTCGTAGCCAAAGCTCTTGGCCATCTTGATCCACTGGCGGCGCTCATGGATGGAGAGGTTGGTGGCGTCCACGTAATTCAGGGGCATGCGCGCAATCAGCCTTGCCCGCAGCAGCGACCGCAACGTTGAGAAAACCAGTCCCTGGTATCGCTGCTCCTCTACATCGTCGAAGAGGATGTTGCGCAGCAGGTCACTGGACAATGGGGTAACGCCCCGGCGGCGAAACCACGTAGTCTTGCCCGAGCCGGGCAGGCCGATAGCCAGCACGACATAGCCCTTGGGAACCCCGGGGACGCGCTCCGCGGCTTCCGGCTCTGTCGAAGGTTCCGACGGCGTCTCCGGCTGCGTTTCAAGCTCGAAGCGTCCGGAACTCGCCGGTTCATTCCACTCCGGCTTGGCGGGGCGCGGCGGAGCCGGGGGCCTGTGCGCCGGGGGCGGGGCGGGATGGGTGTGGCTTGGGCGAGATTGCTGGACCGGCGCTGCGGCCGGGGGGTCGTCTGGATAGAACGGCACCAGCGGAGCTGGTTGATTCGATGGAAGTTCCTGGCCGATCTTGCCTGTGGATTCCGAAATATTTGGAGTACGTCTGGAGCGTCTTCTCATGCCGCTTTCAACACCTGCGTAATGTAATCGGAATACCACACTTGCCGAGGGCGCTGCAAATAGTGTGCACTCCGTCACATACGGCCCTTCACACCAGGGGGCACACTACCGGTGAGGGAGTTTCTGCTCAAAAGACAGGAACAGATGAGTTTTCATCTCGTTTCCGTTGATGAGGGTGTTACGATCATGGGTTTGGTGGAAATGCATTTCGGGCTTCATCCAGACGCCGATCGACCCAAGCCCAAACCAAAGATTCATCGATTACGAAGGAGAAATCACACATGGCAGTAAAGGTTGGTATTAACGGCTTCGGCCGCATTGGCCGCAACGTTCTGCGCGCCGCGCTTGGCAACAAGGAAATTGATTTTGTCGCCGTCAACGACTTGACCAGCCCGGCAACGCTGGCCCACCTGCTCAAGTACGACTCGATCCTGGGCAACCTGAAAAACGAAATCGTCGCCGGTGAGGACTTCATCTCCGTCGATGGCAAGAAGATCAAGGTTTTTGCCGAGAAGGACCCGGCCAAGCTGGACTGGGCCTCTGTCGGTGCACAGGTAGTCGTTGAGTCGACAGGCCGCTTCACCGACGCCAACGACGCCAAGAAGCATCTCGGCACGACCGTGAAGAAGGTCATCATCTCTGCACCCGCCAAGAACGAGGACATGACCATCGTGCTCGGCGTCAACCAGAACAAGTATGACCCGGCCAAGCACAACATCCTTTCCAACGCCAGCTGCACCACCAACTGCCTGGCGCCGGTCGTCAAGGTGATCCTGGAAACATGCGGCATTGTCAGCGGCATCATGACCACCATCCACAGCTACACCAACGACCAGGTCATTCTGGACTTCCCGCACAAGGACCTGCGCCGCGCCCGCGCCGCTGCCCTTTCCATGATTCCCACCTCGACCGGCGCCGCCAAGGCACTCAAGCTGGTCATCCCCGAGAGCTCGGGCAAGCTGGACGGCTTTGCCATCCGCGTCCCAACACCCAACGTCTCGATCGTCGATTTGACCTTCATCGCTGAGAAACCCATCACCGCCGAAGCTCTGAACGCCGCCTTCAAGAAGGCTTCCGAGGGCGAATTGAAGGGCATTCTGGGCTATGACGCCAACCTGCTGGTCAGCTCCGACTTCAAGGGCGACCCACGCAGCTCGATCCTTGACGCCCCGCTCACCAAGGTGGTGGGCAACAGCGTGAAGGTGCTGAGCTGGTACGACAACGAGTGGGGCTATTCCAACCGCGTCGTTGACCTGATCGGCTTCCTGGCCAAGAAGGGCCTGTAAACCAACCATTCAATCGCTCGGTGACCCATCCTTGACGCGCATTTTGCGTCAAGGATGGGTCACCGCACACCGCACCTACCTGCCATGCGCCAGAATATCAGCGGCGATTCTCCTTACGAGCCCATCATCGGCTTTTCCCGCGCCGTGCGCGTGGGCCAGGTCGTGCATCTGTCCGGTACCGGCCCGGTCGGCGCTGAAGACCAGGACGCGACCGGCCAAACCCAGCGCATCTTCTCGGTCGCCCAGGAAGCTCTGGCCAAAGCCGGCTCCTCGTTCGCCCATGTGTTCCGCACCCGTATGTACCTGACCCATGTCGAAGACTGGGAAGCGGTAGGCCGCGTGCACGGCGAGTACTTCGCCCAAACGCGACCGGCAGCCACCATGGTGGTGGTGGCCGCGCTGCTCAACCCCGCCTGGCGCGTCGAAATGGAATTCGAGGCGGTCATACCCGACGGGGAATGACTGAACACAACAATCCCGATCGGCGGTTCCTGATCTCTGATCTCTGACCCCTGATCCCCCAAAAGGAAGGCACACTCCCATGCCCAAGCTCACCATTCGCGACATCGACTTAACCAACAAGCGCGTGTTCATCCGCGTCGACTTCAACGTGCCGCTGACCGAAGACGGCTCGACCATCACCGACGACACCCGCATTGTGGCTACGCTGCCCACCATCCAGTACGCCCTCCAACACAAGGCCAAGGTGATCCTGGCCTCGCATCTGGGCCGTCCCAAGGGCAAGCCCAATCCAAAGTACTCGCTGCGCCCGGTGGTTGACCGGCTGCGCGAACTGCTTGACAAGGCTCTCGGCGAAAAGGTCAACGTGGCTTTCTCGCCGGACTGCATCGGCGAAGTGGCCAGCCAAATGGCGCGGCAACTCGAATCCGGCCAGGTGCTGCTGCTTGAAAACCTGCGCTATCATGCCGAGGAAGAAGCCAACGATCCGGCCTTCTCAAAGGCGCTGGCTTCGCTGGCCGATGTCTACGTGAATGACGCTTTCGGCTCCGCGCACCGCGCTCATGCCTCCACCGAGGGGATTACGCATTTCCTCAAGCCCGCCGTAGCCGGCCTGCTGATGGAAAAAGAAATCACTTATCTCGGCAAAGCGCTCGAAAACCCCGAAAAACCCTTCGTGGCCATCATCGGCGGCTCCAAGATCTCCGGCAAAATCGACGTCATCGATAACCTGCTCGACAAGGTAAACACCCTGGTCATCGTCGGCGGCATGGCGTACACCTTCCAGCGCGCCCTCGGTGTGGCCACCGGCAAGAGCCTCGTCGAAGAGGACAAGATCGATATGGCCAAAGCGGCCATCGAGAAGGCCAAGGCCAAGGGAGTCGAACTGCTGCTACCCGTGGATAACGTCCTGGCCGACAAGTTCGCCCCCGACGCCAACACCCAGCCGTGGGATTGCTCGGTTGACTTCCCTGCCGACTGGCAGGGTCTGGACATCGGTCCCAAGTCCATTGCGGCCATCGAAAAAGTAGTCGCGGCCGCCAGGACCATTGTCTGGAACGGTCCGGCCGGCGTCTTCGAATTCCCCCGCTTCGCCGTGGGAACCAACGCCATCGCCAAGGCCGTTGCGGCCAACAAGTCTGCCATCTCCATCATCGGCGGCGGCGACTCGGTTTCTGCCATCAACAAGACCGGCCTCGCCGATCAAATCACCCACATCTCCACCGGCGGCGGCGCCAGCCTCGAGTTCCTCGAAGGCAAGAAACTCCCCGGCGTGGAAGCGTTGACTGACAAGTAACTCTGCTTCACCAACCAACAAGGCCCCACATCTGGCGCAAAATCCGTGCTGGATGTGGGGCCTCTCCATATGAAATCCGATGGACATTCCGGCAGGAGAAAAACATTGGGATATTACACGCGGGTCTTATCGAAGGATGAAGAGTTTCCCCCATTCGAGGAGCTTGCTGAGTTGCTTCATGCCGGGCACCCCGGCTATAAGCTATCCATCGAAGAAGGAAGCGACGAGGCATGGGAGACTCTCCTGCTCTGCGGCGACGATGAGGTCGAAGTCGCACTGATCGAGCGGAATCCCGTGACGGATGGTTCCGTCGGCCAGGACGAGATCGCCGATTTCCTCGAGGACCTCCAGGACTGCAAGCCGGAATCCGGCGTCCAATGGCTCGCCGAATATCTCACTGAGGTCAAGACGATCTACGCATTCCAGCACCTGCAAGGATCGAATACGGTGGAGGGCGGCAACGCCCTCCATGCGCTGCGCTCGGCTCTCTGGGAACGCGGAGACGCAATTATTCAAGCTGACGGCGAAGGCTTCACCAATGAGGACGGCTACCATATTGTCTGGCAGTTTTCTGACTCGGTCTCAGGGCCCTGGAACATGGGCATCCTTCAAGACGGCATCTGGCATCATTTCAGAATGGATCTGGGCGATCCCGATCATCGGGCCGCCTTCCTGAATGGCGAAGTGCCGCCTGATTTATCCGAAATTCAGACATCAGGCCTGCCTGATTAGCGCGCCCCTTTCCATCCCTTGCCGCCCGCGATTCCCCCTTGTGCCCGCCGTCACCCCGGCACTCGCATTCCATCCACTAAAATTACCCTGAGGAGTTCTGAAAAAATGCCGCGTAAAGCACTCATTGCCGCCAATTGGAAGATGTTCAAGACGCCTGCCGAAGCCAAGGCGTTTGTCGATGCCTTTTTGCCCCTCGTTGCCGGCCACACGCGCGACGAGATCGCCCTGTTTCCTTCGCCCGTTCTGCTGCCCACCGTAATTGCAGCAGCCAAGGGCTCCAACGTTGCCGTGGGCGCGCAGAATATTCACTTTGCCGAAGAGGGCGCCTTCACCGGAGAAACTTCCGTGGGCCAACTGCTTGCCGTGGGCGGAACCCATACGCTGATAGGCCACTCCGAGCGCCGGCAGTACTTTGCCGAGACCGACGAGATCGTCAACAAGAAGCTGCACACGGCCCTCAAGCACGGCCTGATCCCCGTCGTCTGCGTGGGCGAAGTACTCGCCGAACGCGAAGCCGGCAAGACCGCTGAAGTGCTCAAGACCCAGGTTGCCGGAGCGTTTGTTGGCATCACCGCCGAAGCCGCTAAGCCCATCGTCATTGCCTATGAGCCCGTATGGGCCATCGGCACCGGCAAGACCGCCACGCCGGAGATCGCCGTCGACGCGCACAAGATCATCCGCGCTGAAGTGGCCAAACTGCTGGGCCCCGCAGTCGCCGCCAACGTCCGCATTCTCTATGGCGGCAGCGTCAAGCCGGATAACGCCAAGGCCCTCATCGGGCAGGAAGAAATCGATGGCGCGCTCGTCGGCGGCGCCAGCCTCAAGCCCGACTCCTTCGCCGCTATCGTCAAGTACTAAATTCTCATCGAGTTTCGATCGGTCGCGAATCCTCCTTCGCGGCCGATCGAAACATGACTCATGGCTCAGCGTGGCCCATCGCTCTTCCATGGGCCGTGAAAGCTGTTACAACTTCACCCGCAGTTCGCCTTCCTCAACCCTCGCCTCCAGCACTTCGACCTTCAACTCCGGATCCTGTTCCGTAGCGCCGGTGTGCAGGTCGAAGGCATACGCGTGCCACGGGCACACCACCCGGCCCTGCTCCACGATTCCCAACCCCAGCGGCCCTCCCTGATGCGGACAAACGCCATTGACTACGGCGATGGTCCCGTCCACGCGGGCCACGCACAAGTCCCGGCCCTGGACGGTAAACTCGGCAACCTCGCCCTCGGCGGGCAGCTCGGACGCGGAACAGACACGAACAAATTGAGACATAATGGATGCTCCTCGCGGCGGATCGCCGACAGCCAGGGTAACCGGCCTCCGCAATTAGCATAAAAGGGGAAGCTCCGCCTCAGGCGGAAGATGAAAGCAAAGTGTATGCCGCGCAAGAAGATCCAGCCCAGGCCGGCGCCCGCCTCCGCCTTTGAGCAGTTGTGGAGCAGCCTGCGTACCCAATCCACGCCACCGCCCGCGGTTCCAGGCCGCTGGCTGCTTGTCGCGGGGAGCCTGGCCATCCTGGCCTCGGCGGTGTGCGCCTGGGGCGCGCTGTGCCTGCTGTTCTGGCAGGGGAGCTGGCAGTTGCTCTATCATCCCGCGTCTGCCGTGACGCGTACGCCGGCAAGCGCGGCGCTGGCCTTTGACTCAGTTGGATTCGCCACCTCCGAAGCCGGCGAATCCCGCCTGAAAGGCTGGTGGATTCCGTCGGCGCCGGATGCCCGGTACAGCCGATTCACTGTGCTCTACCTGCACGGCCAGGACGGCAACCTGGGCGATACGGTGGACATCTTGGCTGCGCTGCACGAGGCGGGCGTAAACGTGCTGGCCTTCGACTATCGCGGTTACGGGCAGAGCCAGTTTGCCCGTCCCAGCGAGGCCCACTGGCGCGAAGACACGGAATCGGCGCTCCAGTACCTCACCGGAACCCGCCATGTAGTCTCCAGCACAATCATTCTGGACGGCAGGGACCTGGGCGCCAACCTGGCGCTGGAGATTGCCGCCAGGCATCCGGAGTTGGCAGGCGTGGTTCTGGAATCGCCTCTCGCCTCGCCGGTGAGTGTAATCTTCAACGATCCGCGCGCGCGGCTGGTTCCGGCGCACTTGCTGGTGCGGGACCGTTTCGATGCCGACACGCCGGCTGCGGCTCTGCGGATTCCATCGCTCTGGTTTCTTCAGACCTCATCAATCGCACAAGCCGGCTCGACTCCAAAGCCTGATGCTTTCCAGAAGGTCAGTGCGCCAACGACGCTGGTTTGGCTTACACCTTCTTCAGACGCCAACAAGGATTTGGCGAATGGCCTTTCACGCTGGCTCGACGCTTGGCCACACCCGGCGACGGCAAGAGCGCCCGCGGTCAATCGGTAAATACAGCCCTGTCTTCATGTCTCAATTTCAAGCGGTATTACGGTCAGGCGGTAGTCCTTCGGGCTGTTCCAATTCCCTGCCGTAAACACAAATACTCTGTTCGAGGTCTGAAATTTCGGACATATCTGCGGTGAATAGTAGCCGGAGGGCATGGATTCGTACGAGCCTATCCGGGTCCAGGGCCCCCAGGGCCGCGGCGACTCATAGAAGTCCCATGCGGTATGGGTCGCCGCCCCAGCCATCTTTCCACCGCCCGCTGGATAATACCACCCGATCATGAAATACCTTTGCTGAGAATGCAGGTACACGGCGCCCGCCATGCCAAATCTGCCAGATTCGCTAAGAACCGGTTTGGCATCGTTCATGTCTTTCGTCCAGGAGGTCGCCAGCTCGCCGTTCCCACCCCTGAAGAACTCCCAATCGGAGCCATTCAGAAGGCCTATTTTGGATCGCGCCACGCGGCCCAGCACCACGTCGTCGCCGCAATCCCAAAAGCCGTTGTTTGATAGGGCGTAGATATAGTCGCCCACATGAGCCTGTCCCCATCCTTTGCGGCCAAATTCAATGAAGTAGGGGGTAGCGAAGCGCTGTCCTGGAAACATCGGTGCCCGATAGTTCACGTCGGCCGGGCGTGTCCAGGTTCGCCCATAGTCGATGCTCTTGATGATGCTTGCATTGTGTGCCGGTTGTCTCCGGTGAGGGTCTCCGCTCACTTCTCCATACTTATGCCGGGCGACAACCAGATATAAGGCGCCGTCAAGGAAAGTGCAGCCGCTGGATTTCCACGTGCATCCATCCGGGCCTGTCTTGCCTGCTTCTCCATAGTCCGCCATCGGATTCACTGTGATTCCGCTCAGGTGCAACGGGTCGCTTCCATCGATTCGATTGAACGCAACGTTCGCACTGGGCGCCTTGTGAAATCCCGTGGTATCGTTCGACGGCGAATAGAGGTTATCGTCTGCGCCCCACGCCGCTACCCAGGTATCGCCGCTGTTTTCGTCCACCGGAACCGGAGTTCCGACGTGCACCGCGCGCAGGCGGCGGCTTTGTCCGCCCGAAAGGAATGCCGGAAGCAGAGTGGCGCCATGAAGCTTGAGTGTCGCCGATAGCGCCGCCAGTAAAGAACCGCTGATGAGATCTCGTCTTCGCATATCCATTGCCCCTTACGCTTCGGCCGCCCCACGCCTGTCTCGTCTGCCCGCTGCCGTTATCGCGGCATATCCCGGTGCAGCGCCTTCACCTGATAGCCGGCGCGCTTGAGTTCCCTGGCCATCTCTTCGGCCATCATCACGCTGCGGTGCTGGCCGCCGGTGCAGCCAAAGGCCACGGTCAGGTAGCTCTTTCCTTCTTCCACGTAATGCGGCAACAGGTAGAGCATCAGGTTCGTCACGCGGGCAAGAAACTCCGCCGTTTGTGGAAACCCGCGTACATAAGCGGCCACTTTGGGGTCCTGGCCGGTAAGCTTGCGAAACTCGGGCACAAAATGGGGATTGGGCAGGAAGCGGACATCGAAGACCATATCCGCGTCCAGCGGCACGCCGTTCTTGAAGCCGAAGCTCAGGCAGGAAACCAGCAGGCGCTTGGACTCTTTCTCTTGGCCAAACCGGTCCAGAATGTGCGCGCGCAGCTCATGCACATTGAAATTTGAAGTATCGATCAGCGTGTCCGCGACATTGCGAATGGGGTCAAGCAACTGCCGCTCTTCCACGATGGAGCGCGACACCGTCTCCGACCGGCCCAGGGGGTGGGGCCGCCGCGTCTCGGAGTAGCGGCGGACCAGCACAGCGTCCTGCGCATCCAGAAAGACCACCCGCGTGGGCAGAAGCTTCCTTACGCTCTTCAGGATCTCCGGAAGGCGGTCGAGCGTCGCTCCTTCGCGTACGTCCACCACGATGGCGGCGCGTTTCACTTCGACGGATTCAACCACCAGCCCGGCAAAATTTGGCAGCAGTTCCAGCGGCAGGTTGTCCACGGCATGAAAGCCCAGGTCCTCAAACGCCTTGAGGGCCGAGGCCTTACCTGCACCGGAGATTCCGGTAACGATAACCAGTTCTTTGTCTGGTCTCGTCAACGATTTTGAGCGTGTGGCATCCGCTTGCGGCAATTTCGCCGCAGGCGCCGGTTTCTGGGGCGTCATGCGCACATGCTACACCGAAGAGCCGGTCGCAGCCACCGGGCGCGTTTATCCAGCACTCCAATCTGGCAAGGTCGAGAGCTTATGCCGGATCTGGCGCATCCGGCAACAAGTCATCTCGACCCATTTTGCAATCGCATCCTGTTGCGTGGGGGTTTCCATGCTGGCCCCCGCCAGTTCTTAAGGAATCTCCACCAACTCCATCTGCCCGTCGCGGCGGCGGTGGAGCACAAACAGATCTCCGGCAGGATTACGGAAGATGAACAGGTCGCGGTCGCGGAACTCCGCCTCCTTCACCGCTTCCTCGATGGTCATGGGCCTGATGGCAATGGCTTCGGCGCTGTTCAGGACGTGCGGCTCGACCACGGTAGCGCGGGATGGGAATGAGTGCACGGCAATCGACGCGCGCGGCTTTGCACGGGCTGGTTTTTCATTCTCGACAGCAGCTTCCGGCTGAGCGGGGCGAGCCTTGGGCCGGGCAACCGGAGGTGCGGTCAGCACCTTCTCTTCCTTGGGCAGCCGCTTGCGCTCCAGCCGCCGGTCCCTGTACCGGCGTGCCTGGTTTTCGGCGTGCTCGATCGCCTGCCGCAGCGCCGCATCCAGGGTGTCGGCCTTTCCCGTGGCCGCAATAGTCTGCAGCCGCACCTGTACAGTCAGCTCGACAATCTGCACATGCCTCTGCGCGCCAAAGGTAATGCTGGCGCGCGCAGTCTTGCCCAGAATGCGGGCAATGCGTTCCAAACCCTCCACGGCCTGCGCACGCAGGGCGTTGGAGATCTTCACTTGCCTGGCGGTAAACTCCACTTCCATGGTCAGCCTCCGCT
>CAZNAW010000003.1:0-188356 GCA_964571165.1 uncultured Occallatibacter sp. | reverse complement strand
GGGGGGGTACAGGGTACGGACCGGTCACATTCCTGACAGATTGAACCGGGGAGATATCTGACACTGCGCGAGGCAGGGAGCGGGTTCCGGCGAGGGCATTGCATACAACCATGATGCGCGGAGATGGCGTAATTCTCTGCAAAGGGCGGGAAGAGTGCGGGAGATGGGAACGGGGAAAGTGCTGGATGGGTTTCCAGGTGGTGCGGTGAGGCGATTATGCAAAATCGAAAGCGCCGCTCCCTCAGAAGTTGAAGGGTGAGGTTCGTTGCTATCCCATGTCTCAGAATGCTGTCAAGTGCAAGGACCTTCTTTCGCACTTGGGGACCGGGGATGACCCATGACCTGGGGCCGCTCCCCATCGCCGGAACGAAATCAGTCCCCTTAAGTCGGCCATTGTTCGCAGATCTGTTTGCGAATGATCTTCGGTTGATGCTGACAGGCCTTCTCGCTCACGGAGCTGGATCCTGGGCCGTCCCAAGGGGCTTGGCTGGCCCGCCGCTTGACTGCGTACCCCTGTTTCCCCACACGGGAGGCAGGACGCAATGGAGCGATTTCAGGTTTTGGTAGGGGGTCGGTTCGGGGAAAGCCTCCTTCAGGGGCTAAAGCCCGCATTCATTTTGCGCTGCTTACGGCACGAGTGAACTCGTGCCCTGATACAAAGCTCGCCTTCGGTTGTGCCCGGATACAAGGCCCGACTTCGGTTGTGCCCTGTACAAGGCCCGACTTCAGTTGTGCCCGGATACAAGACAGGATTTTTCCGCTGGCTGTGGGCAGTGTTTGAGGAATCAGGCTGATGCTGGAGGTGCAACGAAGGTGTAACCGCAGGGCTAAAGGTCCGGCTCGTCTCGCTATTTCTTTGCCATTTCTTTGCCGGGGTTGAAGTCCCGGGCTACCAACAGTCCCGACCAGCAAATGCCTCAGTTCTGAGGTTTTCCACAACTTTTGCGAACACATAAACCACAATATTGTGTATTCTGTGATTGTTGGTGACCGGGATGGGTGTCGAACCTGGCCCCAAGTCCGGTTCCACACGAGGAGAACGATGATTCGCAAAACGCGCTTGTTTACACCGGGTCCGACGCCGCTATTGCCGGCGGCTCAGTTTGCCATGGCGGCGGCGGACATTCACCACCGCACGCCGGAGTTTCGCGCCCTGTTTCTGCGGGTGCTGGGCCAGTTGAAGATTTTTGTGGGCACGCAGAACGATGTGCTGCTGCTGTCGTGTTCGGGAACGGGCGCGATGGAAGCTTCGGTTTCGAACCTGACTTCGCCGGGCGACCGGGTGCTGGTGCTCTCGGCAGGCAAGTTTGGCGAGCGGTGGGCCGACCTGACGAAGGCGTTCGGCTGCCAGGTGGATCTGGTAAAGGCTCCTTACGGGCAGACGTTTGACCTGGACGAGGTGCGCAAGGCGCTGAAGGCGGATACCAAGGCCGTTTACATGCAGGCCACGGAGACCTCGACCGCGGTTCGGCACGATGTGGAGGCGGTTGCGAAGCTGATCAAGGAGACCGCGAGCCAGGCGCTGCTGGTGGTGGACGGAATTACCGGCCTGGGGACCACGCACTTCGACGTGGACGGCTGGGGAATTGATGTGCTGATTGGCGGCTCGCAGAAGGCGGTGATGATTCCACCGGGGCTGGCCTACCTGAGCGTGAGCCAGAAGGCATGGGCGGCGATGGAGACGGCGAGGAGTCCGCGCTACTACTTTGACCTGCGCAAGGAGCGCAAGAATCAGGGCAAGGGCGAAACCGCGTATACGCCGGCGGTGGCGCTGGTTGCAGGGCTGGGCGCGGCACTGGACTACATTGCCGGGCAGGCGGGCGGGGACCTGGAAAAAGGCCGCATCGCGCTGGTGGATAATGCGCAAGTGAATGCGGCGGCTACGCGGGCGGGACTGGTGGCGCTGGGCTTTACGCTGTTTGCGCCCACGGCTCCGGCGGCGGCGGCAACGGCGGTTGCGGTGCCGGAAGGAATGAATTCAGGCGATGTGGTGAAGGCGCTGAAGACGCGTTTTGCCCTGGTCACAGCCAACGGCCAGGGGGAGATGCAGGGAAAGATCTTCCGCGTGGCGCACCTGGGCTTCTTTGACTATCTGGATACGGTGGCGCTGTTGGGAGCCATGGAGCACATTGCCAAGGACACGCTGGGGTTGACGGTGGTTTATGGGCAGGCAGTGGCGGCGGCGCAGCAGGTGTATGCAGAAGCTATAAGGGGGTAGGTTAGTGGTTTCCCAGGCCTCAAAAGCGAGACCTGGAGCCCTCGGCGTTTGTGGGAGCGGTGAAGGGATTGGACGGCATGGCGGAACTGAGTTTTGGGGAAAAGCTGCTGATCGCGCGAAAACAGCTGGACCTCTATCAATACGAGATGGCCGAGCGGCTGGGCGTCCACCCCAACTCGATCACCAAATACGAACGGGGCGAGGGCAAACCGCATGCAGCCGTGGTGCGGATGTTCGATTTGCTGTGCGAGAAGCACGGCATCCGATTTGACGAGTACCAACCCGCGCAACAGGGCAAGGGAGACGTGATGAAGATCGTTCTGGCAGAGAAGGTTTCAGAGGCAACACTGGCCGTGTTCGCGGCCGAACCGGGATGGGAAGTACTGACGCACGACCAGTTGCCGGACGGGCTGGCGGCGGCTTTGGCGGATGCAGATGCGCTGGTGGTTCGCAGCGCGGTGCAGGTGGATGACGCGCTGCTGGCGCAGGCTCCCAAACTGCGGGTCGTGGGCCGGGCCGGCGTGGGCGTAGACAATATCGACGCTGATGCGGCCACGCGGCGGGGTGTGGTGGTGATGAACACGCCGGGCGCAAACGCAGTGGCTGTGGCTGAGCTGACCATAGGGCTGATGCTGACCCTGGCGCGCAAAGTACCCGCCGCCAACGCTTCAATGCATGCCGGACGATGGGAGAAAAAGAGTCTGCAAGGGATGGAACTGCGCGGAAAGACGCTGGGCATCCTGGGCCTGGGACGGATCGGGTTGGAAGTGGCCAAGCGGGCCAAGGGCTTTGGGCTGGAGATTCTGGGCAGCGATCCGTTTGTGTCGGCCGCTGTGGCGCGCGAGAACGGCATCAAGCTGGTGACTCTGAATGAGCTGATTGCCGGGTCAGACTACATCACGCTGCATGTGGGACTGACTCCGCAGACGGTCGGGGTCATCAATGCCAAGACGCTGGCGGCGATGAAGAAGGGCGTGCGCATTATCAACTGCGCGCGCGGCGAACTGGTGGACGATGCGGCCCTGGTGGAGGCGCTCAAAAGCGGCCAGGTGGCCGGGGCGGCGCTGGACGTGTTCGCGGTTGAGCCGGCGAAAAACACGCCGTACGCCGAACTGGACAACGTGATTCTGACCCCGCACATCGCCGGCTCGACGGCCGAAGCGCAGGAGGCAGTGGGGATTCAGATTGCCCGGCAGGTGCGCGAGTACCTGAAGCTGGGAGTGGTGCAGAACGCCATCAACCTGCCCTCGCTGAGCCATGAGGAGTATGTCAGGCTGGCTCCCTACATCGATCTGGCGGGACGCCTGGGATCGTTTCTGGCGCAGACCGGCAAGGGCGGCACCGAATCCATTCACCTGACCTACGGCGGCGCTTTGGCCGAGGCCAAGACGGAACTGGTGCGCAACGCGGCCATTGAAGGACTGCTGCAAGGCTCAGAGAACGTGAACCGCATCAATGCGGCCACGGTGGCCGAGGAGCGCGGCATCCGCCTGCATGAAGACCGGCAGGAAGACCATCGCGGCGGCGCGACCAGCACGCTGGCAATTACGCTGCACGCGGCCTGGGGCGAGAGTCACGTGAACGCCACGGTGATTCACGGCGAACAACCGCGTCTGCTGGAGTTCGACGGCATCGACATCGAGACGCCGCTGGAGGGCAACCTGCTGGTGTGCCGCAACCTGGACGTTCCGGGCGTGATCGGCAAGATCGGGTCGATTCTGGGCGAGCACGGCGTGAACATTGCCAACTTTGCCCTGGGGCGCGAACGCTCCGGCGCAAAGCCGGTAAAGGCGCTGGCGGTGGTGCAGGTGGACGCGCCGGTCTCAGACAAAGTGCTGGAAGCGCTGGGGACCATCGAAGCGCTGCTCGAAGCCAAGCTGGTGACGCTGCCGGAGGCGGGATTCTAAAAATGTAAAGACTGTCAGGGTCACGCAATCAGATCTCAAAGGCGAGACCCAGGCACCCGTAAATGGCTAATGACGAGGGAGGAGGGCTGGTGCTACCTCCTTCGCTTCCTCTATGTTGAGTAATTACAGCTTGGGCACTGATATCGAGCCTTGCCTTTTTGAGTGACCCAGATCACGATGCCGACAATGATGATGATGGGCCCAAGAACCCACCCCAAGAGTGGAATCAAACAAATAAGTATCCCAATCGTGACCAGAATCCAGCCCGCTCTCGGCTGACGAAAAACGACAATCATTTGATGCGCGCAGCTAGGGCACATCCGCTGAGCGTAGTTTTGATATTGCATTGCCGCTGCCGCGCCCATTGCTGCCTGGCTTGCAGTTGCCACTTGCCGTGGATCCACAGGCGGAGGAGGAACTACGGTCGGGGCGGTCACGGGATTTGCGACCGGTGTTCCGCATTTTACGCAGAAGGCTTCATTCTCATTCCGCTGAGCACCACAATTCGCACAAAAAGGCATCTCTCCCAAAGCTCCTTTCGGAACACTCTTTGCAACGGCTACAGCCTGCAAAATGGTTTTCTAGATTTCTAGTCAGGAAGGAAACATGTGTCAAGCGTCAGGGGAGATTTTCTTCCCTGGCGCGACGATGGGCAGCGAATTCGCCTTCCGTTATGCAGGACGCCGGATTCGAGACCCGGCGGAGCGGCGATGCTCTGTTATAGAGCGAGATGAAAAAGGACGCGCTGCAAGGGTGGTTCTTTCGGAGATGCCCGTAATACATGAAGGCAGGAGCCCAAGCGGCTCCTGCCTTTATGTTTCACTAACGTGGCTTGTGGTACGGGAGCTTGCGCTTACGCGCGGCTGAGGTAAGCGCCTTCGCTGGTGTCGACGCGGATTTTTTCGCCTTCGTTGATGAAGGACGGCACCTGGACCACGAGACCGGTTTCGGTCTTGGCCGGCTTGGTGACGCTGGAGGCAGTGGCCGACTTGAGGCCCGGCTCGGTCTCGATGACTTCAAGCTCGACGCTCGCGGGCAGCTCAATGCCGACGGCCTGGCCATCGTGGTAGCTGACCTTGATCTGCAGGTTGGGCGTGAGGTACTCGACGGCATCGCCGAGCGTGGAGCCCTTGAGCACGGTCTGCTCGTAGTCCACGGGATTCATGAAGTAGTAGTCGTCGCCGTCGGCGTAGAGAAAATCCATCGCAATCTCATCCACGACTACTTTTTCAATGGCGTCGGCGGAGCGGAAGCGATGCTCAAACATGGCGCCGGACTTAAGATTGCGCAGCTTGGCCTGGATAAAGGCGCGCAGGTTGCCGGGCGTGCGGTGTTCCACCTTGAAGACCAGGTGCAGTTGGTCGTTGTGCTTGATGATCATGCCCGGACGCAAATGAGTGGCGGGAATCGCCATAGAATTTGAAGCTCCTTGCTTTGGTTGCGCTCGACACGCAAGAGGGATTGGCCTTACGGCATTACCAGGGAAACCGTGTCCTTTTGAACACCGTGCGAGGCCGCCGGTCCCTGGTGGCCGCGCCAACCCGTGGGCTTTGGCTTCGGGATATATTGTCCCTGGTGATGCTATAGCCCATCCATCATTGTAGCTTAGCGGCGGCTCTCTTATCTCTGACTTGCTTCGCCAGCCTGAACTCTCCGGTTGAACTCCGCCGAGCGGTTGCGCGGCACGCTGAGAGATTGCCACCGGTCGCGGGCGAAATGCCTGGCCAGGAGGACGATCTGGCCCACATGATGCGGGTAATGGGCGAGCTGGCGGTTGATGGCCTGCATGACGGAATGCGCTTCGCCGCGGATGGTCACCCTGCGCCCGAGATCGGCCTCGGTGAGCGGCTCAAGCGCGTGGAAGAGGCGCGCCCAGCCATCCTCCCACAGGTCCAACAGGGCCTTGCGCGTTGCGGGCGGGTCTACAAACTCTGAATCGCGATCGCGGTCCGGCTTTTCGCCATCCGTGGTGAGGAAATCAGTCCAGCGGGAGCGCATATTGCCCGCCATGTGCTTGACGATGACGGCGATCGAATTTGCTTCTTCGTCCAGCGCGGCGAAGAGCAGTTCGTCGGTGACCTGCTCCATGGCGTGTTCGGCAAGCTTCTTGTAATAGCGGAAGACGGCCAGAGAATCTTCGAGGTAGGAGGTGGTGAACTCGAGTGCCATGCGGCCAGTTTACTTGAGGATGGAAAGGTGACAGCGAAGAGCCTGTCCGCTACCGCGCCGGCTGGTAGGGCTCGACACGCAGCATGTCGGACAGGATGCCCCGCTCGTCGGGGCTGAAGACGCCCTGGTAGCGGCTGGAGTTGAGCACCATCTGGCGCTGGTCCACCGGAACCGCGCGCAGATCACGGAATGCACCCTTCATGAGGGCCTGGCGATCTGCCGGCATGGCGGCCCAGCGGCGCGCGGAGAGGTTGATCTGCATCCGTTCCTGAGGCGACAAATGCTCGATCATCTCGGCGCGGGCCAGCGTGCGCTGCCGCTGTTCCTCGGGCATCTGGTTCACCTGATGCAGCCTTTGCACCAGGCGTTGCTGGTCCTGAGCGGGGAGGCGATTGAAGCTGGGGTCGCTGCGCAGCAACCGCTCCTGTTCCTGTGGGGGAAGATTGCGGTGCTGATTGAGCCAGTCCCCCAAATGGCCGGGAGGCGCCGCGCCGGGATAGTTATAGGTCGGGCGCGCAGGGGTCGTGTAGGGCGAGGCCGGGTAAGCCGGATTTCGAAAAGCAGGGCGGGACGCCGTTCCAGGGTAGCCGGGCGCCGGACGCGGCGCTGCGGAACCCTGGGGCCTGGTCTGCCGTTGCAGGCCGGGACGGTTGGGGTACAGGGGTCTTGTGGGCTGAGATTTACCGGTCTGAGGCTGGGATGCGGAAGCGTGCGGGGTCTGCGCGGGTGCGGACCGGTACGCTGGCGCGTTGACGCGCTGACCGCGAGCCCAGACCGCAGGCGTACACAAAGCCGCGAGAAGCACCGCGGCCAAAGCCGCATTGCCCACACGTCCCGCATTGTATCCGCCAATCACAAATGCCTCCCGATCCCGCCGCATATTGCTCAGAGAGAAAGATTAATCTCCATCTTCATGGGTGGATAGGGCCTCCAACTGGTCAAGCAGTTGAGCGTTGCTATCCAGCGTCTGCAAATCGTGCACTACAGCAGCCTCTCCCGGAGGCGTGGCCGGCTGGTCCCAGTTGGTGATACCCAGGTACGTTCCGCCGCCAAGCAGCAGCACAATGGTCAGCGCCATGGCAGCCAGCGGACGGACATGCATCGAAGGCCCATATGCGAGCCGGGCGTGCAAGCGTTCGAGCCACCCGACTGGCGCGGTGGCGCGCTCTTCGCGCATCCGCGCGTCGAGCTTGCTCAAAAAGTATGGACTCGGTTCCGGGCTCTCCCAGGCATCCAGCAGGGCCATGGTCGCGCGCAACTCGGCCAGTTCCCCGCGGCAGCGGTCACAATTGTCAACATGAGCTTTAACCTTGGCAGGCACCTTTTCGGGATCGAGCAGCATATCCGCCAGCTTCGATTCCATTCCGGTGCAATTGTCCTTCATCCGTTCCATGGTTACCACCCCACTTCCCGCCGGTGTCGCCCGGCTCTCTCCACTCACACAAAATCCTTCAACTTGTCGCGCAGCGTCTGATAGGCGCGAAAGAGCAGCGACTTGGTCGCCGACTCGCTCAGCTTAAGCACCTCACCGATCTGCCGATAATCCATCCCCTGATACTTGTGCATCAGCACCGCCATCCGCTGGCGTTCAGGCAGGGCCATTACATGGGTGCGAATGGCCGCCATGCGCTCATTGCGCAACAGGCGCTGCTCGACCGACGGCTCGTCGTCGGCCACGTCCGGCGTTGTGCCGTTCTCCTCATCCGGGGCGTCCAGATAGAGGGTTTGGGCCGCCCGCTCGTGCCGGGTATCGCGGGCGTGGTTCACCGCCAGGTTGGTCGCGATCCGGTAGAGCCAGGTGGTGAACTTGGCCTCAGCCCGGTAGCTCTCGCGCGAGCGGTAGACGCGCAGAAACACCTCCTGCGCCAGTTCTTCCGCAATGGCCTGGTTGCGGACCATGCGAAAGAGAAAATGAATCATCGGCCGGTGGTATTTTTGCACCAGATAATTGAAGCCGGATTCATCGCCACCGGCCACGCGCAGCATGATTGCCGCGTCGCTGGTGGAGTCCAGGCCGCCCGCCAAGGATTCCGGTCTTGCTTCGGGCCGTAAGGCCGCACCCGCTCCCAGAGCCGAGTTGTCCAGGACCAAGGTTGCCATATCCTCTGGAACCCCATCCGTGCCGGAAGGTTGCGCCCCATACGCGGTTTCAGGGCCGGAATTCGCAGTTTCCGCGCTGTCTGGACGGGAACCGGGCCGGGAACTGGAGGATTTGGACATCGAAGACACGACGCTTGTGCCGCCCACGGCGGAAGTGCCCAGACCTGCGCCCGCCAGTTCCACGCCGAGGCCCGGAACAGGGCGCAACGCTGCTTCCCCGTCGGGAGGGAAATTGGCGGCATGGCGGATCGATCTGGCTCTCCAGCGCATTGGTGGTTGTTCGCGGGTCCCGGCTGGTCGAAACGAGTGCACGGATTGGCCGAAATGCCCGCTGGTGTTACTCTAACCTATGGGATGCCCCGCTGGCACGGTTGCCAGTCCCCTTTTGGGCGCTTAACTCAGCGGTAGAGTGCCACCTTCACACGGTGGAAGTCGCAGGTTCGAATCCTGCAGCGCCCACCATAGAATCAACAACTTACAGAATCTCGATTTAGCCTCCAAACGATACCCCCAAGGAACACCAAGGAACAATACCGTTTCCTGTTTGGAATACGCTGCCATGGCGTGTTTCCGCTCCTTTTTTCGTGCCTGATTTCCCCTGGCACGCCCTGCGCGGGCGCGCATTGGCGGGAGAAGCGGCGCGAACTGGGGTAGTGATTGTTATGCGCGTATTCTCCCTGCCTGTTTGTCACAGAAGCACTGGTGGACTAGCATTGGTGTTCGGACAAAACGCGGCGGGTTTTCACGACACACGAAAACCCGACCGCAGCCCAACCCGGCGCCTCTATCGAGGCGCGGGTTGAATCCTGCCCGTTCATGGTGACCCAATTGTCTTCTTCACTGGATTTCTTCCTGATCAGCCGCCGCAGAATGCTTGGCCTGACCGCCGCTGCCGCAACGTCATTTTCCTGGCTCAAGCTGGACGCGGCGACGCCAGAGCAACCTGATGCAAAAACGAATGAGACGATCAAGATAGGCAGCGAGGCCGGGGTATGCCTCAGCTTTGAACGGCGCGGACTGCAATTGTCACTGCAACAGATCCAAAGACAAACGCAACCGCCGATCCTTTATGGCGATGCCGCGATGCGAACAGCCGGGTCCGGTCCCATCGGCAATCCGTTGACCCTTGTGATTCTGGATGGTCCTCAACAAGGGACTTATGGGATGGACTCTTTTGAGGTGACGCGACTGGAGCACACGCCGTCGCGCCTGCTGGTGTATCTGCGCAACGCCAAGGTGCCGATGCAGATCGGGTTGGAGATCGCCGTGGAAGGCGACGTGGTGGAGTGGCGCGGACAAGCTGTTTGGAACGGGCCCGATGATGTGGACGTCGATTTGTACTATCCTCTGTTGTCGCGCGTGCGCTTCGACCCCGCGGGAAATGACCGGCTGATTTCCGCAGAGATTTCAGGGGTGGAAAAAGCACATGTGTCGTCTCTGAACTATACGTCGACCTACATGGGCAAGCTTTCTTCGCCCGTGTTTCTTGTGGATGGGGATGGCCGGGGACTTGCGTTCGTCGAAGACAGCCGAGCGGATTACGCGGCCGATCCAGGTGGCTGCCGCCAACGCAGTTGCATGGTCGGAACGAAGTTTCCCTTGCCCGATGACAGCAATGCGGCTCATGATCTGGCCCCAGGCGCAGATGGTCCCTTTGCGGGCTGGCGGCACCGTCGCCTGCTGCTGGGCACCAAGCGCTTCGGCGGGCAGCCTGAGTACGATGAAGCCGAAGCGCATGGAACGCTGCCCATGATCAAACTGGGCGACAGCGTGGATCTGGGGCCGGTGCTCAACTATGCGTACGCGGGCACGTGGAAAACCGCGGCACTGTGGATGCGGCAACAACGTCAGTTCCTTCCCTTCCGCACAAGCCCGGCTAAGTGGTATCGGGACACGACCTTCCTGTCAGAGGAAAATCCGGATCGGCTGGTGCGTACCGGGCACACCTTGTACGATTTGCCGCTGCTGCTGGAGGAACGTCACGCTCTGGGCAGCGAGATGATGCTCCTTCCTGGATTCAACGAACCGGAGATCCTGGGCACTGAGGAAAACATGCTCAACCGCGGCGACTACTTCTATCCCGCGGAGAATCTGGGCGGCTGGGAGGCGATGCGCCGCGGCGTCGAAGCTACGCACCGGCAGGGCGGTCATGTGCTGCTCTACGTCGAGGGTTTGATTGTGTGGAAGCGCTCCCGCATCGGCCGCTCCAAGGCCGGCGACTGGGCACTGATGGACGCAAACGGGAAATACACGGAGAACTATCGGGGCTTCTACGATATGTGCCCGGCGGAGCCCGGTTGGCAAGAGTGGTTTGGCCGGACCTTGGCCGATATTGTCCGCACCACCGGCGTGGATGGCTTCTTTATGGATTCCATGCTGGCCACCGACAACCACCGCTGCTTCAACCCGAAACATGCTCATGCTCCGCAACCGGATATCTGGAACTGGGGCCTGCGCCGCGTTCTGCAGCGGGTGCGCGAAGAGGTGGACAAGGCCGACCCGAACACCATTCTGCTGTGCGAAGGAGCGGGCGACCTGGCGCGCGAGTTTACCGACGGCTCTCTGTCACACGGCCACGCCTGGTCGCGGATGAGCTTCACCGTGCCGCTTTCGCGCTTCCTGCACCCGCAGATGCGCGCATTCGAGGCCGACGGCATGGAACCGCGCACACCGGGCGCTTCACGCTGGCCCGTCAAGAAGCCGCTCCTGTGGAACGCGGTCCAGGGCTATCGGATCTTCATGGAAGGGGAGAGCCATGAAGTGCTGGCCGGCATGGGGCGCCGCATCCGTGAGTACTACGATCTGTACCCGGAGATTTGCGACGCGCAGGTATCTTTATGCGACGTAAAGGCCACCGACTGCATGGCTCAGTGGTTTGACGGCCTGCCGCCGGTTGTTACCTGCGGCAACGATTCGGATGCCGCACGCACGGTGACGCTGGAGTTTCCCGCCGCTACGCAGGTGGCGCTGCTGTTCGACCGCCGCGACCAGAAGCGGATTTCCGTCGAGGCAGGCAAGGCGCAATTCACACTCGAACCCTGGGAGTATCGCGCCTTTGAGTTGCGCGTGTAGAGCGAAACCTATTGGACGACGAATGCGAACGGTTTGCTTTTCAGGCATGTTCGCGTAATGCCCGCGGCGCGAGGTAACGGCCACAGTTTTGCCGGCGTTACTCCAGCGGATCGGCGTAGTGACGTATCTGCTGGATGGAGAAACAGTGGATGGCATTGTAAACTTCGTCTGCGAGCATAAGGTCGAGATACGCGTCATTGGATTGCATCGACGCCCGGACCGCATGTCCCGCCCTTGGAGTACTGTGTACACCATTGCGCAGAATGTTCCTTGCAGCGTGTTTGGCGTCCACCAAGGACCACACGCACTTAAGTCAGCCGGTACCTGTAACAAAGAATGGAGAAAGTCAGAATGGGAGGCTTGATCCCTTTAGGCGACGTATCCCGACGCCCTACGCGCATTCCTGCTGTAACGGCCTTGATCATCCTGGTGAATGGATTGGTCTTCGTGATGGAACTGATGGGCGGCGACACCTTTGTGAACACGTGGTCCGCGATCCCCGCACAGATTGTTTCCGGCCATCAATGGATCACGTTGATTACCTCGATGTTCCTACATGGGAGCTGGTTACACATCATCGGCAACATGATCTTCTTATGGGCCTTTGGCCCTGAGATTGAAGACGCGATGGGCCGGTGGCGGTATCTTGTTTTCTACTTTTCAGGCGGGCTGGTGGCGATGATTGCCCAGGTCGTTGCCGACCCCCACTCCGCCGTGCCAAACCTGGGTGCGAGCGGGGCGATTGCCGCAGTGATGGGAGCGTTTCTGGTGACCTATCCTCGCGACCGGATTCGTTCGGCTCTGATCATCTTCGTATTTGTGCGCATCACGTTCATCCCTGCCGCACTCCTAATCGGCTTCTGGTTCCTGACGCAGCTCTTTGATGCCGGCTCAGTGGCCAATGTGCAGACCGGAGGGGTGGCGTACCTGGCGCACATAGGCGGCTTCCTCTTCGGGGCAGTTACCGCACGCCTGTTCGAACACCCGCGCCGAAACGCCTGGCAAGAGGACGCAGAGTGATTTCGATCGAGCTTTCGTTAAACTCTTCCGCTTTGGACAGGCGACAACGTTATTTTTCCGCGTGAAGCCGGATGTGCCCATGAACCCGCCGAACTACAAAATGCTGCGGTCCGTGTTTCAGCGCAGGAGATGACGGGATAGAGCCACCGCACAATATGTGCCGAAGCTGAGAAGGATCAGGCTCAGGATTGCGTTGGCGAGCCGGAAGAAGATTGCGCCGGTGTGGTGGGGGATGAAACGGATTACGACCATGAGCGCAATGAACCAGGCAATCAGGCCGGCTGCTGCCATCATGGTGCCCAATACCGGAGCTCTGTAGCCCAGGACGGAATAGGCCAAGGGGAGCCAACTGGATGTGACGGCAATCCAGTACAGCATGGTCAAGGGGTTGAAGACGGTCAAGGCCGCGCTTTTGGCGGCTTCCGCTACCAGGCGCGCGGGGATGGGCCCTACGGACCAGCGCTGGCGAGCGGTGGCGAAGGCGCGGCTGGGTTCCTTGACGGCGAGCACCAGGAAATATATCCCCACCGGAAACAAAACAACTACGCCAACAGCCATGAGGACGAGTTGGAGCTTCGGGTTGGACAAAACGGGGAGGAGGGAGCTGCCACCGATGAGAGCCAGGGAGAAGAGAACCAGATCGCCGAAGACAGAGCCGATTCCACAAGCAAGGGTGTGACGCCAACCGCCGACCACTCCACGGCGGATGGCCATCATATTGACAGGACCCATCGGCGCGGCCGCGGCCAATCCCATCAAAAATGCTGCTAAAAGCACGTGGATATGCGAAGCGAACACCATGTCGCGGTCGATTGGCAAAACGAGTATGAGATTCCAGGCAGTCATTCCGGCGGCCGAGAATTCACCCGGTTGCCTCTAACTGAGCCGTTCGGGCGCATCGATTCTCTTGGGCTCCTGTTCTCGCACTCGTTGAGTCGGATACCGATATTGTATAAGGGCGGATCGATTTTTTCGACGTGCGTGCTTATAACCGCCGAGTGTGTCACGAGCCACAGTGCGCCAAAGAGGGCGTCCTCTGTCTGTTTCGGACGCCGGGGTGATGACTTCACGCGGAAGATCTTCAGGAAGAGGCTTGCGTACGGGGCGCCGACGGGGCTTCGTGACTGCCCGAGCCGAACTCCTGGACGATGGACATTGGACGCTGGTCCACATTTTGCGGACCCAGCCGCGATCGCAGTAACGGCTATTGAACTTCAGAACAACGATGCAGCATGCTGAATCCCTTGTGCGAATAAATACACAAAGGGCGTCGTCAGGTAACGACGCCCTTCGTGTTCCCATCGGTCTTGTTTAGTGCGCCGGCGGAACCTTTGGTACATGCGCGGCCCCGGCGGCTGGCTTGTGCGCAGGCCTTGCAGCCGGCTCATACGCCCAGCATTGGGGATCGGCATCGATCCAGGATTTCTCAACATAGCTCCATTCCGGATTCACCATCCAGAGGTTGTCCTCAACGCTGGCCACGTCCTCCTCGGAAAGCTTGTTGATCCGGCGCTGTCCTTCGTCGCCCAGCGCAGCGCCAAGATCCTTCTTATGCGCCAGGCCAGTGTCCACATCCTTGAGGGACGTCACCATCACCCTCCTCGCTGACGGCGACTCCGTTGGCGAAGAGTCGTTGGCTTCCATTCCTGGACTGCGTCTGGCTACAGCCTCCGCTGTCAACTCATGCGTAGCGCTCAAGATTACGCGCGAAGAGATGGCGCGCGTGATGCATGACGAACCGATGTTCGCCGACCTCTTCTTCAAGTTCCTGCTCGCCCGCAGCATGCGAACTCAGGCAGATCTCGTCGATCAGCTTTTCAATTCAAGCGAGAAGCGATTGGCGAAGATTCTTCTTCTGATGGCAGAATTTGGCAAGCCGGGAGAACGAGACACCTTCATTCCCCCGGTTTCCCAGGAAACATTGGCGGACATGATCGGCACCACTCGATCGCGCGTCAGCTTCTTCATGAATCGCTTTCGCAAGCTCGGCTTCATCAGTTACAACGGCCGCATTCAGGTGAATAAGTCCCTGCTCAATGTGGTCCTTCTCGACCAGTTGCCCGAACACAACGCCCAGAAACCACTCATTCCATTCCTTGGAACAATCCTGAAGCCCGTCATTCCGATTGTTGAAACGATTCTGAGGCCAGTCATCCCAATAGTCGGAGCAATTAAGCGAAAGCTCGCAATTGATGCACCAGAGGCGTGAGTTAAAACTCGGCAGGCATGTTGACCGGCGTGAGGGCCCGCTTGAACTCGCATTGAGCGTTTCCGAGTGTTTTCGCTTGTCTAAGGCCGAGGCACAGCAGCCCACGACTGAGGTTGCCAAATCAGCGTCAGGTTCCCGCCGGGCGGTTTGACCCAGAGGTAGAGCCCACCACTATCCGGGAGAGGGATTCACATCGATAAAATAAGACATTAATTTTCAATGCGATAGCTTTTTTAGTTGGCCTGCATACCCCCAAACATACCCCCACTTGAACGGCGCTTGAGCCGTTTTGCCGGTCTCAGACTGAGGGATTGCGGCGGGTGATTAGTTGTCCGGGGTACGGGCATCGAAAGGGTGGTGACCTGTTTTCACGGCAGTGTGCCCACCTCGCTGTGGCGCATTTATTGTTTGCTTGACCAAGCGTTGACCTTGATTGTCTGATGGTTTGCATCAAGTCGCGGTTGAAGCAGGCACAGCGCCGTCAAGCGCCGGGCCATCGCTTGCACCTCATCCACCTCAGTAAGCGTGAGGGAGCGGCCCAGGATTCCGTGCTCGCGGTAACTGAGCCATTTCTTGATGACCTGATACCCGCCGATGTATAGCTCCCAGACTTTCTCTGGGATTCCGGTCCAAGCGCAGCGGTCGTTCAGGTATCCGCACCATGCTCCGCCGTGATCGTGGCGCGCCCCGGCAACTCAATATGAATCGCCCCACTGGCAGTTGCCAGCGCAGATCCAGTATCGAACGCTCGCCGTTCGCTCTCGCTCCCCGAAACCACCACCGGCAACAAGGCCGCGCAACCAGATGTCGTATCACCTAATGTGCCTTGCCGGTATGCACGCCGCCACTGAAATACCTGATGTGAGTTCACGCCCTCGGCTTGAGATACCCGTGCCACACTCATCCCAGGCTGCAAAGTCAGTTCTACAATCCGGCGCTTCTCTGCTGCCGGTCGCCATACCCGCGTCTTCTCGGTTCCCATCCACCAAGCTTCACAGTCCACTCTGGCTCAATAAAGATGGGATCACCAAACGCTTACGGATCACCAAACGCTTACGTTCGAGCACGGGCCGCGTACGATATGTTCCGTGAGCTCGTCATCCACGCCGTCACCCTGCAACACGCCAACGGCGTCTATTCCGATCCCGACTGGAGCGGCGCGCCCGATGACCCCTCCGGCGATTGGCGGGCCTTCATCGAAGCCACTATCGCGCGCGGACGCAAGGCACGCGAACTCGCCCAGGCCGCGCCGCACAACGAAAACGCGGTTGCCGATTAGCAACCGCGTCAACCCCTTTTTTCTTTAGTCGCTTGTTTTCTGATGGTTCCCGCGCGGTAACCGCAGGTTACCGCGCAGCAGCCGATACGGGGTGACGTGTCGCCCTACTCCCGACGCCGTAGGCGGCGCGCTCCTGGGATGCTGGCCATGACCGACGGACCCCTCGTTACGTTGCCGTGTGAATTGTGGGCCTCGCACGCAGGAACCACAGAGAGGCGATTGTAGGCACGATAATTCCGGCGAGGAGACCATCGACCGAAAAAAGATCTCGAAATACTAGAGAAAATGGCGCGAGGCTTCGATGAGCGGCTACGAAACTGTTAGCCCCAACAAGAAGGACCATTGCGACGCCCAACGCAAGTTTTGCTTTTCCTGGCGGCTGCGAAAATCCTTTAAACGATGCTGATATCGACAGGCCGAGGAATAAACATCCAATGAAGTCATATGTATTCACGGCAAGTACCGTGTGGAATATTGCAAATATTCGAATGACTCCCATCCCTACGTATACCAAACCAAGTAGTGCAGCTAGAATATGCGCCGGAATGCTCCAGATTCGATAGCTGAAGCTCGGCAGTTTAGCGTCCTTTAGCACCCAACCGTATCCCAAAAGCATTGCAATCGCGATCAGGCTCCAGGCGCTACTGAAGCGCCCTTTGAAACCGAGGGCACGTTCAGCAGATTCATAACCTTGATCAGCGGCTTTCCGGTACCAGTAGTAAGCTTGCGTTGGATCCCTTCCAACTCCGCGACCATGGTCATAAACGAATCCGAGATCGTACTCCGCCCGCGCCAAGCCTTGATCAGCGGCACGATGGTACCAACTGTAGGCTTGCGCCTGATCCTGCTGCACGCCACGGCCATAGTAGTACATTGAGCCTATGCTGCTTTGTGCATCTGCTTCGCCGTGATCGGCTGCTTCCTGATACCAGTGAAGAGCTTCGGCATAGTCCTGCTGTACCCCATGTCCAAGTTCATACATCGCACCGATGGCGTATTGGGCTCGCGTGTTTCCTTGTTCTGCGGATTTGCTGTACAGGCGAAGAGCCTCGCTGTAATCCTGTGGCACGCCGAGTCCGTGGTCATATAAGCTTCCCAATTTTTCTTCAGCAATCGGGTCGCCATTTTGAGCCTTGAGTTTATATGTTTCCACGTCCTTAGTCAGTGATCGGGACGCCCTCACTTTGTTCGTCTGCCAAACGACCGCGCCCGCGCAAATCGCGATAATCACGATGCCAGACGCCGCATATTTCCACGAGAACTTCATCTCTTCCGTCACCATTCTCGACCGCGATTGCGGTTCAGGGTATTGCTCTGGACACACTGGATCACTCTGGGTCCGGCGTGTCGAAGTACTCGCACTTGCTTGATGGCTTCGAATTGGGGTCCAGCGACTCAGCAAAGTCTTCATACCAGCACGCGATTACTTCACCTGCTGCCAAGAGTCCTAATGCTTTGACTATGACTAATTTGCCCTGCGGACTCGCCAGATATGCGGGAAGCGCAAACTGAGTGTAGAACGCAATTTTGAAGGAAATATCGCTGATTACGCCCGCATATTCTGCTAGTGCTCCACCCACCCCACTTTGTGGCTTCGTCATGGTAGCCAACCCAGTCGGATCAAAACCATCGATCGGATCGCCACCGGCATAAAGGTACTTATGCAACGATTTGGGATCGGTGAATTTTCCGTCTTCCGGGTCTCTGGACATGAACCGGCCAGTGAGCGGATTCATGTAGCGCGCTCGCATGTAGTAGAGGCCCAGATCAGAGTCGAAGAACTCACCACGATACAAGTAGTTGTTCGGTGTCGAGCCGGTTGAGTTGATCTTGTTTCCGAAGGCGTCATATTCGTAGCTGTCGGTCACGACACCGACAGCATTCGTCAACTGGCGGACGCTGCCAGCGCCATCGTAACCGTAGAAGCTCACCGTCCACGCGTTGTTGACAATCTGGTCCTCGCTGATGCGCTGGAGACCGTAGCTGTACACGCGTTCGACCGCTCCCCCGACGATCTCCTCCATTACCTGCGGATAGCCGGTCGGATTCACGTCGTCCTCCACCAGGTAGCGCGTGATCACGCCGTTTGCCACCTTGGCCACACGGTTGCCGAACGCGTCATAGACCATGCCGACGGCTCCGCCATTCATCGTCCTCAACCGGTTTTCGGAGTCATAAGTAAAGGTCTTGCCGCCGCTGGCGAGCGTATTGCCGTTGGCGTCGTAGCTCTCCGTCGAGAGTTCATCGTCTGAGTTATAGCCGAACGAGCCCGAGTTCACTCCCTGAATCGTCGATGACTCCGTCAGCCGGTTGCCCACCGGATCAAGGCCGTAGGCGACGCTGCCATTGATCTTCGCCGGATCCAAACTGATGGTTTCATTGGTCAGCCGGTAGATGCCGTCGTAGTTCCAGCTCAACGTGCGCCCGGTGGATTCCGTCGCCTGCGCGCGGTTACCCGTGGGTCCGAGCTGGTAGGTGTAACTGGCCTTCGACGAATTCAGCGCGGTGAGCCGGTTCAACTGATCGTAGGTGAAGGTGGATTGCAGTCCGTTGGGATAAATTGCCGTGGCAAGGTTGCTGGCCGGGTCGTAGCTGTAGGTGGTGGTGGCCCCCAGCCGGTTGTCCGTAACCGTGCTCAGCCGGTTCAGCTCGTCATAGGTATACGAGACCGACGCGCCGTTCGCATTGGAGGAAGCAATCGAAGCCACGTGACCCGCCGCGTCATAAGTGTAACTCAACGTTCCTGCCGGCGTCGCCTTCGCTGTCAGCCGGTCCTGGCTGTCGTAAGCGTAGGCGGTGGCGTAGCTGCCGACCGCCGAGGTGGCGTACTTGCCTGTGGGCGTGTACGTGAAGCTCACCGTCGGCTCGCCTGGGGTGGCCCTGGTCAGCAAACGGTTGAGGGTGTCGTAGGAATAGCTGGTTGTCACGCCGTTAAAGTGCGCGAGCGAGATCAGATTGCCGGCTGTGTCATAGTTCCTGGTCTCGGTCTGTGCACCGGGGAGGATTTCGGAGATTGGCTCGTTGAACAGGTCAAAGGAGTTCTGGGTTGTGTGCAGATTCTCATCCGTCAGGCCGGTCAGGTTGCCGAGATTGTCGTAGCCGTAGGAATTGGTGTTGTTCGACGGGTTGGGATGGTTGACCTGAACCACGGTCTTCAACTGGTTCGCGGCGTCGTAGGTGTACTGCACGACGTTGCCGGCCTGGTCTGTCACGCTGGCCAGGTTGCCCGGTCCATCATACGTATTGGAGACCGTCGTCGTGTCCGGATAAATCGTCCTTACCAGACGCTTGCGGGCGTCGTATTGGAACTGCGTGGTGTTGCCATTGGCGTCAGTACGCGAGATCTGATTGCCGACGTCGTCGTAGCCGTATTGCATGTTGCCCTTGACGCCTGCAATGGCGATAAGCCGACCAGCGGCGTCATAGGTGTAGGCGGTGGCGTGCCCAAGAGCGTCGGTCTCGCCGGTTTTGTGGCCGGCGGCGTCGTAGGCGTACGTGGTGATACTGGCATTCGATGTGCCATAGCCACGGGTGACCGAGACTTGGCGGCCAGCCAGATCGTAGGCATGATGCGTGACGTTCCCGGCTTGATCGGTTTCGTTGATTACGTTGTTGCGAAAGTCGTAGGTCTTGGTTGACGTGGTGGCTGGCTGGCTTGGGTAAGTGGTGGTGACGAGCCGGTTCAAGGCGTCGTACTGATAGGTGGTAACATTGCCACGCGCGTCGGTATCGGAGAGCTTGTTGCCGTTGGCGTCAAAAGTCGAGCCGGTTGTGCGGCCCAGTGGCGCGGCGGTCTGAGTCAGATCGCCCAGAGTGTCGTACTGGTATGTCGTGGTGGAGGCAGCCGTGCCGGTGAGTGAAGCCGGGGTCGGCTCGGTCATCGTGAGCTTCTGCCCTAGTGAGTTGTAGGTGTAGGAAGTGCTGCGGCCGAGCGCGTCGATCCGGCTCGCCATGTTGCCATTGGCGTCGTAAGTGAACTGACTCGCCTGCGCCGGATTTGCGTTGATGTCAAAGCCGATAGCCCCGGCCGCGAGCGTGCTGTTTGCATTGAAGAGGAAGCTGGCCAGGGTGCCCGCTGAGTCGGTCACGCTCTGCGGGTTGTAGTTGGCATCGTAATTGAACGTTCGCACATTTCCTAGCTCATCCGTCGTCGATGTCGGCTCGCGGTATTGGTTGTAGAGCGTGGAACTGGTGGTGTTCTTACTGGTTGCCGTTGCCGGGTATGTAACCGAGGTCTTGTTCCCGTTCTGATCGTAGGTGTAGGTTGTGGTGTGCCCCAGTGGGTCGGTCACCGAGATCAGGTTGTGGTTGATATCGTAGACGTTCGTGGTGGTGTTGTTGAGCGGATCGGTGGAGCTGAGCAACATACCGTAGGCGTCGTAGACCAACGTCGCCGTGCTGACATTCCCACCTGCATCAGGCGGATAGGTGATGGTGGTGGTGTTCGTCGCCAGGTTATAGGCATAGCTCGTTGTCTCCCCCAGCGCGTCGCTCACGCTCTGCAAGCGCCCATTCAAGGGGAGCCCGTTGGGATCGGTATCGGTCGCGGAATAGTACGTCGTTACGGGCAGCGGGTTGCTGCGAGCATCCGTGCCGCTAAGGTACAAGTGGTTCGTGTCGTAGGTATATGTGCTCGGGGTGGTTGTGTTGGGGTAAGTCACGGTGGCAAGATTGCCGCTGTCATCGTAGCCATACTGATAGATGTTGCCCTGTGGATCGGTAATCTGCGTGATACGGTTGCTGGAATCGCGCACAAAGGTCACGGACAGGCCTGTACTGCTGGTAATGCCGTTCGCCGTGATGGTCAGCCCGTTGCCGCTCCGATCCTGTATAGATTGCAGCGCCCCATTCACGCCAATAATGTACGAGGTTCCGGTGGGATCAGTATAGATGTATCCGGGTGGATTGTACTGCCCGCCACTGACGCAAAACCACAGGGAGCCGTCGGGCACCAGGAAATCGAAGCCATCGGCGCAACCCGGAGCGGAATCCGTGAGCGTTCCGTAGAAGCCTGGCTCAGGAGTGTAGGCCGCGTTGTAGTAAGGGAGGAAGCCATTGTACTGCGGCGCGAAATAGAAGGTCCTGCGTTGCCCGCCCAGCGTGAAGGTCACGTCGCCTGCGGGGTCTACCGTGAGGTTTACATTGATGCCGAGCGTCCAGCCATAGCCAAAATCGCCGCTGGTGCTTGCATTCAGGCTGTCGTATGTCCGTTGGATGTTGATGGCAAGCCCGGTAGCTGGGACTACCAGGTCCGTCACGGTTGCTGTGACGCGGCCGGGCTTGTAGTTGCCGGCCACGGTTACCCGCACTAGACTGTACTCGGAGTTTCCGGCCGAGTCTGTACCTTGTAGTTGAATCCAGTACGAGCCGTTTGCCAGCACCGTGGTGTCCAGTGTGCCAATCTGGCCTGAGCCGGTTATGTTTGCATTCAAAACCGTGACGTTATTGCTATTGTTCGCCGGGTAGTAGGTCAGGATGCCGCTCTGGAGCGAAATTCCAGGAGCGAGTGTGACCGGAACCACTCCGGTAACGGTTGAGCCGTAAACAGGATTTCCAACCCATCCTTGCGGTGTTCCTGAGACAGGATTCACCGTGACCTGCCACTGCAACGAGCTATGGTTAACCGAATCGCTGGCGCTCAGCTCAAGAACGTAGTTTCCGGCTTGGCTGAAGGCAGCGGTGGTTACCGCCTGCTGCGGATTTGAAAACGTCGCAGCGCCGGGCCCGCTAACTTGGCTCCAGGCAATCGTAGGCGTGCTCCCCGCAGGTAAACTGCTATCGGTGACGGTTCCATTCAGTTGTAGCGTGCTCGGCAGCGTCAACGTGTTCTGCGCTGAAATCCCGATACTGATTGCATTGCCGCTTCCATTTGAACCCGTTGTGGTGGCCGGCGGAAGCGTCCAAGGAACACTGACGGTATTAGAGAACGCAGCCGTGCCGTCGATGGTGGCTAGAGCCACGACAAAGGCGGTTCCTGGGTTCACGTTTTGATAGAGGAAAGTGGCTTGACCGGTGGAATTGGTTGTCGCGCTCAATTGGAAATTGTCGACGCCGGAGACGGAAAGAGTCACCACAACATTAGCTACCGGGGAACCAGAAGCGTCAGTCGCAAGCAAAGTGAACGCCTGTTGGCCGCCGGCTGGAAGCGGCTGGACAGTGTTCGGCGCAAGTGTGAGCGATCCGCCTGGCGGCGGAGTTGTGTAACTGTCCCAGGTTACGCTGGCTTGGCTGGACACAAGGCTCAGCTCTCCGGACGGGTAAGCCTGAGCATCCAAGATATCAGTCCCTGCAACCATCCCACTATACGTAAACGTAGCCGTGCCCGTGGAATCGGTTGTCTCTTGGTACTGTCGCACATTAGCTCCTGTGACATTGAGTATCACTGGAACATTCAGCATGCGCGATCCTGAGCCATTGGCGACGATCGCATTGAAGGTGATTGGTTGCCCTACTGGATAAGAGGAAGAGGTCATGTACAAGGTTGGGAAGTATATGCCTTGCATATTGGTCCCTACTCCCGTAATGTACGCCTGATCGCCGTCGGCATTGACGGACGGCCAGGTGAGCCCAGCAGCGACTGTCCCGCTCTGATAGACAATCGAGACACCTGCGCCCGGCGTGAGGCCGGTCAATGCTACAACTGGACTTGTACCATCAAGTAGGCCGTATTGGTAGGTGGTGTTCAGCCCTCCAGCTACCCAATTCCACGGCATTGATGTGGGAAGAACGGTTACAATAGCCCCATTAACCCCGACAACAAACCCTGTACCTAAGTTATCCGCATACCTATTGTCAACAACTCCCAACTGAAGCTGAGTCGCCCCAGTGGGCACAACAAAGACTGTCGGAGCAGCACCGATGGCTATGGGTTCGATCACGGTCCCATTGTTGTCTGTAAATGCCCCGCACAACCCGGACATACCTATAGATGGATGCACCAGCGTTACGCTTCCTTCCGCGTTCGCCGATGCCGGGCCAGTCCATGTGACCGAGACCGAATTGGACGTCATTTGTTGACCGTTAACGATCGCCGATGCCTGGATTGTGTCATTTCCGGTGTTCCCGCCAATATAGGCATATGAGGCGATGCCGTTACTATCGGTTGTGGCACTGCCCGTGTTGTTGTTTGGACCGACGACAGTGAAAGTCACAGCAACGCCAGGATTCGGCACACCGCTTGAATTCTTCAGGGTAACCACAAACCCCTGAGAACTTCCGGTCATATATGGCGGTTGAACTGGCGCAATGAGAGTGAGCGCGGGTGGAGTCAACAATGTAACCGTGGCCGATCCGATCATGGTGCCACTCGGCTGGCTGGTCGCAGTTACCGTGACGGTTTGCATGCCCGTGATACTGTTGGGAGCAGTGTAGAGCCCATTCGCGGTAAGTGTACCTGGTGCCCCTGCCGGCATTGACCAAGTCACTGCGGCAATGCAAACACCTGATACCATAAACTGTTGGCTCTGCGAGCCATAGAGGTTCACGGCGGCCGGGATGACCTCTCCTACGTTTTCCGGATAGACTGTATAGAATGTCGATGGCGAGCTTTCATTGTTGTATTCGGTAGCGATCCAGTCCGGCGAGCGTGCTACCGAGGATATTCGTGCCTCATCGATAAGTCCATTGATGGGAGAACCAGAGGCGTAGGGAGACCTTACTCCGATAGCTAGATCTTGACTCGCGCCAAAGTCGATTGGCCCGGTTTGCGGTGAAGTAACCACGGGAACACCGTTGGCATAGGCAACCAAATTGGCGCCATCATAGGTTCCTACGAGATGTGTCCACTGGCCAGCCGCAATACTGTTGGACCCGTTGACCAAATATAGATTTCCATTGACAGAAACATCAAAAGCTGGCTCTAAGGTTTGACCCTGGAACTCAAGGGCATATGCCTGGAATGGTGAACTCCAACTGCCATCCGCACGATAGCCGAGAGAGACAATCGATGCCCAACTGTTAGTTCCAGCCATGTTGACCCAGGCCTCGACAGTGAGCGCCGTTGCCGGTTTGAAGGAGGCACTCGAAGGAATATCAAGGTATGTATTTCCGCTACCATCGAATGCCCCTGCCCCGCCGATTATCCCGGTTGCAGGCACTACGCCGGTGTTGATTCCGTTATTCGCATTTGCTGTGGAATCGGCTGTGCTTAATGTACTCGGAGCGCCGAAGTGCCACACACCTGAATATGCATTCGACCAAACTCCCGATTTGTTCTCCTGGCTGCCGGTTATGTTAGGGTTTCCATACCACATATATATCGTGGTGTCTGCTGTATGGGACAAGGTCGGGATGCGCACCCAATACGCGGCCGCACCGGTGGCTCCGTTATAACTATCGATCTCGTAATCCAGCATGTTTTGACCAACCGGATCGGACGTGAACACGACGTCGTAGCCGCTCGCGTTCTGCAGTCGTCCGCCACTTGCAACTGTCGCAAGGAAGGGGTACGTACCCGATATCAAGATCGGGAAGTTAGTCTGATCGGTGTTCGGAACCTTCGTGTGGTCAATGACGATCGCGCGCTGGTAGCTGTATGCGTTCGGCCCGCATTGTATTGGAGAGAGGGTGACCGTCGCTGAAGCTGACTGCGTCGTGTCCGCCTCACTGGTCGCTGTGACAGTCACCGTCTGCTGCGTGGCAACGCTCGCTGGCGCCGTGTACAGTCCTGCCGTATTGATTGCGCCTACACCCGCAGGGTTGATCGTCCACGTCACGGCTGTGTTGCTGGCGTTCACAACGGTGGCGCTAAACTGCTGCGTTTGACCATCGTAGAGCGTAGCACTGGGCGGGGTCACGTTCACTGCCACGGCAGGTATCAGAGTTACTGTAGCAGTGGACCAATTGCTCGGAACAGCCTGGCTCGTCGCCGTGATCGTCACCGTCTGCGGCGTGGTAATGGCGGCGGGAGCAGTGTAGAGCCCATTCGCAGTGAGTGTGCCTGGTGCCCCTGCCGGCATTGACCAAGTCGCAGCGGCGTTGCAGACACTGATGACCGTGAACTGCTGGCTCTGCGATGCGTAGAGATCTACACCTGCCGGACTGATGACGAATCCATTCTCGGAAGAGACTGTATAGAATGTCGATGGCGAGCTTTCATTGTTGTATTCGGTAGCGATCCAGTCCGGCGAGCGTGCTACCGAGGATATTCGTGCCTCATCGATAAGTCCATTGATGGGAGAACCAGAGGCGTAGGGAGACCTTACTCCGATAGCTAGATCTTGACTCGCGCCAAAGTCGATTGGCCCGGTTTGCGGTGAAGTAACCACGGGAACACCGTTGGCATAGGCAACCAAATTGGCGCCATCATAGGTTCCTACGAGATGTGTCCACTGGCCAGCCGCAATACTGTTGGACCCGTTGACCAAATATAGATTTCCATTGACAGAAACATCAAAAGCTGGCTCTAAGGTTTGACCCTGGAACTCAAGGGCATATGCCTGGAATGGTGAACTCCAACTGCCATCCGCACGATAGCCGAGAGAGACAATCGATGCCCAACTGTTAGTTCCAGCCATGTTGACCCAGGCCTCGACAGTGAGCGCCGTTGCCGGTTTGAAGGAGGCACTCGAAGGAATATCAAGGTATGTATTTCCGCTACCATCGAATGCCCCTGCCCCGCCGATTATCCCGGTTGCAGGCACTACGCCGGTGTTGATTCCGTTATTCGCATTTGCTGTGGAATCGGCTGTGCTTAATGTACTCGGAGCGCCGAAGTGCCACACACCTGAATATGCATTCGACCAAACTCCCGATTTGTTCTCCTGGCTGCCGGTTATGTTAGGGTTTCCATACCACATATATATCGTGGTGTCTGCTGTATGGGACAAGGTCGGGATGCGCACCCAATACGCGGCCGCACCGGTGGCTCCGTTATAACTATCGATCTCGTAATCCAGCATGTTTTGACCAACCGGATCGGACGTGAACACGACGTCGTAGCCGCTCGCGTTCTGCAGTCGTCCGCCACTTGCAACTGTCGCAAGGAAGGGGTACGTACCCGATATCAAGATCGGGAAGTTAGTCTGATCGGTGTTCGGAACCTTCGTGTGGTCAATGACGATCGCGCGCTGGTAGCTGTATGCGTTCGGCCCGCATTGTATTGGAGAGAGGGTGACCGTCGCTGAAGCTGACTGCGTCGTGTCCGCCTCACTGGTCGCTGTGACAGTCACCGTCTGCTGCGTGGCAACGCTCGCTGGCGCCGTGTACAGTCCTGCCGTATTGATTGCGCCTACACCCGCAGGGTTGATCGTCCAGGTGACAGCCGTATTGCCGGTATTGTTCACAGTAGCCGTGAACTCTTGCGTCTGTGCACTACTGAGCGTCACAGTGGCAGGGGCGATGCTAACGGACACAAGTGGCGTCACCGTAAGAGTGACCGTAGCCGTGGCGGTGTTGTAATCGGTCGTATCGGTGGGCGTGAAGGTCACCGAAAGACTCTGTGTTCCAGCCGTCAGCACTGTACCAGCGGCTGGCGAGTATGCAAAGATCCCCGCCACGCTCGCTGTCGCATCGAGCTGCGTCACGCTCAAGGCCGTACCGTAGCTGATGGGCGCAGGCATAGCCCAGGTAATAGTTGGAGTTGCCCTGTTCACTGTCAATGCTACTGTGTCCGTGGCTGTGGTGTAGTCGGTTGTGTCGGTCGGCGTGAAGGCTACCGAGAGCGTCTGGGTTCCAGCGGTCAACACCGTCCCGACCGCAGGTGAGTAAGCAAACGCTCCCGCAACCGTGGAAGTCGCATCGAGTTGCGTCGCACTCAGCGCCGTGCCATACGTGATGGCCGCTGGCGTTCCCCATGTGATTGTTGGTGACTGTGGGGAACTGAGTGACAGAGTTTCGACTGACACGAATGTCGTGGGAATCGTTACGGTGCTGCCCGAAAATATGGCACTATGATTATCGCTTTCGAAGCCGGTGCTGAGGCTGGTGTTGTAAAAGGCGATCTTATCGATCGTTGCACCGGTGATCACGAAACTCACGTATGCAAAGGGCTCTGCGGAGTCGTTGCTGCCGGAGGTGATGTTCGGATTGCTGAAGTAGGCGCTGTTATCGTACGTGGTACCATTGAGGGCGGTGATCGTACCGGATCCGTGATTCAGGAATGTCAGCAGGTCCGCCGTGCTGAAGGTTCCGTACAGCGTACTGCCGGAGTACAGTGCAACGCTGTTATACTCGTCGCCCGCCGACCACCAAAAACCAAAATAAGACGCAGGCTGGGTAAGTGTTAAATAAACCGGATTGGTGCTCCCGGACTCGGTACCTACGGCGAAGTAGTTGGTCGGAGCGGTGTGATTACTATCGGTTGCCCCGCCGTATACATTGGGAGCCACGATTGCAAAGGGATCGGTTGAATTGCCGGTGTAGGTGCCTATTCCGGCAGTCGAAGTATAGGCTGACGTCTTGATGCCGGTGGATAGGGCGTCAAACGTCTCCGTCGCTGCACCGGCAACGGTGGTCGATTGTGCTCCCGGTGGAGAGAGATAGACGGTCAGAGTGCCAGTAACTGGTGTAATTGTGTAGACAGCTGTGGCCACATTCGACTGCGTGTAGCCCGCGGCTGTAGCAATCGCCTCAAGCGTCTCCGTCGAATTAACCGTAATCGGACCGCTGTATTGCGCAGAGGCAGTCGTCGGTGTTGTTCCATCGGTCGTGTAGTAGATCGTGGACCCGCTCGTCGAGTCCGTGATCGTAATCGTCTGCGTACCTGTGTAGCTTCCAGCCGCAAGGCTGAATACTGGCGTCGCCGTTTGTGCTGACGAGGCTACAAGCGACGCAGAAACGATCACAAAAAAAATCAGGACTTGAGAGAGCGAAACATACACGCGCGACTTCCGATTCATACGAAGCCCTTTCTGCACAATTCATCAACTCTTTGAATGGAAGATCCTCGGGAATGCACTTCTGCAATGCGTGCACGATTGTTTAGAGTGACATCTTCCTGGGTGTGTGTAACTCACTCCTGCGTTGTAGACAATGGCCGCTGCTGTTGTCCGTTTGATGGTCAATTTCGACTCGCTCATCCGCAGAATGGCGATTGGTAGCAGCAGTGTTGTAGTTGATCGTGTCGTTGGCCTTAGATCTCACGGAGATGGCATCCGGTTCTTCCATTTCAAAGCCTTCATTCGCGCTCGATTCAACGATGATTCGGCCAGCGGTGTACGTCGGAGACACGTTCACGCCAGGAACTGCGCGGTTCGCAGACGGATCGAGAGCATAGAGATATGCGCTCGGTGACGAGATGGCTGCAGAGACCATGAATCGATCTGTTTGAAAGAGGAATGCAGGTAAAAGGATAACGGAGATTCGGATAAAACGGGACATTCTCATTCAATCCTCGCAAACTTGGTCCTAGTAGAAACGCCACTGATTGAAGAGATGGAGCGTCGCAGGGACAAGGCAGAACCTTTTGGTCTGCGGCCCCAATGTTCAATCTTCGTGCGCAGTGGTGTAGGTACGTCAGCATTGAATACTGTCAATCGAACAAGAGCAGTTCACAAGTTCGTATCAGCACGACAGTGTTTCAGGAGAGTATCTCAGAGTGGGAATCACTGACTCGACTTGATGGCGCATAAGACGCCAGCCGGAAATGCAATTCCTCGAAAGGAGCAATTGGCGATCATTTACGCATAGATCAAACTTGGAAGTCAAGTAAAAAAATAGATCATGCGACTTTGGTCACGCGCAGGTAACCTGGGAGTTATTCTTATAATAATAACCTTTCTGTAATGGAACTCTTACCGTGACGCTGTAGAAGACTCTCCCGTCGCGCGTGCACCGCTCCATTAGTTAGTCAAGAGGGAATCACTCTGTGGTTACTGACTTGCCCCTGTTACCGATTCTGAATAACTCTCGCGATCGCATCCAAACTCTTCCCGGTTGGCTTTGGCATGCCCGGCCAATTCTGTACCAGTGGGAGTGAGACAAACTGGTATGGAAGGAGCAAGGAATGGGCAAGGCAAGCAAACACACGCCTGAGCAGATCGTGAACATCCTGCGGCAGATCGAGGTAGCGGTGGCGAACGGAAAGACGCACCCGGTGGCAAGCCGCGAGGCCGGCATCACCGAGCAGACCTACTACCGCTGGCGCAAGGAGTACGGCGGTCTGAAGGTAGACCAGGCTAAGCGGCTGAAGGAGCTGGAGCAGGAAAACAGCAAGCTGAAACGCCTGGTGGCTGAACTCAGCCTGGACAAGCAGATCCTTCAGGACATCGCCCGGGGAAACTTCTAAGCCCGGAGCGGCGCCGTACCGCTGTGAAACATGCCAAGCAAGAAGGGGCAAGTGAGCGTCATGCGTGCCAACTGGTTCATCAGCCACGCGGCACGCAGCGCTACCGGCCCACGCAGCGGAGCGACGAAGACGCGCTGACCCGGGCCATTATCGCGCTGGCCAGTCAATATGGCCGGTATGGATACCGACGCATCACCATCAAGCTGCAGGAAATGGGCTGGCAAGTCGGCAAAGATCGGGTTGAAAGAATCTGGCGCCGCGAAGGGCTGAAAGTTCCGCAGAAGCAGAAGCCACGCGGCCGTCTGTGGCTCAACGACGGCTCGTGTGTGCGGCTGCGGCCCGAGCGGCCGAATCACGTCTGGGCATACGATTTCGTAAGTGCTTTCACCCACGACGGAAGAACCGTGCGCTTCCTGAACCTGATCGACGAGTACACGCGGGAGTGCCTGGCGATCTATGTGGGCCGCCGGATCAACAGCAACCAGGTCATCGACGTGCTGGCCGAGGCCATGATCAAGCACGGCATCCCGGAACATATTCGTTCTGATAACGGCCCCGAGTTCGTTGCCAAGCAGCTGCGCAAGTGGCTGGCCAAGACTGGAGCCAAGACTCTGTACATCGAACCCGGCTCTCCCTGGGAGAACGGCTATTGCGAAAGCTTCAACTCCAAAATGCGCGATGAATTCCTGAACGGCGAAATTTTCTATTCCCTGAAGGAGGCGCGGGTGTTGACTGAACGCTGGCGCACCTACTTCAACACCGAGCGGCCACACTCCTCACTGGGCTACAGACCGCCAGCGCCGGCAGCATGGCAGACCGAAGCTTCCCAGCGTCATGGAAAAGTGGAAAGCAAAGAACGCTTCCCACTTTCCCACACCGCCTACTACTGCGACGGGCAGATATCTCCCTCTCCCGTTGCGCTACACTAACAATCTCGCTGGTACAAATTGCCGGGCAGGCCAAACCACGTCTTGATGAGTCCTTCTTTGTACGGTGTTACCAAGCCCTCCTCTTCTGTCGAACTGACTCCGGCAAATGCGTTGTACGGCGGATTCCCAAGAACCACCAGGATGGGTTTGTCACGCTTGACGGCATCAGCCTCTTCGCGTTCCTCTTCAAACTCCGTGAACGGCAGCCGCGCCTTCTGCTTATCCGGCGGTTCCCATCCCGTGAGCGCATTGGTAAGGAACACGCCCGCGCGCTCTCGCTTGCCTTCCGCCTCACTCTCCAACGGCGCATGGGCGCGTTGCAGGAACATGCCTATTTGCAAATGTGAGATGACAAACGGCGCTGGAAGAATCTCGAATCCAAACACGCGCTCCTTGGCCGCCTGCTTGAGCTGATGCGGCGTCAGCGCATCTTCGCCGCGCTCCTCAAGCAGCGTCTTATGGATGCGCTCCAGAACCTCCACCACATACGCGCCGGTTCCGCAGGCCGGGTCCAGGACGTACACGTTCGGGTCCGCAAGCCCGGATGCAATGCCAAGCTCGGATCGCAGCACGCGGTCCACCCGCTCCACCATATACCGGACGATTTCGCGCGGCGTGTACCACACGCCCAACTGCTTGCGCAGTTCCGGGTCGAACGCCTCAAGGAATGGCTCATAGAAGTATTGGACGGCTGTGCTCTCTTCAAACCGCTCAAAAAATGCCGCGCTGTCAACCCGGTTCAGGACTTCGCCGGTGAGGTTCAGCAATTCTTCGAGGCCCAGGGAGCGAACATGCGCGGGAATCACCAGCCGCTCATACAGGGCGCGGATCATGGGCACCTGAAGAGACCAAACGGCCAGACGCCAATCAAAACGGTCCCCCTTGCGGCGCTCCGGCGCGCGGCACCACAGAACCCAGGCTGAGAAGAGGCCGTAGAACAGCGTTTGCACCAGCGTACTGCGGAAGAAGTGTTCGCCTTTAACGGTATCGAACTTGAGGCCCAGGGCTTCTTCCAGGGCGGCGCGCACGTCGTCCAATTCCTTGAGCTTGGAGCGCGGCTCGATTTTGGCCAGCGCCTCACGCGCGTAAGAGGCCAGAAAGCTGGCCAGCACATCGGGCGCTTGGATCGGAACCGCGCTTATCAGGGCGCGTTTCAGGAATTCTTCCAGCGGGCGGGCGAACGCATCGGGGGCTTTGCGCGGATGCGCAGCAAGCGCCCAGAATGCGGCTTCGGACTTGGCAAGCGTGAGGGTTTCCAGCGCGCGGGGCTTGGCGTCCTGCCCGGCAATAACGATGCGAAATTCGCGGTAATTGGTAAGGAGCACCTGCCCGTAAGCGCGAACGTATTTTGCAACCTGATCAGACTTGATCGTGTCATCCAGGTTTTCGCCCAGCCCTTTTACTTCGATGGCTCCCCGGTTCGGTGGCTGGATGGCGAAATCGTCCGGCTTGGCATGTTTGCGAAGTTGGTCCTGAGTGAAGAGGCCGCCGTCCGGGTGGTCCGCGCCCCTGTCTTTCAGTTGCAGAACCGGAACCACGCGAGGCTTGAGCGCCTTGCCGAGATCGGCAAGCAGAGCTTCAATGGCGGGATAGTACGACGTTTCGTCCGTTGCGTGACCGGACGCGCGGATTTCCGCCAGCTTTTCAAGGTAGGGCTCTATTGGGTGCACATTTCCTCAATACAGCGCAGGGGCCAAAAGCCGTAGCAAATGCTGTAAACCTGCGCTATCGTGGAGTACAGCAACATCCTACTATGTCCATGAGCGTAACGGGAGCGTTCAATCAGCGTCTCTATTCAAACCTCTGCACAGGCGTGGAAGCTCATTGAGCGGGATTTCACCCTTCGGCTCTCTCTAGTAGCGCACGAATGGGCAACAGAGCATCTTCGGGCGTGGAACGGAGTCTTCGCCGAGGGCAGGAGGCGGGGTAATAGCGCGTACGCTGGTCCGGCCTTGGTCGAAATGGAGATTGCGGACGCAGACAAACGGGCGGAATGGTGCTATCAAGCCTGCTGCGAAGTCTGGGAGATTCAGGGACACATAAAGAGCAGACCGCTATTCCGGGCGATATTCGATTCCTGTTTACAGCCGATTTTTGTGGCGCGCGAAAGTAGCTTCCAGGCCAGTTTCGAGCTTCACCAGAGAAGAACAGGGGGAAGCATCCCGCAAGGTTCTGCTGCCATTGTCGGACACTTGAAACGCGAAATGGGTAGGCTCCGGGCGAAGTGGAGTACCAAGCTGGAAATCGCAGCTCGCGATGCAGAGAACCAACAGCGTTTAGCGCGTGAGCGCGAATTAGAGCCGAAAACGCAGACCATTCAAGAAGCACTCCTGAGAAGCGTAGCTCTCAAGCAATTTGCAGATAGTAACGACGGGCAGAAGTTGGCTAAGGCTGTACGCGACGCTGACTCTTGGCTCCGTTCCGTTTCGCTCGGAGCTAAGAACGCGATGCAAACAATCGAGGCTTTAGGACCAAGAAAGTCAGACTCTCTGGTCGAGGAATGGTATGGGCCACAGGCGGCACCGTCTCAGTCCCTTTCCCCCACCAATTCCACCAGCAAACCTAAACCAACCCGGAAGGTCAAACCGCCCAGCAGGTCTGAGATGAAGAGGCGCGCGGTGATCTTCGGAGCGATCCAGGCCGGTCTGAAGGGTGAGAAATACTGCTCTGCGCTGGACGGGCGGCGTGTACAGTTGCCGGGTACTTGGAAAGAAGAAGGTTGCCCCGATACCTACGGACAGGCTTACAAGGAACCACGATGGCGGAAACGGATACAGGACGAAAAGTGCAGGTATGGTGAGCAGTACCGTCTGACTCCGGTCGGCGAACGGGAAGCAATCATTCAGGGGGGGGAAATGGGCACTCGCCATACTCGCCAGTGACGAGTAAAAGTGAATCGCGCCACACCCATGTAAACAAAGGCCCGTAGGCGCTTTTTGCTCGTCAGGCAGTCATGACGAGTGGAGAAGGAGTCCAGCCACGGTTAGGGTTTCCTCTGAGCGGTCCCGAATCGCTCAGGGAGAATCGATAATGACCCATCACATCCTTCGTCTTCCCGGTGTGAAAGCGGCAACTGGCCTTTCTCGCAGCACACTGTATTTGCGCGTTGCTCATGGACTATTCACGCATCCCGTTAGCCTCGGCGGGCGCGCCGTGGGCTGGCCCGCCCAAGAGGTAGCGGCGCTGAATGCGGCCCGGATTGCCGGGAAGCCGGACGCGGAAATACGCGAGTTGGTGGCGAAGCTGGAAGCAGCCCGCAAGGCAGTGGCGTAGAGACGGGACGGCAAACCCCATGCGCAAGCGCCGCCCCAATTACCGGCTTGTAAAAATCAATCGCAGCTATACGGTGGAAGACGTTGCCCGGCTGTTTGGCACGCATAAGAATACCGTGCGCGCTTGGGTGAAAGCCGGGCTACCGACTTGCGACACTAAGCGCCCGACGCTAATCCTTGGCCGCGAGCTTGCCGCCTTTCTCCAGGCGCGCCGGACAAAGAACAAGCAGCCCTGCAAGCCCGGTGAGATTTACTGCGTGCGATGTCGCGCGCCCAAGCGGCCAGCCGGGGACATGGCGGAATTCCAGCCGACTACGGCGACGTTGGGAAACCTAATCGGCATCTGCCCGGACTGCGGAGGGATGATGTATCGGCGCGCCAGCAGGGCGAAGTTGCCGGAGAATTGGGCGAAATTGGACATCACGTTTATGGAGGCAGAGCGACGTGTAAGTGATTCTAGTCTTCCCATCGTAAACAGTGACTTCAATCAAGAGTGAGAAACCATGACGAAACACAACGCGGAAAACGAGCGAATCAAGCGGCGGTATTTTGGTTGGCTGCAAGAGGCTAAGCAATGCAGCGAGGCGACGGTGGACGCCACCGCCAAGGCGCTGAGCCGGTTTGAGGAGTGCAACCGGCACAAGAGCTTTCAGGCCTTTCACCATGCGCAAGCAGTCGCGTTTAAGAGGCATTTGGCCGAGCAAACGGGGCAGAGGTCTGGGGAGAAGCTGAGCAAGGCGACGGTACATGCCACGCTCACCCAACTGCGGCAGTTCTTTTTCTGGCTGGCGGATCAGCCCGGCTACAAGAGCCGCATTCAGCATTCCGATGCCGCCTACTTCAACCTGTCGAGCAAGGACGCGCGGATTGCCACGGCACACACCTCGCGGAAGGTTCCGACGCTGGAGCAGGTGCGGCGCGCGATTAAGACTATGCCGTGTGGGAGCGAGATTGAGCGCCGGAACCGCGCGCTGGTGGCCTTTACGCTTTTAACCGGCGCACGGGATTCGGCTATCGCATCCCTGAAGCTGAAGCATGTGGACCTGAAGGAAGGGTGCGTCTACCAAGATGCACGCGAAGTGAAGACGAAATTCAGCAAAACCTTTAGAACATATTTTTTCCCGGTGGGTGATGGCATTCAGGAGATTGTGGCGGAATGGGTTCGCTTTCTACGTGAAGACAATCTGTGGGGTAACGACGATCCGCTCTTTCCGGCAACGCGCATCGTGGTAGGGGAGACGCACCAGTTTGAAGCGGCAGGATTAGAGCGCCAGCACTGGAGCACAGCTTCCCCCATTCGGACGATCTTCCGGCAGGCATTTGAGCAGGCAGGCTTGCCCTATTTCCACCCGCACAGCCTACGGAATACGCTGGTGCGGCTTGCACAAGAGGTTTGTAAGACCCCGGAAGCGTTCAAGGCGTGGAGCCAAAATCTGGGGCATGAGCAGGTAATGACAACTCTCCTTAATTACGGCTCTGTGGCGTCTGACAGGCAGGGGGAGATTATCAGGGGATTGGGTGCGGCGCGTCCACCGGAACAGCCGGTCGCGGACGACATCGCGGAAGCGGTCCTGAGGAGATTGCGACAGGCGGGCCTTCAGACGGCTGACTCTCTTTCAGAATCTGGCGGCATAAGCGCAATTTCATCTTTCAAGTAGCTCTCCAACGTATCTGGCGACATTGCGAGGTCTTGCGAGGAATCGTCTTCCTTCTTTTCAAATGCTATGACTTTCAGATACAGGGAGCCAAAATCCTTCCACGCAGAAGTGGTGCGACTTTGTTTTTTGGCGATGTGATCTTTTCCTGCGACCCAGTACACATTGATCCAGTGAAAGAAGAAACTGTGAACAACCTCCACATCGAGAGCCTTGCGACGAGTAAACAAACCGATCATTTCAAAGAAATCAAATACGTCTTCGGCATCTTCCTCATTGACGCGATCTAATAAGGCTCGTGCCGCCCTTGCGCGAATCGCTTTGTATTCCGGCAACGAAAATCGATCATCGAGCTTCATGATCAAATCTGCGGTCAAATTCGCTTTAAAACTCTTGTTCTGCAACCAAATTGCGATAACTGCTGCGAACGCTGCTATGACCGCTGCAATTGCTTCCACAGATTCCGAACTCATTGCTTACCTCGTCCTGTGAGCTTGAAGATGCGTCCGCTGGCGCCAATCAGTGTATCCCGACTCTAAGCTGCTGTACCACGGAACGGGAGCACCTTACCGCCGCGCTGCGTTTGCTCCAGAAAGTCCGCCCATTCCTGCATCATTCGCGCGCGCGGCTCCAAGTAGAGCGCGTGGTTATACGCCGCGCTGACGGCATTGCGCGGAGCATGGGCAAGCTGCAATTCGATGTGCTCATGCGGGTAGCTTTGTTCATGCAGGATCGTAGAGGCAAGTCCCCGGAAGCCGTGGCCGGTCATGCATCCTTTGTATCCCATGCGCTCAAGCGCCTTGAGTATCGTATTGTTGCTCATGGGCCGCTTGGGATCGTGGTCGCCGGGGAAGAGCAGATCGCAGCCGCCGGTGAGGGACTGGAGCAACTCCAGCACTTCAATTGCCTGCCGAGAGAGCGGAACAATGTGCGGCGTGTTCATCTTCATCCGCTCCGCCGGAATGTTCCAGCGGCGGCCCTCGAAGTCGATTTCTTCCCAGCGGGCTTCGATCAGTTCACTGGTGCGCACAAAGGTGAGCGCCAATAGCTTTATGGCTAGGCGCGTCACTACTTTGCCCCGGTAGACCTCGATGGCACGTAACAGGGCAGGGAGTTCCTTGGCGTCTACACGCGCCATGTTGACCTTTTTGGTGGGTTTCAGTACGTCTGCGGGCTTGAATTCTGCGGCAGGGTTCCGGCTGGCGTATCCGTGGGCAATGGCGAAGCGAAATACCTGCCCCGCCGTCTCTAGGGCGCGCTTAGCCAGATCGCCCGCGCCCCGTGCTTCGATGGCCTTAACCATCGCCACCAGTTCCGGCGGCTCAATCTCCGAGATGGGCCGCGCGCCGAGAATGGGGAACACATTGGCCTCAAGCCGTCTCCGCGTCGTGTCAGCATGGCGCGGGCTTTTGTCGGCGCGCCAGTGCTCCAGCCAAAAGGCGGCTATGGCGCGAAAGGAATTGGCCCCGGCTTCCCGCTTGGCGGCCTTCTCTGCCTTCCGCATGGCCATGGGATCGACGCCGGAAGCCAGCATCCGCCGCGCCTCCGCGTGCCGCTCGCGCGCCTCTGCCAGCGGCACATCGGGGTATTGACCCAAAGCCATGAGTTTCTCTTTACCCTCGAAGCGATACTTCCACCGCCAGAGCTTTCCTCCGGTGGGAGCAACCTGCAAGTAGAGGCCCCGGCCATCGGTCAGCCGGTAAGGGTCATTCCCTGGCCGTGAGCGCCTGATTTCCGTATCGGTGAGCGGCATACCCCCTCCGAATCCGGGGTACTTTTGTAAATACCCCCAAGTTTCTGGGGGTATCCTCAAATATACCCCCATGGAAACTTGGCTTCGATAGTACGGCTCTGTACGGAAAAAGACAAGAAGATTATTGTTTTCAGTGGATTGTGTTCGATGGCTGGATTCTATTGGATGTTACTGGAAGAGGTGATGGCGGAGGGAGAGGGATTCGAACCCCCGGTACCCTTTCAGGCACAACGGTTTTCAAGACCGCCGGTATCAACCGCTCACCCATCCCTCCGCGTTTGGGAAAGGCTCTAGTTCCACTAGTTTACAGCACCCTCCGTTTTGTCATCGACGGATTCGGTTGCACACTGCTGATTCCAAAGCCTCCATTGCTGCCAAACTGCGAGGATCGACGGCATCGTTCTTGGTGTATGCCTGCCTGGTCACGCTTACATCACTATGGCGCAGGATCGCTTGGATTTTCGAATCCTCCAGATCGACCCACGAATTGCGCCGCTCTTTGATTGGATCTCATCGACCCCTTCCATGGTTCCATTCCGCCCGTCCGGAATGGCCACTTCGGAATCAATCGGCGTAGACTGAACCATTTCCAGAAGTCCCGAATGTCGGTGACCGTCTACGCGGTAAGTTTGCTAGTCGGCACATCTGCGACCCAAAAGAAAATCGGGGGCAGAAGCGCTCCCGCACGTCTTATGATATAAATCTCGTGTTGCGCAAACGTTCGCTCGTTATTTCGATCGAGACAACGAATGCGGCACGGCGATCTATCGGTGCCAGTTGAACTTGAACGTTCGTTACTCGGTTGTCGTGAAGACAACGGTACAACTCCTCAAGCCCGATGCCGCTTGGCCATCCAACGTCATGGAGAAATGGCAGCAGCCTTTGGCCGTCTGGCCCAATGGGCTGATCGCTTGGCGAAGTGTTTTAGGTCGTCAGCCACGCCTGGAAGGGAAACGGGGTGCTCGGATTGTCGTGATGGATGGCTTCCTCCCATAAGAATGCAAGTTAGGACAGATAGGGGCAATACTTTATCTCATCCCTCTCTCAGATTCTATGGAGTATTGCGTGGTTTTATCGTCTTCATGTATATGCTTTTGGTTGACTTCGCGGAGCGCGTGGAACTCACCCCTTACAAAACCATCTCAGGTTGTTCGTTTGAGGAAAAAGGGAGAGATTGAGTATGAAGCAAGTTGAATGTCGTGAGTCTATCGAAACAACTGATTGTCCTGCTCACGGTGGCGTTTCATCGAGACCTGCCGCCACATTGGGCGGCCTTGCTGCGTCTAGCCAACTGACCGATTCTACGTCCAGGGTTTTGCAAGGACATTTGGCCACTGTCGAGAATCATCTCAATAAAGGAATTATACCTTTTTGGTTTGCCAGGGCCCTTGATACTCAATATGGCGGCTTTCTGACTAACTTCGACGAACAGGGTAAAGCACTGCCTTGTCAAGAGAAGTATGTCAACACGCAATGCCGGCTGATCTGGTGGTTTTCCACGCTCAAGCGCCGCTTCCCACAAATGTCAGATGCAGCGGAGATGGCTAGCCACGGCGTGGATTTCTTGATTAAAAACTTCTGGGATGAAAAGTATGGCGGTTTCTACTGGAAGGTTAAACGGGATGGGTCGGAGTTGGATGCCGCAAAGATCGTCTACGGAGAAAGCTATTGCATTTACGCCCTAAGCGAATATTACCTGGCAACAGGCGATAAAAGAGGGTTGGATTATGCCACAAAGACATTCGACCTTTTACAACGATACTGTGCCGATACTCAATACGGCGGCTATCTAGAGAATGTCAACCGCGATTGGGGCCCCGAGGCAGGCGGGTTTGCCGGTGGTGACCGGAAAGGTCTTGACACACATATGCACCTGATGGAGTCGTTCACCACGCTCTATGCCGCAACCGGGGACGAGCTTCACCGTCGCAAGCTTCTGCAGGTGATTAACCTGATTTGCGACAAGATGATCGATAAAGCCACTGGATGCGGCTTGAACCAATTCGATCTGGCGTTTCATTCGCTGCCAGCTATCTCAATCAAACGTACCTGGAACGGCGAACGATTGGGTGAACAACCCGCCAACCCCGTCGACACAACTTCCTACGGTCATAACGTAGAACTGAAATACCTGATGCAAATGGCGCTGAATACAGCGCACAAAGAGGACGATTCATACAAATCCATTCATCGGCGCCTGCTCGACCATGCCGTCAAGCACGGCGTGGATTGGGAGTACGGCGGGATCTTTCGCGATGGATTGCGTGCTACCGGTGAGCCGATCGTGTTCGAGAAGGAGTTCTGGCAGCACAGCGAATCTCTGGTTGCTTTCCTTGATGGGTATGAACAGTTTCATGAGCCACTCTACCTTCAGGCTTTCGGCAAGGTGTGGCAGTTTGTGCAAGATTTCATGATCATCAAGGAAGTAGGTGAATGGCGCACCCTGTTAGACCGATTCGGCAAGCCCATAGATGCGAACATCGGCAACCCATGGAAGGTTTCCTACCACACTGGAAGATCGATGCTCGAATGCCGCGAGCGGCTTATGCGCTTGTTAGATTCATAACCAGCCCCAGACTTCACTCGGCAAAACTGACTCTGGGTCGTGAGGAGAACTGTGGATTCCAGACGGCTCTGGAATACACCGGCTTGCGTCAGGACCAGGCGCCAGCGAGTATCGAAGGACCTTTGATTGCCTCTGTGATCGCTGTTACATCAGTCGTGTCGCTTGGGCATATGGTCTCGATGGACGAGATCACTTCCCCGTTTTTCATCGATGACTGAAGCTCCCCAATTGAAGTCCGCTGTGCCCCATATGACCTTTCCGCCTCCTTTACGCTCCACTACGACACAGCAAATGCCACCGCCTGTGTCCTGCGAAGATGCCCTCAGGCCTTGGGCACTCAACGCGGCGGCAACCAGTTCCACTCTCTCTTCCTCTGTTTTTCATTTTTGAATTCGTCCATTTTCCCCTCACCGAAGCTGGACACTGCACTGACGATTGGATCCTTTCGCCGCCGCCAACCGCCTTGCTAAGGCAGGCAGGGAGAACTTTGTGACTCGCGACAGCCGTGGTGATGATGGGACAAAATAGCAAGAAAATCGTAGAACCCATTGAAATCACAACACATAAGGCGCGGACGGTGTTACAACGGTTGTGCATGAGCAAGCAAGGAAAATCGGGAACCAAACCACAAGCAGGACAAACCATCAGCCTACGGACACTGGGAGAGTATCTGAGCCTGTCACCGGCGACCATCTCGCTGGTGCTGAACAACGCGCCCGGCGTGAGGTCGATACCGCAGGAGACGCGGGACCGGGTGACAAAGGCGGCAGCCAAATTCGACTACCGGCCCAGCTTTTATGCACGGTCGCTTCGCAAGCGGCAAACCTTCTCAGTGGGCGTGCTGGTGCCGGACCTGAACGACCACTATACAACCCAGATTCTGACGGGGGTGGAGGAGTTCCTGATCAAGGAGGGCTACTTCTACCTGGTCGCCAGCCATCTGCGCAAGCCCAGCCTGATTGAGGAGTATCCGCGCCTGCTGCTGGACCGTTGGGTGGAAGGGTTCATTCTGATCGACACGGTGCTGGAACACAGCATGAAGGTGCCCGTGGTGGCGGTGGCGGGACATCGCAAGATTGAGGGAGTGACTAACATTGTGCTGGATCATCAACGTGCGGCGGAGTTGGCGCTGCGCCACCTTTACCAGCTGGGACACCGCAAGATCGCCTTCCTGCGGGGCGGCAGCCACAGTTCCGACACCGAGGAGCGGTGGGAGTGCCAGATGGCCGTGGCCAGGGAGTTGAAACTGGAAGTTCCAGCAGGGTTGACAGCGGAAATTCAGTTGACAGTATCCACACCGGAGATGGGCTTTGGGCCAGCCAATGAACTGGTGAACCGCGGCGCCGACTTTACTGCCCTGTTCTGCTACAACGATATGTCGGCCATCGGAGCGATCCGGGCTCTCAAGAATCATGGGCTGCGCGTACCGGAAGATGTTTCCGTGGTGGGCTTTGACGATATTCAGAGCGCGGCTTACCACAACCCCAGCCTGACCACCATTCGACAGCCGCTGCATCAAATGGGGGTGGTGGCCGCACGCACCCTGCTAGAACGAATTCGCGGGCAGGCGACCTCTGCCGATGTGGTGCAGATCGAGCCGGAGCTGATGATTCGCGAGTCGACCTGTCCTCCGAGTGCCCGGCACGCACGCGGGAGGCGGAGCTGAAGCGCTCCCCTGGAAAATGAAGCCAGGCGGATCGGCGATTCAGCAGGCCGGCAGGTTCCTGGAAAGCTCTGCCGATTTGCCGACACTCAAGGCTTGGGAAGCACCAGCACTTCCACGCCGGAGGCTGCGTCTTTGCGGTGGAAGATCTGCTCGGTGGCCTTCTGGAACTCTTCCGGTTTGGCGTTGGGAATGTCAGTGAAGGTCTGCGGATTGCGGTCAGTGAGCGGAAACCAGGAGCTCTGCACCTGGACCATGATGCGATGACCGCGACGGAAGGTGTGGAAGAGATCGGGCATGGTGAAGTCGATGTCTGCCTCCTTGCCGGGCGTCAGCGGCTCAGGCTTCTCCCAACTGTTGCGGAATTTGGCCCGGAAGGGTTCTCCGCGCAGCAACTGCTGATAGCCTCCCATGTGCAGCGGCGGCGCGTCCACGATGCGCTTGGTGCGGGTGGCGTCGTCCGGGTAGTCCTCCGGATAAACGTCGATGAGCTTGACGTCAAAATCGGAATCGGTACCGGAACTGGCGACCTTGAGTTTGGGCGAGATGGGCCCGGCGATGGTTACATCTTCTTCCAGCGGGTCAGTCTGATAGACCAGCACGTCAGGCCGGTAACTGGCGAAGCGCTGATCGTCCACCATATAGCGCTGGGGCACCGAATCGGTGGTGTAGCCCACAAAGGGAACAGGGTGGTTGGGATCGCTGATGTACTCGTCGACGCCCCTGGCTCCCTGATCTTCCGGCCCATCCGGCGGGTCGAAGCTCAACTTGCCACCGGCGTGGAAGTAAAGTGTCCTGGCTGAAGCAGCTTTGGGCGGCCAGGTGTCGAAGCCGCGCCAGACGTTGGTCCCGGTCTCAAAAACTACGGCTTTGGGTTGCGCCGAGCCCTTGCCTTTGAGGTAATGCTCGAAGAAGGGGAACTGGATGTTGGCGCGGAAATATTCGCCGGTTTTGGCGTTGAACTCCACATCGCCAAGGCGATTGCCGTCGCCACGGGACCAGCCGCCGTGTACCCAGGGGCCCTCGACCAGCGTGGTGGGCGTGCCAGGGTTGAATTTGTTGATGGCGTTGAAGGTGCGATAGGGGCCGGAGAGGTCTTCGGCGTCGTACCAGCCGCCCACGACCAGCACCGCGCAGCGCACGTTTTTCATATGTTGGGAAAGATCGCGCTGCTTCCAGTAGCTGTCATAGGTGGTGTGATAGGCCTGGTCGTTGAAGAGCCAGTTCGAGCCCTTCAGATAGAGCTTGTCAAGGTTGGCAATGTTGCCGGCCTGGAGATAGAACTTGTAGCTGTCCGGCGTGCCGAAGTCGAAGGGGATGGTGGGTTTAGGAGTCTGCGGCTCGTTTTGGGGATGGAAGAAGGGAGCGTAAAAACCGAAGTTGGCGGAAAGCATGAAAGCTCCGCCGTGATAGCCGTCGTCACCGAGGAAGAGGTCAGTCATGGGCGCCTGCGGGCTAGCTGCCACAAGGGCCGGATGGGAGTCGATGATGGAGGCCGAAGTGTAGAAACCGGGGTAGGAGATGCCCCAGATGCCCACCTTGCCGTTGTTGTTGGCCACGTGTTTGAGCAGGAACTCGATGGTGTCATAGGTGTCAGAGGCGTCGTCCACGTCCTGCGGGGATTTCTTGTCGTCGATATGGGGACGCATTTCAACGAAATTGCCCTCGCTCATCCATCGACCGCGCACATCCTGGTAAACGAAGATATAGCCTCCCTTCTCGAATTCATCCGAGGGGCCGAGGCGCTGGGGATATTGGTCCTCGCCGTAGGGGCCGACGCTGTAGGGAGTGCGGTCCATGAGGAACGGATAGGGACCACCAGCGGCATCTTTAGGCACATAGACCGCGGTAAACAGCCGCTTGCCGTCGCGCATGGGAATGCGGAACTCGTACTTGGTGTAGTGAGCCCGGACGTAATCCTCTTTGGGGGCATCGGGCGCAGGCTGCTGGGCGCGGACTACGGTGAATGCAAGGGCGAAAACGGCCAGAACGGCGAACGGCAAGCGGCGCGGATTGGGCATTGTGAAAAATGAGTCTCCTGATAAACCAGATTACTTCACGGGAGGGCGGCCTGGCGGAGCCGGCGGTTCGGGCCAACACAGAGTTTCCGGCGGGCGGCGGTTTGGTGTGCTGACTCGTCCCTCCCAGAGTCCGGCGGGCAATTTTCTTATGCACGGCGGCCCCGACTAAGTTAACCTTGATGCAAAGTTTCTTTTCGACAGTCGCGTGCGCCAAATAACCGCGGGGCTGTACTTTCCGTCAAAAAGGAGATTCATGTCTACCGAATACCGCAATTTTCTTGCCCTCTCCTATGAGGAGCTGGAGGAGCTTAACCTGCAGGCCAAGGCTGATCGCTTGAACCGCGTTGCGGCCGACGAAATCCGTGAAAAACGGTTGAAATACCTGGCTGACGAGAAGCGGATCAAGGCCGTGACCGTGCTGTTCAGCGACCTCGAAGGCCGGCTGCACCTGCTGGACTACGACAAGAAGTTCCTGCTGGGCGCCTACGAGAACCTGACCTTCGACGGCTCCTCCATCCGCGGCTTTACCGCGCAGAAGGAGAGCGACCTGCGCCTGGGCATTGACTGGAGCGCCTTCTACTGGGTGCCGGCCGACGTGTTCGGCAACGGAAAGGTGCTGGTGTTCGGGACGGTGCTGGACAAGGACGGCACGGCATACACCGGCGACCTGCGCGGTGTGCTCAAGAACTATGCCGACAAACTGTTCGCCGAGAAGCACTACACGCTGAACGCGGCCACCGAGATCGAGGGCTTCCTGTTCGCGGGCAAGGACGCGGAACAGAAGTATTGTGAGACAGGCAAGTTCGAGTTCATCTCGACCGGCGGCTACTACCACTCGCTGCCGCTCGATCCCCTGCGCCAGTTCATCGACACCTCGGCCGAAGTGCAGCGGGCGATGGGCTTCCAGAATGAAAAGGACCACCCCGAAGTGGCGCCCAGCCAGTTTGAAATCAATTACGGCTACGCCGAAGTGGTGGCGGCGGCGGACCAGATTCAGCTTTACAAACTGCTCACGCGGCAGATCGCCAACAACATGGGCTACACGGCCTGCTACCTGCCCAAGCCTGTGGTGGGCGTGAACGGCAGCGGCATGCACACCAACGTCTCGGTTTCGAGCGGCAAGACCAATCTTTTCTGGGACGAAAAGGGAGAAGAACAACTGTCGAAGTTCGGTTGGGACTTCCTGGACCGCATCCTGACTCATGCTCTCGACCTTTGCCTGGTGTTCAATCCGAGCGTGAACGCCTACCGGCGGCTGGACCCTCACTTCGAGGCGCCCAACCAGATTCGGGCCTCGGCTGTGGATCGCGGCGCCATGGTGCGCGTGCCCATTGGCAACCACCGGTCGATGCGGACTGAAGTTCGCGCCGTTGCGCCGGACGCCAACCCTTACCTGTCGCTTTACGGCATCTTCAAGACCGGCATCGACGGGCAAATTTCCAACGCTGATGGCCTGCGCGCGGGCGGACGTTATCTGCCTGACAATATCCAGCAGGCGATTGAAGACTTCAAGGGCTCGGCGTGGATCGCGGAGATTCTGGGCGCAGACGTGCAGGGACGCTATGTGGAGTTAAAGCAGGCCGTAGCCAACCGCAGCCCGCGCGAGTTGGGAAGCATCGTCAAAGGCTCCGAGGTGCAGTTCCACCACGCGGTTTACAACCAGTCGCTCTGGAACTTGTTTTAGGGCGAGCTTTCCATGGGTAACCCGGCCGCAGCAAAGGGCTGGAAGCACGATCAAGCGATGCGGACTTGGGGTACCCTGGAGATTATTTGGTGCCCGAATGGCACCGTTACTAGAGAAAGGGGCGCTTCGGCGCCCCTTTCTCGTTTTGGGGTACGCCCCCATTGCATTCCGACCGACATAAGGACGTTCGGACAGGCAACTGGAACCCGCCGAGACGGAAGCGGACCACTCCGCTCCTTCACCCTTTCCTGATTGCTCCTTTATGCCGTGCGTGTTACAAGCTAGAGAACAGGGTACAGGCAAAATGGGCTCAAGAGGCCGGAACGGGCTGGGTGCGACGCATCGGCCTGAAAGCCGGAGTTCCTCTGCGGCCGACGCCCTGAATTCGCGGCAAAGGAAACCCACTCTTCCCCATGAGCGCCGGCCCTCAAGTCGAAGTTGACACGCTGTTCGGAGACTATCCGCTCGACCAGGCCTTCGACGAGATGCGCGAGGGCAACGGGGAGCTGCGGCCGCAGTACCGGGCGCTGGCCGAGACGCTGGCGCGGCTGCCCGAAGAGGAACTGCAGCGGCGCAAGCAGTCAGCGGATCTGTCGTTTCTGACCCAGGGCATTACGTTCACCGTATACGGACGCGATGAGGGGACGGAACGGATTTTCCCCTATGACCTGTTGCCGCGGCTGATTACGGCGCAAGAGTGGGACCACATTGAACGCGGGCTTACGCAGCGCATCACGGCGCTCAACCTTTTTCTGCGCGACGTCTACTCCGAAGCCAAGATTCTGAACGACCGCGTGATTCCGCGCGAGCTGGTCTACAGTTGCAAGCACTACCGGCGGCAGATGCGGGGCCTGCAGGTGCCGCGGAATGTGTATATCGCAGTGGTGGGGTCTGACCTGCTGCGTCTGAATACGGGCGAGTTTGTGGTGCTGGAGGATAACCTGCGCGTGCCCTCCGGAGTGAGCTACATGCTGACCAACCGCAGGATACTGAAGCGGACGTTTCCTCAACTCTTTCACAGCTACGGGGTACGGCCCATCGAGCACTATCCGCAACTGCTGCTGGCCACGCTGCGCTCCCTGGCGCCGGAGGGCCGGCCAGAGCCGAATATTGTTCTGCTGACACCGGGGGTTTTCAACTCAGCATACTTCGAGCACACGTACCTGGCGCGGCAGATGGGGATCGACCTGGTGGAGGGCCGGGACCTGGTGACGCACGACAATATCGTTTACATGCGCACCACCGACGGGTTGAAACGCGTGGATGTGATCTACAGGCGCGTGGATGACGACTTTAGCGATCCGCTGGTTTTTCGTGGGGATTCGGTGCTGGGCTGCTCGGGATTGTTCAACGCTTATCGCGCCGGAAACGTGACGGTGACCAACGCCTTCGGCACGGGGCTGGCCGACGACAAGGCGGTCTACGCGTATGTGCCGCGGATGATTCGCTACTACCTGAGCGAAGATCCGATTCTGCCCAACGTAGAGACCTATCTGCTGGGCGAAGAGAAGGAGCGGCAGCATGTACTGGCCAACCTGGACAAGCTGGTGGTGAAGGCGGTGGGCGAGAGCGGCGGCTATGGAATGCTGATCGGGCCGCACTCGACGGCGCGGCAGCGGGAGGAGTTTGCGCTGCAGATCGAAGCCAATCCGCGCAACTACATTGCGCAGCCCACTCTGGATTTTTCGCGTGCGCCGTGCCTGTTCGGCAATCATCTGGAGCCGCGCCACGTGGACCTGCGGCCCTACATTCTTTTTGGCGACAAAGTGAGCATTGTGCCGGGAGGGTTGACGCGAGTGGCTCTGGAAAAAGGGTCGCTGGTGGTGAATTCATCGCAGGGCGGGGGCAGCAAAGACACATGGGTTCTGAAGCAGTAGTGATCAATGGTTTTCGGGAGAGTCCGACGATGCTTTCACGCGTTGCCGACAGTCTCTACTGGATGAGCCGCTACCTGGAACGGGCAGAGAACACCGTGCGTCAGCTCGACGTAACGATGAGCCTGATGCTCGACACTGGCAGCGCCAGCGCAGAAACGCGATGGCAGCGGCTCATGGCCTCCCTGGGAAAACCGGCCAGCATGGAGTGGAACAACGATCTGGAGTCGATGGCGAGCAAACTGGTCTTCGACAGCCTCAATCACGCCTCAGTCACGTTTTGCGTAAACGGAGCGCGCGAGAACGCCCGCCAGATACGCGAGGAGATTTCGACCGAACAGTGGCAGAAGCTCAACCGGCTTTACCATCAGATGCACTCGCCCAACACACAGACCCAGTTCCGTTCCAACATCAACGACACTCTGGCTTCGGTGGTGGACGGGATTCATCTTTTCAAGGGCGTGAGCGACACGACCATGATCCATGGGCAGGGCTGGCAGTTTATCCGGCTGGGCCGCTACCTGGAACGGGCCTATGCGACCGCGACGCTGCTTGAGGTTTACCAACCGGACCTGTTCCAGGTGCATGAACGGGAACACTCCGGATACCAGTACCTTGAGCTGGTGGGGCTGCTGCGCTGTTGCACCTCATTCGAAGCGTATTGCCAGGTTTACACTGCCGACCTTTCTCCCGACCGGATTCTGGAGTTTCTTTTGCTCAACCGCGACTTTCCACACGCCATTCGCTACTGCGTGGACGGCATGCGCGACTCCATCGAATCCATCCAGCGCAGCGGCGGCCGACGGCCTCCGGAAGAACTGATCGCGGTGATGGGACGGCTTCATGCGATGCTCGGCTTCACCACCATAGGAGAGATCCTGGGGGGCGATGCGGCGCATTTCCTGCACACCATCCGCGAACAATGCCTGCGCATCCACGAGCTTATCTACCGTTACTACGTGCACTACTCCATCCAATCCGCGCTGGCGGTTTAACCGGGAGCGAGCATGAACTTTTATTCCATCCGGCATTTGACGCGCTTCCGCTACTCGCAACCTATAAGCGAGAGCATCATGGAAACGCGTATGAACCCACGCTCCGACTCGACTCAGCATTGCCTTTCGTTCTCGCTTTCGGTGAGCCCTCGCTGCCGCGTTTTCAGCTATCGCGACCACCAGGGCAACAATGTGCAACACTTCGATATTCCCGGCGAGCACAACCAATTGGTGATTGTGGCCGAGTCAGTGGTGGAGCAGCAGGTTCTGTCGGAGGTGCCCCACTTTCTATCGCCTGATGCATGGGACGCCCTCGACGATCTGGTGGAGGCCGGGGACTACTGGGAGATGCTGTTGCCCAGCACCTTTGCCGTGGAGACACCGGCGGTGACGTTGCTGGCCAGGCAAATGGGGGTTACGCGCCGCGACGATCCGCTGATGCTGGTGCAGGAACTGAACCAGCGTCTTTTTGAATACTTCGAGTATGTGCCGCGCGCAACGCGTGTGGACTCGCCGATCGACGAGGCCATTGTGAGCGGCAAGGGCGTGTGCCAGGACTTTGCCCACGCAATGATCGCCCTGTTGCGCCATGTGCGGATTCCAGCCCGCTATGTCTCAGGCTATTTGTATCGCAGCCGCGAGGACCACGACCGCTCGACCCCGGACGCCACCCATGCGTGGGTCGATGTGCTGCTGCCACATCTTGGCTGGGTGGGCTTCGACCCCACGAACAACCTGGTTGCCCATCACCGGCATATCCGCACAGCCGTGGGCCGGGATTATGCCGATGTGCCGCCAACCCACGGGATCTTTCGCGGCAAAACAGACAGCGAACTCTACGTGGCCGTGCATGTGGAGGCCAGCGAACAGCCACCGGCGCTGGACCGCAAGCTGCCCATCCCCGAAGACTGGAGCGTGCTGGTGGAGCGGGCCCAGCAGCCGCCTGAGGCGGCCGTTCCCTTCATCGATCTCCAGCAAATGCAACAGCAGCAGCAGTAGGCGAGGATCAAACCTTGCAGGTGTTATGCGCTTGGCGCATTGGCAGGTACCTCGTCAGGAAAGAGAAACGCCATATTCCAGTCGCCCTCGTGAATGGGCCGTTTCGATTCTTGGGGCATCATCCTCAACTCTTCAATTCGCTTTGTCCGGCAATTCTTTCCATCGATTACGCCCTGAAAACAAAAATTACTCGCCAGATTTATGCTATAACTCGTTGAATTTCGAAAGAAAAAGACGGGGCCAACCTAGCAATTGAGGCAAAGGCTTTCATGGAGAATCCTTTGAGAATCTTCCGAGGCGTTTTGAGGAGAGACAGGGATGTCCAAGGTTGAAAAGGCTCAAATGGCCGTATCACGCAGCAATCGCACAACAACTTGTGCAAGTTCCTTCGGCTGCTCGATTCTAACTGCTTCGAACCCCGCGGCCCGGGCGCTTAGCAGGCCAGATTCAGAATCTTCGAAAGCGATTCCAGTGCTTACCGCCAAATTCTTCGCGATCAGCAGATACGGGTCTGGAGAGGGCTTATGTGCTGCCACATCTTCTCCAAACACAAAGGCATCGAATTTTTCATAGATTGCAGCGGCGCGGAGGATTGGCTCCACTTCGGCCCGCTCCGAGCTTGTGACTAAGCCGATTCGATATCCGTTGAGTGTCGTCAGCAGTTCGATCGTCTCTTGTGGAATCGGGATCTCAGCAAGCGACCACTTGCAAACGGTTTGCCTGCGCTCAAGGTTCTGGAGCAAGAGCGTGTCTGCGGGCAGGTGCGGCGCTCTTTTCAGGATGGATCCAATCATCTGCTCATCGGCGACGCCTAACCCAAAGCGGCAGTATTCTTCCCAAGTGAGCCGAACATCGTATGGCAGGAGCAGATCTGCCCACGATTTCCAGTGGAGACGCTCGGTGTCAGCGAGCACGCCGTCGTAATCAAACACCAACGCTTTTGGCATTGCGCCCCTGAGACCCCTTTCGACGGACGATCCCTGACACCGCATTGGACTGAATAATGCAGCCGAAGAAGCGCCTAACTCAACTGCACCTCAATCTTTACCACGCAAGCGGGCGGAAAGGTGAAACTCAGCGAACCGGGGCGCAGACGGATCTCGGCGGCGCGGGTCTTTACCCTGTCTGGCCGGTCGAAGGTGTTGTGGGCGTGGATGTCGCTCTCGGCCACGACATATGCCTGGGCGCCGGCCGCGCTTGCACCGCGCAGAATGATCTCAGCGTCGCGCGGCTGGCTTACGTCCGGGTTCACGGCGGTCAGGGTCAGCGTTTTCCCCTTCAGCGAGGCCGATCCCTTCAAACCCCAGAAGCTGGCCGGCTTGCCATCGCGGTCATAGCGGACTTCGGGGGCTGAGAACTCGGTGCGCAGTGACGTTCCGCCCTGATGGGCCGCGTACAGCTCGAAGACATTGAAGACGGGCGTGGTGGTGAACTTGTCATCATGGGTGAGGAACAACGAGTTGAGGCAGTTGACGAGTTGGGCGCAGGCGGCCATGCCCACCTTGTCAGCATGGCGATTGAAGGTATCGAGCGTGAAGCCGGTCACCACCGCGTCGCGCATGGTGATCTGCTGGGAATACAGGCCCGCGCCGGAGACCTGGGCACCGTTGTGGTACCAGGGGCCGTATTCATCCACCACCAACTTCACCTTGTGGTCCAGATCGAACTCGCCGAGCGCTGACCAGTGGTCAAGGATGATGCCCTCGATGCGGTCCGCTGCTGTGCATAGCTCATACCAATCGAAGGGATCGAAGTTGACGTCATCTCCCTTGGCGCGGGAATTATTCCCCGCATAATGGTGGACGCTCAAACCCCAGACGCCGTGGGAGTCGTGGCTGGGCTGGCCATGAAAGAGCTTGTTGAAGAAACCGCGTGTCCAGGCCTGCTCGTCGCTGCTGGGACCGGAAGCCACAAAACGCAGTTTCATGCCATAGCCGGGAACCCAGGTGGTATAACGCTTGAACTCGATGGCATAGTCCTCTGGGTCAAAGTTGCCGCCGCAGCCCCAACTCTCGTTGCCCACGCCCCAGTAGCGCACGTTATAGGGGTCAGCGGAGCCGGCGGCCTCGCGCGTTTCGGCCAGCGTGGTGGTGCCGCGCGGCGAGTTGCAGTATTCCACCCAATGGTCGAAGTCGAGCGGCGTCAGGCTGCGCACATTGGCGGCGATGTACGGCTCGGCGCCGCATAGCTTGCAGAAGCGCACGAAGTCGTCGGTACCGAATTCGTTTGGCTCGTAGACCTGCGGGATATTTTGCTTCTTCTGCTCGGGCTTGAAGTCGTCGACCCAGAAGTTGGTGTGGCGCGGGCGCTTGTCTTTGGGACCGATGCCGTCTCGCCAGTCGTAACTGTCGGCAAAGCAACCGCCGGGCCAGCGCACCACCGGAGCCTTGATGGCGCGCATCTTTTCAATCAGCGCTGAGCGCAGGCCCTGCTGGTTGGGGATTTTCGATCCCTCGCCCACATAGATGCCGTCGTAGACGACGGTGCCGATGTGCTCGGTAAAGTGGCCGTAGATTTCAGGAGCAATGGTGGCAATGGGTTCGTCTACCAGGATTTCAATGTGGCTGCTTGCCTGCTGGGCTAAAGCCGCACGACGGGCGAAGACCATGGCGGCTGCTGTGGACGCAGCCGCCGCTTTCAGGAAATTGCGTCGTTCCATGGATTCACTCCCTGGCGATGAATCAACTCATCCGCTTTCAACTCGCCATCCGCACCTGCGCGGCAATCTTTCGCAACTCGGGTAGGACGCGGCCAAGGGCGAGGGGCGCCGCATCGCGAGTGCCAAGGGCAAAGTAGACATCGCGATAAAGCCGGTAAAGCTGTTCGTAGACGGCGGCGGAATGGGGGTCGGGGTTGACGGTGCGCAAAGGCAGGCAAACCGCGGCCTGCGCTTCTTCGATGGTTTTGTAAGCACCGGCGGCCAGCAAAGCAAAGATGCCCGAGCCCAGGCTGGTGGGAATGCCCGCGGGCACGAGCACCGGCTTCGAGAGCACGTTGGCGTAAACCTGGTTGAGCACTTCACTTTTCTGCGGAATGCCGCCCGCGTTGATGACGCGATCGATGCGGACTCCGTGCTCGGCCATGCGCTCAAGGATGATGCGTGTGTGAAAGGCTGTGCCTTCAATGGCCGCGAAGAGTTCATCCTGCGCGGTGTGGACCAGGTTCCATCCGAGCGTGACGCCGCCGAGTTCCGGATTCACGAGGACGGTGCGGTCGCCGTTGTCCCAGCTCAGGCGCAGCAGGCCGGTCTGGCCGGCCTTGTAAGCTTCCAGACCTTCAGAGAGCGCGGCCACGGTGGTTTGGGCGCGACGGGCAATGCCGTCAAAGATGTCTCCCACGGCAGACAAGCCGGCTTCGATGCCGGTGTATGCGGGATGCACGCTGCCCGGCACGACGCCGCAGACGCCGGGAACCAGTTGCGCCTCGCGGGCCATGGCGATGATGCAGGTGGAGGTGCCCACCACGTTCACCGCATCGCCTTCGCGGATGTTGGAGCCGACGGCGTCCCAGTGGGCGTCAAATGCGCCCACGGGGATGGGAATTCCGGAGGGCAGACCCAGCGCCTCAGCCCATTTAGGTGAAAGGTGGCCGGCCAGATGATCGCTGGTGAGGAATTGACCGCCGATTTTGGCGCGCACACCGGCGAAGAGCGGATCGACGGCTACCAGAAACTTTTCCGGCGGCAGCCCGCCCCATTTGGGATTCCACATCCACTTATGGCCCATGGCGCAGACGCTGCGTTTGAGTTCGCTTACGGTCGCAATGCCGCTGAGTGTGGCCGCTACCATGTCGCAATGTTCGAGAGCGGTGACGAAGCGGGAGCGCTTTTCAGGGTTGTGGCGCAGCCAGTGAAGGAGCTTGGAAAAACCCCACTCGTGGGAGTAGACGCCGCCGCACCACTCAATGCCTTCAAAGCCCAGTTCATGCGCCTTCTGGGTGATTTCCTGGGCCTCGGCGTGGGCGCGATGATCGCACCACAGGTAATACTCATCCAGGGGCTCGAGCCCTTCGCCCACCGGAATGACGCTGGAGCCGGTGGTGTCGAGTGCAATGGCCGCGACGGTGCTGCCATTGACGCCTGTGGTGCGGAGCGCGTCGCGTGTGGCGGCGGCAAGCGCTGCCATCTGGTCGTCGTGGGACTGAGTGGCAAAATCCGGGTCTTCGCGACGGCGGTGAAGAGGGTAAGAAGCCGATGCGGTTCCGATGGGGCCGTTCTGGCTATCCACAAGAGTTACGCGAACACTGAGAGTGCCGAAATCAACGCCGGCAACGATGGTCATGAGATGCTCCGGTAAACGCTTTCCAATACGCAAACCAGAGTACACCATTTGAGGGAGCCGGGAATAGGGAATAGGGCCAGAGATCGAAGAGCAAAGGGGGCGGCGGGGTGAATTGGCTGCTCGCTATTTTTTCGCGCCCGGCAGCATGGCTCTGAGCCGGTCCATGAGGCCGGGCCTGGCTGCCGGAGTGGCCGCAGAAGATTTGGCCGGGACAGCAGGCGGAGTTGCAGACTTGGGTGCAGCTTCAGCAGCATGTGGCGCGCCTTGCGGCTTGGCTTCTGCCGGTGCGGCCTTGGAGCTTGCGGCGGCTTGCGGCGGTCCATCGACAGCACTGGTCCCGGGAAGATCGGGCACCTGACCGTCGCTGTTTTTGACCAGGATGGAGATTCTCCGGTTGGAGGGGTCGAAGGGATTGTCTTTCACGCGCAGAAGCTGGTCGGCATAGCCGCGTATCTGGGTCACTTGATTGGAGCGCACACCGTCCTGCTGGAGCAACCGCCGCGCGGAGTTGGCACGGTCGGCGGAGAGCTCCCAGTTACTGTAATTGGCGTCGGTAGAGTACTGCGTGGCGTCGGTGTGGCCCTCGATTAGCAGATCATTGGGCAGGGTCTTCAACTCTGCCGCCAGGAGCGCCAGCAATTCCTGCCCGCGATCACTCAGGCGCGCGCTACCACTCTGGTAGAAGGTGCCGTTCTCATCTTCCAGCAGCTCGATGCGCAGTCCTTCGGAAGTAATGGTGATCTGAATCTGCCGGGAAAGTTTTTCGAGTTCTTTCCGCGCCCTGATCTCCTCTTCGAGCTTTTCTTTCACTTTTTGCATGTTGTCACTGACTTTGGTGGTCACAGCTATGCCGTCGCCCGTCATGGTGGTGCCGAGCAGGTTTGCGGTCCCTTTGGGGTCGTTGAAGTAGCCGGCTACAGCCTTCTTGATTTTGTCGCTGGAGTTCATGAGCCATAGCACGATGAACAGCGCCATCAAGGCTGTGACAAAATCGGCATAGGCTACCTTCCAGGCGCCACCGTGGTGTCCGGCGTGACCGTTTGTTTTCTTGATGACGATGATGGGTTGAGCTTTGGCCGCCATGACGCAGAAGCCCTCCTATGCAGCCTCGGCCGACGCACCTGCCGATGTGGCCGCTGCCTGGTTCTTGCAGCGTTGTTCCATCTCGTCGAAGCTGGGCCGCACATGCGCGGGAATCGCGCGGCGGCCCATCTCAATGGCGATCATGGGCGCGGAACCTTTGAGGAACGAAAGCAGCAGTACGCGGAGCACATGCAGGTAATCGTTTTGGTCGTCCGCGGTCTTGCTCATGTTGGAACTCAGCGGTCCGGCCACGCCATAGCAGAGCAAAATGCCCAGAAAGGTTCCCACCAATGCCGCCGCTACTTTGTGGCCGATCTCCTCCGGCGGTCCACCCAGCGCTCCCATGGTGATGACCACGCCGAGGACGGCGGCGACGATGCCCAGCCCCGGCAGCGCGTCAGCGACCGTGGTCAGCGCGTCGACCGGCTGCATGGCGCCATGGTGATGCACCTCCATGTCCAGTTCCATCATCTGGTCCATATCAAACGGTTCCACGCCGCCGGTAATGGCCGTGCGCAGCGTGTCACAGACAAAGTCCCGGACATGATGGTCGTTGAGGAAGTCGGGATACTCCTTGAAGATTGCGCTCTCCTCAGGCTTCTCCACGTCGTTCTCGACGCTCAACAGACCTTCCTTTCGCACCTTGTTGAGAAACTGGTACATCATTTGGAGGGTCTTCAGGTAGCGCTCCCTGTTGAACCTGGAGCCGCCCAGCACGCCCTTCAAGCTGGCAACGATTTCTTTGAGGATGTGCACCGGATTGGCCACCAACAGCGTGCCGGAGGCCGCGCCCGCAATGATGAGAAGCTCTGCGGGCTGAAGCAGCACCTGGATATTGCCCTTCTCCATCAGAAAGCCGCCGATGACCGCTCCAAAGACAACGAGAATGCCTATGATGGCAAACACGGCTGCCTCCCCGGCGCGCATGTCGTGCGGTTCCCACCCGCATGGATGCTCGATGCCATCGCGTCCTGTGCCCTTTCGAGCAGTTGCGCCAATGTTTCGGATGGGTCTGCCTGAGCCGCGCCGATGCTTACGGTGAGCGATACCCGGTCGCCCCACCAGCGGAAGTCCGCCGTTCTGGCCTGTCCGGCCAGTACCTGCGCATGAGCCGCCAGCATCTCTGCCGTGCGTTCATGGGAGATGGCCAGAAACTCATCGTCGCCCCATCGTCCCAGTTCCTCGGCTGGGCGCAATCCATTGGAGAGTGCCCGCCCCACTTTTTCAAGCATCGCCTCGCAGGCTCTGGCACCGTGGGTCTTGCGCAGTCCCTTTGCCTGATCGACGGTGATCCACAAGATGCCGAAAGGAGGACCGCCTCGCGCAAAGTCCTCGAATTCGGCCTCCAAACGGTCTTCGAGGTCGGTCTGGCTCGCCTGCACGCCTTCGCCTTCGCCGGTTTCCCCGCGCGGCAATGCATCGAGGCTATCGGCAGGATGAAAGACCACCGCGGTGCCGATGCGCCAGCCCAACCCATCGCGCAGAACCTGAACCCGCGCGATCGCCGGGACGTCGTGGCCCAGTTTGTGGCGCACATGCGCCAAGGCTGCGTGCCGCGGCTGCGGCCCCGTGCCTGGCTGCAGATCGCCAAGCCGGTTCCCTTCCAGCAGCGACACAAGCGAGCCGGGAATCGGCCGCGCCAGCAGGTCCACACTGGCGTAGCCCGTAATGGCTTCAGCAGCGCGATTCCAGAACATCACCTCGCCCTCCCCGCCGAGCAGCGCGATGCCCTCCGGAATGCTGTCGAGCGCGGCTTCAAGCAGTTCCGTACGATCAGTCATCCAAGCCTCTCAATCTCGTTCATCGGCGCGAGGCGGGCTAACTTCATTGCGGTGTGGCGCTGCGGGAAAGGTTGGAATCTGCTAATGGAAGCTCGATGCCGGGGCTGAAATCTCGGCGTACCAATCCGATCTCCGAATCGATTCGTCAGACACTGCCTTAGCTACTCGGCTGCATCGACCCGAGCGATATGGGAAGGAAGACCGCGATGGCAAGAGGAGTTGACGCTAAAGTGCGAGCTTTCAATTAGTTTTTGGGCTTTTGGGCAGCACGGGGCCGTTCATCGGCAGACGCACGATGAACCGGGTGTTTCCCGGTTCAGACTGCACATCGATGGCGCCGCCGAATTTCTGGGTCACGATGCGCTGGACGATTTCGAGTCCTAGACCAGTGCCCGTGCCCTGCGGCTTGGTTGTAAAAAACGGCTCGAAGATGCGGGGGAGGGTTTCGGGCGGAATGCCGGCACCGTGATCCGCGATGCTAACTGCCAGCCAGCCCGGCTCCGCCTCGCTCCCGGGTTCGGTCCAAGTCGCGATCTCGATTTGAGCGTTGGCGGGCGAGGCATCCGCGGCATTGTCGATGAGATTGGTCCACACCTGGCTGAGCGCGGAGCCGCGGGTGCGAATGGTGGACGGGTTGGCTTCGAAGCGCTTTTCAACGGAGATTTGCTTGATGCGCAGCTTGTGACCAAGGATGGTAAGTGTGCTTTGCAGGCTGTCGTGGACATCCAGTTCCCTGTCCGGGGACCGCTCGTCGTAGGCGAATTTCTTGACTGCCATCACCAGATCGGAGATGCGCGAGATGCTCTCCTCGATAGCGCAGACCAGCGTGACGCTGGAGACCAGCGCCTCAAGCCAGTTGAGCGCATCAGAGAAGTCATCGGCCTCGAAGGCTTCGCTGGCGCAGGCAAGTTGCTGCCGGTCAAAGCCGATCGCGACCAAAGCGGGTCCGATGGTGAAGGCGTTCGCCACGCCGGTCGACTGCAGCCACTCCGACAATGCCTCTTCGGCTTCGGATTGCTCCACAGTGCTGAGCGCCGGGGCATGGCAGCCCTTGACAGCGTGCTCCAACAGGCTATGCATGCAGTCCAACTGAACGGAGGTTTTGGGATTGCCGCTGGAGCGCAGACTGAGTTCCTGCAAGCGCAGCAGGTTTTCTCGCAGTTGCGAGGCGGCGCGCTTGGCGGCCGAGCCGGGGTTGTGCAGTTCGTGCATGAGGCCGGCGGCGAGGGTACCGAGCGAAATCAGTTTTTCGCGATGAAGCGCCTCAACCTGGTAGGCCTGGAGCCGCTTTGCCATGTCGGCCAGCACCACCTTGCGCGCCTCTGGGCAACAGGCGAGCAACGCCCAAAAGGCCTCTTCAGTGAAGCGTATGAGCAGCGAATCCTGCTGCGCCAGAATGAGAAATGGCGAGTGGTTCTTGCCGGTCAGCAAAGGCGCCTCGCCGAAACCTTCGCCGGCATTGGCAATGCCCGCCAGGGTCCGCGAGCCGTCCGGCTCCGGCCTTTCGGCGCGAATCACGCCTTCGAGCACCAGCCAGTAAGAATGAAGAGGTTGTTCCGGTTCGGCCAGCACAGCTCCCGCCCTGGCCCTGACACGGTCGACGCGGTCCACACCGCGCAGCGCGGCAAGGAAGGTCTCCGGGTTGGTTCCGGCGAAGGGGCGGGTCCGACCCAATGCTTCGGCAACCTCCCGCAAGGGGATCGATTCGATCTCGATCGGTTGTTCGCACTGGCTCATCCCTGTTTCTCGCCTTCCTTTAGAAGCCCGCCAAATACTGATGCGCAAACTGCACGGCGATGGAACCCTCGCCCACCGCCGAAGCCACACGCTTTACAGAGCCGTGGCGCACATCGCCGGCCACAAAAACTCCCGGAACACTGGACTCAAGCAAAAAGGGCTCACGCGGTTCGCGCCATCCCTCGCGCAGCTTGCCGTCAATGCTCAGATCTGGTCCGGCCAACAGGAAGCCCTTCTCATCCCGCAGGATGCATGGCGGCAGCCAATCCGTGCCCGGCAGTGCGCCGATGAACACGAAGAGCGAGGAAGCCGGCACGACAGATTCGCCCAGCGGGCCAACGAGCCTCAGCGCCTCGAGACGTTCTTCACCGATTGCTTCAAGCACCTGCGTCTTTGGCTCCAACACAATATTGGATGTGCGTTCGATCTCATCGATCAAGTATTTCGACATGGTGGCCGACAATCCCTCGCCACGCAGCAGCATGGTGACCTTGCAGGCGAACTTGGCAAAGTGGAGCGCCGCCTGTCCGGCGGAGTTGGCACCGCCCACCATAAAGACCTCTTCGTCCTTGCAGGCCACAGCTTCAACCAGCGCGGCCCCGTAATAGATGCCGCGACCGGTAAGCCGCCCCGCGCCGGGAATATCGAGCTTGCGATACTGCACTCCGGGCGCCAGCAGCACCACATGGCTGGATACCTCGCGGCCATCGGCCAGTTGCACAAACCGGTATTGGCCATCGACGCGAAGACCGGTTGCGCGCTGGGTGAGAAACTCAGCGCCAAACCGCGATGCCTGGATGTGGGCACGACGGCCGAGATCCGCGCCGGTGATGCCGGAGGGAAATCCGAGATAGTTCTCAATTCTCGAACTGGACCCTGCCTGCCCGCCCGGCGCCTCGGGTTCGATCACCAGCGTGCGGAGCCCCTCGCTGGCGCCATAGACGGCGGCAGCCAGCCCTGCCGGGCCCGCACCCACCACCACCATGTCATAGAAGTCCTGGGCCGCTTGCGTGCTGAGGCCCACCCTTGCCGCAAGCGCATCCGGTTCCGGGTCCACAAGGGAGCTGCCATCGGCAAACAGGACAACCGGCAACCGGTCTGGATCGAGCTGCCGTTCCTGGAGCAATTTCAGAGCGCTTTCGTTGCCGGCAATGTCGAGCCAGCGGTAGGGCACATGGTTACTGGAGAGGAAGCTGCGCACCTTGTGATCCTTGAGCGACCAGCGATGACCGATCACCCGCAGCCCTTCAAACGGCGGCTGGTAGCCGGCCTGCCAGTCTTCCAAGAGGTCAGTCAATACCGGATAGAGCTTCTCCTCGGGAGGGTCCCAGGGCTTGCTCAGGTAGTAGTGGATGCGGGCCGTGTTGATGGCCCGGATGGCCGCTTCCGTGTCAGTGTAGGCTGTGAGCAGCACCCGGCGAGCCTCGGGATACAGCTCGCGCGCCCGCTCAAGAAACTCCACGCCGGTGATACCCGGCATACGCTGATCGCTCAGCAGTAACGCCACAGGCTCCTGACGCGTCTTCAGTTGAGCCAGTGTATCCAGCGCAGCCTGTCCGCTGGCCGCGCGCATGACCCTGTACTTGGCGCCATAGTGCCGTCGCAGATCTTGCACCACCGCTTCCAAAACGTTTACGTCGTCGTCAATCGCCAGTAGAATCGGCCTCGCCATATTTTTGAGTGTAGAGCCTCCCTGTCCCATGATGGTTAACACGTTCTATTCTTGCGTCCACGAATTCTCGTGACCGTTCGGGGAAACAAACTGTAATCTAATCTGTAGGAAAATGACCTGAGTAATATGGTTTTCCATTTTGATCCGGTTACGAACGGAATGCCGGCTTTGGTGCGCTGTCGCAAATGCGGACAATTCCGAGATTTTGCGCTGACCTGCCGATAGTGCCGCAAGGGACCGAAAATGATGCCTGAGCTTAGGCCTCCGTTTCAGATTCTGCTGGAGATGAGGATTGAGCAGCCTGCAAACAGTCCGATCGGGGTTACGAGGCAGATGAGGCGCACATTATGAATAAGATCATCCTGGCTGATTCGCAAGCGATTTTTCGAGCAGGCACCGCCAAGGTGCTGGCTATGGACGAAGATCTGCGCATCATTGCTCAATGCACGGATCTGGACCGCATGCACCATGCCGTGACGACTTTCCCCGGCTCCATCGTGCTGTTTGCGGCTTCTCTGCGGCCCGATCTGACAAGGCTGCGCCTTCTGCTTGAGTCTGCGGGCAGCCGGGGCATTGTGATTGCAGAGAACAACGAGGCTGCGAGTACGTACCTGCAACAGGGCTTCAAAGGAGTCGTCTTTCGGAGCGTTACCGGGCCCGCACTGGTGGAGTGTGTGCACCGAGTCGCCGCCGGTGACACGTGGCTGCCCCCTCAGGTGATGCAAACCAGCTCGCCGGAAGAGGATATGGTGGGGATGCGGGTCCGCGACCGGCTTACCCCCAAGGAGATGCGCATTGTGGCCCTGATTGTGCAGGGCTGCAAGAATCGGGAGATCGCGGTCCGGCTCAAGACGACCGAGCAGGTGATCAAGAACTACCTGCGGTCAATCTATGACAAGACCGGGGTCAGCGACCGATTAGAGCTGGCGCTGTTCACCATTCACCACCGCGTGCTGGCGCAGGCGGCGGCTGAAGTGGGCAGCAAGCTGGAAGCCGAGGAACAAGCCGTTCCCACGGCCGTGGCGTAAGGCGTGGCGGATTAGAGCTTTTCCGCCACGCTCTTGGCCTGGGTAAAGAGAAGCAGATAATCCGGTCCGCCGGCTTTGGAGTCAGTTCCGCTCATATTGAACCCTCCAAAGGGATGGGCTCCTACCATTGCTCCCGTACACTTGCGATTGAAGTAGAGGTTGCCCACGCGATATTCGCGCCTTGCGTGGTTAAGCTGTTCCCGATCAGCGGTATAGAGAGAGCCGGTCAGGCCGTATTCAGTGTTGTTGGCTACGGCCAGACCCTCCTCGAAGCTTTCCACTTTGATCAGTGCCAGAACGGGGCCGAATATCTCTTCCTGGGCGAGGACTGCGTCCGGCGCAACTTCGCCGAAGACCGTTGGCTCGAGGAAATAGCCACCATCCGGATTTTCAGCGACGTGACCGCCGGTGATCAGGCGGCCTTCCTGCTTGCCGGTTTCAATGTACGCCAGCATGGAATCGAGAGCGGCCTTGTTGATGACCGGGCCGAGATTGTGATTAGCCACGGGATCGCCGACGGTGAGCTGCGCTACGCGCTCGCGAAGTCGCTCAGTAAATACCTGATACATCGGGGCTTCGACGATGACGCGGGAGCAGGCGGAGCACTTTTGTCCGCTGAATCCGAAGGCGGAGGCGACTACACCTTCGACGGCGGCATCCAGATCGGCATCGGCACAGATGAGGATGGAGTCTTTCCCACCCATTTCCAGGATGGTGCGTTTGATCCAGATCTGGCCGGGACGGGCTTTGGCGGCACGCTCATGAATGTCAAGGCCAACGGCTTTTGAGCCGGTGAAGGCAATGAAGCGGGTCTTGGGATGCTCGACTATGGCATTGCCAAAGGTGGCGCCGGAGCCGGGACAGAAGTTGACGACGCCAGGGGGAAGTCCAGCTTCTTCAAGAACTTCAACGAATTTGGCGGCGATGGTAGGGGCGTCGCTGGAGGGTTTGAGAACGACGGTGTTGCCGGTGACGATGGAGGCAGATGTCATGCCGGCCATGATGGCAAAGGGAAAGTTCCAGGGGGAAATGACCGCGCCTACGCCTAAGGGGATATAGAGGAGTTCGTCGCGCTCGCCGGGGTATTGAATGGTTGGGGCGGCGTCGGCAAGGCGGAGGGCTTCGCGGGCGTAATACTCAAGGAAATCAATCGTTTCGCCCACGTCGGCGTCGGCTTCAGCCCAGTTTTTGCCAACTTCATAGGTGAGCCAGGCACAGAATTCAAACTTGCGGGCGCGGATGATGTCGGCGGCATTGAGGAGGAGAGACACTCTTTCGTTTGTTGAGGTTCTGCTCCAGGACTCGAAGGCGTGGAGAGCCGCGGCCATGGCTTGGTCGGCGTGTTCGGCGCCTGCTTTCTGGTGGACGCCAACGATCTGGGCGGGACGGGCAGGGTTGATGGAACGGATTTTGCCTTGAGTCTTGAAGCGCTGCCCGCCGATGACGAGATCGTATTCGCGGCCGAGCTGGCTCAGGACCAATTCCAATGCGTCCTTCATTTTGCGAGCGTTTTCGGGAACCTTGAAAGCGGTGAAGGGCTCATTCACAAAGCCGCCCTGGGGCGAGCGCGGTTGAATCTGCGTGGTGAGGAAGTCAGTGGCCATAACGCATCTAGTGTAGTCGCAAACGCAAGGGGGCAGCGAGTGGACATCACGGGAAGGTTCAGGAGGCCGGGTTTTGCCGGTACTCTGCGCTTTTGGGTGGAACAGCGCGCAAAAGGAGGCCCTTCAGGATGCTGGATTCTTGCTCGCAGAACGGTCAGAAGCGGTAGCGGAGGGCCAGTTGTGCGAGGCGCGGAGGCATAGCGCTGACGGCCTGTCCGAAGGTGGCGGAGGCGATGTTGCCTTCAACGCTGGCGGGTCCGAAAAACTGGGCGTGATTGAAGAGATTGAAGGCTTCGGCGCGGAATTCGAGGGTGTGACCGTCGCGAAGTTGGGCGGTTTTGGAGAGGATGGCGTCGAGGTTTTCGAGACCGGGTCCGGAGAAGAAGCGGCGGCGAGCGCTGCCCATGGTTCCGGGAGCGGGGAGGGTGAGCTGGGAAGCGTCAAATACGGCTGCGCCGTGGCGGGGATTGGTGTGGAGAGAGAGCGACTGTCCGGACCAGGTGGGGGTGTCGACGCCATTGTTGTTGATGCCGTTGGGGATGGTGCCGAGCAGCGAGGTGTCGTTGTTGTTGAGCAGGGTCACCGGTAATCCCGAGGTGAATCGGGCGATGCCGGCGAGGGCCCAGCCGGAGGCGATCCAGTTGAAACGGTTGGCAGGCTTGAGGCCGGGGAGAGCGTAATGAAAGCTGGTGACGAGGTTCTGGCGCAGATCGAAGGAGGAGAGGCCTCGGCTGAGCGAGGGGTTGACGGGATTGACGGGTTCGGGCAAGCCGGTGGATTGATCGATGGACTTGGAAAAGGTATAGCTGGCGAGCAGGTCGAGGCCATGGGTGGTGGTTTTGATGTAGGCTTCGAGGGCGTTGTAGTTGGCGTTGGCGATGGTGCGCTGGAGCTCGACACTGCCGAAGGCGGGGCCGAACTGGGTGCGGGCGGCCTGCTCATTGAAGGGTCCACAGAGCTGAGCGCCCAGCGAGAGGCAGAGAGCGGGGTTGGCAGGGTTAGCTTCCTCGAGCACGAGCAGATGGTGAGAGGATGTGCCGACGTAACTGACGGAGGCGAGGGCTGAGCTGGCGAACTGACGCTCGATACTGGCCATCCAGTGCTGGGCGTAGGGAGTGACGTCTCGGGGATCGACGGCTGGAATGCCCACCAAGGGCTCAAACTGCGTCCAGTCGACGCTGGCGTTGGGGTTGGCGCGGCTGGCTCCATAGGCGACGTGTTGGAGGGGGAAGCGCTGGGCGGCATCGGCGCCGGTGGCGGCCACGGTGAAGGGTGAGACAAAGAGCGGAGGAGCGGCCGAAGTGTAGGTATAGCCGTAGGGCGGATTGGCGCTCATGATGCCGGCCGAGAGGCCTTCGTAGGCGGTATAGAAGATGCCGTAGCCGAGGCGAATGCTGGTTTGACCGGGTTGGCCGGTGAGGGCGCGAAGCCAGGGGGTGATGAAGAATGGCGACCATGCTACTCCAGCGCGGGGAGCGAAGTTGTTGCGCGCTGGCGCGAGGGAACGGGGAACGCCGGGGTCGCCGGGGAAGACCAGGCCTTGCGGAGCGCCCGGAAACACCTGAGACTGCTCACCCAAGACAAGGGTTTGAAGCTGGTTGTACTTCTCCTGCCAAGGGCGGATGCGGTCCCAGCGGACTCCGTAGTTGACAGTGAGCTCGCTGGAAAGCTTCCAACTGTCCTGGGCAAACGAGGACAGGTAGAGATTGCGGTTGTAGAAGCTGTTGGCCTGCCCCTGGGTATAGCTGGAGGGCACGCCGAGCAGGAAGTCGGCGAAGTCCAGGCCGGTTTCGGAACCGTTGAAGGCGAAGCTGCCGTTGAAGACCACATCGGGGTGGGTATTGATCTGGTTGGAGTGCATTTCGGCTCCAGCCTTGAGGCCATGTTTGCCGAGGATGCGGGAGAAGGCGTCACTGACTTCATAGATGTTTTCAGCCTGCACCAGGGCCGTGGTATCTACACCCATGGTGAAGTCGTTGAAGGCGATGTTTTCAATACCTTCGGTGGAAGGCTTGAGCGGAACGATTCCCGTGAACCCCTGGGAGGCAAGCGATGGGCCGACCCCGCCCTTGGGCTGGCCGACGGCGTTGGCGTTGCGCATGTAGCTGAGGTGGAACTCGTTGAGGGCAGCGTCACCGAAGGTGAGGGAGTGGCCCAGGCTGGCCAGTTGTGCCGAGCCGTTGGAGGTGGCACTAAAGCCGGGAACGCTGGCGCCACCAGTGCCGGTGGGGTAGGGATTATCAAGCGAGTAGCCGTCAAGAAAGTAGTAGGCGGTGAAGGCGCTTTTGCCATGGGTCCAGTCTGTGCGCAGGGCGCCCTTATTGTCGCTTAGGGTCTGAGCCTGGGCGGAGGTTTCAAAAAGGGCTGGTCCAGCGTTGGGAATGGGGATGGAAGCCAGCAGGTACTTGGAGGGGGCGGTCCAGGCGGATTGGGGAATTTGGCCGGTGGGAAAGACCTGCGAGTAGGGCTCTCCAGCGGAGACCGTCTGGCCCAACAGCGTAGAGAGCTGCGCGGCCCATGCGGTTCCATTAACGCTGCCCGTGAGCGGGCTCTGGCTGAAATCTCCGCTGCGTTCGGCGGTGGATGGGACAGCGATGTCGCCGGTGTCAATGCCCTCGGTGAGGCGTGTGCCCTGATAGTCGGCAAAGACGGTAACGCTCTTGTGAAAGGGTGCGCCACCGATGGCGCCACCGAACTGGTTCTGGCGATAGGCGGCGCGGTTCTGGGAGAAGTAGTTGCGGGCGTCGAGAGCGGTGTTGCGAAGAAACTCGAATGCGGAGCCGTGCCATTGCGCGGTTCCGGATTTGGTGGTGACCAGGACCTGGCCGCCGCTGGAGTTGCCGTACTCGGCGTCAAAATTGCTGGTGAGGACGCGGAAACTGTCGATGGAGTCCAGATTGGGCACGATCGAGGTGCCCATGTTGACGTCCTCCTCGACATCGCTGCCATTGACGCGGAAGCCGTTCGAGGCCTCTCGCTGGCCGCTGATGGAGAGATTGCCGGGGTTGGCGTCGCCAGATGGGGGCGTGGAAGCTACACCGGTCATAATGACGGCTCCGGGCTGCGCGGTGTTCATGGGGACGATGCCCGGCTGTACGGCCATGAGGTCGGTAAAGCTGCGGCCGTTCAGGGGCACGTTTTCAATCTTTTTTGTGTCCAGCGTTTCGCCGAGTTGGGTGCTGGTGGTTTCAGCGGAGAGCATGTCGGCGGTGACTTCGACGGTTTGGGTGTCGACTGCGACTTGAAGGGCAAGGTCGAGACTGGCAGCGGCCTGGGAATCATCGAGCTGAACCGTGACGGCAAGGGGCGCGAAGCCGCCTGCTGCGATCTCTACCTGGTAGCTGCCGGGTCCGGGTATCTGCACATGGAAGTCGCCCAGATCGCCGGTGACGGTCTCGATGACGGGCTGGGAGGCGGCAGGGCGAATGGTTACATGGGCATGGGGAATTCGGCCGCCACCGGGGTCGTGAACGACGCCGGCGATGGAGAAGGCGGAAGCCGCGAAAAGAGCGGGAATAAAGCCCGTGAGAACAAAGAAAATGAAAATGGCACGATAGAAGTGCTTCAACAAAGTACTCCAAGTCAAGGAAAAAAGTCGATTCGGACTGCGAAACCGACCGGAAACCCTTCGCTGCGCAAGCCTTGAGGAATGCAGAGGCCAATATCCGACTGATTCAGTCCTTATTTAATATACGACTAAGTTAGTCGTGGATCAAGAGGAGCTGCTGGAAAAGCATCCTGCTTGGGGAACGACTGTTGGGCATGGGGAGGGTCAAATGACCTGCACGGACAGAAGAACGCGGCATGAATGTCCTCTGCCACAGCTGTCCACCTCTTATGACAACGCCCAACCGGATCTTCGGGAAATCCCCAAAAAAGAAGATTCCCGCTGGGGCAGGTGAATAGGTATAGTGCGATCAGTGGCTTCCCCCACTGAAAGAAGAGGTCCCTGCCTTGGTGCGACGCTCAGATTTCAGAATTCTGCTGCTTTTCTGGCTGGCGTGTTGTGGCTGGGCTCATGCCCAGGCCGCAAACCGGCAAGAAGACGGTGCGGCGATGTTTCAGCTGGGGCAGGCGACCGCCCCGCTGTTCGGGCCGTGGAGATTCCAAACCGGCGACTCGCCTGTGGATCCGGTGACCCATGCGCCACTATGGGCTGAGCCGGGCTTCGACGACTCGAAATGGGAGGCGGTGGACCTGACGCCGAAGAACCTGGCGTTCGACCCGTGGAGCGAATCGACAGGACTCGTTCCGGGTTGGACGGCGAAAGGCCATGCCAAGTATTCAGGGTACGCGTGGTACCGCATCCGGGTGCATTTGAAGGGGCAGCCCGGAGGACAGTTGGCTCTGGCCGGACCTCCCGATGTGGACGACGCCTACCAGGTCTTCAATAACGGAAAGCTGGTGGGCAGCTTCGGCGATTTCACGAGCAGTCCACCTGCCACTTACTACGACCAGCCCATGATGTTCCCGCTGCCGCAAACGGCGAGCGGCGAGCAAGACTCTCCAGACCTTCTGCTGGCCTTCAGGGTATGGATGGGACCGAACACCCTGGTGCAGCAACCCGATGCAGGGGGCTTGCGCAATGCGCCCTTCCTGGGAGACGCAGCAGAGGTGGCGGCCAGCTACCAGATTCGCTGGCAGCAACTGATCCGCGCCTATGCGCCTTTGGCTTTCGAGGCGCTCATTTATGCTTTGCTGGCGGTGATGGCCTTCAGTCTGACGCTGTTTGACGACACAGACCGGGTTTATGTGTGGATGGGATTTGTCCTGATGCTTGCAGCGACCGATTACGCACTGTCGGCTGTCACCTCCTGGACCACGTACCTGAGCATCCAGGTCCCTACCCTGGTGCGAGACAACCTTCTTATTCCATTTATCTGCGCCGGATGGGTGATGGTGTGGTGGGTCTGGTTCCGGCTGCATCGGCCGTCGTGGCTGCCACGTGCCGTTGGCATGTTGGCCGTGCTGCTGATTGTGTCAAACGTGATTGCCGGAGAGCTGCTCTTCACATTTATCCCGCATGGGGTTGCCATCGCGTTCCTTCCGGTCTCGCTGGTTTTGCAGGTGCTTTTCTTCACGTTGCTGGTGTGGGTGGTTGTGCTGGGCATTCACAAGAAGGCGCTGGAAGGCTGGCTGGTGTTGCCCACAGTGGTGCTTCGGGGACTGGGGCAGTTTCAGCGGGAACATTCCGTCCTGCATATCCAGATCAACGGGTTTCCCTTTGGCCTGGAACTCTCAGTTGCCGAGATCTCCAACCTGCTGATGGCTGCACTGCTGGGTCTGCTATTGCTGCGGCGGTTGCTGCTGTCGTTGCGCGAGCAGCGGCTGATGGCGCAGGACATCAATATGCGCCTGCTCAAGTCCGGGCAAGAGCAATATCTGATGGCGCTGGAGTTGAAGCAGGCACAAGAGGTGCAGCAGGTGATTCTTCCCGAAGCGCGGACGGTGCTGCCGGGACTGGTGATCGAGAGCGAGTACCGGCCCTCCCGGGCGGTCGGCGGCGACTTTTTTCAGATCATTCCCCGCCCCATCGACGGCAGTCTGCTGATTGTCGCAGGGGACGTGACCGGAAAAGGCCTGAAGGCAGGCATGCTGGTGGCATTTCTGGTGGGGGCGATCCGGAGTACGGTGGAATGGAGTGCCGACCCGGCGGTTGTGCTGAGGGCGCTGAATCATCGGCTGGTGGGACGGGGCAATGCACAAGCCACTGGTCTCGCGCTGCGCATTGGCGCGAACGGCGAGGTGACGTTGGCCAATGCGGGCCACATTCCTCCTTATTTGAACGGGGAGCCGCTGGCGATTGAAGGTGCGTTGCCGCTGGGGATGAAGCTTGATGTGGATCTATCGGTGATGCGCTTCAAACTGGCGGAAGGCGACCGGCTGGTGATGGTTTCGGATGGAATTGTAGAGGCCATGGATGCCAAGGGGCATTTGTTCGGCTTCGAGCGGGTTCATGACCTGGTGCGCAGGGCAAGGACCGCTGCCGAGGTGGCCAGCGCCGCGCAAAACTTTGGCCAGGAAGACGACATCAGCGTGATCTCAGTGACCCGCACCGCCGCGTTGGAACATGCTGTTGCATAGACGCCAAGGCTCCGGGGCTGGAATGGATCCACCTCTACAAGAAGTGCCAGCAACTGGGAATCGACCTCATGACTCTTGAGGAGCGGGAGCAATGGGTTTGACCCGCAGGTTCCAAGGATGACGGTTGGAAGGGAACGCGCCGCGCGGTTACTTGTATTCGGCGGCGAAGGCGTCGGCTTCCTTGTTGAGCTCCTCGGGATTGGCGGCGTGGGAGTTGAGGACGATCCGGTAACGGAAGGTCGCGGATTGATCTTTCTCAAGGGTAAAGTTGAAGGGCGGCTGCTTGGGATCGAAGATGCTGCGGCCGAGGGGATTCGCGGCGAAGAGGCCATAGCCGCGGGCATGCCAGTAAGTGGAATAGCCGGGGTTGGCGGGATGGTCGATTATGGCGATGTCGACCAGATAGCTGCCGGTGTGGCCGGTGAGAGCGCACCAGCGACCGCGGGTTCCCCAGGCTGCACCGCCGGCTACGCCTTCGCTGGTGAGATATTCGCCTGTAGCAGGGTTTGAACCAGCGTCCGTCGGGGCCGCAGCAACCTGAGTGGGGTTACCGCTGGCATCCATGAAGACGCCGCCTTTCTCTTCGGGCGATTCGAGCCAGCGCGCGACGCGGAGGCCCAGCAGACCTTCCTTGTCGTCGTGGAAGACAGCGCGGTCAAGAGCTTTCAGAGTTACCAATTGATCGATAACTCTGGCTTGAGCACGGCGGGCGAAGATATAGCGCGTGGTCTGCTCGATGATTTTTTTGTTTTCTCCGGTAACCCAGACGGATTCGACGACTAACTCGCCGCGATTGACGCCACTTTTGGTGGTGACGATTCTGGTTTGCAGGATGGAGCCCATTTTGGAGCGGTTTTCGGGCTTGATGGCATCGGAATTATTCCAGAAATCAAAACCATTGACATCGCCGTAGTTGAACCAGAGGCCCGCATGGTGGGGATGGTCAACACGCTCGCCGGGGCGTGGCGAAAGCGGATAACCACGGGTTACCGTCACGCCGTCGGCGTCGATGAGGGGGTAGAGGACGGGCTTCTTGAGGGTGGTGGGCCAGATGTAGGAGGTGAAGGGTTTGCCGTCGATGGTGATGTCTACACGGCGGTTGGCTTCGTCAGGAACGACTTGAATGCCTTTGGCTTGAGCGGCGGCAAAGGCACACGCGCCCAGCCCGAGGGATGCGGCAAGAAGGCTCAACGCAACGAACTTAGGCAAAGATTTTCCCTCCGGCAATAACTTGCTGAGTTTTGTCATCGAAGGTGACTTTCTGGCCGGTCTGGATAGCGGCGACGTTCATGCAGAGCGCGATGGAGTGGCTGTAACCAGCTTCGATAGGGGCGTTGGGGGTTTTGCGAGAACGAACGCACTCCATCCAGTTACGCATGTTGGCTGAAGTCATGGGATCGCCGCCGGTGTCAGCCCCAGTGGAAGCAGCCTCGGCGTGGTCAACGAGCGAAAAGCTGGACAGCAGGTTGGGCTTTAGTCCCATGGCGGCGGCTTCGCGGGCCTGCAGGCCCCCTTCGGGAGTGACACGCTGCTTATCCATGTCGATCATGCCGCGGTTGGAGTAGTAAAGCTCCTTTGTGCCGCCGGCAGAGTTGGTGAAGCGCGACGTGTATTGGACCTGAAAGCCCTTGGTGAGGTCGTCGAGGGGGCCGTAATCGAAGACGGCGGTCATGGTGTCCCAGTTCTGGCGGCCGTCTTTCCAGAGATAAATGCCGCCATTGGCCACGACGCTGCGGGGATGGGGCAGGCCGGTGAACCAATGGACGGTATCGATCTGGTGAACGAGCCATTGGTCGGGAATGCCCGAGGAGTAGGGCCAGAAGAGGCGGAATTCAAGATATTTGCGTGCGCTGAAGGGCTCGTAGGGGCAGTTGAGGAGATAGCGTTTCCAATCAGTGTCCGCTTCTTTCAAGAGCGGAACAACGTCAGGGCGACGCCACCGTCCGGGCTGGTTGACGTTCCAGGTCATTTCGACCATGACAATGTCGCCGAATGCGCCGGACTTGATGTAGTCAGCGGCTTTCTGGTAGCTGGGCGTGGAGCGGCGCTGGGTGCCGATCTGTACGATTTTACCGGTCTTCTTGACCGCGGCGAGGAAAAGGCGCGCATCGGCCATGGTGTGGGCCGTGGGCTTTTCGACGTAGGCATCACGGCCGGCGTTGACCGCTTCGACACCGTGAAGTGCGTGCTGGAAATCAGCAGTTGCGATGAGAACGGCATCGACGTCGTTGCGGGCGTAGAGTTCGTCGTTGTTGCGGACTTGGACGATGGCGTTGCCGGAGAGTTTCTGGATGTAAGCGGCGCCTTCTTCGCGACGGCGATTCCAGAGGTCGGAGACGGCAACGAGCTGGAAGTTGAGCTCTTTGGCGTGCTGCTGGAAGGCGGGAATGAGGGCGTCCTTCATGCGGTCGCCGCAGCCGACTACGCCTACGCGGACGCGGTCGTTGGCTCCGAGGATGGCGGCGTAGCTTGAAGCGTTCCAGGATGGGTTCAGGGAGACGGCGGTTGCCGCGAGGGCGGCGCTGCCTGCCTTTAGAAAATCCCTGCGATTGTTCTTCAATGCCATGGCCTGGGTCCTCCGAGTGGTTGGGTCTTACAGGGAGCGGCGTGCTCGCCTGTGGGCCGAACGACCATGGTCGAACCGCGGAGTGGGCGGAGTCAAGTATGGGGTATGCAGGCGGGGCTAGTTGGCGGAGGGGGCGCGGATGGCGTCAAGGGCGGCGGTGAGGTCTTTGGCGAGGGATTGCTGCGCCTCCTGGGAGAGCTTGGCATCGAAGCTGGTGAGGTAGAAGACGTCGATGGCGGTTTCTCCTTCGGTGTCAATGAGGGCCACACGGATGTTGCACTGATGGGCGCTGAGGGTGAGGGCGATCTGGCGAAGGAGGCCCGGGACGTCCTGGGCGACCACCTGAAGCAGGGTGGCGTGGGTGGAAGACTCTGAGTCGAACTCGAGGCGGGTGGCTACCTCAACCTTGAGGTTGCCGGGCTGGCTCATGTGACTGCGGGCCTCGAGCAACTGCTCGATGGAGACATTCTGCGCCACAACGTCGTGAAGATTGGCGAGGAAGCGATCCTTTTCACTGGGGTTCAGCTCGAGAGTGTGAAATACGTCGGTGAAGTGGAAGCTATCGACGATGACGCCAGCCTCATTGGAAAAGGCGCCGGCCTTGACGATGTTCATGCCCCAGGCGGCAAGGGCGCCGGCCACGTCGGCAAAGAGGCGGGTGCGGTCACGGGTGATGACGGTGAGGTCGAAGAGCTGGCGGTTGGGACGCAGGTCGAGCTGGACGTTGTCCTGGTCGAGATTGAGGGCCATGAGGAAGTGATTGCGGATCTGCTCGGGGAGGCGGGTTTGCAGGTAGCGCTGCGGGAGGCCTTCAAGGAATTGTCCCAAAGCCTCGTACTTTTCCGGGGGAACCATGGCGCGGAGGCGGTTGAGCAGGGTGGGGTCGATGGCGGCGCGATAGCGGACCTCGTCGACCGAGCGGTCCATGAAGTTGGCGGTGGCCATGTAGAACTGCCAGAGGTTTTCGGCCTTCCAGGGAGTGAGGGCGTCGGGATTCACAGCCTTGATATCAGCGAAGGTCATGATAGTGAGCATCTTGAGGAGCATGGGATTGCCGATTTTGTCAGCAAAGCCGCGGACGTTTTCGAGGTCGAAGATGTCCCGGCGCATAGCGCTGGACATTTCCAGGTGAAGACGGATGAGCTTGAGGATGGACTCGCGCTCCTCGGCGTCGAAGTCGAGACGGGCGAGAAAGGCGTCGGCGAGTTCAACACTCTGGGCGGTATGTTCGCCGGTGCGACGCCCCTTGCCGGTGTCGTGGAGCAGGAGGGCGAGGAGGAAGAGGTCGAGGCGATCGATTTCAGGGAGCAACTGGGCCAGGCGCTGTTCGTAGTCCTGGGTGGGCTGGCGAAGGCCGTGAACATTGTCGATGGTGAGGAAGGTGTGCTCGTCGACAGTGTAGCGGTGATAACTGTCGCGGATGACCAGGGCATCGATGCCGTGGAACTCGGGGATGAGCATTTCCAGCACGCCGAGGGCGTGCATGGTCCTGAGCGCATGTGCCGCGTGGGGTCCGAGCAGGACTTCGCGGAGGGCATTCCAGAGATACGGACCCTCGGGAATATGGATGGCAAGCGCAGGCAGAGCGTCGGTAATGCGGTCTTCGGCAGCTTGCGAGAGGGTGTAGCCGTGGGTGGCCATGAGGGAGAAGATGCGCAGGATGGCGGAGGTATCACTGAACTGGGCGCCAGGGACAATGTCGATGCGGCCCTGGTCGAGGAGGAAGTCAGTACCAGCGATGGGAGTGCGGCGGCGGCGGAACTGACGATAGAAGCTGACCGGCGCGGGCACGTGCTCCATGAGCAGGACGGCGCGGCGGTAAATGATGCGGGCGTGGCGATAGTAGGTCCGCATCCAGTAAGACGGGTCGGCAGTGCCGCGTGTTTCAAGGCCTATGGAGTGGGCGGCGGCTTCATCCTGGGACTGCCAGTCGAGGGTATTGTCGTCGCGTCCGTGGCGGAAGTGAAGGAAACAGCGAGCGGCGGCAAGGAAGTCAAAGGCGGCCTCGGCGTCGCCGCGGGCGCTCTGGAAGACGCCGCCGCGCTGGCGGGGCCACTCTTTGGTCTCCTTGAGGTGGAAGAGCAGGGCGAACCAGACGGCGAGATGGTAATCGCGCAGGCCGCCGGGACACTCCTTGAGATTGGGCTCGAGGTGAAAGATGGTATTGCCGAATTTGGCGTGACGTGCGCGGGCGATCTCGCCCAGCTTCTGTGTGATGGTATTCCACTCGCTCAACACGAGGCCGGGGAAGACGACCTGGTGGAGCTGCTGGTAGAGAGGAAACTGGCCGGCGAGGAAGCGGCGGTCGAGAGTAGCCAGGGTGAATTCGAGGTTATCGGGGTCGAAGCGGCCGGCTTCCTTGAAGGTTCGGGAGCTGGGGCTGGCGCGCAGGCCGATATCCCACATGCCCTGGATAATGGCGCGGACGGCGTCCTTGGATTGCGCCTCGACCTTGTCATCGGCAAATGCGAAGAGGACGTCTATATCGGAATAGGGGAAGAGATCTTTGCGGCCGTAGCCTCCGAGAGCAAGCAGAGAAATGTTCTGGGAGGGCTGGCGGGCGAAGGCGCGGCGCCACATTTCAATGAGGATACGGTCGACGACAGCGGAACGGCGGCGGATGGCGGCTGTGCCGTCTCCGGTACGTTCGCAGGTCTGGCGGACAAGCGCCATCTCCCGCATATACTGCTCCCGAAGATCGTCAACCGCGAAAGCGACTGGATTCATGAGTGATTTCGTGTGGCTCGCCGAAGCAAGATGGATGTTTTAACAGAATAAGCGATGTTTGAGCGGATGGTGAATTTTTCGCTCCGGCTGAGGCAAGAACCGGCCAGGCGATGGCGGCGATCCCGGTTTCCAGGAACTCGTCCTTGAGGCCGTGGCGTTCGGGTATCACAAAGCGATACCTGAAGATGCGGCCGTCCCATTTCTGTTTGGAGCAGCGAAATGGAAATTCCAGCTGATCGCGACGCCGTTCCGAACGCCATGGAGACCGTGAATTCATGCTTGTTTTTGCGCATATTCGCATATTCGATCCGAAGCATGAAGGCCGGCGCAAGCGCTCAGAGGATCTGAATGAAACGCGCAGGATGCGAGCCTGGACGAACACCGTCCGGGCAATGAAGAAACTCAGAACCGCGAGCGTGCGTCCCAACCAACAGGCAACTTGCCTCTAGACGGACCGTGCACGACTGCGTTCGTAAATTCACTCTCAAGGAGATTTTCAATGAAACGTGAAATCGCTATAGCATTCTCAGTTGCATCTCTCTCTCTGATGTTCCTCTCCCCGAAGACTACGACAGCACAAAGCAACGACGGTTCGCAGGTTTCGAATGCGGCCCAGCAGCAGGCCACCCTGATGGTGCCCGCACAAGGCGCCCTGACAGACAATCTCGACGCCAAAAAAACGGAGTCAGGCCATCCGATTAAGGTTACCCTCAGCAACAAAGTCCAACTGAAGAACGGACCCGAACTGCCTTCCGGGACTGTGATTCGGGGCACGGTTGTGGCTGACGACGCGCAGATCAGTGGAAAGTCGAAGCTGGCACTGCGCTTTACTGAAGCGGCGCTGAAGAACGGCCAGGTTATCCCGATCAAGGCAACTATTGTCGGGTTCGTTCCGCCGAACACCCAAAACATCGAGGGAGTGAACGTCCCCGCCGGCAACCAGGAACCGAATTTCTGGACCGCCGCGGTTCTGCAAGTGGATCAAGTTGGGGCCGAGTCAGGCGTGGAACTTCACAGCAAAATCGACAGTGCGAATTCAGGCGTCCTTGTATCGACGAAGAAAGACGATCTGAAGCTGTCGAGGGGAAGTGAGATTGAGCTTGCCATCGCAAAGCAGTAGCCAGGCAACAAAACCAGTGGAAAGACGGCCAGCAACTGATCCAGCCGCAACGCTTTCCCTGAACATGTCTTGAGAAGCTCATTTTGCATAGTAAGCTCCACCTGCTGCCTCGTACCGATCAACGAGGCAGCAGGTGGCTTACCTGGCAACACGTATATCCGATAAGGCCGTATTTAGAAATATTCCCGCCAAGGCTCGATGCAATTGCACTTCGCCCCGGCGCTGAAAAGCGAGGCCGCGGTCTTGCGTGGAAGGCTGGCCCCAGTTCTCTTGAGTTCGCTACAGGGCTGTCTCGCCGCGTTCGTCGTTGCGGATGCGGATGGCTTCTTCGATGCGGCTGACGAATATCTTTCCGTCGCCGATGCGGCCGGTGCGGGCGGCGCCAATGATGGCCTGGATAGTCTTCTCCTTGAGTTCGTCGGTGACAACCAGTTCGATCTTGACTTTGGGCAGGAGATCGACGGTGTATTCCCGGCCGCGATAGAACTCCGTGTGCCCCTTCTGGCGGCCATGGCCGCGAGCCTCGAGAATGGTCATTCCTTCAATGCCTGCTTCGAGCAGGGCATCCTTGACGGCATCCAGCTTGGAGGGCTGGAGAACGGCTTCAATTTTGAGCATATGCAATTGCCTCGCTTGACAGCGTAACAGGCGGGAGGGCCAGTTGGCCGGTCCCGCCCGTCTTTTTCAGAAAAAGAAATTCAAAGACTCGATGCGGCTGCAGATCAGGAGTTGAAGTCGTAGCCTTCTTCGCCGTGCTGCGAGAGGTCGAGACCTGCGGATTCGTGTTCAGGCGAGACGCGCAGTCCAATGACCTTGTCGACAACGAAGAGAAGCACAAGGGTACCCACAATGGAGATGGTCCAGGCGACGGCCACTCCGGCGAACTGGTTGAGCAGTTGACCCCAGTGGCCATCGACGGCACCGGTAGCGATGGGCCTGCCGGAGGCGTCTTTGCCGTAGATGGCGTTGATGGCGCCGGTGGCAAAGAGTCCGGTGAGCAGCGCACCGAGGGTTCCTCCGGCTCCGTGGACGCCAAAGGCGTCGAGAGAGTCGTCGTAGCCTAGGCGGCTCTTGACTTCAAAGACCATGAAGGAGCAGAAAGCGCCGGCGATAAGACCGATGGCCAGGGCAGCGAAGGGCTGCACGAAGCCGGAAGCGGGGGTGATGGCAACCAGTCCAGCGACGGCACCGGAGATGGCGCCCAGAGCGGTGGGTTTGCCGTTGTGAATCCACTCGGCGATGGTCCAACCGAAGGCAGCGGCAGCGGCGGCGAAGTGGGTGTTGACGAAGGCGCTGGTTGCCAGTGAGCTGGCGGCCAGGGCGCTGCCGGCGTTGAAGCCAAACCAACCGACCCAGAGCAGGCAGGCGCCGATGAAACTGAGCACCATGGAGTGGGGCGGCATATTGGTGTGGGGATAGCCGATGCGCTTGCCGAGGTAGATGCAGGTAACCAGTGCGGAGACGCCAGAGGTGATGTGAACCACGGTGCCTCCGGCGAAGTCGAGGCTGGGAATGTGGCCTCCGGAAGCGTTCAGCAGGCCACCGACGCCCCAGACCATGTGGGCCATGGGGCTATAGACGAGCAGAGACCAGAGGGAGAGGAAAACGGCCATGGCGCTAAACTTCATGCGCTCGGCAAAGGCGCCGGTGATAAGGGCCGGGGTGATGATGGCGAACATGAGCTGGTAGATCATGTAGGTCTGCTCGGGGATGGTGGGCGCGTAGTCCGTGTTGGGCGTGAGACCCACGCCGCGCAGGAACACGTGCTCGAAGCCGCCAACGAAGGCATTTCCGTGGCCAAAGGCCAGCGAGTAGCCAACGACGGCCCAGAGAATGGTGACTAATCCCATCATGGCGAAGCTTTGCATCATAGTGCCGAGGATGTTTTTCTTGCGGACCAAACCGCCATAGAAGAGAGCCAGGCCGGGACCGGTCATCAGCAGGACAAGGGCGGCGGAGACCAGCATCCAGGCATTGTCACCAGCGGACTGAGCGTTGGCGCTGGCGGTCTGAGCATTCTGGACGGCCTGCTGGAGGGCGGCGATTTGGGCTTGCGTGACCGGCGCTGAAGAGGGCGGCTGTGCGAGAGCTAAGGCCGGAAGTCCCAGAACGATGGAAAAGAGCAGCGGTTTAATTCCACGACACATATGGTTTCTACTCCCACGAAGATGCAGAGGGCCAAGGCCTTGCGATGAGGCGGGACGCCGGCCGCCATTCCGGATGAAGCGAAGAAAGATGCACCGGTGACGTGAGTCAGCACGGATCAAGACCGCCGTCGAAGCAGCGGTATCGCACACACCAATCAGGCGAAGCAGGCGCAGCGCCCGCTGGAATGTGAACCTGGCTCAACTTTTACATGATTCTCAATCAGGGATTCTAGAGCCCTTGGCATAAGGAACCCATGAAGATTCTCAATATATCGGCCAAAACGCAGGGAAAACGACAAAATCCTATGGAATTTTGACCAATCTTGGGCTATAGAAAGACGGGAATCCGGGAACGCGCAAGAGGAGAAGCCTGTGAGCGGAGATGTGCGCGGGTGAGGCTTGCGGCACGCAGGTGTCGATTTTGAAACCCGGGAAATCCCGCGTTCTGAAGAGGCTGCAGCGGTTCGGCAATTGCTGTAGTCCGAAGCCATGGCCGGTCAGTGACATGTTCCTTGAGAAGATGTCACTGCGCCGGAAAGAGCACGTGAATTGCGGACCCGGTCTAGATCGCGGTTTCGCCGCGTTCGTCGTTGCGGATGCGGATGGCTTCGTCGATGAGGCTGATGAAGATTTTTCCGTCGCCGATGTGGCCGGTGCGGGCGGCGCCGAGGATGGCCTGGACGACCTTGTCTTTCAGTGCATCGGGAACGACGATTTCGAGTTTGGTCTTGGGGAGAAGGTCGATGGTGTACTCGCGTCCGCGATAGAACTCGGTGTGACCCTTCTGGCGACCGTGTCCGCGAGCTTCCAGAATGGTGATTCCTTCGATTCCCGCTTCGAGCAGCGCTTCTTTGACCGCGTCCAGCTTGGCGGGCTGAATGACCGCTTCAATCTTCAGCATGTGCAGATTCCTCGCTTGATGGGTGGGTGGGCAGGAGCCGTGCCGTGGGCGCAGCTCCGCCGGGTTGAATCAGGAGTTGAGATCGTAGGCTTCCTCGCCGTGCTGGGAGAGGTCGAGGCCAAGGGCTTCGTCGTTGACTGAGACGCGCAGACCCATGGTCTTGTCGACCACAAAGAGCAGCACCAGAGTTCCCACGGCGGAGAGTGCCCAGCCAATGCCCATGCCGATGGACTGGTTGAACACCTGGTGCCAGTTGCCGTCGATGGCTCCGGTGGGGTTTGGGTTGCCCGCAGCGTTTTTGCCGAAGACGGCGTTGATGGCGCCGGAAGCAAACAGACCGGTGAGCAGTGCTCCCATGGTTCCTCCGACGCCGTGGACGCCAAAGGCGTCGAGGGAGTCGTCATAGCCGAAGAATCTCTTGACTCTGAAGACCATGAAGGAGCAGACGACGCCGGCAATGAGTCCGATGGCGAGCGCGGACATGGGCTGGACAAAACCGGAGGCCTGGGTGATGGTGGCCAGTCCGGCGACAGCACCGGAGATGGCGCCGAGGGCGGTAGGTTTGCCGTTGTGAATCCACTCGGCAGCTACCCAGCCGATGGCGGCCGCAGCGGCAGCGAACTGGGTATTGACAAAGGCGCTAGTGGCCAGCGGACCGGCATTCAGTGCGCTGCCGGCGTTGAAGCCGAACCAGCCAAACCAGAGCAGCGCGGCGCCGATGAAGCTGACCACCATGGAATGAGGCGGCATATCCTCTTGCGGGTAGCCGACACGCTTGCCCAGATAGATGGCGGTGACCAGCGCCGCGACGCCACTGGTGACGTGGACCACGGTGCCACCGGCGAAGTCCATGACCGGCCAGCGGCCGCCGGCGCTGTTCAGGATTCCACCTACACCCCAGATCATGTGGGCCATGGGACAGTAGATGAGCAGCGACCAGAGAGAGAGAAAGACGGCCATAGCGCTGAACTTGACGCGCTCAGCGAAGGCACCGGTAATCAGTGCCGGGGTGATGATGGCGAACATGAGTTGGTAGACCATGAAGGTCTGCTCGGGGATGGTGCCGCCGTAGTTAGGGTTGGGCGCGAGGCCTACGCCGCGCAGGAAGCTGTGCTGCAAGCCGCCGATGAAGCCATTACCGGCGCCGAAGGCCAGCGAGTAGCCGACCAGCGCCCAGAGGACGGTGATGAGACCCATCATGGCAAAGCTTTGCATCATGGTGCCGAGGATGTTTTTCCTGCGGACCAGACCGCCATAGAAAAGAGCCAAACCGGGAGCAGTCATCAACAGGACCAGAGCCGCGGAGATCAACACCCAGGCGTTGTCACCGGAGGACTGGGCATCGCGGACGGCCTGTTGGAGGGCTGCGATTTGAGCCTGTGTGGCTGGGTCCGAGGGGCCCAGGGCGGGCGCCACGGCCAAGGCCATGGACGGAGATCCCAGGAAGACGAGCAGGACGAACAGGCGGATACCGTAACTTCGCATTTTGTTTCGCTCCGTAAAAGACGACCACGCGGCGTGGACGAAGAACAGGTTTCAGTGATCAGCTTTTGGCGACTGCGCACAACTGAGCGATAACGGCTGAATGCCATCCACCGGTCAAAGGACTAAGAGGACATTGACTGAGCTTTCACATGTTTTGCTGAACATAGAAGGATAGCGCATGACCCTGCCGCTCATTAAGGGGAATTTCGGGGACGGAGTGAAAAGGCTTCAGCGAAGAGCAATTGTGACCATGCGGCGTTGACCACAGTAGGGGTATATTAAAGGCATGTCGCCTACTGCGGAGCGGGATCACTACCTTTTTGGAGCATTGGAAAGCAGCGTGCAAAATCGCGCCAAGCTCAGGGAAGTGAGCTATAACTACGAGCAACCGGAAGGCGTGTTTCTAACCTCACTGGACTTTGCGGTGAACTGGGTGCGCAAGAGTTCGGTGTGGCCGATGACCTTCGGGCTGGCCTGCTGCGCCATCGAGATGATGTCGATGGGTGCGTCGCGGTTCGATATTGCGCGCTTTGGCGCCGAGGTGTTCCGGCCCTCCCCGAGGCAGTCGGATCTGATGATCGTTGCCGGCCGGGTTTCCCAGAAGATGGCCCCGGTCATTCGCCGGCTCTACGATCAGATGCCCGAGCCGAAATGGGTGATTTCGATGGGCGCCTGCGCTACCTCCGGTGGCGTTTTCAACAACTATGCGCTGGTTCAGGGCGTGAACCAAGTGATTCCGGTGGATGTGTATGTTCCCGGATGCCCTCCACGGCCGGAGCAACTCTTGTATGCGATTACGCTTTTGCAAGAGAAGATCCAACGTGAACCTCGCAGCCTGTTGAAGACACTGAACGCAGGGTAATCGGCGGGTTGGAAGTTAGTACTCGGCAGCAAGTTACCCGAGTAACTATTCATTGTCTCAATGATATTAAACGGGATGAAGAAGACGCCTGGTTGCAGTAATGTAGTCTGCGAGAGTCGCCGTATGGCGCGTTTCGCAGTGCGCCGGGGCATCTGACGTTTGACGCCTCGTTTGGGACGGAATGAGCCAGGGCCGGTAGCCATGTTCACAAACAGCTCCTTTTTCAACTGGTACTTCAGCGCAATTTTCGGAGGATAAACGCATGAAATCTCGTGTTTTGAAATCTGTTAGCCGGGTTCTTGCCCTGGCATTCGTGGCGTTGATGCCCGTTGCCCTGGCAGCGCAAGACCCAGCCAAGCCAGCCGCTAAGGCTCCCGCCGCTGATTCCCCGTCCAAGTGGGACATCTTTTTGGGTTACAGCTATCTGGCCCCCAAAGGGACGGTGAACGGGTATTCCTATAATCCTGTCGACTATGCCGCAATTGCGAGCATAACCGGCTATTTCAACAAGAATGTGGGGTTGCAGGCCGAGGGAGATGAGCACATCCTGCTTCCGGAGCGCACAACCCCGACCGCATCCCAGCCGAACAACGATTTCAGCGGCGGATCGGCGGGCGTAATCTTCCGATTCCCGAACGGGAACGTGACGCCGTTCGTCCATGCACTGGCCGGCGCCGAACAAGTTGGCAGCTATTATCAGGCCGACAAGTGGGGCCCGGTGATCACGCTCGGTGGCGGCCTTGACATCAACACACGTCTCTTCGCCCACCATCTGGCGATTCGGCTGTTCCAGGCGGACTACCAGTACACGCACGAAAATTTCGGGCAGGGTGCGGTGGGCAGTTTCAACATGGCGCGTCTGAGCGCCGGCATTGTTTTCCACGCTGGAACGATCGCGCCTCCTCCACCGGTGACGCTGGCGTGCTCGGCCAGCCCGGCTTCGATCTTCCCCGGCGACCCGGTGACGGTGACCGCGTCGGCCGGCAACCTGGATCCGAAGCTGAATGCGGTTTATTCCTGGACGGGAGTACCGGGGTTGAAGGGCAACGGAGCGACCGCTTCGCTGGACTCGGCGGCAACCGGTTCGCTTGCGCCTGGAAGCTATACGGTGTCCGGCACCGTGAAGGAAGGCAAAACCGGCAAGGAAGGCCTCAAGCCCTGGGAGACGGCCAATTGCACGGCCAGCTTGACAGTAAAGGCCTTTGAGCCGCCGACGGTAAGTTGCTCGGCCAGCCCCAGCACCATCAACCCGGGCGACAAGAGCACCATTACCGCTGCGGGCGTGAGTCCGCAGAACCGTCCGCTGACCTACAGCTACTCGGTGGCATCCGGGACCATCAGCGGCAGCGGCACCACGGCGACCTTCGATTCGACGGGAGCCGCGACCGGCGCGGTAGCCGTAACCTGCAACGTGTCGGACGACAAGGGGCAGACGGCATCGGGCGGCACCACGGTGACCATTACGGCGCCCTATGTGGCTCCGGCCCCGCATACCCAGGCGCTGTGCACGATCTCCTTCGACAAGGACAAGCAGCGTCCGACGCGCGTAGACAACGAAGCCAAGGCCTGTCTGGATCAGGTGGCTCTGGACCTGCAGAACCAGGCGGACGCCAAGGCTGTGGTTGTGGGCGAGGCCAATGCCAAGGAGAAGGCCAAGACCGCGAAGGAAGAAAAGGCAGCCATGAAGAACAAGCATCTGAAGGTCATGGACCCGGCTGCCGAGCGTGCCGTGAACACCAAGGAGTACCTGGTGACGGAAAAGGGCATTGACGCCTCCCGCGTCAGTGTCGCCATCGGCTCCACGGATGGCCGGACGGTAGAAGACTACCTTGTGCCCGCGGGTGCGACCTTCACAGCCGATGTGCAGGGAACCACTCCAGTGGACGAGACCACGATCAAGCCGCAGGTGCGCAAGCCCCTCGGCGCAAAGCACCATAAGAAGCAGACTGCGTCGCCCGCGAAATAGGTCCTTCAGACCTGCCGGGTATGGAACCAATTCGTCAAGCCTTCCCTTCATGGAAGGCTTGACGAATGTATGGCCGAGAAGCACCTTAGGCAAATGCAGGAAGCTCATTCATGCAGGGCAACGCGTTGAAAAAAATGTGCCCGCAGGAATCGTCTATGGTAACTTTGAAAGTGCTGCGGGATTGGATTGCGGCTATTTGTCGTGTGGAACCGCAACAACCCGAGCCGAGTTTGCGCTTGAAGCAGCCTATGAATTCTGCCCATTAAGTTTTGATTGCGGAGGAAAAACTCATGTACGGTCGTGTTTCGAAGTCTGTAAAGCTATTGCTTGCCCTGGCATTCGTGGCGTTGATGCCCGTTGCCCTGGCAGCGCAGGATTCAGCCAAGGCAGCCACAAAGGCTCCCGCAGCTGATTCCCCATCGAAGTGGGACATCTTTGCGGGCTATAGCTACCTGGCGCCCCATGGGACAATAACCCCGACTGATGGTTCCCCGATCCAGTACCATGCCGTCAATTACGGTGCGATTGGCAGCGTTGCCCGCTACTTCAATAAGTATGTCGGCATTCAGTTTGAGGGAGACGTCCACGACCTCAAAGAGAGCCAGCCGAATGACGGTGATTTTAACGGCGGGTCGGCAGGTTTGATCTTCCGCTTCCCTGCCGGCGACATCACGCCGTTTATTCACGGCCTGGTGGGCGCTGAGTACGCTGGCGGTTATTTTCAAAAGGACGTCTGGGGCCCGGTGTTGACCGCAGGCGGCGGCTTGGACTACAACACGCCGCTGTTCAACCATCATCTGGCGATTCGCCTGTTCCAGGCGGACTACCAGTACACCCACGAGGATTTTGCTCCCTTTGATGGGCGTGGCAATTTCAACATAGCGCGTTTGAGCGCCGGCGTTGTGTATCACATCGGCAGCATCGCGCCTCCTCCACCGGTGACGCTGGCGTGCTCGGCCAGCCCGGCTTCGATCTTCCCCGGCGACCCGGTGACGGTGACCGCGTCGGCCGGCAACCTGGATCCGAAGCTGAATGCGGTTTATTCCTGGACGGGAGTACCGGGGTTGAAGGGCAACGGAGCGACCGCTTCGCTGGACTCGGCGGCAACCGGTTCGCTTGCGCCTGGAAGCTATACGGTGTCCGGCACCGTGAAGGAAGGCAAAACCGGCAAGGAAGGCCTCAAGCCCTGGGAGACGGCCAATTGCACGGCCAGCTTGACAGTAAAGGCCTTTGAGCCGCCGACGGTAAGTTGCTCGGCCAGCCCCAGCACCATCAACCCGGGCGACAAGAGCACCATTACCGCTGCGGGCGTGAGTCCGCAGAACCGTCCGCTGACCTACAGCTACTCGGTGGCATCCGGGACCATCAGCGGCAGCGGCACCACGGCGACCTTCGATTCGACGGGAGCCGCGACCGGCGCGGTAGCCGTAACCTGCAACGTGTCGGACGACAAGGGGCAGACGGCATCGGGCGGCACCACGGTGACCATTACGGCGCCCTATGTGGCTCCGGCCCCGCATACCCAGGCGCTGTGCACGATCTCCTTCGACAAGGACAAGCAGCGTCCGACGCGCGTAGACAACGAAGCCAAGGCCTGTCTGGATCAGGTGGCTCTGGACCTGCAGAACCAGGCGGACGCCAAGGCTGTGGTTGTGGGCGAGGCCAATGCCAAGGAGAAGGCCAAGACCGCGAAGGAAGAAAAGGCAGCCATGAAGAACAAGCATCTGAAGGTCATGGACCCGGCTGCCGAGCGTGCCGTGAACACCAAGGAGTACCTGGTGACGGAAAAGGGCATTGACGCCTCCCGCGTCAGTGTCGCCATCGGCTCCACGGATGGCCGGACGGTAGAAGACTACCTTGTGCCCGCGGGTGCGACCTTCACAGCCGATGTGCAGGGAACCACTCCAGTGGACGAGACCACGATCAAGCCGCAGGTGCGCAAGCCCCTCGGCGCAAAGCACCACAAGAAGCCAGCGAAGCAGCAGTAGGCTATCTGGCCTGCGCTGTCAGCTAACGGATCGTCTCCTTCCTCCATCCCTGAGGGATGGAGGAAGGAGACGAAGACTAGGCTGAGTGATTCCTCCTGCAGTTATTTGAGGCCGACCGGCTTGCCGGTCGGCCTCTTCACTTTTGGCCCGATGTATGAGGCAGGCCGGGCGTATGCTCATCGGCCATCGGTTCGCGATTGTGACGGCAGGATAAAAGGGAGTTCCGACGCAGCGGCCGCCTTTCTACGACGATCTTCAGTACCCTATATTTTTTGATCAGTGCCAACAAAATCTTATATTTAACGTCAATTCAATGAGCCGGTATGAAGCTGGCGCCTCAGAACACAGCCGAGATGAATTAAGCAAGGAGACAATCATGCAACCGAAATGGATGCGGATGGCTTTTTTCCTGATTGGGATGGCTACACTGGGCGGCGCTGCGGCGCACGCGCAGACGGATGCAGCAATAAGCCTTTACGGGGCCTTCACCGAAACCACTCCTGCAAATGTCAACGACGACATCTCACAGAATCCCTCGAACGCCGCCGGCGGCCTGCTCGAGTTGCGGCACATCGCCAAGCCGTGGTTCGGCTATGAGGGAACCTATTCCTACAACCGCGCCAACCAGACGTATTCTTCTGCTTCGGGTCCTTATGTCACCTGCGGCGTCTGTACCGCAATCACATCATGGACGCCGGTTTCAGCCAATGCGCACGAAGTAACCGGCGATTGGGTGGCGTCACTGAAGATCAGAAATCTCAGACCGTTCGCGCTGGCCGGTGGCGGCATCCTCTTCAACGTTCCCAGCACAGACCAGGCAACCACCTCCGGCATCGTTACCGGTTGCGGCGGCGGTATTCCCACCTGCATCGTGGGCGCCCCCTACACCCGCACTAACGCTACCACCAGCAGCACCAAACCGGTCTTTGTCTACGGAGCCGGCGTGGACTGGGGGCTGCTTCCGCACATCGGCCTGCGCTTCCAATACCGAGGAAACCTTAACAAGGCGCCTGAGCTCGTCCCGGATGTCATCGGGACCAGTTCCTTGACCCACACGGCCGAGCCCATGATCGGCGTGTACCTCCGCCTCTGAGCGGCGGGCATACAGCCGCGCTGAGCAAACTCACACAGAGCCACTCCCACGAAACCCGCCCGCGCAGAGTGCCCTGCACGGGTTCGGCGGCTCACAGGACGCGGGCCGTTCCCAGCCTGGGAAGTCGCTTTTCCCCTTTCTTTGTATACTCGTCTTATGAGTTTTGGGAGCTTTTTGCCTGCATGAACCGTCCGCGGCTCCGCCTTGATTTCCCTTCCCTGTTTGGATCTTTCGCGCAGATCGCATTTCTGGTTTCGCTTTTCCTTTTCGTCTGCCAACTGCACGCGCAAGGGTTCTGGAACGCGATTGGCCCTGCCGGCGGCGACGCACGCGCCTTTGCCGCAGTCCCGGGAGAGCCGAATCATCTTTATCTGGGCACCACCAGCAGTTGGATTTACGAATCCATCGACGATGGGACTTCATGGCATCGGCTTGCGAAGCTGGACGCTTCGGAAGACCTGGTTCTGGACAACATTCTGGTGGATTCGGCAAATCCTGCAGTTGTGTATGCGGGCGGATGGAAGGCCGGCAAGCGCGATGGCGGGCTGTGGGTGAGCCGCGACGCGGGCAAGCACTGGAACGCGATGGACGGTCTGCGCGGCCAGTCGATCTTTGCCCTGGCACAAGCGCCGTCGAATCCAAAGATACTGTTTGCCGGAACACTGGAAGGCGCTTATCGCAGCACCGATGCGGGCGCGTCCTGGACGCAAATCAGCCCGCCGGGCAGTCATGAGATTCACGAGGTGGAATCGCTTGCGGTGGATCCCGTGGACCCCGATATCGTCTACGCCGGGACATGGCATCTGCCCTGGAAAACGGTGGACGGCGGCAAGAACTGGCACAACATCAAAAAAGGCCTGATCGACGATTCAGACGTGTTTTCAATCATCATCGATCCGGCAAGGCCGCGCACCGTTTTCCTGAGCGCTTGCAGCGGGATTTACAAGAGCGAGAGCGCCGGCGAGCTGTTCCGCAAGATTCAGGGTATTCCGATGACGGCGCGGCGGACGCGGGTTCTGATGCAGGACCCGGCCAATCGCGCGGTTGTGTATGCCGGAACCACGGAGGGGCTGTACAAGACAGTGGACGGCGGCAGGAGCTTCCGGCGGATGACCGGGCCGGACGTGATCGTGAACGACGTATATGTGGATCCGCGGGACTCGAATCGTGTGCTACTGGCAACCGATCGCAGCGGGGTGCTTGCGAGCAAAGACGGGGGAACGAGCTTTGTCGCATCGAATGAAGGGATCTCCGGGCGCAATGTGGAGGCGCTGCTGGTGGACCGCGGCAAGCCGGCTCGGCTGTATGCGGGCGTGGTGAACGACAAGAGCTACGGGGGCGTGTTTGTTTCCGCGAACGGCGGCGGGAACTGGGAGCAGATCCGCGACGGGCTTGACGGACGGGATGTTTTTGCGCTGGCGCAAGCTGCGGATGGAACCTTGCTGGCCGGAACCAGCCACGGCATTTTCGCTCTGGATGCGAATTTGGCAACGGGCACTGCCGCAACCTGGCAGCCGAGGAACGCGATCGCGAACACGATTGTGAAAACGGCCACGGAGACCCACTATGGAAAGCGCGTCAACGTGGAAAAACGGGTGAAGGCCACGGTCTACGAGTTGGATAGCAGGGTGAATGCCTTCGATGTTTCGGGCGATGTCTGGCTGGCCTCGACTGGAATTGGCCTGCTGACCAGCAAAGACCAGGGCGCGACCTGGCAGGGCGGGCCGGTGATGGGTTCGGGCGAATACCTGTCAGTGACCTCGCAGGGAGCGACGATGGCCGCGGCGCGGGCGGATGGGGTGGTTCTCTCAAGGGATGCGGGCTTGACCTGGATGCCCATGCAGATTCCCACGATGCTGACACGCATCCACCGCGTGGCTTTTTCAGCGGATGGAACGCTTTGGCTGGGGGCGCGCGAGGGTGTGTACTTTACGCACGATCTGGGCAAGACGTGGCTGTGGATCGAACGGATGCCCTTCCGCGATGTGGACGACCTGTACTTTGACGCGCAGATGAACAGAGTGCTGGTAAGTTCGCGGGAAAGCGACCAGGTGTATGCCATCGACCCCAAGACGCTGAAATGGAAGTGGGGCCAGACGGGTTACCGGATCGGGCTGATCCGCGGGGCTGGAGAGCGGCTTGTGGCGGCATCGCTGCATGACGGCGTGCTGATTGAGCCGGATGCCACGGGGGCGTTGGCCGGCCAAAGGTGACTTGACGGCGGGTGTCAGCGGTCAAGATCAGGACTCGAAAAGAATTAATTTCTGTATCATGAGAGTATGCGCGCCGACACCAAGGATTCCCGCGAACGGTCACCAATTCGGAGCCACGCCTTTCAGAGTCATGATCCGCGTCTTGAGCCAATTGCCGCCAAGGTGCTGGCCCAGGAACGGCTGGACTTCAACGATGGCGTAACGCTCTACGGCTCATCGGACGTGCTTGCGGTGGGTTGGCTGGCCAACCATGTGCGGGAGCGGCTGCACGGGGACGTGACCTACTTCAACGTCAATCGCCACATCAACCCGACCAATGTTTGCGTAGCCAACTGCAGGCTGTGCGCCTTCGGGCGCAAGAAGGGCGACCCGGCGGGCTACACGATGGCGCTGGAAGAGGCGTGGGAGACGGCGACCTCGGGCTACTCGGAGGCGGTGACGGAGTTCCACATCGTCGGTGGGTTGCACCCGGACCTGCCGCTCGAGTACTTTCTGGACCTGGTACAGGGGCTCAAGGAGCGGTTTCCGCAGGTGCACATCAAGGCCTTCACCATGGTGGAGGTTGCCTACCTGGCGCGCCGAGCCAAGCTGACGATCGAACAGGTTCTCAGAAAGCTGCGCGAGGCAGGCGTGGACTCAATGCCGGGGGGTGGGGCGGAGATTTTTGCGTCGCGGGTTCGGTCAATCATCTGCGACCATAAGATCGACGGCGAGGAGTGGCTGGAGACGGCACGGCTGGCCCACAAACTGGGCTTCAAGTCGAACGCGACCATGCTCTACGGACACATTGAGAACGACGAAGACCGCGTGGATCATCTGCTGAAGCTGAGGACCTTGCAGGACGAGACGGACGGCTTTCAGACTTTCATTCCGCTGGCCTTTCACCCCGAAAACACGGCGCTCGACCACCTGCCCGTGACCACAGGGCTGACCGATATTCGCCAGATTGCGGTGAGCCGGCTGCTGCTGGATAACTTTCCGCACATCAAGGCCTACTGGCAGATGATGACGCCGAAGATTGCGCAGATTGCGCTGCGCTTTGGCGCCGACGATTTGGACGGAACAGTGATCGAGGAGAAGATTTATCACGACGCCGGGGCGACCACGCCACAGGGCATGACGCGCAAGGAATTGTGCAGGCTGATCACCGAGGCCGGGCGGGTTCCGGTGGAGCGGGATACGCTGTACCATGCGGTGACACGGACCGAAGACAGCTTTATCGTCGCGGTGTAAGGCGAGACTGGAAAGGGGCGAGCGCGATGGATGCTTTTGGACGGGCTGCGATGCTTGGACTCGTCTTGGGACTTCTGTGGGGAATCGGGTGCTCGCTCGCGATCATGTATTCCATCTACCTCGCAGGCTATCGCAAGGCGATCAAGGATTCTCTCAAGTCGGTTAAGCCGATGCGGTTCACGCAGGCATTCGACAAGATACAGGCCCGGCGGGCGAAGGCAAAAGCAAAAGCGGCCTCCGCGCCGAAATGAGCAGCGACTATAGCGGTTCTACAGTTGGTGTAGAGGGAAATCGCCGCTGCTGAGTGGCTTTTTCCTTAAAAAAGCCGCCCCGCACGATGCCAGAAACTCCACGTGAACTGGAGAACCGCTCTACGGCTGCACAACCATGCCAGCCTTCATCACAAAACTTACGCGTTCCACCGCGGTGATATCTTCCAGCGGATTGCCGGGGACGGCGATGACGTCAGCGAAGTAGCCGGGCTTGAGTTGGCCGATCTGGCCCTCCCAACCGAGTAGCTTTGCGCCGTTGAGCAGGTCAGCCTGGAGCACGGCGAGCGGTTTCATGCCATAACGGACCATCAGCTCCAATTCGACGGCTTGCGTGCCGTGCGGGAACGGACCTACGTCGGAGCCCACGGCGAAGGGAATGCCGGCGGCGACCTGCTTCTTGAATTCGCGAATTTTGTAGTCGAGCAGGGCTGATTCGCGTGCGGCGACAGCGGGCGCAGGCGCGTTGCGGGCGAAGTAGTCGAAGATGGCGAAGGTGGGCACGGCAGGGATGTGCTTCTCGCGCATCAGACGCATGGTTTCATCGCTAAGCTGAGTGGCGTGGTCGATGGAGGCGACACCGGCCTGGGCAGCGTAGAGAGTGCCCGGCTCACCCATGGCATGGACGGCAACGCGCGCACCGAGACGGCCAGCTTCTTCGACGGCGGCGGCCAGTTGCGCCTCAGTGTACTGGTAGGGGGTGTGCAGGACACCGTCGATCATCTTATCGGGCCCGGTTTCGTAGATCTTGGCGAAGTCCGAGCCTTCCTTGTGCTGCGCGCGGATGACTTCAACGAGCTGATCGATGGAGTTGGCGTAGTCGGCGTTGGAGAGCACGCGCTGGGCAGGGTTGTAGTGGATGGCGTCCTCGTGGCCTCCCAGGATGTCGATGGCGTTGCCGCTGATGCGCAGACGGGGCCCCAGGATGAGGCCTTCATTAATGGCATCGCGGACGGCGGTGTCGGCGGAGCCTGCGCCTTCGGTTCCCATGTCGCGCTCGGCGGTGAATCCGGCGAGCAGGTCGGCTTTCGCGGCCTGGGCGGCGAGGATGGTGCGCCAGGGGATGGATTCCTCGACGGTCTGCAGGTCTTCGGCTCCGGGATGGAGGAAGAGATGAACGTGGGCGTCAATCAGGCCGGGGATCAGCGTGACGTCGCCGAGGTCGATGATCCGGGCGCTTTGCGGATGGTCCACCGAAACGCCCACGGCGCGAATGCGATCGCCTTCGACCAGGATTTCACCAGGCTGAAGCAGGGTTCCGGTATCCACCTGGAGCAGACGGGCGGCGTGAAGGACTATAGGGGCGGTAGCTGGCTGCTGCGCCGAGGTAAATGCGACTGGAGACAGCACCAGGGATGCGGCGCAGACCGCGAGCGACGGGGTACGGAACAACGAGCGAACCCACCTAGCGAAATTCAGCATGGCTATGACTATGCCCCATCCGTTCCGGCTTGTCGATGGGTGTATTGCGACGGTCTGGCTTGAGCCGGCGATTCAATACGCAGCGATTCCAGTGATGTGCTGGCCGAGGATGAGGGTGTGGATATCATGGGTGCCTTCGTAAGTGTTCACCGATTCGAGGTTCATCATGTGACGCATGATGGGATAGTCCTCGGTAATTCCATTTGCCCCGAGGATGTCGCGGGCCATGCGTGCGGTTTCCAGAGCCATCCACACATTGTTGCGCTTGGCTAGCGAGATTTGCTCATGGCCGGCCTTGCGCGCGTCTTTCAAGCGGCCCACGTGGAGCGAAAGCAACTGGGCTTTGGAGATTTCGCTGACCATCCACACCAGTTTTTCCTGAATGAGCTGGTGGCTGGCGATGGGCTGGCCGTGGAATTGTTTCCGGACTTTGGCGTACTGGAGGGCAGTGTCATAACAGTCCATGGCCGCGCCGATAGCACCCCAGCTTATGCCGTAACGAGCCTGGTTGAGGCACATGAGCGGGCTCCTGAGGCCGCTGGTACCGGGCAGCAGGTTGGCGGCGGGAATGTGGACATCCTGCAATGAAAGGCCGCTGGTGATGGACGCGCGGAGGGACCACTTTCCGTGAACTTCATGAGCGCGGAAGCCGGGACGATCGGTTTCGACGAGAAAGCCGCGGACCGTCTCTTTTCCTGATGGGTCGTCTTCGTCCGGAACCTTGGCCCAGATTACGGCGATATCGGCGATGGAGCCGGAGGTGATCCACATCTTTTCGCCATTGAGAATGTACTCGTCGCCGGATTTGCGGGCGGAGGTGGTCATGCCGCCGGGGTTGGAGCCGAAGCCGGGCTCGGTGAGACCGAAACAGCCGATCTTTTCACCGGTGGCGAGAGCGGGGAGCCAGGTGTTTTTCTGGTCGTCCGAGCCAAAGGTGAAGATGGGATACATGACCAGCGCGGACTGGACGCTGACGAAGCTGCGCAGGCCGGAATCGCCCCGCTCCAGTTCCTGAGTGACCAGGCCGTATTCGACGTTGGACATGCCGGCACAACCGTAGCCCTCGAGGTTGGCACCGAAAAAGCCCAGTTCGCCCATGAGGGGAACAAGTTCGCGCGGGAAACGGCCCTCGCGGAAGCAGCCCTCGATGATGGGGATGACGTTGTCTTCAACGAAGTCGCGGGCGGTGCGGCGGACGAGGAGTTCGTCTTCACTGAAGCTGGAGTCGAGGTGGAGAAAGTCGACGTTTTGGAATTTGAAGGACATGAAGCACCCTCCGCTCTACGGGAAGCTCGAAGCTGCAAGGCTAGCAGATTGAAGACGGCCGGGGAAGACTGTGGAGTGTGCACAATCGAGATAGGATGAAGCCAGGTTGCGCGACCGATGGCCCAGCTAGCGATCCTCGTTCTATCCCTCCATCTGGCATGGCTTGCGCTGGTTATCTTCGGCGCCCTGTGGACACGCGGCCGCCCGGTGTGGAGCGCGGTCCACATTCTGGCGCTGCTGTGGGGGATTGTGGTGGAGATGAGCCCATGGCCATGTCCCCTTACCCTGGCGGAACAGTACTTTGAATCCAGAGCCGGGACGGCTGCGTATGATGGCAGCTTCCTGCTCCATTACCTGGACGCGATCGTGTATCCCAATCTTCCCGATTGGATTGTGACGAGCGCCGGAGTGGCCGTGTGCGCTTTGAATCTTTCTATCTATGGCTGGCGATTCCGGAAGTCCCTGGCCCATCGACGCAGGAGGTGAGCGCCCATGGGTGTGAGTACGAGCGGGCTTTACTCGATAAACTCGCGGACGAACTCGTTTTGGGTGTGGAGCAGGTCGTGGAGGGAGCCATCGAAGATGAGGCGGCCTTCTTCTAGCATGAGGAAAGTGGTGTTGGGGTCGGTTTGGCCTTTGGGGAGGCGGACCATGCAGCCCTGATTCGAGTCAAAGCGGTTGGTGCAGAGAGTAAAGGCATCCTGAAGGCGGTGCGTGACCAGCAGGGAGGGGGTGTGGAAGACGTCGCGCTCCTTCATGACCAGTTCGATGATGGTGGTGGAGGTAACAGGATCGAGGCCACCGGTGGGCGAGTCATAGAGCAGCAACTCCGGCTGGCGGATAAAGGCGCGAGCGATGGCCACGCGCCGCTTCATGCCGCCGGAGAGACTGCCGGGATAGAGGGCAAAAGTCTCATCGAGTTGGACAAAGCTAAGGGCCTGGTGAACGCGACGGTCGATCTCGTCGTCGGGAACGTTTTCGCCGATTAGCTGGTAGGCGACATTGTCGCGGACGGTGAGGGAGTCAAAAAGCGCGCTTTCCTGGAAGACCATGCCAACCCGGGTGCGGAGGGGAAAGAGGCTTTCCTCTGACATTTTGGCGATCTCTTCACCGAAGAGCCGGATGCTGCCCCGGTCAGGCTGGAGCAGGCCGTTGGTGAGCTTGAGCAGAACGCTCTTGCCTACACCCGCGGGCCCGAGCAGGATGCGCGTTTCTCCAGGCGCCACGGAAAAACTGACGTCATCGAGGACCGGCGGGCCATCAAAGGCGATGGATACGTTGCGAAAGGCGACGATGGGGCTGGATTCCGCAGCAGGCGCCGGGGCTTGACCGGGCAAAGCTGAACTGGCCACGGCTGGGCTGGGCAGCGGTGGATCGGGTTGGACGAAAGCGGGAGTGTCATTCATCAGGCGAAGAGGGCGAGCAGCACCCGGCTGACCAGAAAATCGACAAAGATGATGAGCACCGACGCGGTGACCACGGCCTGAATGGTGGAGCGGCCGACACCCTCGGTGCCTCCTGAAGTTCTCATGCCATAAAAGCATCCGATGGAGGCGATGATGAAGCCAGAGAAGAGCGGCTTGACCAGTCCCTGGACGATGTCGGGAACGTGGAGGGACTCCCAGGCTGTGGAGAAGTACTGTGTGCCATCCTGATGGTTCATCAGGACGGTGACGGCGCCGCCACCGAGGATGCCAAAGGCGTCAGCGACAATGGTGAGAAAGAAGAGCATGGTGATGGTGGCAAAGAGGCGCGGGGTGACCAGTTTGCGCATGGGATCGACGCCGAGGGCGCGCATGGCGTCAATCTGCTCAGTAACGACCATGGAGCCGAGTTCGCTGGCCATGGAGGAGGCGTTGCGCCCGGAGACCATGATGCCGGTGAGTACGGGACCGAGTTCGCGGATCATGGTGAGCGAGACGAAGCGTCCGGTCAAGCCGGTGGCGCCGAAAGCCGCAAGAGTGGCTGCCGATTGCAGGGCCAGCACGCCGCCGGTAAAGAAGCCTGAGAGCAGAACGATGGACGCCGAACCGAAGCCGATGATGTCAGATTGAACGAGGAACTCAGGCCAGTAGCGGGGCGGACGGAAAAGGTTGATGACAGCGCGATGCGCGAACAGGGAGTAGTCCTGCACCGTGAGCACGAGTTGTTTGGCGGTTCTGTCGATCGTATTTGTCGCCATGAGGTTTGGCGGTTTGAAGGATGAGTGCGCGCCGCGCTTCCGGGTTCAATCCGCATGGACAGGATAGCGCATGGGACGGGGACGGAAGAGACGCACGATAAACTGGGCGTAGAAAGCGAGTGAACGGTGACGCCCGAGGCGGAAGAAAAGCTGGACGAGTTTTTTCGCCCTTTTGTGGGGGGCGCGGAGCCGCTTCTTCTGCTGGATTACGATGGGACGCTGGCGCCATTCCGAGTGGATCGGTTCAAGGCGCGGCCCTGGGCGGGGGTACGGGAACTGCTGGAGCGGATTCAGCGACAGGGCCGGACGCGGATGGCGGTGATTACGGGGCGGCCAGCGGCGGAAATTGCGCCAATGCTCGGACTCGACCCTCCGCTGGAGGTTTGGGGACTGCACGGAGCGGAACGGCTGTATCCGGATGGACGGCGGGAGCTGGAACAGGCTCCGGTTGCGACCCAGAAGAAGCTCGAAGAACTGCGCGAACATCTGAGACGCAACAGCCTGGGAGGACTGTTCGAGGACAAGGCAAATGGGGTGGTGATGCACTGGCGCGGGGCTTCGCGGCGCAAGGCGGAACTGATCGAAAAGCGGGCGCGGGCGCTGTTTGAACCCCTGGCGCGTATGGAGGGACTGCGCCTGCTGGAGTTTGAGGCCGGGCTTGAGTTGCGCGTAGGACGGGACAAGGGCGGGGCCGTTGAGGCGATTCTGGCGGAAACCGATCCGCGTGGGCCGATGGCGTTCCTGGGCGACGATCTGAGCGACGAGGCGGCTTTTCGGGCGGCGAATGCCGCTGGGCGGCGGGGGTTGAGCGTGCTGGTGCGGCGGGAGTGGCGCGAGACGGCGGCGGAGGTTTGGCTGCGGCCGCCGGGGGAGTTGAGGGGGTTTCTGGAGAGGTGGATAAAGGCAGGGAGTAGGGAGCAGGGAATAGGGAACAACAAGATGGCTTCTTCGGAGGATGTTAGACGCTCTGAGCACGGCTAACCTGGGCTCGTGGATTCCTTGGTCTCAAAGGTGAGTCGTGGAACAACCGACAAAAAACACCCGCGGGACCTTCGACTTCGCTGCGCTCAGGATGACAGCTTTCGCGCCTTGGTATCCAACACCTGAGAGCTGAGACCTGATAACTCTTCCCTACTCCTATTCCCTCTTCCTATTCCCTCTTCCTATTCCCTGCCCTTTTTGCGAATCTCAATGCTCAGGCGCTTGATTTTCTGGTTGAGAGTGGAAAGCGGAATGTGGAATTGCTCGGCAGCTTCAGTCTGATTGCCGTTGCAGCGCTCCAGCTTCTCGATGATGATGCGGCGCTCGATGTCTTCGAGAATGTCAAAGAGCGAGGCGTTGGGGTTGTGTTCGAGGAGGGCGTCCTGAAAGCTGCGGCCGGTGATGTGGCCGGGGAGCAGATCGGAGCCGATGATGGGCCCCGAAGAAAGGACGACGCCGCGTTCGATGCAGTTCTCCAACTCGCGCACATTGCCGGGCCACTCGTAATCGACCAGGGCGCGGAGAGCGTCGGCGGAGAGCTTGCGCGAGGGCAGGCCGTTCTCGTTCACATAGAAGTCGAGGAAGTGGTTGACGAGCAGGGGAATGTCTTCGCGGCGGGCACGCAGGGGCGGCAGATCGACGCAGATTACATTGAGGCGGTAGAAGAGATCTTCGCGAAACTGGCCATCACGCACGGCCTGGCGGAGGTCGATGTTGGTGGCGGCGATGATGCGCACGTCCACCTGGATCTCCTGAACACCACCCAGATGCATAAAGCGGCGGTCCTGGAGGACGCGCAGGATTTTTGCCTGGGTGTCCATACCCATGGTGGCGATTTCGTCGAGGAAGAGCGTGCCGCCGTTGGCGACTTCAAAGAGGCCCTTCTTGGAGGCGATGGCGGAGGTAAATGCGCCTTTGACGTGGCCGAAGAGGGTTGACTCAAGCAACTCCGAAGGCATGGCGCCGGTGTTGATGGGGACGAAGGGCTTGTCTTTGCGGGGTGAGTTGGCGTGGATGGCCTTGGCGATAAGCTCCTTGCCGGTGCCGCTTTCGCCCTGAATCAGCACCGTGGAGCGGCTGGGAGCGACCTGGGCGACCAGGTCGAAGACCTTCAGCATGACCTCGCTTTTGCCAACGATGTTAGAGAAGTTATAGCGCTGCTTGAGTGTGCGCTTGAGCTGCAAGTTCTCTTCTTCGACGCGATGGAGGGCAACGGCGGCGCGGATGTCGGCCAGCAGCTTCTCGTTGTCCCAGGGCTTCTGGACAAAGTTTTCCGCGCCGGCGCGGATGGCTTCGACAACGTTTTCCACGGTGCCGTAGGCGGTAATCATGATGACCGGGAGCTCGGGCTGGCGATCTTTGATCTGTGGCAGCAACTCAAGGCCGCTTTGGCCGGGAAGGGCCAGGTCGAGAAGCACCAGGTCCAAGCTTTCCAGTTCCAGAATCCGCAGTCCCTCTTCGCCGTCGACGGCCATGCGCACCTGGTATCCCTCGAGCGTGAGCAGCACCTCGAGCGACTCGCGGATGGCGGCCTCATCGTCGATGACCAGAATGGTGGCGCCGGACGATGAGCCGGATGTGGCTGATGCGGCGACGGGTAAATTCAACGGCAGTTCGACCTCAGACATGTACAGACTTCCTTAAAAGGGGAAACTCGAGATGAAAGGTTGTGCCTTCGCCGACGGCGCTTTCGACATGGATCTTGCCGGCGTGCTCCTGGATGATGCCGTAGGAGACGGAGAGGCCGAGTCCTGTGCCGCGGCGGTCGCCGGGTTTGGGCATGGTCTTGGTGGTGAAGAACGGATCGTAGATGCGCTTGAGGTGTTCGGGGGCGATGCCGGAGCCGGAGTCGTTGACCATAGCTTCAACATGTCCATTGGCGAGGGTGGCCACGCGCAGGCGGCCGCCGTCGGGCATGGCTTCCTTAGCGTTCAACAACAGATTCAAGAAGACCTGCTGGAGCTTGCCGGGATTGCCAAGGATGGGCGGCAGATCGTCGGCCAGGTCAAGATCGACGAGAATCTGCGCGGTCTTGAACTGATGCTCGAGCAAGGCGAGGGTGTCGCGAATGACCTGATTCAGGTTGGTGTCGCGAAACTCGGTGGTCGAGGTGCGGGAGAAATTGAGCAGGCCATTGGCGATCTCGGCGGCGCGGAAGCTCTGCTGGGTGATCTTTTCGAGCACCGGGCCAAGGCGGGCATCGCCGCGCAATTGCTTTGAGAGCATCTGTGCGTAGGAGGAAATGACGGCCAGCGGGGTGTTGATCTCATGAGCTACGCCAGCGGCGAGCAGGCCGATGGAGCTGAGCTTATCTGCCTGGGCAAGCTGGGTTTCAAGCGAGACGCGCTCGGTGATGTCGTCGACCAGTATGATGCGGCCGACGGAAACAAAATCGCGCGAGAGCAGGGGAGCAATGGCGATGTTGGCAGTGCGCTGCTCGCCGGCACGGGTGGTGAGGCGAAACTTGTAGAGGTGATGCACGCCCTGATCGTTGCGGAAGCCTTCGAGAGCCTCAATGAACTCGGACGGGAAGACGTCCTGGAGCCTTTGGCCGAGGGCTTCGGCGCGGCTTAAGGCGTACATGGCCTCCATCTGCGCGTTCCAGCTCTCAATGCGGTCATTGAGATCAAGGGCCAGGATGCCCACGTTGATGGACTCGACAATGTTTTCGTTGAATTCCTTCAGGCGCTCGAACTCGCCGATCTTCTTTTCGAGACGGGCGTAGAGGCTGGCGTTCTGGAGGGCGATGCCGATGTAGCTGGCCAGGGACTCGAGCAGTTCTACGTCTTCGCTGGACAGGAAGTCGCCGCCGATGGTGCGGCCCAGGCCGATGACGGCAATCGTTCTGGTGGCCGCACCATCCTGAACGCGGCAAGGCAGATAGTAATTGAGGTCGAGGAGGGCGGCAGTGCGCTGCTCGTCCTCAGGCAGATGCGGGGCGGCCTGAGCGTTTTCGAGAAAGATGTGCGAGTGGTCTTGGGCCCGGTCGAAGTCAAGGAAACCCAAGGCAAGGCGATCCCGGTAGACCGGTGCCTCGGCGGGCAGCCCGTGAGAGGCGGCAAGACGCAGAGTACCCGATTCCTGGGCCAGGAAGACCGCCACGCGGGCTACGAGCAGGGTGCGCGGCAATCGCTCGACGATGGATGAGAGCAGGGCGTCAAGATCGGTTTCGGAACTGAGGCCGCGACCGAATTCGACCAGCGCCTGACGGTAGTCGTAGCGATGGCGGTCAAAGGCCCTGTCGACCCAACCCTGAATGCGGCGCTTGAGCGGGTCAAAGATGGCTGCCGTAACCAGAATGGCGATGACCAGGCCCCACTCCCGCACCGCGTCCGGCAGGCGGGTGTGAACCATCAGGGCAGTGAGCGCAATGATGCCGAAATAACCGCCGAGCAGCGAGATGGTCGCCAGCGTGTAGGCCACGCCGCGCTTGAAGATCAGGTCGGTGTCCATCAGCCGGTAACGCACGATGGCCCAACCAAAGGTAAGGGGAATAAAAACGATGGAGAAGCCCGCCAGATCGGTGAGCAGGCTGGGCATATGCAAGTCAAACAGGAAGGGGATGGCGTAAAGGAGCGTAAATGGCCCCACCGCCAGCCAGGCGCCGCGAGTGAGCCACTTCAACTGCTGGCGCTGCAAGGGAGTATTGGCAAGGCTGTAACTGCGCACAAAGAGGGCGGCTGCCAGGACGTAGAAGACGGCGTCGTAGCCGGTAGAGGTCTGGTTGAGCCGGTGCAGGAGCAGTCCGGTGGCCTGACGCGTCTGAATAGCCCAGAGCCAGAGGCCAAGGAGCCCAGCGCCGGGCGCATAGACCAGCGGCAACAGCCAGTGGCGGCGGAAGTTCTTGAGCCGTTCTTCAGGGAAACTGAGGGCAAAATGCACAAAGAGCGCTGGCTGCAGCGACTCGGCCAGCACATTGCACCAGAAGACGGCCCAATCGAGCGGGTCCAGTTTGCCGGTGTACTTGAGGGCGTAGAGCGCGAACGAGACGAGGCAGAACAGGTAGAAGTGGGTGGCGCGGGGAGCGGTCCAGCGGCGGAAGAGAACGTAGATGCCGATGGCCAGGTAGATGAGTCCTATGACGCGCAGGCCCAGCGCCAGGCTCCTGTCCCGTGGCACCGGAATGATGACCACGGGCGTGTCCAGAGGAATACCGCCGCGGGTGATTTGATAGCTCGCCTTGCCGTAGATTCCGGTGTCGTAAAGAACATGCTCCAGGTCGGCGGTGTGCGCGATGGGGGCGTAGCTGGATTCAGGGAGCAAGCCCTTTGCCTGGATACCGGCGCGCTCGCCCTGGCCGGATTGCAGCGGAGTGACGCCGGTGAGCAGGTCTTGTGATTCGAAGGTGGTGTTGCGGCCGGTGCGGCCGGCGCGCTGCGCGGGTGTGTCCGGCAGTACCTGGGCTGCGGTGAGCAGGTCATGGGCCTGGATGCCGGCGCGCTGCCCTGGCATGTCCGGGAGCACCCTCTCGGCTTCGAGTCCACCCGCCACCTCGCGCCACCAGACACCGTCGTCGGGCTGCGGGAAATAGCTTTCCTGGCGCAGATTCAGCATCGCCAACACAAACAGGCCGACCGTTGCCACGGCCAGCAGAGTCGCCTGCAAGCGATTGAAGAGGCTCGTTTCCATTCGGGGACACTCTTACTTCATCTGAATCTGTTGCACACCTGTCGAATTTGTTGCACGTTGATTGCCATGTTGGAGAAATGGGCGAATTCCCCAATACGGATCGCCAACCGACTGAGGACACGCGAGATAGAGACGCATTGTTCCGGGAATTGTCACCCGGAAATCTATGAATCCCAAGAGACAATGCAGGAAATGGTAGGCCGTATCCACCGAAAGGGATCGAGTTATGAGAAAAGGTATTCTTTGAAACGAGGTCGGACTTGCGCAGAAAGATACTGTAGATCCACCGTTTGCGGCGGGTTGAGCTTTGCGATGAGGGTCAGCGAAAAGACGGGAATTTGCGCGGTCAGAGTTGGCCGTAAGTAGCTTTGGGGCCGTGTTTACGCAGGTAGTGGTGTTCGGAAACGTACGACGGAATTCCGGAATCCGATGCGCCCAGCAGGAAGCTGCGAAAGGCGAGGCGGGCGATGTATTCGAGAACGTCGGCGTGCTCGACGGCTTCAGCGGCGGTTTTTCCCCAGGCGAAGGGAGCGTGACCAGCAACCAGGACGCCGGGGACGGCGACGGGATCGAGACCCAGGGTACGGAAGTGGCGGACAATGACGGCGCCGGTATTGCGAACGTAGGCTTGGGCTACTTCTTCGGCGGTGAGGGGTTCGGTAACCGGAACCGGGCCGTGAAAATAGTCGGCGTGGGTGGTGCCGAGGCAAGGAATGGGACGGCAGGCCTGCGCCCAGGAGGTAGCAAACTCGGAGTGGGTGTGGACGATGCCACCGATCTGGGGGAATTCGCGATAGAGCAGGGTGTGCGTATCCAGGTCGCTGGATGGGCGCAAGGAGCCTTCGACGATTTTGCCGTCGAGATTGGTGACGACGAGATCGGCCGGGGTCAGCGAAGCGTAGTCCACGCCACTGGGCTTGATGACGACGAGGGGTTCCGGGCCGGAGCGGTCAATGCCGCTGGCGTTGCCGAAGGTATGCGGAGCCAGGCCACGGCGGGCAATCTCGCGGTTGGCATGGAGGACTTGGTCGCGGAGAGAGGCAAGCAGCATGGCGGAATTTCCTGGGTGAAACGGATGGTGCGGAAGGCGTTTGCCGGCTTCAGTCTATCATCGGCACTTCGTGACCGATTGCAAATTGCCCATGCGCCCGGCAATCCAAATTGATGAGAATAGCGAACGGGGCTGTAAACTTGCACCCTGTGCGGGCGTCTACCAAAGTGATGGCAGCCGGCACAGCATTGGAAACGATGACCATGGCCACGGCGCAAGAGATTGCCGCGCAGGATTTTTCGACTGTCGTCACGACGCACCGTCCGCAGATTTTTCGGTTTCTGCTGGCTTCAACGCGCGATGTGGACCTGGCGGAGACGCTGACGCAGGAGTGTTTCCTGAAGGCATACCGGAACTGGGGTAGCTTTCGCGGCGAATCGAGCGCGATGACCTGGTTGATGCGGATTGCGATCAACCTGCAAAAGGACCACTGGCGGAACCGGCGGATGCAGTTCTGGCGGCAGACGCAGACGAACGCAGTGGATCTCGACGAGGCCAGCGAGTGGCTGCCGAACGGAGAGCGATCGGCGGAGCAACAGTTGCTGGCGCGGGAGCAGGTAAAGCAGGTTTGGCAGGCGGTGAAAGGCTTGAGCGAGCGGCAGCGGACGGTTTTTCTACTGCGCTACGTAGAAGAGCAGGAACTAAGCGAGATTGCGCGATCCACCGGGCTGAGCGAGGGAACGGTGAAGGCGCACCTTTCGCGGGCTGTCGCAAGAGTGCGCGCGGAACTGGGGGGAAAACGATGAGTCTTGAGGACAAACTGGCGAACGAGGCAATGGATTCGGGACTGGCTGAGGCGCTGATAAATTTCCGCTTGAGCGTTCATGCCTGGAGCGATGCGGAGTTTGGCAAGCCCCGGACGGCGGCGAAGATTGTGCGGCATGGAGGTTGGCGGCTGGCAGCGGGATGGGCGCTGGGATGCGTTCTGGTGGCCGGAGCTGCCGGGGGCGGGGTATTCGAGCACCATCACCAGCAGGAAATGGCGAAGGCGGCAGCGGCGCGCGCGGTGCAGCAGCAGCGGCTGGCGGCTGAGCAACGGGCTCGGGAAGAAGAGGATTTGCTGGCCAAGGTGGACAGCGATGTATCGCGTGAAGTTCCAAGCGCTATGGAGCCGCTGGCACAACTGATGGCCGAGGACGACGCCAAGTAGGCGGTCAGGATAACGGCGGAAATGCGAAACAGAAGCAACATCTTTAACACACGATGGGGGAGGAGAGCGTGATGAAGGCAAGCATGGCAGTTCGGTTGGTAGTGGCGATTGCAGGAGTCTTGATGGCGGGATCGGCGCTGGCACAGGGACCAGGCGGGGGCATGGGATCGAGACCCGGATTTGGGGAGCATCGTCCCCCGTTTGAAAGGGCATTTGGGTCCCAGGGCGACCTTGGACGCTGGTGGAACAATCCAAAGATGGTGGAGAAGCTGAAGCTGACCGATGCGCAGAGGAAGGCGATGGACGACACTCTGCTTCAGCATCGCGAGACGCTGATCGACCTGCGGGGCAGTCTGGAGAAGGCCGAGCTGGGGTTGGAGCCCCTGATGGGCGAAGACCAACCGAACGAGGGCAAGATCCTGGCGCAGATCGACAAGGTAGCCCAGGCACGAGCCGAATTGGAAAAGGCGAATGCGCGCTTCCTGCTGGCCATTCGCAGCAAGCTGACGCCGGAGCAGTGGAAGCAGTTGCAGGCTGACCGCGCCAACCATGAGCAGGAGCGCCGCAACTGGGGACAAGAGGGCCAGAGACGGAGCAATCAGGGACGGAGCGGCTGGAAACCGGGCAGCCAGGGACAGGGCAACCAGTACCAACGTCAGGGACCTCCGCCGCCTCCCGCGCAGCCCGCTCCGCAGGCCGGGGGACCACTGAGCATGCTTGACGAGGGCGCCGGTGGACCCGAAGCGCTAGCGCCGGGAGTTCCGGGAGTTGGAGACCCACAGTAAACTGCATCAATGCGGAGAGCAAATACGGTTGTTGTTGAGACCGGTGGCGGCAAGGGACAACCCTCTTGCCGCCGTTCTTTTTGGCCGCAGTGCACCGGCATGAAACGGCCATGATGGAGATGAGCTTGTTGCGGCATTTCCAGGGTCTTTGCTTTCGCGGGCGTATCAACGCTGGAGATGCAAGAGAGCCGAAACGGTGGAGATTCTGTCGCGAAGCGGGACAATCCAATGGAGCGCATTGGGGCATGAAGTGAATCGCATTTGGGCAGCAATTGTGCGGAGCCCGGCCAGTCATGCAGCAACGTGCGACAACCTGTGCGGGAACGCTGCAAAAATTTGTGACTAAAGTTATTTTCGTCCGCACCGATGAAGGGGGTGGATGCAAGAACTCCTTTCCGGAAATTTTGGAACGCCTGCCGAACCTAAGCGAAGCATTGGCGGGCATGGGCGTGAGTCAAGGCATCCAAGAAGGAGTAGTCCCCATGGCCCTCGGTGTTTTAAACAATCTGTCAGCGATCTACGCAGAAAACAGCCTGAACAACACGAACAACAGCTTGCAGACCGTGTTGCAGCAGTTGTCCTCAGGTTCGCGAATCAATTCCGGCGCGGACGATGCCGCCGGTCTCTCGCTGGTGAATGGCCTGGAGGCGAATCAGACCGCCCTGACGCAGTCGGAGACCAACGCCACGGAAGGCGTGGGGCTTCTCCAGGTGGCCGATGGCGCCATGTCGCAAGTGACGAACCTGCTTAACCGTGCCATTGCGCTGGCTACCGAAGCCTCGAATGGCACCCTCAACTCGACGCAAGACAGCGCGGCGAACCAGGAGTACCAGTCAATCCTGGCCGAAGTGAATAACATCGGCTCGACGACGACCTACAACCAGGAGCAGGTGTTCACCGGCAACACGGTGGCCATTTATACGGGAGACTCTTCGTCTACCGGCTCATCGATCGACGATCTGAATATTCGTTCTCTCTCCGAGTCCAGCATCGGCGACACCGGCGGCGCTATGTCCTACGCCAGCGGCCAGGACAACGTGTTTATCAATCTTTCAAAGAGCGGCGTGAATGCCGCGGTGACCGATAGCCTCAGCGGCGTCAGCACCACGATTGCGGTTAACTATCTGACCAAGGGCGCGAGCGGTTCGGCGATCAACGCCACGGCGCAAATCACCGTGGGCGCGGGCACCAGCTACGCTAACACCGCACAGGGCTTGATCAACGCCGTCAATGCTTCGGGCCTGGGCTTGAACGCCACCTTCACCACGGCGGCGAGCGCCGGAACCGCTGCAATCTCCAGCGCGCTGGGCGCCGGCGATGAAACCGGCATTTTAATCTCCGGTCAAGGCGTGGGAGCCGGCACAAACGATGGCCGTGTGGGGACGCTGACTTTATCCGGGCCATCCACCGACGACCTGGGTGGTACGCTTACCATCGGCTCGAACCAGATCACGCTGGGCAAACCGGATTCAACGGATAACCTGACCGACCTGGCTTCTACGATCAACGCCGGCAGCTACGGAGTGACGGCTTCGGTGGTTGGCTCAGTGTTAACGCTGACTTCAGCTAACTCGACGCTCTCTGTCTACGGCACAGGCCTTGCGGACACGACGAATCCGCTTGACTCATTGACTCTGGCCAACGTGCCCACGACGCTTGCGGATATGACCAGCAGCGCGGGTACGATCGGCACACTGACAACGACTGCCGCAGGCAACATTTTGGGCGGCACACTGGACCTGACGGGAGCCAACGGCATCGTCGATCCAATTGTCCTTTCCGCCGCAAACAACAATGACACGATCGCTTTGTTGGGAACCTACATCAACGGGTTGGATCTAGGGATTACGGCCACGGTCACCGGAGGTAATACGATCTTGACCCTGGCATCCACCACGGCGAACTCTGTTGCGTCAGTGAATACATCAGCCGTAACAGATACCGGAGCCCTGACCACGACCAACCTATTCACCCCGCCGGCAGCCTACTACAGCACGGGAATTTCAGGTTCTGTCACGGACACCAGCGACGGAAATGGCGGCACCGCGGTTACAGCGATGACCACGGATACCAACGGCACCACGGGAACCGCGACTATCAGCTACTCAGATGGCGCCGGAGCGGACCTGAACGGCACCGATTTGCTGAGTCAGTCTGACGCGCAGACTGCACTGACCAATCTGAACGTGGCCATCAGCGACATGTCGGCGCAGGACGGTTATGTGGGCGCGCAGATCAACACGCTGAACGCGATCAGCCAGGTGATGAGCACGCAGCAGGAAAATGTGGTTTCAGCGCAAAACGCGGTTCAGGCCACCGACTATGCATCGGCAACGTCCGACATGTCGAAGTATGAGATTCTGAGCCAGACCGGCATCGCTGCTCTCGCGCAGGCCAACAGCGTGGAGCAGGAAGTCACCAAGCTTTTGCAGTAAACGCACGATTGCAGCAATTTCAAGACAACCCAGGGACGGGCGGCGGCAGGCGTGAAAACCTGCCGCCCATTTTTTGTGTGTTCGCTGGCTTTCAATGAAGTGAGAAACTTCTGCCGGCCAAGCCCCGACCCCATTGCCAAGACGGAGGCGACGGTGGCCAATTCTTCCCGGTTGCGGAAGCGCCTTCCTTACAAAGGAAAGAAGGCACGCACACGCTCTGGCGCAAACCGCCGATGCGTCTCGTTCAATTGCTACGCCAGTTCTACCTTCAACGCGATGGCCACATCGGAAATCTTCTCCGCGGGCATCTCAACGTTCAATGCGGCTTCGTCCTGCTTCCAACTGAGGTTGCCCTTGTGCCCAAGCAGTTCCACCTTGCGGATCCTGCCCGGTTTCTGCGGGCTGGCAAGGCCAAGAGCACGGACCACCGCATCCTTCTCAGGCCAACCCATTACAAAGGCGTAGAGCGTGCTGTCTTTGGCGGTGAAGCGAACATCCTCCTGGCCGAGGTCCTTCTGTTTATCCTCGTTGAAATTGCCGGCTTCAATCTTGACCTTGGTAGAGGGACCTTCACCGTATACCTTCCACGGACGCGAGGCATAAATACCTTCGCTGTTGACCGCCATCCACGCGGTGATGCCTTCGAGCACCTTGATCTCTTCCGTGTCGAGTTCGCCCGAATTGGGGAGCGGGAAGTTCAACAGAAGATTGCCGTTCTTGCTCACGATGTCGACCAACAGGTCAATCACCTTCTTGGCCGTCTTGTATTGCTGACCCCGGTTGTAATGCCATTGGCCAATGCAGGTGTCGGTTTGCCAGGGATTCTCCGCAATGCCGTCGGAAACGCCGCGCTCATGATCCAGCAGACAGGTGCCAACTGCGCAATCCGAGGGCTCCTTGCTGGTGTAGACGGCTTCGGTGGTGCCTCCATGCAACTGCGCACTCACGTTGTACAGGTGCGAGACCATCTTCAACCCGTACTCCTCGAAGGGGAGGTGGCCGTCGGTGTAAAGAAAATCGGGCCGATACTTGTCAATGAGATCGGTCATGCGGTCAAGGTAATGACGCTTCCACGCATCGGGAATTCCATCGTCATTCCAATCGAGCTTGTCGATGAACCTGGCGCAATCGGCATCGTGATACAAGTCTGCGTACTGGGGATCGACGCCGTCATAGGAAACTCCGGCCAGCGGACCGGTCTTGTCAGCGCCATGACTGACGGCCCACCATTTGTAACTGATCCAAAGGTGCTCGCTGACGCCGAAGCGCAAACCATGGTTATGCGCCGCCTTCTGCCAGATTCCGACAACATCTTTCCTGGGCCCCATGTTGACCGCATTCCAGCGCGTGTACTTTGAGTTCCACAGATCGAAGTTATCGTGGTGAACGCCCATGCTGACGAAGTACTTTGCGCCCGCCTTCTTGTACAGACCCATCAGGTGTTCCGGGTCCCATTTGGCGGCCTTCCAGTTATTGACCAGATCCTTGTAGCCGACCTTGGAGGGATGCCCGTAATGTTCCACATGGTACTTGTACTGGTCCGATCCCTGCATGTACATGTTGCGGGCGTACCAATCGCCATCCTCGATTGCCGACTGCGGCCCCCAGTGAGACCAAATGCCGAACTTCGCATCGCGAAACCAGCCTGGAATCCGGTAGCTCTTGAGAGACTCCCTGGTTGGCAGGAAGCCAGCGCCCTGCGCAGGCCCCTGGGCAGTTGCAAATTTTGAGAGAGCAAGAGCGGAACATGCGCCGCCCATCCACTGAAGTACTTCGCGCCGGTTCAAAGCCATTCGAGTGTCTTCCTTTAACGGTGAGGTCGTTCCTGGTCAGCCACGTTCCCACGCTTTCGCGCGGACTTTTCGGTCTACTTCGAATCCGAGACCACTATCGCCTGGCGGAGGCGTTCTTCCGCGCTGGCGTTCCAATAGCCGCAGTCGAGCTCGAAGAAGACAGAGGTGTAGGGAATCGTCATATCCGTCTTAACGATCAGAATGCGGAAGAGCTGTGCGGATTGGTCGAGCCTGGCGATGATCTGCTCGTGCGGAATGCAGTTGACGCTCTTGCCGTACAGCACGGCATTGAGCTGCTGCCGGTATTCCACGATGCCAGGCGCGTCGTTTTCCTCTACAAAGGCAAGCTCCTTGTCGACATAAACATTTGCCCGGACGTGGCTGGAAGAGGTAATGGCGTTGAGGACTTTCCCAACAACGTCAATCTGTTCCGCGCTTGCGACAATCGTTTCGATTCCGGACTTCGATTGGGCAGGATAGGCCGCATCGGCAACCACAATCCAGTTGCGATGGCCAAACAGCGGCAGACAAGCGCGGAATCTGTGCTCCCAATCGGGCGCAGCGGAAGTTACTAACTCAGTCATCGCTTCTTTCCTCGTTCCAACTCTACTTCAACTCTTCATCCGCGCAGACGGCAACCTTGCCGCACTTGCCGGAGGCCATGAGAGCATAGGCTTCGCCGGCGCGCTCCAGCGGAAATCTGTGGGTGATGATATCGGCCGGATGAAGGTTCCAGCGGACGAGCCTCTCCACCAGTTCTTCCATCAGCCAGGTGGAAGTAACCCACGAACCGTAGACCGTCTTCTGATCGTGAATCATGTCGGGCGATGGATTGATCTCGACCTTTCCGCCTTCGCCGATGAAGACGATCTTTCCCCACTTGCGCGTAGCGCGAATCGCCGTGGCGCGCGCGGCATAGTGAGCCGAACAATCCACCGTGCGCTCCACGCCGAAACCACCCGTCAGTTCTTTCACCTGGGCTACGTTGTCGGGTCCCGACGCCAGTACCGCGTCACAGAGGCCAAGGTCGATGGCAATCTTCATGCGCTCGGGAACGACATCGATGCCGATGATCTTGTTGGCGCCGAGTTTGCGGCAGAGCGCGCCCGTTGCCAGGCCCACGGGCCCCAGGCCGGTGATGAGCACAGCATGATTGCCGTTGATTCCGATCTTTTCAAGACCTTCATAGACGGTGCCGAATCCGCAAGCCACCTGGGCGCCATCGGCAAACGAGAGTTCATCGGGTAATGCGATGAGATCCTTCTCCTCCGCGATCATGTACCCGGCCATGCCGCCGTCCCGCTGCCATCCATAGGCGCGGCGGTATTTCTCGCTGGTGCAAGAGATCATGTAGCCTCGGCGGCAATCGTTGCACACTCCACAGCCGGAGATGTGATAGACGATCACGCGATTGCCCAGCTTGAAGCGACGACAACCCGGACCTTCGGCTACAATCTGCCCGCTGGGTTCGTGGCCAGCGATGACTCCCTGGTAGCCCTCGGGTCCCTTGCCCAGGTGCTCGTGATAAATGCAGCGAATATCCGAACCACAGATGGTTGAGGCCTTCACGCGCAACAATACTTCTCCGTGGCCCGGAACCGGAATGGGCACATTGCGCAGTTCGACAGTCGAATTACCGGGCAGATACGCCGCGGTCATGGTTTCTTGCATCTCTCTGTTCCCCCGTTGTTTGTTCCGGCTGAGAGGCCGCTCTTACGCCAGCGCAATGTTAAGCCGGAGTAATCACTCCGTTCATGTCCCAGAGGTCCTCCCAGGTCTGCCCATCCTTCCACAGGAAAACCTGGCCTTTGATCAGGCGACAGTTGCGGTCGATAGCGGCGATCTCGTGCATTTCTTCTTCGCTGAGCGGATCACTCGCAGCGCCCTGCAAATTGGCAAGGTAGTTGTTGATTGAAAACGGAATCGGCGTCTGCCCGCGCTGAACTGCCCACTTGATGCAAACCACCGCGGGATGAATGCCGTGTCGCCGGGCAATCTTTACGATGACCGGATCTTCAGTGGGCGCGGTGTCTTCCGGCGTGCGGTCGCGCTCGGGGCGTCCCGGCGAGCCGATGGGACAGTAGCCAATGGGCTGGATGCCGTTCTCGACGACAAACTGGAACAACTCCGGCTGCTGAAAATGCGGATGCAACTCCATCTCGTTCACCGCCGGCTTGATGCGCGCGTCACGCAGCACCAGCTTCAGCTTGGGGATGGTCATGTTGGAGGTGCCAATATGCCGCGTCAGACCCAGATCCACCAACTCTTCCATCTTGCGCCACGTTTTCATGTAGTCGGCGTGAATGTATGGCTTGGCGTCGGGGCTGCGGGAAGTCACATCGCAGCCCGGCGGATGGAAATTGGGAAAAGGCCAGTGGACAAGATAGAGATCGAGATACTGGAGCCGCAGGTCGGCGAGCGATTTGCGGCACTGGGCGATGACATCATCCTCGCCATGCTTGTCATTCCAAAGCTTCGAGGTGACCCAGAGTTCCTCGCGTCTTACACCGCCTTGTTGAATTGCCTGGAGCGATGCTCCGACTTCGGACTCGTTGCCATAGACCGAGGCGCAATCAAAGTGCCGGTAGCCAACCGCAGCCGCGCCTTTTACGGCCTCGGCAACCTGGCTCGGTGTGACGTGATCGGACCCGAACGTGCCCAAGCCGATGGCTGGCATCGTGGTCCCGGTGTACAGCCTTCTTTGTGGAATTTTCGCGGGATCGACGGAGGCGGATCCGCCCTGGCTTGCCTTGCTCATCCTGTCTCCTTGTCGACAAGAAGGCTATCGCCAACCGCCACCATCGCGCAACTTTAAGCATTCCCCGGCGAGCCTGCAATGTCCTTTTCGTCGAGGAATGGAGCGGATCTCCCCAAGACTGACCGTCCCTGCCGCAATCCTGTGTCTGCCGGTCGATCATGCCTGTAAAGGACAGCTTCGTGGGCGGACCAGGGATATCCACGCTTCCCTGCTCCTGCCTTACCTATGAAGACTGGATGGTCTGCACAATCAGCTTGGCGCAAGCGTCAATGCCCAGCGTGCTGTTGATGCAAAGGTGGTAGAGTCCGCGATACGACGGGTCGCAGCCGTAGTAGTTCCGCGCATACTGGGTGCGCTCGGAATCGACGCGATGCAGCAGAGCCTGCAGATCGTGTTCCCGCGGATGGCGAAGTTTCATGCGCGCAATCTTCTCACCAAGCGGTGCGTACACCATGACACGAAGCACATGCGGGTGGTGCCGCAACACGCACCCCGAACTGCGCCCGACGATGACGCATTTACCCTCTTTCGCCGCCCCTTCAATCACACTGGCGGTGAATTGTTGCAGCGTATCGCGATCCACACCGAGTTCGGGCCCTTCTCCGACATACGACTCGGGACCGCCCTGACGAAAGCTCTTTAGCACTCGCTCCCACCATCCGCTGACGTGTTCGTCTGCCTGCTCGGCCCAGGAGGGGTCCACCTTCCCCATGGCTGCGACCCGCTCGATGATCTGCTTGTCCACGCACTCCCAGCCCAGGAGTTCCGCCACTTTGCGCCCAATGTCGGAGCCCCCGCTGCCGTACTCTCTTGCGATCGTTAAAACATTGAACATTTTCCTGCCTCCTTGCCGCCACCCCACTCCTCATTCCAGTTGTGGCAATTCTTACTGCGCCTCTCGCATCTGCACACGCACTACCTTCGCGCCTCAACTGCGAGAGCTGCCCAGATAAAGCCGAGCAGAAACCGGGCATCCTCCTCCGCCGAGCTGTCGCTTTGACCCTCCAGCCTACGCTGAATTGTTCCTCGGGTCATATCGGCAATCATCCAGGCGACTTTTTCAGCGGCCACTGGACGGATTTCCCCGCGATTGCAAGCGTCCTTTATCGCCGCAGCCAAGTGAAGCACCGGTTCGCGAACGAACCCACGGTATTGGCTGAGCGTCAGCGACAGGCTTCCCTGCTCGGAATCCATGATGCGGAAGAATTCCTTCCGTACCTCCGCATTCTCAATGCGGGCAAGGATGAATGCATGGATCTTCTCTTTCAGCGTCCCGGCTGCATCCATCCGTTTCAGGGTTCCCTTTTTCACCTTCTTCATGTCGTGATCCAGAACGGCCTTGTAGATCTCCGTCTTGGAACGAAAGTAAAGATAGACGGTTCCCTTGGCAATTCCCGCCTCTTTGGCGATGTCGTCGATGATTCCACGCGCAAATCCTCTGCGCGCGAAAACGGTTCGAGCGGCATCGACAATCTCGGTGCGGCGAAATTCGGAGACGATCTGCTGTTTGGTTTTCACAAGACCTCGGGCTTCACTTTCCCTTGGATCGAGCGGACTCAAGCTCTACTGACCATGCTGTCTATTATACTGACTATATGGTCAGTCTTGCAGAACGCCCTGTTGGAGACGGGAGCGCAGAATGAGTTCCTCTCCGGGCATGAACCAGGACGCAACCCAAGACGCGGCAGCCGAGCATCGCGAGTGGCTCCCTTCGGGGAATCCGTGGATGATCGCGGCATCGGTCATGGCAGCCACTTTCATGACCGTGCTCAGCACTTCGATCGCCAACGTCGCTTTGCCGCATATCGCCGGGGATCTTTCGGCTTCCACCGATGAATCGACATGGGTGCTGACAAGCTATCTGGTCGCCAACGCGATCATGATTCCCGCTGCCGGATGGATTGCCCGGCGCATCGGGCGCAGACGACTGTTGATGCTTTCGATTGCGCTGTTTACGGGTGCTTCTCTGCTCTGCGGGATGGCGATCAACCTGCCAATGCTGGTTATTGCCCGGATTTTGCAAGGCATGGGTGGCGGCGGCATGCAGCCCCTGGCCCAGGCCATCCTGCTGGAAAGCTTTCCGCGCCGCTTGCAGGCCACGGCGATGGCTGTCTATGGGACGGGAGTTGTGGTGGCTCCGGTGCTTGGCCCAACCCTGGGAGGATGGGTCACCGACAGCTATTCCTGGCGCTGGATCTTTTACATCAACATTCCGGTGGGCATCGTGGCCATCCTTATGGCCAGGATGTTTATCGAAGACCCTCCCTATCTGCGCCATGCAGTTCGCGGAGCAATCGATTATCGCGGGTTCGCCATGATGGCCGTTTGGCTGGCCACCATGCAGGTGGTGCTGGACAAGGGGCAGGATGCGGACTGGTTTGGGGCCACATGGATTCGATGGTTCACCGCCGTTTCCGCAATCGCATTCATCGGTTTTGTCGTTCGAGAATTGACTTGTCGAGAGCCGATTGTGCAGTTGCGTGTTCTGGCCGATCCCAATTTCCGCCTGGGGACGCTGATCAACGTCATTTACGGCTTTGCTCTTTATGGCACGACGGCCCTTTTGCCGTTATTCCTGCAGACGCTCATGGGATATACGGCGTGGAACAGCGGTCTGGCAGTAGGTCCACGCGGCCTGGGCATCATTATGGCCATGATCCTGGTCGGGGTGATCGTCAATTCTGTCGACGCGCGTCTCCTGATGATCAGCGGCTTCGGGCTGCTGGCCTACTCGATCTTTCTGCTCAGTCACATCAACCTGGGCATTTCCATGGCTGCCGTTGTGGTGCCAAACATTATGAATGGCTTCGCCACCGGTCTGATCTTTGTTCCCCTCACCACTCTGACCCTGGGCCACCTGCGCAAAGAAGAAATGGGCAATGCAACCGGTATCTACAACCTGATGCGCAACCTAGGCGGCGGCATCGGCATATCGACGGTTACTGCCTTTCTGCAGCGCGGGGCGCAGACCCACCAGACTTATCTGGCGGCCAACGTCACGCCGGGAAACCCTGCCGTGATGGCGGTGCTGAGGGGCCTGCAAGCAAAGTTTTCCATCGGGGGAGCAAGCGCCTATACCGCTCATCAAGAGGCGCTGGGAGCGGTCTACCGGAGCATCCGGCAACAGGCGTCCCTGCTGGCGTATGCCGACAACTTTCGGACGCTGGGGTATCTCGCGTTGATCTGCGCATCGCTGGCCATGTTTTTCCAGCGTGCGCGCAGGCATTAGACAAGGCCTCTCAGCAGAACCTAGAATTCCGCGCGCACCAGCAGGCAGGTGATGTTGTCATGGCCGCCGGCCTTTTTGGCGGCGTTCACAAGGCGGGCGCACAGGTCTTCGAGAGGATAATCGCCGCTGATCAGGGATTCAATCACAGAGTCAGCGAGTTCGCGGGTCAGTCCGTCAGAGCAAAGCAGAAAGAGATCCCCTGGCTCGGCTTCCAGCTCGAAGATGTCCGGCGTGACGCAGCGCTGGGTGCCCAGCGCACGGGTAATGACATTGCGGAGCGGCGAGCGCAAGGCCTCGGAACGGGTCATACGACCCAGCCGGACCTGCTCCTCGACCAGAGAGTGATCGAGCGTGAGCTGTTCGAGGCGGCGGTTGTGCAGCCGGTAACAGCGGCTATCGCCGACGTTGAACACCCAGACGTGGCGATCCTCCGCCACGAGGCCCACCATGGTGGTGCCCATGCCGCTAAGCCGTTGATTGCGCTGGGCGCGGGAGAAGATGGCCTCGTTGGCAGCGCAGATGGCCTGCTCGGCCGCCAGCGGCATCGGCACAGGGTCGGTTTCGGCGCGGTGATCGAGCAGCCGCATTACTTCGTCCACGGCGAGAGAACTGGCGATCTCCCCGGCCGCAGCGCCGCCCATGCCATCACAAACGACATAGACTCCGTGCTCGACGGAGAATCCGAATGCATCTTCGTTGGAAGGACGCTTGCGACCGCGGTCAGTAACCGCGGCCGCCGCGTAGTGGACGACAGCCGTAGCCAAGAAAAGTCTCCCGTCGCCCAGTTTACACGGGTTGGCAAGGGCCGGGAATGGCGAAGAGAGCCGCGTCAGCGCCGGGTCTGATGATCGGATGCGTCCGGCAGCGGAGGCGGCGCAGGCAGTTCAAACACCTGGATGGCGCCGGCATTGAGCACGGCCACGCGGCGGCCGGATGGCGAAATGGCAACATTGCCGCCGGCGTCGAGCGCCGGGCTGGCCGGGGCCGCAAGCGCCACCTTGCCGTTGGCCGCATCGAGCACCCTGACCATTTGGCCTTTCACGTCTTCGCTGTCGAGGGGCGCGTAGGCGGTAATCGGGTGGGTAGTGGTCAGTGTCTCCAACGCCAGCCGCAAGCCATCCGGCGACTTAACCACCAGCGGCCGGACCGTTGTGGCCGAGGTCAGATCCTCCCAAAGGCGGCGGCCATCGGTGTCCATCGCCACCAGCCTGTCAGCACCCCCAGAGACGCAGGCTGTGACCAGCACCTCGCGCTCTGAGACGAAGTCATAAACGGGCGCGCAAGCCGAGTCGACCTGGCCCAGAATCCTGCTTCCACCGCTGAAGTAGTTCAGATCCAGCATCCACTTCTGGCCGCTGCCGCGCAGGCTCTCAAGATATCCGTCAGAGTTGATGGGCAAATGGACCATGGAGCGAACCCGGCTGACCAGCATCACCTGACCCGAATCGCGCCGCAGGATGCGCAACACGAGATCGGGCGGCTGGCCGGCGGAGATCTGCCCGTCCGCAACCACGCTGGCTCGAGCGGTAGCCGGGCTGGGTACATCCCCGGGCGTGGACGCTGCCGACACGGGCTCACGGGAGTTGGTCACCAGAAACTGTTGCGTGGGATCGAGTTCCAGCCAGAGCACCGGCCCTGGAAAATGCAGATACGGCTTCAACTCCAGCGTGGCGTCGCCCAGTTGGAGGCCGTCCCGGTCACGCAGGAGAAAGTGGCCGTCCTTGAGCATCCACAGGTAGCGCAGCCGGTCGTGCACCGGCCACAGGGCCTCAGCCTCGACGGTCCCCGCCGGCAGAGCCAATACCACGGCGCGGATCTGGCGTTCGTCGCCGCCCCAACTGTCCCCGGCCTCGCGGCGGATAAGTCCGGGCACGCGAAAGGTAAACAGCAGCCGGTTTTCGTCAAGAAAATCCAGCGAGGCAAGGGCATTGCGCTGGCCCAGGTAGATGGGGCCGGGCGCGGAAAACCCCAGCGGCTCGGTGGGAATGGTGAACGACGGCGGAATGGATGGCTTAGCAGGGAGTTGGTCAGGAAGCGGCCGCTCTTTGCCCACGCGAGATTGCTCCGGTGCAAACACGTCGCTGGCCTGCGCCTGCGCTGCGGGCAAGGCGCACAGCGACAGGCCGGCAACCGCCAGCAACAGGCCCGTCCGCCGCGCGAGAGTTTGCAGCCGTTTCTTCATCGAACAATATTTTCGCCTATAAGCGGGGTCTTGTGCTGTGAACCGGCTTCCTTCGCGCATACGGCATGGGCCAGGAAACGGTCCGTCGCCGCCGCCTTGACTTCAGCAGTGGATGGCACTCTAATTATGCCGGTCTTCGCGTTGTCCCAGGTGCGGAGGTGAAACGATGAGCCGAAATTTGGGGCGGCTTCTGTTCTGGTCGCCAAGAGTCCTCACCATTGCATTCGCAATCTTCTTGTGCCTGTTTGCCCTGGATGTCTTCAAGGAAGGCCATGGCTTTTGGCAAACAGCGATGGCCCTCATGGTTCATCTGATTCCAGCGGCCATTATTGTGGCGGTGCTCATTGTCGCCTGGCGATGGGAGTGGGTTGGAGCCGTCTTGTTTATCGCCGCCGCAGCGTTCTATGCGGCAAAGGTCCTGCCGCGACACCCAGACTGGGCCTTGGCGGTCGCCGGGCCGTTGGTGCCGATCGCAGCGCTTTTCCTGGCCAACTGGCTCATGCGATCGAAGTTGCGGGACGCGGTCTGATCGCCTTCCTCCCTGCCTGTGGCATGCTGCGTCTGCCGCGTGTGCGACATTAAAAGAGGGATGGAAAAACACTCGACGATCAGCCGGCGCATCAGATTCCTGGGTTACGGCGCCTGTGCACTGGCCGGATGCCTGTGGGGCACAGGCTTCTATTTTGGCAGACTGGCGTTGAACGAAATGAGCGTGGAGCACATGGTGCTCTACCGCTTTCTGTTTGCCTCACTGGGCATGCTGCCGGTGGTGGTGGCCAATCTGGGCCGTGTTCGGCTTACTGCCGGCGAAATGCGTACTCTTCTGCTCTCGGCGGCCTTCGGCATTCCCATCCAGTTTCTGCTCCAGTTTCACGGCCTGGCCTTGACCACCGTAAGCCACGCTTCACTGATGGTGGGTTCCATGCCGGTGCTGCTGGCCGCTGGCGCCGCGCTCTTCGCCGGCGAGCGGCTTGACCGGATGGGCTGGCTGGCCCTTTGCGGTTCCACGGTAGGCGCTGCGCTCATCGTGCTGGGCGGCAGCCACGGACCAGCCGCGCACGGCGAACCCTCGCTGGCGGGCGATCTGCTTGTCGTGGCCTCGCTCATCACCGCGCTGGCCTGGATTCTGCTCAGCAAGAAGCTGATGCTGACCCACAGTCCGCCGGTGGTGACCTCCTACTCGATCCTCGCCGGAACCGCCATGCTGGCTGTTCTGATCCTCGGGCCGTGGCTGCTGAATCCGCTGCTGAGTCCCGTAACGCATCGGAACTTCCAACCACCGCCGTGGGCCCACGTAAGCGCCACAGCCTGGGCGGCGCTGGCCATCAGCGGCCTGTTTTGCACGGCTACCACAACGCTGCTCTGGAACTGGGGCATCCACCATGTGCCGGCCTCGCGTGCCGGGGTCTTCCTGAACATTGAGCCAGCGCTCGGCTCGTGGCTGGGCGTGCAGCTGCTCGGCGAGCACCTGGGCCCGTACGCCTGGGTCGGCGGCGCGCTGATTCTGACGGCGGCCATCACCCTCACCACGCACGGCCACGAGCCGGAACCGGCCGTGATCCTGGAATAGCGCAGGCGATTGCTCTAACATGCTCTCCATGGAAGGCTGCAGAGCAAGCGATTCCGGCAGGGAAGATTCCGTAACCGCGCGTGGCAAGCGGCGCATCCTCGTTGAGCTTGCCATTCCGTATGTGCTGATTCTGCTGGTGTGCTGGACGCCCCGGCCCCTGCAAAGATTCCTCTGGCTGGTGGCAGCCGCCTCCATCGTGGCCATTACGTGCGTGTCATTTGACGGACTGAAGGCGATGGGCTTGCGTGCGGTGAATTTTTCCCGTTCCCTCTGGGTGGTGGCCGCGGCGCTCGCGTCAGCCGCGGTGGTGGTCCTGGTGGCTGTCAGACTGCATACCTTGCATGCGCCGGGCAGCACGATTCTGTTCATCGAGACCTATTGCGCCTATGCGCTCTGGGCCTGCGTGCAGCAGTTCCTGTTACAGTGCTTCTTTCTGTCGCGGTTTCTGCGGTTGCTTCCGAGCGCAAGATCCGCGGCGGTTGCAGCATCCGTCATCTTTGCAATTGCGCATCTGCCCAGCCCCATCCTTACCACGGTCACCTTGATCTGGGGTTTTGTCGCCTGCCTGCTGTTTCTGCGCTACCGCAATCTCTATTCCCTGGCCATCGCGCACGCCATTCTCGGCATCACCATCGCCATCTCGGTTCCCGGACCGGTAGATCACAACATGCGGGTCGGCCTCGGGTACCTGACTTACGGGCACACACACGGCACCATCCAATCACCGCAACCATAGAGACCAGATCGCGTCCACCGAGGCGTGCGTGATGGCGGATGCCGCCACCCGGCGCTCCTGCCGCCACGCCCGGCCATAGAAAACGCCAGCCACCGCGGCCAGCAACACATAGCGCCAGTTGAAGAGGACCGCCCGCTTGTTGAAGTGGGACAGGCCAAAGAGAAGCGCCGCCAGCAGCAGCGCCGGTAAGCGACCCATGCGCCGTTCCAGAAGATTCTGCAGCCATCCGCGGAAGAAAAGCTCCTCTGGAATGGCTATGAAGAAAAGGGTAAAGAGCCACGCACCGGCCAACGGCCCCAGGCCTGGCCACTTCGAGTGGAAATGCAGAAATCCCAATCCCAGGCCAAGCGCCAGCGCAATCGGGGCATAGAAGGCCAGCTCGCGCAGACCGATGCCCGCATCGCGCAGGCGCAGGCGCAGGTCAAAGCCGGTTCCAGCCAACTGGCGGACCAAGATGAAGCCGTAGATACCGGCGTCCAGCAACAGCATTTTGTTGAAGATCGCCAAATGGGCCGGCCACGCGCCCTCGAACCAGCGCAGATCGACCGCCAGGCCCAGCACGGCAAGAACCACGAAATCCCGCCAGTTGCCGTGCTGATCGACATCAGCGCAGCCGGATTGCCAGAGCAGGCCCGCCACAGCGACAGGAAGCGCGGCATACAGCGCGAACCATCCCCAGTGGAACGTCCCGGCCGCACATGTCACCAGTGCATAGGGCACGCTCAAGACTGATGGACAAAAAAGCCGAACCCACACCGGCAGCCTTTGCACCCAGCGGTCAACGCTCGCAGCAAAGAAAGCCGCTGCCAGAAGCGGAATAAGGGTAAGCAGAGCCGCGATCGAATTCGCTGGAGTGAACATGGCGCGCAGCCCTATTGTGCACCTTCTCAAAGAGAATTTAAGACGGAACACGGACCTATCGGAGCTGGAAAGCGCTCATTCGGCGGCAGCGAGGCTCGGTTCCTCTAGCTAATACTTTTGTCACTCAAAAATTACAACTTTATGGCGATTTTCGGAGATGCGGCCGATATCTACTGTTGTGATTCATGGAGACTCATGTGCCCCCTCTAACCTGGAACCACGCCTGCACCGTCGGCGTCCGCGCCATGGATGATCAGCACGGCATCCTGATGGATACGATGAACGAACTTCGCCTGGCTGTGGAGCGCGGCCGCGGCCGGGAAGAGGTCAGTGAGCTGCTGGACCGGCTGATCGAGTTCACGCGCATGCACTTCTGGAGCGAAGAGCAACTGCTGGAACAGAGCGGCTTTCCCGGCCTGACCGAACATCGCGCCGAACACCACAGCGTGCTGGCGCATATGCTCCAGTCAGCCCATCGCGTGCAATATGGCGAAGGCGTGCGGATGGGCCCGCTGCTCTGCTCTCTGCGCGACGGGTACCTCGAACATATCGAGGGCCTGGACCGGGAGTACGGCCCGTGGCTGAATGAGCACGGAGTGCGCTGAACTAGACATCGAAGGAAAGCTGGTTCGATGCCAGGAGCTGCGAAACGGGTTTCGGCTCGGAAGCCAGTTCGTAGACCAGCCGCTCCAGCACCAGACGCTTGTCTGGTGGGGATGAGCGCAATTCCAAGTCAGCGCGCGCCACAAGGCGCAAGGCCCGTGTAAGCTCGCGGCGGTTCTTGTAACGGCGGGCCTGGCGGATGAGGTCGTCGGCGGCAAAAGGCGGCATCCGGAAGCCCTGCCACAACGCCTGCCAGATGGCGCGCGAGTCGCGGACGTTCTTCTCCAGGATGATGAGCATTTGGCGGAATGTGCGGGCCAGCATATAGAGATGACCGATCGCGGCGTCTTCGCCGGCGTCGGAACTGTTCAACAGCCCATGCAGCAGAGACAGCGCACGCACCCGGTCGCGGGCGCTGATGGCGTCAGTCAACTCGTAAAGCGAGCGCTGCTTCGCGCCCAGCACCATGGTCTCCACATCGCCCAGGGTGATGCGGCCGCGGCCCTGGGTGTAGAGCAACAGCTTTTCAAGCTCCGAGGAGACGAGCATCATATCCGCACCCAGCGCATCCACAAGCTCGCGGGCCGCGTCGGGGTCCATGCGAACGCCAGCCTCCATCGCGGTGGCTACGGTCCAGCGCATCGCGTCTTCCTCGTTTACGCGGGCCAGCTCCACCATGCCGCAATGTTCACCCAAGGTCTCCCTGAGGCGCTCGAAGCGGTTCTTGTCATCCATTTCCATACGCCGGATGTCGGTGGGGATGCGCAGGAAGTCGGCTACAAAAATCAGCAGCGCCTGCGGGTTAGGCGAACGGAAATAGCGGTTCAGGGCCGCAAATTCGTCCTTTTTGGCGCCGCGCGTGTACAGTTGGCGCACATTGCGGACGAAAATCACCTGAAAAGGCGCCATCAGCGAGGGGGTCTGTGCCCGGTCAAGCACCTCGAAGATCGAGGTCCCGGTCAGGTCGAGGTCAGAAAGGCAAAAATCCTTGAGATCCGGCGGCACAAAGCCCTTGAGCACGGCGCCGCGGCAGCGATCCAATAAGAAAACTTCGTCGCCGGCGAGTACATAGCCCGGCCGGAGCGGACCTTTGCCGGTCGCGGCTGCCTCAATCTCCGCCACAAAGCGGCCCACTGCGGCAAATCCGGCGCCCCAGCGCCCGGTGCTCACAGGCCGTGCTCCGTTTCGCCGCTGCCAATGAATATGTGCATCATGAAGCTCCAGAATACCTTCCCCGGCGCGGCGAGACCAGTCCCAAGAGCCGAGGGTGACCGGAAGTTGCAACACCGACGCATTTTGTTTCCCCGCACGGCTGCGGGCCGAAGCACCGCGGTATGATTATGGCGCTACCCGACACGCAGGCATATCGCACATGGACGCGAAGCATTCCGTCACACGCCGCCGCTTTCTGCAGGGTTCTTCTGCTTTAGCCGCCGCGGCCGCACTCACCGCAAGGCCACTCTTTGCTGAATCCGCTCCTGGCTTCGAGGTAAGAATCCCCGACGATGGCTGGCGGCTTTGGCCCGATGTCGAGGCGCCCTGGAAGGACGACGCCCTCTTTCTTCCCGATGAGGTAGATATCGCCCGCCTGCCCGTCCATCTTCCCACCGGCGGATGGGCAACTCTCAACCCTCAACAGGGAATCCACGTAGCGCTGCCGGCCTCAGCCGAGCAGTATTACTGGGGCCAGCTAGGCTCCCGTCCCTATTCGACTGCCGAATACGAATATGCCGAGGGGGACCCGCAAGTCCGCAACGGCGCCTATCGCGGCGTCTCGTGGTTCTGGCGGAGCTTCGACGTGCCCGACTCCTGGGCCGGGAAGCAGGTAACCCTCCATATTCGAGGCTTCCGCCAACGCATCGAAGTATTTGTCAATCGGCAGTTGACCGGCTATGACCTGATCGCCGAGACCTCATACGATTGCGACATTACGCCGGCCCTCAAGCCGGGAACGAACGCGCTCGCCATCCGAATCACCAATCCCGGCGGGGTTTATGACTGGCGTGACTATACGCAACTGCGCTGGGGCACGCGAGAATTCCACGCCGGGCGAGGTTTCGGCGGCCTGGATCGCGGCATCTCGTTCCATGTGCACGACAGGGTTTTCCTGAGCGATGTTTGGGTGTTGAACACGCCGCAGGCTACTCGTGTGGATGCCTGGGCGGAGGTCCGGAATACGCACGCAGAAGAGGCGGCTGCGCGTATCCGCTTTTCAGTGTATGCGCCGGATTCGCAGGCCACGCTGGCGAGCGCCGAAGTGGAGACGCGCGTTTCCTCCCACTCTACAGGTACCCTTCGAGCGGCGCTGAGTTATCCGCAGGCAAAGCTGTGGTCTCCCGAATCTCCCGCGTTGTACCGGGTGAGAGCGGAGTTACTCGCGACCTCCGCCGACAATGCCGTCCGCGACCGGAAAGAGCAGACCTTCGGCTTTCGCTGGTTCGAGCCCAGGGGAATCGGAAGCAATGCGATTCTCACCCTGAATGGAAGACGCATTCGCATTTACTCGGCAATCGAATTCGGCTACTGGGGATTCAACGGCCTGTGGCCAACGGCCGCACTGGCGCGCAAATCCGACCTGGCAGCCAAGTCGCTGGGGCTCAACGCGCTGCAATACCACCGCAACCTGGGCAAGCACGAGGAGCTTGCCCAAGACGATGCATTGGGACTGCTGCGCTATATGGAACCCGGCGGCGGATTTCTTACCTTTCACGATGACAATTTCTCTAATAACGCACCCGCCACGCAACCTCCAATCGATACTTCCGGCGATGGCACTGTGGCGGCGAGCTGGAGCCAGCGGTACGAAACATTTCGCGTTCTGCGCATGATGCGCGATCATCGCAGCCACCCCTCCCTGGCGGTGTATGACCTCCAAAATGAGATCTATCCCGACTTGCGCAATCCACGCATCTTTCACATCCTTCACGAAATGCATCACGCCGATCCGAGCCGCACCATAGTCCTCCATTCCGGCGTCGAGCCGCGCAACCAGGCTTTCTATCTTCCCTATAACGACAAGCTTCTCGTGGAAGATGGAACCGGCTACTCGGGTTGGTCCGATACGCATACGGTCGGCGGTCCGGGCGTCTGGCAGGATAGCTTGTACACCGATCCGCTCCACTTTACGCAGCGCACAGGCAACCGGCGCGAGATCAGCATGCAAGGCGAGATGCTCGGGTGGGGCGCACCCGATAACCATGCATTGACTCTGCAATCGATTCGCGAAGGCGGCGGCCACAGCTACGATGCCGCGGATCACGAGAGAATTCTCGCCGCGTATGACAGGTTTCTGGACAAGTGGCAGTTCCGATCTGCGTTTCCCACGGCGGCAGCCTTGTTTCTAGACGCGGGCAACAAGCTTTATGAGACCTGGGGCCGCATTCTTCAGGTCATCCGCACCGACGACGCCAGCGACTATCTTGTCATCAATGGATGGGAGGATCAGCCCATTGACAGCCACAGCGGCCTGGTGGACAACCAGCGGAATTTCAAGGGCGATCCGGAGCTGATTCGTGCGGCGATTGAGCCGCTGAAACCCCTGGTGCAGCCCAGAGGAGTGGTCCACAAGAAGGACGATACTGCCCTCCTCGATCTCTTCCTGCTCAACGAAACCAACCACGCGGTTTCCGGCACGCTTCGGCTTTCCATCACCGATCCATCCGGAAAAACAACGCCATTGCACACCTACGCGGTACCCGAGTTCATGGCCGACAGGTTTGCGTACAACGTTGCGGAGGCCATCCCGAGCCCGGTTCTGGCGACCGAGGGTTATTACACCTTGCGCCTCGGTCTGGAAGGAAGCTCCGCGGCTGAAGGAACAACCAGAATCTTTGTCGTCGATCCATCTCCCGCTCTTTCCAGGCCCGTGCGTATCGGAGTCGCTGGAGACGTGAAGGCCCTGGCCGGCCATCTTGCCCACAGCCGGATCGAGACGGAGGAGTTTCATCCAGAAACCCGCTATGACCTGGCGATTCTGATGGGTCACGAAAAGGAACTTGACTCACCGGAAGACACATTCCGTCTGGACGAGCTGATTACCGCGGTACAGGCAGGAATGCCCTTGCTCGTATTGGCGCAGACAGCCGCCGGCGCCGACGCGGTTGCAAAGGCGCTCTCAAACGCAGGAGCCTTTCATTATGCAGGCATGGCCGGTGAAAGCCGGGGATGCTGGATGGGGACGTGGGTATTCCTGAAAGATCATCCGGCCTATGCAGGTCTGCCATCGAACCAGGTAATGAAATGGGAGTACCAGGTAAGCTTTGAGAACGCCTCCGGCCTGGTGGTCGATGGCGAAACGGTAGAGGTGATTGCCGGCTATGGCCGCGATCACCACGATACCCTGGGAGCAGCGACCTTCACGTCGCGTCTCGGCAAGGGAACCATCCTCTTTCAAGTGGTCCGGGGTATGCAACCTCTGCTGTACGAACGATTCATTTTGAACGCCATACAATTCCTCACCGGCGATCGGCCGCGATAAGTCTCAAGAAATGCCGGCATCCGGGCCTGGTGAGATCTTTAGCGATGCACAGCATCCTGGCGGACGAGTGGCGGCCTGGAATCAGGACGTGCTAAAAACCTTCCAGCACATCGGCCACCAGCGCCCGCGCAAACTCGCGCGAGAGGCGTTCCACGGCCGCCGGATTCTCCTGGAGAAAGGTCGGCAGGTCAGTGGTGGACTGGTACTGCTGGCGAAAGACGTAGTTCTTGTTCTCGTAAAGGATTTTGCCGTCGCGGCCGGTGAGCGTAACCGAAGCCACAATGGTGATAAGGAAGCTGGATGACTCCTGCGTCGAGGCGTTGTAAGTCAGGGGCGCCATGACCTCCTTGAGAATCGTCCCCTGCAACACTGCGTCCGCATTGGGAGTCGCATCCGGCGTTACCCGGAACCGTGTGCGCGTGGCGAACTCACGGATCACCGCGTTGGTCATCACCGTCTCAGTGTGATACGTCTCAGTGCGCGTGGCAAAGACGGGCACGGAGAGCGTCCGGACATCGGGCGGAAGGTGGGTAGCCGCGCCCAGTGTGTGATACCCGCATCCGGAAAGGCTCACGAGGGCAAACGCAATCGGCAAGAAGACGAACTGGTGGCGCATGACCCGATTCTATAGCGTACCGAACCGCGGGCGGCGAGGCCGCCGTATCATGAGCGGTATGAGCTGGATTGGATGGGCACTGCTCTCCGCGGTCTTTGCCGCCGCCACCGCCCTTTTGGCCAAGGTAGGCGTGGCGCATGTGGACTCAAACCTGGCCACGGCCCTGCGCACCAGCGTGGTGGTGGTTTTTGCTTGGGGCATCGCTCTGGCGCTGGGCAAGCATGGCGAAATCCGCTCGCTCGACCGGCGAACCTTGCTCTTTCTTACCCTCTCCGGGCTGGCCACCGGTCTGTCCTGGCTGTGTTACTTTCGCGCCCTGCAGTTGGGACCGGCCTCGCGTGTGGCGCCGCTGGATAAGCTCAGCGTTCCTCTGGTGATGATTTTCGCCTGGCTGCTGTTGGGCGAAAAGCTCACCGCTCCAGTTCTGGTGGGCGGCCTGCTCATCACCGCCGGAGCCGTGGTGATGGTACTGGGCTGACCAAATGCGGCCCTGGGAACGCTCTTCCCTATACTGAGGAGAGACCACAGCATTGCAGGCCGACAAGAAGCTCAAGATGACCGCACAGATCCAATCCGGAATCAGGCCCGAGCCTGAGCGCGAAACCGCCGCCCCACCCCGCCGCATCGTGCTCACGGGCTTCATGGGCTCGGGCAAGAGCACCGTCGGCCCGCTGGTTGCGCGACGGCTGAGGTGGAACTTTCTGGATGTGGATGACGTGATCGAGGCCGAAGCCGGCGCAACCATCGCCGAACTCTTCGCCCGCCACGGCGAGGCTGCGTTTCGCGAGCGAGAGTACACGACCATAGCCCGCCTGGCCGCCGGCGAAGCGCTGGTTCTGGCTTTGGGCGGGGGCGCCATAGAACACCCCGCCAACCGTTCGCTCCTGCTGAATAGTGCCGGAACACTGCTCGTCCACCTGGAGGTCGAACTGGCCACTACGCTGGACCGCTGCCGCGGCACTGAGCACATCCGCCCCATCCTCGCCGACATGGCCAACCTGGCCAGCCGCTACAGGTTCCGGCTCCCACTCTACCGCACAGCCCACATCTCGATTGCCGTCGACGCGCTCACACCGGAGCAGGCCGCGGACGCGGTGCTCAAGGCCGCGCGATTGGGCTGACTGTAACTCGCCCTCGAAACATCCCCGCTTGCTATCATCAGGACGGGTTCCCGACACGTGACTGAAATGGCCACTCATCCGCAGGATTTCGAGCTTGCTGACCGTCCCTGACGCAGAGAAAGGCTCATGATGACAAGAGCGCGGCTCGACGGTTTGTATCTGCTGCTGCTGGGAAGCGTGGTGTTTCTTTTGCTGGGCACTGTGCTGGTGAACACCTCGGCCGTCCCGATGGTAGATTTCAAAGCAATTTACTTCTCTGCGCGATGCCTGATTCAGCATCACGATCCGTACATGGAAAGTGAGGTAATGCGCGTATATCAGGCAGAGGGAGCAGATAACCCGTCCGATATCGCTAGAATTCGCGAGGTTGCGACGCGATATATCTATTTGCCGACCACATTTTCCTTCACTGTTCCCTTCGCGATGCTGCCATGGGGACCGGCGCACATGCTTTGGATGACACTCCTCGTCGGGAGCATCCTGTTTGCGTCGTTTCTGATTTGGAGTCTGGGAGCAAATTACGCGCCCATTGTCTCCGGCGCGCTGATTGGTTTCTTTCTCGCCAACAGCGAAGCGCTTATTGTTCTCAGCAATACGGCCGCAATCGCAGTGAGCCTTTGCGTGGTGGCCGTGTGGTGCTTTCTTCGGGAACGGTTTATCCCGGCCGGCATTCTTTGCCTTGCGATCAGCCTCGCGGTAAAGCCGCAAGACGCGGGCCTGGTGTGGCTCTATTTCCTTTTGGCAGGCGGAGTTTATCGCAAACGCGCGTGGCAGGCCCTTGTGGCGACGATTGCCCTGTGTCTGCCGGGAGTTCTGTGGGTCTGGCACGTAGCGCCACACTGGATGCAGGAATGGCGCTCCAATTTTCTGGCGTTTTCAGCACACGGCGGTTTGAACGACCCTGGTCCTGCATCATCGGGCGGTCACGGCCTGGGTATGCTGGTCAATCTGCAAGCGGTCATCAGCGTCTTCCGGGACGATCCGCACATCTATAACCCGATCAGCTATCTTGTCTTTGCGCCGCTCCTGCTGATCTGGGTAGTCGTCACTCTGCGATCCCGTTCCTCGCCGGCGCGAGCCTGGCCGGCGATCGCGTCCATCGCGGCCCTTTCCATGCTGCCCGTCTATCATCACCTCTATGATGCCAAGCTTCTGCTGTTGACGGTTCCCGCCTGCGCCATGCTCTGGGCCGAGGGCAGCTTGATCGGGCGACTCGCACTTCTGGTAACTAGCGCCGGGTTCGTGGTGACCGGAGATTTACCGTGGGCAATTTTCCTTAGCCTGATCGGCAAACTGCATTTGTCCGCGACGGGGCTGTCTGGGCAGATGCTGACAGCTGCGCAGGTCTTTCCCGCCCCGCTCATTCTGTTGATGGTGGGCATCTTCTATCTGTGGGTTTATGCGTTTCGCCGTTCCGATCCAGCCGTATCGGCGAAACCGGGAGGGCCCGGGGAAACACCGGTCGCTCCCGCAGTGGCTTAATCACACACACGCTATTGCAGCCTTGCACCCGGCATTTCATCGCCTCAGCATCGTGAAGTCCTCAGGCGAACCGATTCTCTCTGAGAGCTTTCCGCTTGCTATCATCAGGAAAGGTTCCCGGCTGCCGCGCATTCCGGGCAATCCTACTGAGGTTTTCAACCATCCAGATGACTCCCACCTCCCAGGCCGCCGTTCCGGAAGATGTTGCCGCGCGGACAATGGAAAGCACCGTGCATGGTCATGGTTTGGGTCCGGGCGCAGTCCACGCGCCCCAGCCGGGCGCTACGGCCACGCTGATCCACGACTTCCGCGAGCTGTTCAAGGTCAAAGTCGTGGCCATGGTGCTGGTGACAGGCTGGGGCGGCTTTTACCTGGGATCGTTGCAGTCGGGTATCTCAAGCGTGCAGCGCGGCCTGCTGGATACGCTCTTCGGCATCGGATTGGTTTCAGCGGGAGCAGGCGCGCTGAACGAGGCTCTGGAGCGCAGAACCGACGCGCGGATGATTCGTACCGCAGGCCGTCCGCTGGCTGCAGGCCGCTTCTCGCTGGCCCAGGGAATTCTGGCTGGACTCGGCGCTTTGGCCCTCGGGGCGTTCTGGCTGATGCTCTACACCAACCCGCTGACCGTGGCTTTGGCGCTGCTCACCGCTTTCACTTACGTTGCCATTTACACTCCTCTGAAACGGTTCACAACCATGGCCACCTTCATTGGAGCGTTCCCTGGCGCCATGGGCCCCATGCTGGGGTGGACCGCTGCCCGCGGCCGCATCGAGTGGCCGGCCGTGGCTCTTTTCGCCATCCTCTTTGTGTGGCAGTTTCCGCACTTCATGGCCATCGCATGGCTTTACCGAGACGACTATGCCCGCGCCGGTATCCGCATGCTGCCCGTGGTGCAGCCCGACGGCTGGTCCACCGTGGCCGAGGCGCTTTTTTTTGCCGTGGTGATGATTCCCGTCAGCCTGACGCCCTGGCTGCTGGGGATTGCGGGCATCGCCTATGCCGTGTTGGCCACCGCGCTGGGTCTGTTCTACCTGGCCTATACCATCCGCTTCGCCCGCATTCTGCGCGCCGAGGATGAGACTGAGAGCCGCATGCTGGCGCGGGATCTGCTCAAGGTCAGCGTTCTCTACCTGCCCCTGCTGTTTACTACACTCATGCTCTGCGCCTTCGCAAAACACTAGGGAAACATGACGACTTCGACCGCCCGACCGAGTACACGACCCGCCATTGCCGCCATTCTGGCCATCAGCGCGGGGGCCACGCTGTTCCTCTTCTGGCTCATTTACATTCACCCAGCCGCTGCGGCGAGTACGGAATTCGCCTTTTTGCCCGGACTCAATGCCCTGCTCAACGGCCTCAGCGCCACCGCCTTGCTGATTGGCTACACGTTCGTCCGCGCGCGCCGTATCCAGGCTCATCGAACGGCCATGATCACGGCCTTCGCGTTCTCCACGCTGTTTTTGGTCAGTTACATCCTGCACCACGCGCTGCACGGCGACGTTCGCTACCCGGCCCACGCGGCCATGCGCTCCGTCTATCTGCCTCTCCTGGCCAGCCACATTCTTCTGGCCGTGGTGGCTTTGCCGCTGGTGCTGGTTACGTTTTTCTTCTCGCTCAGCGGGCGGATTCCCCAACACCGCAAGGTGGCCCGCTGGACCTTTCCGCTGTGGCTCTACGTCTCAGTCACCGGAGTGGTCACTTACGTGATGCTGCGCCTGGCACAAGGTTAAGAAGGCAGATGCCCGCAAACGGCCCAAAATCCGATCGAGCCAACAGCCGGGACCTTGTGCGGTCTGACGACGGCACACGCGAACTGCTGCGATGGGGCGCGTCGATACTGGGCGCGGGGCTTTTGGCCGCCGTACTGCTTGAAACCGTGCTGGGCGGCTTTTCGCCTACTGGAGCCAGCACCAACGCCGGTTGGTTCGCCCTCATCGTCGCCCTGATGTGCATCCCCTTCGGCGGCCTGCTGCTGGCGCTGGGCATCGCCAAATGGCTTCGCAACCGCCATGTCGCCCGCAATCGCTGATCCTCTGCTATTCTTGTCAATTACTGGAGTGCAGGAACATGGCAAAGAGCGTCAACAAAGTCATTCTCTTAGGTAATGTAGGCAAAGACCCTGAAATCCGTTCCACCCCCGGCGGCACCATCGTCGCCAATTTCACTTTGGCCACCAGCGACCGCTTTCAGGATGCTCAGGGCAACTGGCAAGACCGCACCGAGTGGCATACGCTTGTGGCCTTCAAGCGCACCGCCGAGATCGTTCGCGATTACGTGAAAAAGGGCTCCAAACTGTACGTCGAGGGCAAGATCCAGACCCGCAGTTGGGACGACAAAGAGTCCGGCGCAAAGCGCTACCGGACCGAGATCATCGTCAACGATCTCTCGCTGCTCTCCGGCCGTGATGAGGGCTCGGGCGGCGCTAGCCAAGGCGGCTACAGCCGGTCGGCGAGTTCAGCCAATTCGACGGCCAGTTTCGACCAGCGAACCCCTGCAGGCGCCGGAGGGCCAGACGACATCGCCCAATCCGCCGAGATCTCCGACGACGATATTCCGTTCTGAGGTATACCCGTACTGGAACCCACCACTCACAAGACTTGGGCCGAGCTGCGACAACCGCCATGCTCGGCCCATGATCCCAGGAGTGTGCAATACACCGCTGAGTGCGGCTGACTTATCCGTAGATATAGTCGTGCAGCTCGAGTATGCTGCCTGTCTTTACCGGCAGCTCCTGCATCGGCCCCATCCATTTCAATTCACGGTCGATCCAATCATGGAGCCGATACTTCTTCTGCACCGAGGCTATTGAGGAGCCCACCACGTCGATTTTCGACAAATCATACTGACCGAGTCCCGCCTGTCCGCTGAAAACCAGGTAACCGACCCAATCGGGATTAATGCCCATGGTTTCAAGGCCTACGCGATCGGCAGCAATGAAGTCAGTGGAGGCAATGGCGATGTGCGACGGGACGAGAGTACCCATGGTTGGGCCGTTCCCCTCCATCCCTTCAAATCCATCGATTACGGCTGCTCCCCAGTGCGGTTGCAACCTCTGCGCGGTCACCAGCATGTTGTAGTGGTGCTGGCGAGGTCCGGCGTGATACCTGTGTTTGTCATCCCAGGCCGTTTCGCCGGGAGCACTGTGGAGAGGCGCCCCCATTACCATATTCTTGACGGACAGCGTGGCAACCACGGAGTTATGGGTTTTCAGCATCGCGCTGCTGATCACATAAGCATCAGGATCGAACAGCCGCGCCGCAAGGCGCACGGGAGAGGCGTGCAGATCGGAATCGATCAGAGAGGCGGTTTCATACTTTCCTTCCCGATTCAGGTCCAAAAGGCTTACCTTCTGTGACCGGCGTTCCGAAACCAGCTCCGTGTACCTGAAATTCTCAAAGCCATCCATCGTGTCACGCGCCGATGATTCGGCGATGACCACCGGACCGCGAAAACGCGGCTCCAGATAGTCCAGGATGCCGGAGAGCGCATCCACATGCGTCGCCGCCAGTTGATTGCTGGTGGAAACGTTGTTGGGCTTGATCACAACGTACTTCTTGCCCTGTAAGCCGGCCTTGACCTGGTCGTCGATCGTCACAAGCGCCTGGCACACGTTCTTGCGCCGGTCGTCACCGTGAACGAGTGCAACCTTCGAGCGCCCGATTGGGACCTGTGCCGGCAATCCAAGCGGTAGAAGCGGTTGCTCCGGCTTCATTGATGCACTTGGCGCGGAGGATTGTTGCCCCCTCAAAAGCTGCGACTGCAATAAAAGTCCAGCTCCAGCAAGTTCGAAAAAATGCCTGCGCGATACGCTCATTGGCCACCCTCTCCCTGCATATTGGAGATGCGACATCATTATACTTTCAATCACATTGTCAAGTATCCCGGCATGTCGAGCCGTCTCCGCTGCCGTCTGTTCCCGGTAACTCCCTAGTCCGCCTTGACCAGCGTCTCAATCAGCGAATCCCTGCGCCGGTTTGCCATTCCATCGGTGTTGCGCAGTACGCGCATCCAGGCTGAAACCGCGCCCGCGGCGAGCACCAGGAAGATTGGCGTGGCCAGCCACAAATTCCGCAAATACCCGCAGAGCCCAAAGACCACCGCGCCCACGCCCAGCACACCGAGTTGCACCAGCAGGCTCAGCAGCGCGTTGCCTTGGGATCCGCGCTGCCGGGTTAACCGGCCGGGATTTACGCGGTAGGGCATGGTGAGCGAAAAGACGTTTCCCACGGCCAGGTTGACAGGCAGCGCAAAGAGGAGCCACGCAATCGTGGCCGTCAGTTCCGCACCGTCCTGACGGCCCAACCGCAGGCTGACCAGGATACCCGCGAGCAGAACATCCAGGCAGAGCAGGAACGCGTGAAAGAGGTTCTTGGCCAGGAACACGGTTCTTATGGGCGTGGGTGAAAGAAAAATCACCTGAATCCCCGCTCCCTCGTGACCCAGATTGTTCGAAAACAACTGCGTGAACCCCAGCATTGCATAGGCCATCGACAGCGGAAGCGCCAGTGCGAACATGTGTCCCCCCGATGCGCTCGAGCGAAACAGGGCTCCGAAGATGAACACCATAAGCAGCGGGGCTCCCAGCACATAGAGCTGCGGGATCGAACGCATTAGAGTGCGCAGTTCCTTCTCCATCACCGCGGCAATGGGACCGGAACCGTCCAGGAACCAGCCGGGGTTGCCGACGCGCACCGCAATCTCTTTCGGGCTCGAAACCCTGCGCCGGCGCGGGGACGCTTTGTTGCGGCGTGGAGCATAGCCCAGATTTTCTCCACGGTACTCGGCGCGAAGCCGCGCGGCCAGCACACCCCCCGCAGCCAGAAGATACAAGCCCAAAACCCCTATCGAACCCCATGCCGGCGCAAGTTGTGTTTTTGCGGCCTGAGTCAGCGCGCGAGCGGCCAGCCCCGGCGGAAGCCACTCTTGCACCGCATTGGCGGTCTTCAGCCAGGGCGTAATGTCGCCTCCCATCTTTCGGTAGGTCTCCGCCTGCTCGTCGCGGCTTGGTCGTTTCCCATGGCTGCTCCGGTACAGCGCAGGGTTGAGCAGTTGCAGGCACAGCGCAATCACCAGAAACACCGCGGCCAAAATCTCCCGCGTCTTGCGCTGCGACAGCCATCGGTCGATCCACGCAAAGATGGCCCGCACCAGAAGGATGTTGAAGACCGCAAAGACCGCCAACCCCAGCGCCGTCCATCCAAGAAGCTCAGGCCGCGCCACGGAGATGCCGGACCAGATGCCGAAACAGCAACATGCGCCGCAAATAGTGGAAATATCCACCAGACCAAAGACCAGGTAGAGCAGAAAAAACGACCCGAAACTCACCGGAAAACGCAAGATGCTGCCCAAGTCAAACTGTTCCTGAAAGGAAGCCAGCATGATGGGAATCATCTGCCAGATCAGAAATGCTACCCAAAACAAGATGGGCAGATATTCCCACGCCTGATTCAATGCAATGGCGTAGGCGCCCGCGCTCATGCCCAACCCCAGGCCCAGACCCAGCACGGCGTAAAGGAAATACACGAGGATGCGCGCGCCCAACTCAAATGTGCCCTTGCTGGAGCGCAGGCCGTTTGTGAACATATGCCAGCGCAAGCGGGCCAGCGCCCCATACTGCGCACGCGCCAGAGTGCCCAGCGGTCCGGCACCCGCCATTTCTGTGAAGGGCATTTCCGAGCCGTTCAGGCCAGACCCGTCTAGGCGAGCCATGAGAGCTCCTGCGCCGGTTCCTGCCTGCCGCCCGCGCCCACAATCTCAAGAAAGATCTCTTCGAGCGTCAACCGCTGTTCCATCTCGGCACCCGGCAGCGCTGAAGCCACTCCCAACCGCAGTTCCTCAATCGACCCGTTGGCCACCAACCTGCCCCGCGAGATGATGGCCACGTGACTGCACAACCGCTCTACAATCTCCAGCACGTGGGTGGTCAGGAATATGGTTGCTCCACGGTTGATCATCCCTTGCAGCATGGCCTTCAACTGTCCCGCAGCGATCGCGTCCACGCCCTCGAACGGCTCATCGAGAAACAGCACCTTGGGCCCGTGAATGACCGCCGCGGCCAGAGCCAGCTTCTTCTGCATTCCGTGGGAAAAATCGGTCACCAGCTTGCGGCTCTCGTTGGCCAGTTGCATGAACTCCAGCAACTCCTCGGTGCGCCGCTTGGCGACTTCCGCGCCGAGTCCGTACATGCGGCCGACAAAGCGCAGATACTCGGGGGCGGTCAGGCGGCCCAGAAGCGCCATCCCCTCAGGCACCACGCCGATCTGCCGTTTCAGGTCGAGCGCTCCGGCTCCAAATGGGCGACCCAGAATCTCGATGGTCCCCGCGCTTGGCTCCAACAGGCCGGTCAGCATCTTGATGGTGGTGGACTTGCCTGCTCCATTCGGCCCGAGAAAGCCGAGAAATTGTCCCGGAGCCACGCTCAGCGTGACGTCGTCCACGGCAGTCAGCGCGCCGAAGCGCCGCGTAAGGCCGTGGGTGTAAATCGCCGCGGTTTCCATGTGCCGCCAGCATAGCAAGATTTGGTTGCGGAACAAAACAACCTAGCAACCGACCTGCCCGAGCTATAACGCCTGAACGCGAGATGTGGAAAGCAGATCGGTAGCCGACGGAGGCCAAAGCGCGATAACATCCAGGAGCAAGGGGTATGAGGATGCTTGGAGAGTTGGAGGGCCGGCTCGGCTGGAAGCAGATGCCCCAGGGCATTCTGGTCACAATCCCAGCGCGGCGCGGTGCGATGACTGTTCTCTATGGTCCGGTGGTTGCCATTTGGCTGGTCGCTGCGTCAATTCACTACTGGCATCTATTGGCGATGCCCCGCACAGAGGACGCTGAATTCGCACTCCAAATGATTGCCATAGGGGTTTATGTTCTGGGGTTCCTCTTCTCAATATGCTGGGTGTTGTGGACCTTCACCAATGAAACCGCCCTCATACTGGATCCAACCGAAATCAAGATTCAGCGCCGGGTGATGGGCATCGAGTTATCTACGCGCAACTTTCGAAACGTGGATGTGCGCAACTTGAGATTTATCCCTCCCACCGAGTCCTGGGCCAGCCAGGGGCATACCGATCCAAAAACGAGCAGAATCCAGTTCCAGACGGGCTACGAGACGCACGCTTTTGGCGCGGGCATCACTGAGAGAGAAGCGGTTGCCCTGATCACCCGGATGCAGGAGATTTACAACTTCCCCAATTATCTCGAATCCCACGAAACCCGCGCCGAGCGTTGAAGGGCGAAGCAGGGAGCGGACAGGCCAGGGTATTCGTGTCGAAATCCCGGCTCGGCTCAACCGGCAGTGCGCTCCGCTTCCTCCGGCTCGCTCAATGGGTCGTTATCGCGGTCCGTCACTTCGACCAGCGCGGCCAGACGTTCCGCAAGTTCCGGCTTCCAGCTCGCCTCAGGGGCGCGCCAGTTCCAGTTGCCGGCAGGCATGGACGGCGTGTTCATGCGGGCTTCGGCGCCGAGCTCGAGTAGATCCTGCGCCGGAACCACCGCCAGTTCGGCTACGCTGGCCTCCGTGGCGCGGATCAGCGGCCAGACCGGCCGGGCAACGCCGTTGCTGGTTGGGACCGGTCCCACATAGGCCTCGACGGCGCTGCGTTCCAGTTTGCCGGCCTCCTGCCACCAGCCTTGCGTGGTGTCGTTGTCGTGAGTGCCGGTGTAGGCCACGGTGCCGGGCGTAAAACGGTGCGGCAGATGGATGTGCGCGCCCTTATCGCTGAATCCAAACTGGATCACCTTCATGCCCGGCATTCCCAGTTCGAGCCGCAATGACTCCACCTCGGGCGTAATCAGTCCAAGGTCTTCGGCCACCAGCGGCAGCGGTCCCAGCGCCGACCTGAGCGCGCGGAAGAGCTTGAGTCCCGGCGCCTTTACCCACTCGCCGTTCACCGCCGTCTCCTCGTCCGCGGGAATCGACCAGTAAGCCTCGAAGCCGCGGAAATGGTCAAGCCGGACAATGTCATAGAGTTGGGCGGCGCGGCGAATTCGTTCGATCCACCAGTCGAAGCCCCGCTCCTCCAACACATTCCAACGATAAAGCGGATTACCCCACCGCTGCCCCGTGGGCGAAAAGTAGTCCGGGGGTACGCCGGCAATGCGAAGCGGCTTCAACTCCTCATCCAACTCGAAAAGCTCGGGATGAACCCACACGTCGGCCGAATCCATATTGACGAAGATGGCCACGTCTCCCAGGATGCGAATGCCACTGCGCGCCGCAACCTCGCGCAGTTCGTTCCACTGCTTTGAAAAGGCAAACTGCAGCACCTGCTCCTGGCGCAGCGCCCGGCCATGCTTCGCGGCCACCTTCGCAAGCGCCTCCGGCCGCCGGCGGCGCACCGGCTCGGGCCAGGCCGCCCACGCACCTGTTGCGTACTGGCGCCGCAACTCGGCATAAAAGGCATAGTCGATGAGCCAGCCCGCCTCAGCCCGGCAAAACTCCTCGAACTGCGCCCATTGTTCCGCCAGCTTCGGGTCGTGCTGCCCTCGGTCAAGGAAATTTCCTGCCGCCTCGTAGAGCAGCGGGAGCTTCCGCGCCTCAACTTCGTTGAAGTCCACGTTGCCGCTTCGTCCGGCCAGGCCACCGATCCGCTCTCCGTCAATCCATCCCCAGTCGGACAGAAACTCCAGACTGATGAGGTAAGGGTTGCCGGCAAACGCCGACGAGCCTGCATAGGGCGAGTTCCCATACCCTGTGGGGCACAGCGGCAAAACCTGCCAGACGTGCTGTTTGGCCGCAGCCAAAAAGGTCACAAACTCGTGGGCGGCAGGCCCCAGGTCGCCGATGCCTCCATACGAGGGTAGCGAGCTCAAATGGAGGAGTACCCCGGACGACCGTTGAAATTCCATGGCTTCATTATCGGTGAATCCGGCATAAATGGCGATTCGTGACGCATCGCGCCAACTATAATCCGAGCGTGTGCCCGTTGTGCGCGTATCCGGCGCACAACGCTGTCAAACCTTTCAAGAGAGTCCAGAGGATAAACCTGCCGCTTATGCGTCTTCTTCGATCGTTGTTTTTAGCCATGCTATCCGCAGTTGCTGTTCTGACGCCTGTTTCCGCCGGCGCGAAATCGGCCCCACCCCCACCACTTGCCGTGGCCGCTGGCTGGCAGTTGCAAGACGCAGCCAAAGTGCCGCAATCCGGCTCGGAGGTTGCGGTTCCGGGCCTCCAGACCACTGGATGGTACACCGCCACCGTTCCCGGCACCGTGCTCACCACGCTAGTGGACAACCACGTCTATCCGGAGCCTCTCTATGGTGAGAACAACCGCCCGGAAACGATTCCCGAGAGTCTGGCGCGCGCCTCCTACTGGTACAGGACCCTGCTGGACGTTCCAAAGTCCTATGCCAGCCACCACATCTGGCTCAACTTCGACGGCATCAACTACTCCGCAACCGTCTGGGTCAACGGCGCACAGGTCGGCGTCATGCGGGGAGCCTTCAGCCGGGGCATCTTCGATATCACTCCCCATGTGAAGCCAGGTAAACAAGCCGTGCTGGCCGTACTCGTGTCACCGCAACCGCACCCCGGCATTTCGCACGAGCACACCTTGCGCAACGGCCTGGGACAAAACGGCGGCGAAACTGCCATCGACGGCCCAACCTTTCTGTCTACCATCGGCTGGGACTGGATTCCCGCCATTCGCGATCGGGACACCGGCATCTGGCAAAAGGTCTACCTTTCCGCCACAGGACCCGTGCTGGTGAAGAACCCGCTGGTCACAACCGATCTTCCCCTGCCCCGGACCGATTCAACCGACGTGGCGATTGAAACCACCGTTGAAAACGTAGGCGACAAGCCACTGACGGGCGTACTCGAAGGCAGCATCGCGGACATCGCCTTCCAGCAGCAGGTCGAACTCGCTCCGCACAGCTCGAGGAAGGTCAGCTTCGATTCCAAAACCACACCCGGGCTGCACATCGAGCATCCCCGGCTCTGGTGGCCAAACGGATATGGCGCGCAGAATCTCTACAAGCTCCATCTCGGGTTCAAGCTAGGCCGTAAGATCTCCGACGCGCAGGATGTGGATTTCGGCGTCAGAAAGATCACTTACAGCGTCCCCGGCACTGACAACCTGACCATCTCAGTCAACGGCGTCCCCGTCTTCATTCGCGGCGGAGACTGGGGGCTCGATGAAGCCTTGAAACGTATTCCCCGCGAGCGGCTGGAAGCTCAGATCCACATGCACCAGCTGGCCAATTTGAACCTGATTCGCAACTGGGTGGGACAAAGCACCAGCGAAGACTTTTATGAGCTCTGCGACAAGTACGGCATCCTGCTGTGGGACGAGTTTTTCCAGCCCAATCCAAACGACGGCCCCAATCCCACTGATCTTGACACCTATATCGCCAATGTCCGCGAGAAGATCCTGCGCTTCCGCAACCATCCCTCGATCGCCGTGTGGTGCGCCCGCAACGAGGGCTATCCGCCCCCTGAGATTGACGCGATTCTACGCAAGCTGATGGCCGAGCTAGAGCCCACCCGCCGCTACCAGCCCAGTTCCACCGATGGCGCCGGCGTTCGCTCCGGTGGCCCTTACCTCTGGCGCACTCCGCGCGAGTTTTACATCGTCAAGGACGACTTCTTCAAGACGGAAACGGGCAGCGTCTCGGTGCCTACGCTCGAATCCATCCACGGCATGATGCCACAAAAAGACTGGGAGACGATCACCGACGATTGGGCCGAACACGACCTGGCCAAGGGAGCTTCCGGCGGAGACATGTACCCGCTGATCCTGGCCAGCCGCTACGGCAAAATCGCCAACCTCGCCGACTTCGTGCGCAAGGCGCAGTTGGCAAACTACGAGGCCTTCCGCGCCATGTACGAGGGGCGCAACGCGCAGATGTTCCACTCCACCACCGCCGTCATCACCTGGATGAGCAACCCGGCGCAGCCCAGCTTTGTGTGGCAGCTCTACCACTACGATCTGGAGCCCAATGCATCGCTGTTTGCCGTAAAACATGCCGCCGAGCCGGTGCATATTCAGTTCAATGAGGCTACGGGCGACCTGCAGGTGATCAACAACCTGCCGGAAGCAGTCAGCAATGCCGTAGCGCATGTCTCCGTCTACAACCTCGACGGATCAGTGGCCTACCAGCACGATACAACGGTTACGGCGCCACCCTCAGCGGCCACCAACCTGGGCCCAATCGAATTTCCCGCTACGGTTTCTCCGGTCCACTTTCTCAGGCTCGATCTGAGCGACGCCCAGGGAAAACCGGTTTCAAGCAACTTCTACTGGCGTGCTCAACCGGAGCATCCGGACGATCTGACCGCGCTCGGAAACCTGCCCATGGTTACGCTTGAATCCAGCGTGGAAAGCAAGGATGCGGACGGAAAGCGACTGCTGACGGTCACGCTTCACAACCCGACCGCAAACCTTGCAGTCATGGCGCATCTTCAGGTGCGCCGCAAACGTTCCGGGGAGCGCGTGTTGCCCGTCTACGCCAGCGACAACTACATATCGCTGGTCCCCAATGAGTCCAGAACCATTACCATCGAAGCCGATTTGAACGCCTTCAACGGGGAAGACGCTCTGGTGGTGCTCGATGGCTGGAACGTCACAGTTGCCCCGGCATCGTTTTCCGGCGCTGCTGTTGCACCCAATCTCGACGCCCAGCCCGACCACTGGCCCGTAACCGGACTGCCGTTTCAGACCACCGGCCTGCGCTAGAACATCGTCGAATCAGCAACAGAAAGGCCCGCAACTGTTACGGTTGCGGGCCTTTCTGTTGCTGCTGGATTCGGCTTCCGGGCGGGTTGGTTACAGTCCAGGAATCTCAGGACCCTTCGCCTTGGCACTCATCTGGATGCGCTTGCTCTTCTTGTAGTCGTTCATGACACTGCTGAGGAAAACGCTGAAGGCGTCCTGCCGGCGCTGTTCCAGTAACTGTTCGCGGGTCATGTCGAAGTTCTTGGCGATCTCGTCCGCGCTGGGTTCCTGCTTATCAACCAGCTTGGCCACCACGCCGGTCCGCTGGGCGTTGATGGGCCCGCTGAGGTCACCCACCTTCATGTCAAGAAGTTGAGGAGCCACCTGCGCCACTTCGCCCAGGTCCGGAACCTGGCCGGTCGGCCCCACAAGGTCGCTGGTCTTCACCGTCGCACCCACTTCCTTGGCAGCCTTGGCCAGATCGTTCGAAGCTTTGGCCTTGTCGGCCAGTTCCCTGGTCTTCTGGCTGAGCAGCCCCGGTAATTGCTCGTCGCGATAGTCATCTACGACGTGGCTCTTCCAGTCGGCAAAGTTGGGCGCATGGGCCGGCGCAATCCCCGTAACCTGGAAGATCGCGTAGCCCTCGCCGGTAGGCGCGTATTGCGCTGGATCGCCCTGCTTGGATTCGAAGGCTTTGGCAAGCAACTGCGCTCCGTCGGGAAGCGCGGCGATCACACCCTGGCGACTGACCTGCGGCGTGGTCATTACTTCCAGGTGATGGGCCGCGGCGGTCTTCTCCAGTCCGTTCTTGATGGCTTCAGAGGTCAGGACACGCGCGTAATTGTCCTCGGCCTGCGCCGCCTTCTGGCGAATCAGCGTTGCCTGGATGGTGGGCAGCACTTCGTTGAGTTGCTGAGAATGCGCCTGCTGCCGCTCCTCCACCTGCACAATGTGGTAGCCAAACTGGCTCTTCACAATCTTTGTGTCGCCAATCTTCTGGGTGAAGAGGGCGTTGTCGAACTCCGGCACCATGCGACCGCGCTGGGCAAAGCCCAGTTCGCCGCCCGTGTCCTTGCTGCCGGGGTCGTCGGAGTTCTTCTTGGCCAGGTCAGCGAAGTTGGCGCCGGCCTGCAACTGCTTGAGGATGCCCTCCGCCTTGGCCTTGGCCGCGGCGTCGGTCTTGGCGTCCGCACCCGCATCCACCTTGATAAGGATATGGCGCGACTTTGCCTGCTCAGGAACGGTGTACTCGGCCTGGTGTGCGACGAAGTACTGCTGAATCTCCTGCTGGGTTGGCTGCGGCACGCCGCCGGGCAGTTGATTGGGCGTAAACGCGAAGTAGGTGATCTTGCGTTCTTCCGGCACCGCTGCGGCGTAGCGTGCCGCATTCTTCTTGAAGAATGCCTCCAAGTCCCCGTCGGAGGGATTGATCGTCTTGCGCAGTTCGTCCGAGGAGATCACCGCGTAGTCAAACTTGATCTTGATGTTGCCCTTGCGATACTCGTCGCGGACTTCCTGGTCGCCCACCGTGACCCCGGCGGTAATCAGCGCCTGTAAACGCCGGATGATGATGTCGTGCTTCACATCATCCTCAAAATCCTTCACCGAGAGATTGAACCGGGTAGCGATCAGGTTGGTGTATTGCTCATCGCCGATGAACTTGCCATCGGGGAACAGAACCTGGCCTGCCTGGCCGGTGTGCAGGTACTGGCGCACATCGTCATCGGTGGCGCGAATGCCCAGCTTTTCCGCCTCAGCCAACAGAATCTGCTGCTGCACCAGTTGCTGTCCGACACGTTGCTCGATCAGATTCAGAATCATCGGGTTGTCGGGATAGCGCTGCTGCTGCATCTGCTGACGGGCCATCGTTTCCACCCGCTGCAGGCTCACCGGCTCGCCCGCTGAGAAGAAGCGGCTGTACCAGTGAGGGTAGACGACCGCGTACGTGTCGCTGGAAGAAGTGCCCATGCCGGTGAGGCCGGGAATCAGGTACACCACCATCGACACCGAAGCAGCGCCAATGATGACGACGAAAAGTGCTTTGATAAGGCGGTTGTCTTTCTGTTGCAGGAAACGAATCATGGGTGGACTTAGACCTTCAACTCTCTACGCGCGGTCGTGGCGGTTTCTCCCTGGCAGCACGGGCTCGGCTGCTGCGAGCATCTCCCACGAATGCGCAATTCTCGCTGGACGCGATTCTCTGCCATTATAGACGACAGAGAACCCGGCAAGGCCCCATAGGATGTTCCGGCGTGAATCCACCGGGAGGCGGGGTATGTTCGAACGCTACACAGAAAAGGCTCGTCGCGACCAGCTTCTCTCGTTCAGATCGAATGGACAACCTGTTGAAACTTCACATCTAGATCCCACGCAAAGCGGCGGGCACCCCGTCCTTCGGAATGCCCGCCGCATCTTCAGCAAATTAATTTGACGTTTACCGCCAGTAGTAGTACCCGCCGCCGACCAAATAGTACGGACGGTAGTAGACCGGCGGATAGCCATAATACGGATAGCCGGCGATATATGGCGAGCCGTAGGGGTAATAGCCGCGCCGATAGAGCGTCGGGCCGCCGGGATAAAGCCCCTGCGCCAGCCGGGCCGCTTCCTGCGCGTTCACCGGAGTGACCGTAAGCGGCGTCTTCAGGTGGAAGATCACCAGAGCCTCGGCGGGAATCCACACGTTCGGTCCGGGAGAAGCCGCTGAAGCGGCCGTGCCCGCGGCTGCACCTGCTCCGGCACCGATGGCTGCACCCTCGCCACGCCCCACGACGCCACCAATAATTGCACCCAAAAGTGCTCCGCCAAAGGCATTGCCAACCGTTTGACCGGCCTTATTCGGACCCTTCACCTTGAACTGGTCGGTATCCAGCGGATAGCTCTGCCCGCCAAGGTCCAGTGAGGTGAGCCTGAGCGCCAGCACCGAGTTGCCACCCAGGTCGCCTGCGCCAACCTTCTTGACCTCAGTGACCACCCCATGCACGGTCGCGCCGCGCGGTATCGCCAGGACTCCGCCAAAGGCAACGTCCTGAATCACGGTGAATTGAACCGGCTCGCCGTCCTTGGCCCTCTTGCTGCTGACCGCTTCGTTGGTCCGCAATTGCAACAGGGTTCCCTGCGGTATGGTCACGGGGCCCGTGGGAGCTTCATAAGCCTGCACTGGAGGCTGCTGCGCATAGTGAGGTCGCGCCGGAGGATACGGGGCTTGAGCCGGAGGATACGGGGCTTGAGCCGGAGGATATGGGGCTTGAGGCTGAGCCTGAGGCCGGCCCTGGTCCGGAGCTGGGGCTGGGGCCGGCATTGGTCCCTCCGCGGCAGCCGGAGGGGGCGCCGATGCATCGTCGGACTGGCTGTCCGCCATCTGCTGCGCGCTCTGATCGCTTGCGGCGGCATCCTGCGGATTGCCGACCTTCAAATTGTTGTGCACTGCGGTCACACCGGGAACATGGCTGGCGATCGACTCCGCCAATTCGCTGGAGGCCTGGCTCGACACCGTTCCGGAGAGCGTTACCTCGCTCTGGATGGTGGCGGCCGTGATGAGGTCGTTCTTCAGCGCCTTGGAAGCATCCAGGGCATGCACCACATCCATCTCGATCTGTCCGTCGCTGCGCTGGCCTGCTGCGGGAGCCGCGGCAGTATCTTGAGCAAGCGCCATCGCGCCGCACAGGGTAACCACCCCAGCCCACGCCAGAATCCGGGGAAAAACTCTCTTGAGCAATGGCCGATTCATGGTTGTATATCTCCTCTGCCTGAAGCGCTCTTCAACCGGCTCTTTGATGCCGCGCAGTTTGAAAAGACGCTCAAAGTCGCTGCTTCCCGCTCAAACCGTTAGACGAGGTTCCGCGAAAGCTGTCATCGGTGAGAACCCGGCCGCAGGGAAAAAGTTCCGCGCCGCGCAAGACAGTCGAGGGCGCCTGTACCGCGCGCCCTTCGCTGCTCGCCGTCTCTGTGGGACTCCTACCGAAGCGCCTCGTCAAAAGCCGCGGACAGCGCCTGCAACCCGGCTGCGACATCGGCGCCCAGATGGACTCGCACCGCACGGCGGCCACGCGACTCCAACACCGCAAGATCACCGGCAGCCTGGGCATCGATCACCACCCCAAAGCTGTACTTCTGTCCTGGAATCTCCACATCGACGGCGTGGTCCGCGGTGATCTGGAGGAATACGCCGGTGTTGGGACCGCCTTTGTAGTCCTGCCCAGTGGAGTGCAGAAAGCGCGGGCCGAAACCAAGGCAGGTGGCCACCCGTTTGGCGTCGCGCACCTTGTGCCGGAAGCTCTGGATCGCCGCCTCGTGCTCGGCGAACATGGGCAGAAAAGCCAGCGCGGCAAAGTAGTCGCCGGAGTGAATCTGGCCAAGATGCGCGCGCAGATAACCGGCCAGCGTCGCGGCTGGCGCCGCAGCTTTGAGTGTGGCGGCGTAGGCGTCTGTCGCGTAAATGCTAATGCCTCCGTCCACCAGCACCGGAGCACGATCCGGCAGAGTGCCCGTCTGTTCGTAGGCCGACGTCAAGGCGCGGGTTTCAATCTTGGCCGACTCCACATCCGGCTGGTTGAAGGGGTTGATGCCCATCACCGAGCCGGCCACTGCCGTGGCCACTTCCCAACTGAAAAACTGCCCAAAGATCTCGTAGAGGTCTGAAATCTCAATGTAGATCACCGGATGTCCGGCAGAGGCAAGGGCCGCAACCTTGGCGTCCAAACTCGCGTCGGTCGTTCCCGCAAGCTTTACATAAGCAAAAATACGGTCGTTGCCGTAGACCTCGGGCGCACCGATGGCCTCGCGATCCACCGGCGTAATGCCCTTACCTAGTTTGCCGGTAGACTCGGCGATCAATTGCTCGAGCCACGCACCCAGGTCGTAAATCTCCGGCGAAGTGAAGACAGTGATCTTGTCGCGCCCGGCATTGGCCGCCGTACCTAGAATCAAGCCCAATTTCACCGCAGGATTGTCGTCCGGCGCCTGTCTGGCCGCAGCCACGGCCTTGGCCGCCTCATCCAGGAGCTTGCCCGTGTCCAGGCCAGCCGCCGTAGCCGCCACCACGCCAAAGTTCGACAGCGCCGAGTAGCGTCCGCCGATCTGCGGGTCACCGTAGAAAATGTACCGGAAGCCGTCGGCCTTGGCCACCTGCTCCATCTTCGAGCCGGGATCGGTAATGGCCAGAAAATGGCTGCCGGCCTGCTCCGCGCCTACAGCTTGCTGCATCTCCTCAAAGAAGTACTGCTTGAGGATGTTCGGTTCCAGCGTGGAGCCGGATTTGCTGGCCACCACCACCAGGGTTTCGGCCAGGTTCAGCTTGTCGCGGACGGCCTTTACCTGCACCGGATCGGTGGAGTCGATAATTTGCAGTGCGGGAAACCCCGGCTGCCGGCCAAAGGTAACGGCCAGCACCTCAGGACACAGGCTGGAGCCACCCATGCCCACCAACAGAACCGTCTCAAAGCCGGCGGTCTCCACGTCCGCGCCCAGCTCGGCAAAGTTCGCCAGGCTCTCTTGCTGCCGCGCGACAATGTCGGTCCAGCCCATCCATTTCTCTTCGCCGTCACGGGTCCAAAGACCGGGGTCCTTCTGCCAGAATCGGTCAACTTTGCTGTTGGCGTGCCAGTCGGCGACGGCCAGATCTACGGCGCCGCGAAGTTCCAGAGGTAGTTCAAATCGGAAGCTCATATCGTTATTGATTGTGCCTGAAAGAAGCGGATTCGGAAACCGGCAACCGTCACAGACAGATGCCTGCACGATGAATTTGTGAAGTCTCCGCGTTTGCAAAACGAAGATACTCGTCCCTGCCTGACGGGTGCCGGGAGCGTTCCCAGAGTAAGCCGGAGACCCGGGGCGAAATCTCGAAATCCGGATCAACGCCTTGAAAACACCTCAAGAAAACGATCCGCAATGTTCGCAATGTTAAATGATCGCTCGGCGTAGTCGCGCGCGTTGGCGGCATACCGGGCGCGCAGTTCGGCATTCTCCATCAGGTTTTTTGCCGCACTCACAAAATCGGTTGCACTATCGGGCGAAACGACCACGCCGGCCTGCGCCCGCTCGACGACCACAGCCGCGTGGTTGTCATGTGGCGCGGCCAACATCAGGGCACGGCTCGCACATAGATACGAAAGTATCTTGGAGGGCACGGCGAATGAGCCGGCTTCCGAATCGAGCAGGGCAATGAGCACATCGGATGCTCCCATCGTCTCGGAAATTCTCTTGTAGGGCTGGAATGGCAAGAGCGTCAACACGCTCTTCCGGACCGTCTGCGAGTTCTCGCCAAGCCATTCGGCGCCGGCACCGGCGGCAATCACCACCAGATGCGCACCTTCGACGGTCTCAAGCGAGCGGGCTAGCGCCAGAAGCAACTCCGGACGGTGCTTCATGCCCAGCGTGCCGGAATACATGAAACAGAACCCCCCGGCCACGCCGTGCTCGCGCGACCATGCGTTGTCTTTTTGCGTGGGCAGGATTTCGCCAAGAGGAGCCCAGTTTTCAATCATGATGACGCGTGAAGGGTCAATGCCCCATTCCGTGACGATTTTTGCAAATCCCGGGGCGATGCAAATCACGCCGTCCGATTTGCCGAGAAGCCTTTTTTCCAGCAACTGGTAGTAGGCGCCAATCATGCCGGACAACGGCCCCAACTTCCTCTTCAGTACAAATCGGATGGCAGAGCTGTAGACATCCTGCAGCCAGAAGAAAAATTTCGCATTCTGCTTCCTTGCCGCCTGTTGCAGGATGTTTTGCGCATCAAGCGGCATGTTAGCGGAGAGGACGACATCCGGTTTGAAGGCAGCAACCTTGTCGGCCACCGCTCTTCCATAAGCGAGATCCGCCTTTCTCCGGGTGAGAACCGAGTGCTTGGAAAACCGGATGGGAACATGCAAACCCTCAATTACAAAAGAGCCGTCTCCCGCGGACTCCGTGTCGCCCTTGGGCGTCGACGAGTTGTCAGCGAAGTAAACATGTAGAGTTTGATGGCCACGGCGCGCCAACTCGCGACTCAGTTGAATTTGGAAGGGATGGCCGCAGAAGTCGTTTACCAGAATTCGCATGATGAATGCCCCAACTCTTAAGACAGAAATACAAATGTAATCAGGATCGGAGGAAGCGGAATCAGATGGATGCGCAAAGCGGAACAACTCCTGGAGAATAAGATTGTCGTTCCACCGCACCCATCCCGATCGTCCTCAGACGCTCAGCCCGCTGTAGACCTTGCGGCTATCTCAAAGGCTCCCGCGCTGCGGCGGCTTAACGGGACTGCCTCTAATAGAGTGTGCCCATCTCCGCGCACATGGCAAGACTGGGCACAGAAGACCTTTGCGCCTTGATTTCGCCAGGTTTTTCGTTTAACTGGGAGCCACTCCCGCGAGCATCTGTTCCTCAATCCAGGCCATCGTCCGTTCCATTCCGTCGCGCAGACGGATGGAAGGCTCCCAACCGAGGTATTTGCGAATCAGCGTGTTATCGCTGTTGCGGCCGTTCACGCCCTTGGGAGCGCCAAGGTTGTAGTGCCGCTTCAGCTTCACGCCGGCAATATCCTCGGCAATATCGACCAGTTGGTTGATGGTAACCAGCTCGCTCGAACCAAGGTTGATGGGGTCCAGGATGTCACTTTCAAAGATGTCTACGACGCCCTTGGTGCAATCGTCGATATACATGAAGCTGCGCGTCTGATGGCCGTCGCCCCATATCTCAATCTCATGCCGGCCGGAATGCTTGGCTGCCAGCACCTTGCGGCTAATGGCGGCAGGGGCCTTTTCGCGCCCGCCGGTCCAGGTCCCCAGCGGTCCATAGACATTGTGGAAACGCGCGATACGGGTTTCGAGGCCGTAATCTTCATGGAAATGGCGACACATGCGCTCACTGAACAGCTTCTCCCAACCATAACCGTCTTCGGGCTGCGCCGGGTATGCGTCCTCTTCTTTCAAGGGAACCGCTTCCTGCGCCTTCTGCTTGTCGGCGTTGTAAACGCAGGCGGACGAGGAATAGAAAAAACGCTTTACTCCAGCGTCGCGCGCGGCTACCAGCATATGAGTATTGGTGAGTACGCTCAACATGCAAAGGGCCTTGTTGTTTTCAATAAAGCCCATGCCGCCCATGTCGGCCGCAAACTGGAAAACCCCGTCAATGCCTCTGGCCGCCTGCAGACAGGATTCTCGCAGTTGCAGATCGAGAATCCGGTTATCAGCGGAGGGATTCTTTTGATACCACTCATCGAACGGCTTGATGTCTACGGCACGGACACTGGCCGCGCCCTCGGCAAACAGCTTATTCACCATATGGCCGCCGATAAAGCCGCCCGCTCCGCAGACCAATACGTGTGCATTACGGAGTTGCATCAGTCGCATTTTCCTCGAATGCCGGAGTGTAAAGAGCTCAACAATAACCTGCCAAAAAAGAACGCAAGCGGCGTAGACGCCTACCCCGGAAAGAAGAGTGTAATGGAGACGCTTTCCGGCCGCCTTGCGCAAGAGTATTTCACAAAAGCAATCACCGGAAAAACGCTGAACATGAACTCCTCAGTACTTTGGTTTCAACTCGCGGACGGTTGCGCAGGCCTATATGCGAAAACACACGGTCCCCGGCCGCGACATCTACAGCGCGAACCGAAAACGCTCAAATTGACTGCGCAACTGCGGGAAAACCACGTACGCCTTCAACGCCCATGGACGGGCCGGAAGTCATACATAACGCCGAAGGTGAGGCCCTGAGGATCGGGTCTCTTGCCAAGGAGGATTTGCCAAAACTGGTATTCGTAGTCGCCGCGTGCCCAGATGTGGCCGAAAGCCCGGTATTCGAACCCACCGCCGGACTGAAAGAGGGCCCGGGTATCATGCTCATAAGGCGGAACAGCGCCGATGTTAAAGTCCATGCTTCCCTGGCTGGCCAGGAATTTGCCATAAGGATGAAAGTCGCGGTAGTGGAGCCAGGTGTACGTCACCCCGCCGCCGGCGGTGTCCTGACGCATATTCGGCTGACTCTGAGAACCACCCAGGCTGACGTCACGTGCCTCCACTTCGAGACCGAACCCGTGCAAGAGCGGCGAACTGAAACTGGGGCGGTAGTCGATCCACAGCGTGCCTCCGCCCATGCGCCCTTTGCCCCAATCGACATCCCAAGTGGAGTAACCACCGCCAACAGCGAGTGGTAGACCACTCCGCACGGCGGCTGGCGCAACCTGCGAAAAGGCAGGAACTGATGCGGCGACAAGGGCTGCTGCCAGGATCGCCTTGGAAGCCAAACTTAAGCGCATTCTCGATCTCCTCCCACGTTTTGCAGTGCCCCCGAGGCAGGATCCCCTGCGGAGAAGTGTACATCGGTCATACAGAATTGCAAACTAAAGATTCGGGGAAAAAACCGTAGTACCTAATGCAATCAGGATTTCCCGTGCACTTGAGCTAAAATAGCAGGTCGTCAGCCTCGTGTTCTATGGCTGTTATTAACAATTGAAGGAATTTAATCCGTCGTCCATCCCGACAAATTGCTTGCACCGGTAAGCTGCAACTTGCCTGATCAATGATCGACGGCCCTCTGCCGAACCGAAGGTACCGAGGAGAACATGGAATAGCGTGTATCTCTAACCTATCTTGACCAGGGCGCATAAGGCCCGGGCGCAATCCACCTGCGATCCCCGCAACCATCGGTCATTGGATCTTTACAGGCCAGTTGGGCGTAATGCGGATCAGATCCAGGCCGCCGGCGTCCTCAAGCGTGAATGCAGGCGAGGCAGCCGGCACGGCCACGATGCCGCGCGCGGGCAGATCGACCGGCTCGAATCCCGGCCCGGCTATTCTGCCTGCCCCGGAAGCGGCGAACAAATATGCCAGACCGGGAGCGGGCTCATCTTTACCCGGCAGAGCGGGGCCGCGCAGACTGGTGCTTGTCCGGCTCCCGACCACCGGAATCCGCTCCACACGAAAGTACTCTACATCGATCAGGATGGTGCGGTCCGCAAGTACCTTGGGCGGAATCTTGCCGGCGCGGGTCTTGAGCTGCGTGGCCTCAAGGGACTTCTCGATATGCAACTCGCGGGGACGCCCGTAGTCGAACATCCGGTAGGTCAAGTCACAGTTTTGCTGCGTCTCCAACAGAATCGAACCCGGCCAGATGGCGTGAACTGTTCCGGCATCCACAAAAATCAAGTCTCCAGCCACCACAGGCAACATGTTCAGGCTGGCCTCCAGCGTGCCAGCGTGAATCTCTTCCCTGATTTGGCTCAGCGTGACGCCGGGCTTGAGCCCGAGGGCCACTTGCGCCCCCGGTTCGGCCGCCAGCGCGTACCAGCATTCGGTCTTTCCACGAGGATCGCCATACTTCTGCGCCATTTTGTCGTCAGGATGCACCTGCACGCTCAGCTTCTCTTTGGCAAAAAGAACCTTAATCAGCAGTGGCGAGGCCAACGATGCGGCTGCCGGGCCGAGCAAGGCTTCAGGGACCTGGCCAAAGAGGCCGGCCAGTGTTTGCCCAGCGTACGGCCCGGTCGCCACCCGGCACTCGTCTCCAGTGAGCCAGACTTCCCCTATGGGTTCCCCACCCCCCGCCGCATCCTGCACAACGTGGTCATACCAGGGACGAAGATCCCGGAAGCCCCACACCCTCGGATCGTACAAGGGATCAATGCGAAAGGGCGCAAGTTCCCCAAGCCGAAATTGTCCAGACGTTGACATGAAGTTTGCCTCTATCCTTAGTAATCTTAAGCCGCTTGTCGGTTCGACGATTGGCCGGCGCACAACCGCGGCGGTTCCGGATCCATGGCTGCAATCCCACTCTACCAGACAGGCAAGCTGCTTCCCTCTGGTAAACCGGGTAAGGCGATCCAGCCCAGTTTGGAGCAAAACCGCTCGCTCCCCGCAACCCAGGCCCTACATGGAGAGAACCGGCGGCGAGCGTTTGCCGCAACCTGCCAATACCGGATAGCCTAGAAGCGGTTGACCCTGGCCCTCCGGGTCGCGCGGTTTGTTTCCCAGGGCCAAATCTTGATTGAAGGCTCTCCGGGCGGCTGTTCATTCGGTTCCGGTTCGCCTCAAGCGTCGATCGAATGCCTCACCGGCCCGAAATCCCTCGTGCCGCCAGCCTGCATTTAGAGCAGCGAAGGAGACAGCACAAGCCGATGTCAAAGCCAGTTTCCATCAGTGTGATCGGGTCCGGATACGTGGGACTTGTTGCGGCAGTTTGTTTTGCCGAAATGGGCCATCGCGTTATTTGCGTGGACAACGACGAAGCCAGGGTGAAGACCCTCCGCGAAGGCGGTGTACCCATCTTTGAAGAACACCTGCCCGAGTTGCTGGCCCGGCACCTGAACCGCGGCGTGGAATTCACCACCGATCTGGCCAAAGCCGTCGAGCGGAGCGAGGCCATTTTTATCGCCGTCGGCACTCCCCAGGGCGACACCGGCGCAGCCGACCTCTCTTATGTCGAGGCCGTGGTGTCTGAGATTGCCCGTGCCATTGGCAGTTACAAAGTGGTTGTGGAAAAGAGCACGGTTCCGGTCTATACCAACGAGTGGATCCGCCGCGTGCTGCACCGCCATGGAGTCGATCCGCAAAGCTTCGACGTGGTTTCAAACCCGGAGTTCCTGCGCGAAGGTACAGCCGTTATCGACTTCCTGCATCCTGACCGCATCGTAGTGGGAGCCTGCAACGAGCGGTCCGCCGAAGTGCTTCGGCGCATCTATGAGCCGCTTGCAGGAGGCAGCTATTATGCCCAACCCGACGCTTTGCCGGGCCCCTGCAGTACCTCTCATCCGGCTCGGCTGCTGATCACGTCGGCGCAGAGCGCTGAAATTATCAAGCACGCATCCAATGCCTTCCTGGCGCTCAAAATCTCCTTTATCAACGCGGTGGCCAACCTGGCCGAGGCCGTGGACGCGGACATCGAGGACATCGCCGCCGGAATGGGCCTCGACAGCCGCATCGGCCCCCGGTTTCTGCGCGCAGGGCTGGGCTACGGCGGGTCATGTTTTCCAAAGGATGTGGCGGCCTTCCACTGGGTGGCACAACAGCGGGGCGTGGACTTCCAACTTCTTCAGGAAATCCGCAAAATCAACGAGACCCAAAAGGATATTTTCTTCAACAAGGTACTGTCGGCGCTGTGGACCCTGCGCGGCAAGAGACTGGCGGCTTTGGGTCTGGCTTACAAGGGCGATACCGACGACATTCGCGAGTCTCCGGCCATCGACATCATTCAGAGGCTCCTGGAGGCAGGCGCCACGGTTACGACTTACGATCCTGCGGCCATGGAGCGCTCCAGGGCAGTGCTGCCGCCTTCTAACAAACTTCGCTACGCCGAGAACCTTTACGAAGCGGCAACAGACGTCGATGCCGTGCTGATTCTGACCGACTGGAAGGAGTTTGCCTCAATCGATCTGGTGCGGCTGAATCAGGCGGTACGCTTCCCCATCGTGATCGATGGCCGTAACCTTTACAAACCGCAAGAGATGCTAGACCATGGCTTCACTTATGTCAGTGTGGGCCGGCCCGCAAGTTACCAGGCACAGCAAGGAAAACCGCGCAGCGTGGTATTGTAGGCAGGTCGCCTTTTATTCTTGCCATAGAGAGTTTCCCCAGCCGGGCCCGTGACCCGCGCTTAGGAGCACGAGACCTTGACCATGCGCGTACTAGTAACCGGCGCCGCCGGATTTCTGGGTTCTCACCTGACAGACCGGCTCTTGGGTGAGGGCCATTCAGTGATTGGAGTCGACAACTTCTCTACCGGCGACCCTGACAATCTGGTCCACCTCGCACGGGAACCGCGCTTCCATTTCAAGGAGTGGGACATCTGCCGGCGCTTCGGACAGGACTTCGATCCGGGCCCGGTGGATTATGTCTTCAACCTGGCCTCCCCGGCCAGTCCGCCGGAGTATCTCCGTCTGGCGATTGAGACCCTACGCGCCGGCTCCATCGGCGTCGAAAACACCCTAGAGATCGCGCTCAAATATAGCGCCGGCCATCTACACGCCTCCACCTCGGAGTGCTACGGCGACCCGCTCGAACATCCGCAGACAGAGGACTACTGGGGACATGTGAACCCGGTTGGTCCTCGCTCCGTTTACGACGAGGCCAAACGCTATGCCGAGGCGCTGGTGATGGCTTACCACCGGACTCACGGCGTCGACACGCACCTGGTTCGCATCTTCAACACCTACGGCCCGCGTCTGCATCCCAGCGACGGCCGGGTGATCTCCAACTTCCTGATGCAGGCGCTGCGCGGCGAGCCGCTGACCATCTACGGAGATGGCAGCCAAACCCGCAGTTTCTGCTACGTTGACGACCTCATCGAAGGCATCCTGCTACTGTCGCGTTCCGCCGAGCACATGCCGGTGAACCTCGGCAATCCCGATGAATTCACCATCCTTGAGTGCGCCCAGGCAGTGCTGGATGTAACTGGCTCAAAAAGTGGACTGAGCTTTGCAACCCTGCCCGAGGATGACCCCGCGCGCCGCTGCCCCGACATCACGAAGGCCCGCACCCTGCTGGGCTGGGAACCGCGAATCACTCTCAGGGAAGGGCTGGAGAAATCCCTCGATTTCTTCAGAAGCAAGGCCACCATTAACGCCTGAAACGACTTCCCATCAGAAGACCGTCACAGATTGGCAACCAGTGCTACCACTCCAGTTTCACCAGCCGATCCTGATTTCTGATCTCCGATTCTCCTCTCTGTTCTATCCTCGTTGCCATGCCCCACTCGCTCATCTTCGACAACATGTTTCACCTGCCGCTTCCCATCCTGGAGAAGCTGGCTCGCCCGGTCATCATCTACCTGGTCCTGGTGGTGCTGCTGCGGCTCTTCGGCAAGCGCGAACTGGCCCAGCTCAACCCCTTCGATCTGGTGGTGTTGCTCTCGCTCTCCAACACCGTACAGAATGCCATCATCGGCGACGACAACTCGGTCACTGGCGGCATCATTGGCGCCTTCGGCCTGCTGGGCATCAACTGGCTGGTGGTCCGTGTGCTTTTCCGCTCCCAGCGGCTTACCCGCGTTTTGGAGGGCCGGTCCGCCGTCCTCATCTTCAACGGCCAGCTTGACCGGAAAATCATGGAGCGCGAGTCGCTGACCCGCGAGGAGCTGCTCTCGGTCATTCACCGTCAGGGCTTTGAGGGCTTCGACCAGGTGCGCAAATGCCAGTTGGAGCCCAACGGCACCTTCTACATCGAGGCTTTCGATCCCTCGATCGCCGACAAGCGCCACGTTGAGCTGATGACCCGCCTCGATGCGCTCTCCCGTGAGCTAGCTCTCCTGCGCACCCAGACACTGAGGCCGGAGGAGCCATAGACTCCTCTTTGCATTCAGGAGCGGGAAGAGATGCCACCGCGGGCTGTGGCCTGCAAGGAACTGGCAGACACGCCGGGCAGGATGCTACTTTCCGTTTTCCAGAATAAAGTCGAAGGATGCCAGGTTATTGCCGCGGTTGTAGTGGAGCGTCAGCAGGTGCAGACCTTTCTTTGGGAAGGTGATCTCCCCGATCTCGGCCTTGTTCCACTTATGCATGCTGCCGGTGGCGACGGGAAGCTTGCACACGCTTGCGGGCACACCATCCAGGTCGAAATTGAGCGTGTTGGCTTCATTGCCGTAGAGCGCCACGATCTTGTACGTCCCAGCCGTCTTCACCTTCACCGTGTAGTTGGTCCACTCCCCGTCTTCTTCCCAGCCAATGTAGAGTTGATTCTTCGGAGGGTCAACCAGGTTGGGGTGGCTGAAATCGGCGAAATCCTTGGTGTAAGAGATATCCACTCCCTCGTTCTCGCGGAAGTAGCAGATATATTCGGGCACGCCAGGACGGCAGTGGCTCGACTGCACACCATTCAGCATTAACGTGGTGTGATTCAGCTTGGCGCCTTCGTTGATCGGCGTCGTGTCATGATATGCCACTCCTTCGCCGCCCAGGTCATAGAAGGCGGCCTGCACGGTCCCGGGAATCACCGCGGCGCCGGAGTGATGGAACTGGTCTTTGAATGGCTTTCCCTTGTACCCCGGCGGCAGCGCAAAGCAACTGCCGATGCAGAATAGGGCGATCACAACAGCGTTCGTGGTTCCTCTGAGAACTTTCATCCACCTCTCCTTGCCTGCGGGTTCCAACAGACCGTCAATTCTATCAGCGCGTGGCAGACAAGGCGGCGTGTCCTATTCCCACTCGATGGTCCCAGGCGGCTTTGACGTGATGTCATAGACCACGCGGTTGATGCCCCTCACCTCGTTCACTATGCGGCTGGAAATGTGTTTCAGCACCTCGTAGGGCAGCGGGGTCCAGTCGGCGGTCATGCCGTCTTCGGAATGTACGGCCCGCACCGCCGCGGTGTAAGCATAGGTCCGCTGGTCGCCCATTACGCCCACGCTCATCACCGGCAGCAGCACGGCAAAGCTCTGCCAGATCTTCGAATAGAGCCCGGCCGCCCTGATCTCCGCAACTACAATCTCATCCGCTTCCTGCAACAGCGCTACGCGCTCGGGTGTTACCTCGCCCAGAATGCGCACCGCCAGACCAGGGCCCGGAAACGGCTGCCGCCCCAGGATGTCTTCCGGCATTCCGAGATCGCGGCCGATGCGCCGGACTTCATCCTTGAACAGGTCGCGCAGCGGCTCAATCAGCTTCAGCTTCATCCCCAAAGGCAGCCCGCCCACGTTGTGGTGGCTCTTGATGGTCTGGCTCGGTCCCTTCACGCTCGACGACTCGATCACGTCCGGATAAAGCGTTCCCTGCACCAGCCAGTCCACCCCGCCGGTCTCTTTCGCGATGCGCGTAGCCTCATCGTCAAAGACGGCAATGAACTCCGCGCCAATGCGCTTCCTTTTTGTCTCCGGGTCGGTCACCCCGGCCAGTTGCGCGAGGAACCGCTGGCTGGCGTCCACCGCGACGATATTGAGGCCCAACTTGTCACGCAGGTTCTTCTGCACATTGGCGAATTCGTTCTTGCGCAGCACGCCATTGTTCACAAAGATGCAGGTCAACTGACTGCCGATGGCCTTATGCACCAGCATGGCCGCCACCGACGAGTCGACGCCGCCCGACAGCCCGCAGATCACGTGATCTTTGCCCACCTTTTCACGAATACCCGCCACAGTGGTCTCGATAAAGTGCGCAGGGGTCCAGTCGCCGTGCGCCCCGCAGATGGCAAACAGAAAATTCCTGATCAGCTGCGGCCCCAGCGGAGTGTGGTGTACCTCGGGGTGGAACTGCACCGCCCAGATGCGCCGCTCCTCGTTGGCAATTCCCGCCAGCGCGTTCGAAGTGACCGCTGTGCGCCGGAAACCCGCCGGCAGCTCCAGCGCCTCGTCTCCATGGCTCATCCAAACCGCCAGTGTCTCGGGCAGCCCCGCAAACAGCGCTGTCGCCGCGCCCACAATCTTGACCTCGGCGTGGCCATATTCCCGCCGAGGCGCCGAAAGCACCTTGCCGCCCAGGTGGTGCACGATGAAGTGCAGCCCATAGCAGATGCCCAGAACCGGCACGCCCAGTTCGAGCAGCTTGGGGTCGGCCTCCGGCGCATCCTTGTCGTAGACCGACGACGGCCCGCCTGAAAGAACAATCCCCAGTGGGTGTAATGCCTGAATCTCGCTGAGAGGGGCTGTGCAGGGCAGGACGACACAAAAGACGTTCTGTTCGCGAATGCGCCGGGCGATAAGCTGCGTATATTGCGAACCGAAATCGAGAATAACGATGGTCTGGGTGTCCACTCCTCAGTGTGGCAGGGCTACGGGCGGAATGTAAAGAACCGGCGAAACGATCGATTTTAGCCCGTAAAAAACCTGCTCACCCGCCATGTTCCTGGGGCGTCGGCTCCCTGACTGGGTTAGTCAGGGTTTTGCAGCAGCCAATAATTGAAGCCATCCACGATGGCCATCAGTGCCGCCTGGTTCAAGTCGCTGCTGACTCCCGCGGTTTTCCACGGCTCGTGACCATCAGCGTAGAAGCTTACAGTCACGCGCACGTAGGCCGCCGAATCGTGGGCAGATACGTCAAGGGCCGTGACGCTGAAGGTGCCCAGACGCATCTGCGCAAGAGACGGGTACCATTTTTCCAATTCGCGCCGCATTGCCTTGGTCAGCGCATCCACGGGACCAGCGCCCTCTGCTCGAGTGGTGGCAACGGCCGAGTCGCCGACCGACAACAGCATTGAGGCCTGAACGTACCTGTTTCCGGTTTCGTCCGATTCGTCCAAAACTCTCCAGCTCTTGATGCTGAAGCGATTTCGGAGGGTTTTGAGCACCTTCATGCAGGCCAGCCGGAAGGAAACTTCACTGGCCGTGAAACCGCCGCCTTCAATCATCGCCTGATTGGCGTCAATGAAAACCTGTGCCTGCGCGGAATCAAGAGAAACACCGAGCGCTTTCGAGAGCAGAATGATGTTGGCTTTCCCTGATTGGCCGTTTACACCGATCACCGGTATGGCGCCTACTTTGGCGGGATCGCACCAGAGGTAAGCCCCCGGGTTTTTGCGTTCGCTGCTGCCGTGCATGCCGGCCCAGGTACCAAAAGCGCCTGGACCGACAATAGGAGCACCGTGCGGCGCCTCAAGTCCGAAAGCCGCATAAGCCGAATGTGCGAGACTGGTAAGCCCCGGAAGCGACTCGGGAGCGACAAATTCCGCTTCACCCCTCAGTTGCATGCTGCCGATGACAGTGGTGAGGTTCACGTTGCCGCAGCGCTCACCCGTTCCGAGAAGAGTGCCTTGAATTTGAACCGCGCCGGCAAGAATGGCGGCTCTGGTGTTGGCAATTCCAAGACCGCGATCCGTGTGACCGTGAAATCCGACCTTGGCGTCGGGGTAAGCCTGTGTCAGGCCGCCGATAACGCGGCTGACTTCTTCAGGACTGGCACCCCCGGTTGTGTCGCAAACAACCAGGCGGCTAACTTTCTGGTGGATGCATTGTTCTACCATCCGATGGAAGTAGTCGAGGCTGCGCTTGCGAATATCGGCGCTGCAATTCTCGCCTTTTTCACGGCGGCCGCAACCGGCATCCATAGCGTGTTCAAAGTCCACGATTACTTCAAGACCGTTGTCGTGAAGACACGCTATAGTTTCGTAAGCCATGAGCAGGTTTTCTTCCGGCGTCGTTTCCAAGGACCGCTTCACATCGAGCAGCCTGGACTTGACTACAACCACCGCAACAGAAGCGCGCTTCTTGTTGTCGACCATGACTTGTACGTCGGGCCATTCCTGTACCTTGGCGCCGCGACCGCGCGTTCTGCCAAATAAGGCCAGCTTCATGGCCCCTGTATCGACCGAATGAAGAGCGCGTGTCAATTCTGCTGAAAATCGGTTTGCACCGGCAAAACCGATCTCGGCATATTGGACGCCAAAGCCTGCCATGCGCTGAAGAAGGCCGGCAGCATTCGGCACGGAAATTTCGAGGTTCGGCTGCTGCAATCCGTCGCGAAGACTGGTGTCAAACAGCTCGATTTTTCTAGTTCCAGTTTCCTTCATTTACCCCTGCTCGCGATTGCGAAAGTGCCCTTCGTGAAGGATTGTCTTGCAACCAGGTTTCTGACTTCCCATCATACCTCCAGCGTGATTTTTCTCGCCCGGGCGGCGAAACCGCGGCACGGTGGAGACCGGCATTGACCGCGAGGCTCATTCCTTCCGGGCAGCCTCGTTCTTATAGATCACGCCCGCCTTCATGACAAACTTCACATCCTGGAGTACCCGCACATCGTCGAGAGGGTTCTTTTCGACCGCAATCATGTCAGCCCACTTGCCAGCCTCGAGGCTGCCGGTCTTTGCGCTCCAGCCCATCAGGTCGGCTGCGTTCACGGTGGCCGTTTGCAGCGCCGCCAGAGGAGCCATGCCAAGCTGGTTCACATACACGTCGAGTTCATGCGCATTCAGCCCGTGTGGATAAACCGCTGCGTCGGTACCCATGGCGATCTTCACGCCGGCTTGCATGGCGTGTTTGATGTTGCCTTTGGCCACAGCGCTCACGTCGATCATTTTCTGGTGGTAGAGCGGCGGCAGGTTACCCTTCTCGACCACCCAGTCTTCCAGATACAGCGTGGGCACAAGGTAAGTCCCATTCTTCTTCATCTCGGCAATGGCGTCATCGCCGATGTAGCTGCCGTGCTCGATTGAGTCCACTCCGGCCTCGGTGGCCCACAGAATTCCTTGTGCTCCATGCGCGTGCGCGGCCACCTTGCGGCCCAACCGGTGGGCATCGGCAACAATGGCGCGCATCTCTTCCAGCGTGTATTGCGAGGCCTGTGGATCGTCGCCCTTCGACAGCACACCGCCGGTAGCGCAGATCTTGATCAGGTCGGCGCCGTATTTGATGTTCTGCCGCACCTTCTGCTGCACGGCGGCAACGCCGTCTGCCACGCCGCCGCCCACCGCGTGATATTTGAAAGGCAGCAGGTCGTTGTCACAATGTCCGCCGGTAATGCCCAACGCCGGCCCGCTCACCAGCATGTGCGGCCCCGGCACCTGGCCTGCATTGATCGCATCGCGCAGGTCCACGTCGGTGTATCCGCCGGCACCCACGTTGCGCACCGAGGTAAATCCGGCCAGCAGCGTGGTGCGCGCGTTCACCACACCGGTAATGGCCTCCTTGGCGTCGGTTACGGTCAGTTCGTGGTAGGGATCGAAGTTTGTATCGTAAGTAAGGTGCGTGTGCACGTCGATCAGGCCCGGCAGCACGGTCAAATCGCGCAGATCGACCACCGTATCGCCGGGCTGCATCGGAACTGAAGCGGTAGGCGCGATGGACAGAATGGTCTCTCCCGCCACCACAATGGTCCGGTCATCGAGCAATTTGCCGGTTTTCACATCGAGCAGGTGGCCGGCGCGGACCAGGGTGCGCGCCGCAGTGAGCTTCTGGGCCGGCTGGGCAGCCAGGGGGATTGCACCCATTGCCAAGAGCACCGCAACAGCAAATTTGTGGCGTTTGAACACTCTTTTCTCCTCCATGGGGAACCGCAAGCGGAGTGTAGCAAAAGAAACTGGCCTGCGTCGCCGACATTCCTCAGTCAACGAGAGGTGCAGCGGTCCTCACTGACTACCCCGCCGTGATAGGCTGCTATCCATCGCAGCCCGTATGGAATTGGCTGCCCCAAACTCACTTCTGGCCGCCATCCACGGGCGCTTACGGCGCCGATGGACCTGGCTGGCTGCTTCCAAGAGGAAATTCGATGAACTACATTCGTTTCGCTTCCATTCTGCTGCTGACGGCCGGAACCACCCTGATGCAAGCGCAGGGCGCGACGCAAGCCAACGCGACTTCGTCGCAGCCCGCGCCACCAGCGGCCAGCAAAAGCTTCGATGCCTCGGCCATCGACAAGACCGTCGATCCCTGTACGGATTTCTACCAGTACGCCTGCGGCAATTGGGTGAAGAGCAACCCCATTCCCGCCGACCAGGTGCGCTGGGCGCGGTCGTTTTCGGTGCTCCGGGAGCGGAACCGGTATCTGCTGTGGCAGGAACTGGACGCCGCCGCCAAGAACCCCACCACGCCGTTGCAAAAGCAGTACGGTGACTTTTTTGCCGCCTGCATGAACACGGACCTGGTGGAAAAGAAGGGCCTGACGCCGGTCAAGCCGGCCTGGAAACTCATTGCGGGTCTTGCCCAGGCAAAGCAGATTCCTGCGCTGCTCAGTCAGCTTGAAAGACAAGGCACGCCCGACGGCTTCTTCGAGTTTGGCGTCCAGCAGGACGACAAGGACTCCTCCAAGCAGATCGCTGCCATCGGGCAGGGCGGCCTGTCGCTACCCGACCGCGACTATTATCTGGTGGATTCCGCTCGCTTCTCCACCATCCGGGCCCAGTACATCGAGCACTTGAAGAAGATGTTCACGCTGGCCGGCGACACGCCCGAGCAGGCCGCCAAAGAGGCCGCAGCGGTTATGGAGATTGAAACCGCGATGGCCAAGGCCTCCACCAGCCGCACCGATCTGCGCCAACCCGAGAACCGCTACCACATGTACACCCTTGTGGACTTTGAGAAACTTACGCCGGCCTTTGACTGGGGCGCGTATTTCGACACCGTCGGCATCGGCCATTTCGACAGCCTGAATGTGGCCACGCCTGATTTCTTCAAGGCGCTCAATGGGCTAATCCAGAGCGAGCCGGTCGAGGCCTGGAAAAGCTATCTGCGCTGGCACACTCTGCACGGACAGGCCGCGAATCTGCCAAAGGCGTTCTTCGATGAGAACTTCGACTTCTTCGGCAGGACCCTCCAGGGGCAAAAGGAGCCGATCGCACGCTGGAAGCAGTGCTCTTCCATGACCGACGTGGCGCTAGGCGAGGCCGTCGGCCAGGACTGGGTGAAGCAGAACTTTCCGCCAGCGGCCAAGGACAGCATGGATAAGCTGGTCGCCTCCCTGGAAAAGTCCCTCGGCGACGACATCAAGACGCTGCCCTGGATGAGCGACGCCACCAAGAAGGCCGCCGAAGAGAAGCTGGCGCTGATCCGCAACAAAATCGGTTACCCCGAGAAATGGCGAGACTACTCGAGCGTCAAGGTGAACCGCAGCGACCTGATCGGCAACGCGCACCGCAGCATCGTCTACGAGCGCAATTACAACTTCGCCAAGCTGGGCAAGCCGGTGGACGAGAAGGAATGGGGCATGACTCCGCCCACGGTCAACGCCTATTACGACCCCTCCTTCAACGACATCAACTTCCCGGCCGGCATCCTGCAACCTCCCTTCTTTGACTTCACCGTCGACCCGGCGGTGAACTTTGGCGGAATCGGCGTGGTCATCGGGCACGAAATGACGCACGGATTCGACGACGAGGGGTCGCAGTACGACGGCAAAGGCAACTTGCGCGAGTGGCAAACCGCCGAGGACCGCAAGGCCTTCACCGAGCGGACCGAGTGCGTGGCCAACGAGTACAGCGGGTTTGAGGCTGCTCCGGCGCACGGCGATGTCGCCGCGCAGAAGCTGAACGGCCACCTTACCCTGGGCGAGAATACCGCCGACAACGGCGGCCTGCGCATTGCCTACATGGCCTTGCTGGACACACTGGCGGCGAGCGCCAAATCCATTGACGACAAGATCGACGGGTACACCGAGGCGCAGCGCTACTTCATCGGCTTCGCCCAGGTATGGTGCCAGAACCAGACTGAGCAGTCGGCCCGCCAGTCGGCGCTCACCGACCCCCACTCGCCCGGCAAATGGCGCGTCAACGGCTCGGTGCAGAACTTCGACGCCTTTGGCAAGGCCTTCGGCTGCACCGAGGGCCAGCCCATGTACCCGGTGAAGTCCTGCCGCGTCTGGTAGAACGGCACGGTGCTTCGGAGCCGTGGCTGACCCGCAGCCATGGCTCCGGCCGTGTCGGCGTAGCTGCAGCGCGGTCGCGCAAACCGGGGTGCACCAAACGAACCGCAACTTTACCCTGCCTGGAGGTTGACGTTTCCTGCCGGCCCGGCGTCCAAACCGCAACTGCGCCTGAAATTGGTTGGCAAGGCTGCCAGTTGCGCATCCAGCCGCGACCAGGGTGGGATGGCCTCAGGAAATGGGCTGTTTTGCCCAGTGTCCGGCTTAAACTAGGCACAACCTACCCTTGGCTTTTACAATGCAGCAGGGACCCGTCCCAACCCAGCTCTGCTGTGGAACTAGCAAACTTGGCGGCGTACGCCGGACCAGGATGAAGGAATCGCATGAAGTTCACGAAATTCGGCAAGGCCCTGCTGCTGAGCGCCCTCTCTGCTGGCGTCATCCTCGGGGTTACGTCTTGCATCGAGGATTATTCGGTCGGTTTTTTGTATGTGACGGGTACGGTGACGTCCCAGTCCGGCGGCAATGGCATCATCAGCGGCTTCAAGATCGATCACAATACCGGCAAGCTGACCCCCATCGCAGGACTGCCGATTTCCTCGGGCGGCGCCAATCCGGTTCGCGCGGTCCTGCTCTCGGGCAGCCGCTTTCTGTATGTTCTCAACCGGGGCGTAAACGCCGCGGGCAACAGCGACTGCACCAGTGCGGATCCCTGCCAGAACTCCAATGTCACCTTGTTCGCGGTCGGCGGCAACGGCATTCTCACTCAGCAGGAGACATTCTACAGCCAAGGCGTCAACCCGTTCCGCATCATCGCCGACACCACGGGAAAGTACCTTTACGTGCTTGACCACGACTCTCCATCGAGCGCGGCCTGCGCACTGGCGTTGAGTTTCTCACCCGCCGCCTGCGGTGACATTACAGCCTTCCAGATCGACCCGACCACCGGCCGCCTGCAGCTCATTGTGAATGCCCAGGTTACCGCGGCAAACAAAGAGGCACTGCCCTACTTCCCGGTACCGGCCAATCCCGTCGACTTCGCGGAGACCGGCGGATTCTTTATCACGCTGACCGGATCGGCACCAGCCACCAGCTATCCCTACACTGGGGGCACCTCGGTCTTTCCCTACACTTTCAACTCCTCAAGTGGACAGTTGACCATCAACCAGAACAGCGTGCAAACGCTCACCGATGGCAGCACCAGCGCGAACACTACGACCAGTGGGGCAGGCGTGCCCGCGGGCACAGCCCTCGTAAGCGCGGGCGGAATCCTTTATGTGCTCGACAACAATCCCATCTCGATCAGCTTCAACGGCGCCACCACGACCTCGCCAAGCCAGTTGCTGCCCTTCAGCGTAGGCACCAACGGCGCACTGCTGGCGCAGCCCGGCGGAATCATCCCCGATGACCCCACGCTCAGTAACCCGATTTTTATCCTCCAGGAGGCCAAGGGCAAGTTCGTTTACGTGGCCAACCAAGGGAACAACACCATAGGGGCCAACGCAGATAGCGGCATTGCCGGCTATTTCATAACCGCCTCGCCGAATTTCTTTCTCAGCTTTATCCCTGAGGAACCATTCGGCTCGGGAGCAGACCCGCAGTGCCTCGTCGAGGATCCTTCCGGCCAGTACATTTACTCGGCCGACTTCGGGGATTCCATCGTAACCGGGCGGGTGGTGGACCCGAACTCGGGCAACCTCACGAATCTGCGAACTACCACCACCTATTCGCTCCAAGGCCCGGCCACATGGTGCCTGATTGACGGGCGCACCGGCTAAAGGGCAGCCAAGTGCAGGGGGAACCGGTGCGGCGAGAGCCGCCCGGCTCTCGCACAAGGTATCCACCCCAGAATCCGGAATGATCGGATTCTTCTTCAAACGAAGCCGAATGCCGGGCGCGGCTATTCCCCGGGCGCCTTGGGGTTCGATTCCAAAACTGTTCTTTTCGGCCGAAAGCTTGGCCCGCTGACGAAAGATGCGCATGAAGTTCAACAAATCGAGCCAGCTGTTGCTGGTCTCCGCAGCCAGTCTCCTGGTAGCTGGACTTGTGACCGCTTGTGGCACCCTTACCGTGGATTTTGTCTTCGTGGCCAGTTCCAAGGCCGCGGGAACCAACAACTACGGTGAGATCGACGTCCTCGAGATCAACTCGGAATCGGGCTTTATGCGTCACATTCCCACCTCGCCTTTTCCCTCGGGCGGGCGCGACCCGGTGTCTGAAGCCGTCTCCTCCGACAACACCATCCTCTATGTGGCCAACCAGGATGACAACAGCATTGTCCAGTTCGCGATCGGCAACGACGGCAAACTCTATCCGCAGAATACCGTGAACACGCCGGGAATCTATCCCCTCGCCATCGCCGTGAACGGATCGAACCTGTTCGTGGTGGACACCTACGCGCCGCTGCCACAATGCTCCACTGCGGACCCGTGCTCGGGCTCGATAGGCGTTTTTCCCATTGTTGCGGCCTCTGGCTCTACTCCCAGTGCGCCGGGAGCCCCGGTGGTCAATCCGACGATAAACGCCGCCTACTGGCCACTGACCGTACCCGGCAAGCCCAATGACGTGATTGTGCCGACGGCGGTCAACGTGTTGGCCTCCGGCTCCTACGTTTATGTCACCGCCTATGACTCCAGTGTGACTCCCAACATCGGGTATGTTTTTGGCTTTTCGGTCGGCTCAGGCGGCGTGCTGACTAACCTGAGTGGTTCGCCCTTTGCCGCGGGAACCACTCCGTCGGCAATTGCCAGCGATCCGTCCAACAGCTACGTTTACGTCACAGATTCCACAACAGGCAACATTCTTGCCTACTCGGTTGCCTCCGGTGCCCTGGCCCCGCTGACCAGCGGCGCGAATGGCAGCAACCGGTTTCCGGCCGGGAATCAGCCCTCTGCGATCGTCGTCGATCCCAAGTACTCCTATGTGTACGTAGCCAACTCGCTGGACTCGACGGTTAATGCCTATTCCATGAACAGCGGCGCGCTGACCAATCTCGGCACCTTCGCTACAGGCACGCAACCGGTGGCGATCGGCATTGATCCGTCAACCAACCACTTCCTTTACACCGCCAATTATCTTGGCAATGGGGCTGTGGGCACGGTCTCCGGTTTTGAGTTGAGTCCCACTACCGGGATGCTCGTGAATTCGCAAAACTCTCCCTATTTGGTCGATCCCCTGCCGACGGCCGTCGCCGCAATTCCGCATGGTGGCACGCAGAATTAGGAACCGCCCGCGGCAAGACGCAGTAGCAACACCCCGTACCGGGCTTTTACAATGAATACGGGGCAACCTAACCAGTTTTCTCTGGGCTTCAGCTTGATGGCCCACAACGAAGGAAGCGCATGAAGTTCAGCAAATTGAGCCAGTTGTTTCTGGTCTCTATGATCGGCCTTCTAGTGGCCACCCTCTTGACCTCCTGCGAGATCGTCACCATTGACTATGTGTTCGTGGCCAGTTCCGCAGGCTCGGGAATCGGCAGTGCCGGACAGATTGAAACCTACGATGCGGATTCCCAGACCGGCGCACTCCGTTCCGGCCAGCCGACAGTCTCCAGCGGCGGAATCAGTCCGGTATCCATGGCCATAACCTCCGATTATGCAAATCTCTACGTCGCCAACCAAGGGAACCCCGCCGCAAGCCCAGTCGTGAGTCCCACTCTGGTGCACTTTGCTCTCGCGGGCAATGGCGTACTGACGCTAAAGGACACGGTCACGCTCAGCACCACGCCCGTCTCCATCGCGGTGAACGCCGCCGGCACCTACCTGTATGTGGCTTCGGGGCCGAATCCCTCAACGCTCACGGCCTATTCTCTTTCCAGCGGGGCTATCGGCTCCGTAGCTTCTCAGCAGCCCCTCAATCTGTATAACGCCTACGCCTCCTACAGCACCGACGTGATTGTTCCCACCGGGGTGACCGTTCTGCCCAATGGCAATGCTGTCTACGTTAGCGCCTATGACCAGTCGGCCTACAATCCCGGTGGAAGTACCAGCAGCACGGCGAATCCGGGCTGGCTGTTCGGCTATACCACCGGTTCAGGCGGCGCTTTGACTGCGGCTCCGAACCCCTACGAAGCCGGCATCAGGCCCGCCGGGCTGACGGCCGACCCCACAAACCGTTTCATCTATGTCACCGACTTCGCTTCCAACGAACTGATTGGCTACACAATCCTGGCCAACAGCACCCTGGATTACATGGTCAACGGCCCGTTCAAGACCGGAAATGAGCCCCAGGCAGTGGTTGTGGACCCGCGCGGCCTCTATGTTTATGTTGCCAACGAACTGGACTCTACGGTCTCGTCCTACACGATCAACCTCGGCAGCGGCACCCCGTCTGCCAGTTACAACCAAACCGGCAGCGCCAACTCCACTGATACGCAGCCAGTCGCCATTCTGGTGGATCCGGCGCTGGGCAGGTTCGTTTATACCGCGAACCATCTCGGCAACTCAGTCTCCGGCTTCAAGATGAACCCTGATACTGGCGTGCTGGCCCAGACACAGGCCACTCCTTACCCCGTCGGCTACCATCCCACCGCCCTGGCATCGGTTCCCCACGGCAACCACGCAACCCAGACGGTAAGCCCGTAGTCCCGGGGTCACCAGCGACTACAAAAACGCCCAGCCTTTGCGGCTGGGCGTTTTGTTTCCTGCGAATCCCGCATGCGGGTCCAACCCTCACGCGCCCATCCACTTGCGTAGCTGGCGCTGCGCCGGCTTCTCCACCAGGTGCAGCGCAACCAGAGCGATCCCGATCAACAGTACGTAGCTGATCCAAGGGTCGAAGCGGCTCAGGCCGACCCGGTTCAGCACATGCGAGTCGTGAAGCAAGGTCCACAGCGCGAAGTGGAGCAGATAAAGGCAGTAGCTGGCCTCGCCCACGAAGACCAGTGGACGCCAACCGATGGCAGTCGCCAGCGCGTTCTGCCCGGCCAGCCCCAGCACGATGCAGGCAAACAGCGGCATAAGCAGGCCGTCGTGGATGATGGCGTAGGGCACCAGCGGCCCAAGCGTCAGCAGACCGTAGATGCCGGCAAAGCCGCCCAGTCCCAGCCAAAGACGCAGCTGTCCTTTGCGCGGCATCACCTCGTCCAACTCGGCCAGCATCACACCGAAGATAAAACTGGCCACGTGCGCATACGGAGTATATTTGAGCGCCCACAACCATGAACCGTAACTCCAGCGGTCGGGATGCGCAATGCCATCCGGATTGAGGACCATGTAGAGGGCACCGGGAACCATGCCCAACACCCATATGCCAGCCATCTTCCAGAGATGAGGTCCTACGCGCTCCGGCCGCTTCCACCGTGCCAGCCAGGGAAATATGAAGTAATAGAAGGTTTCGGCTGACATGGTCCACGCCGGGGTGTTTAGAAATGTGGCGATGGCCGGAATCCAACCCTGCAGCAGGAGTGGCGTGAGAACCACTCCCGCCCAAAACATCCCGTGCGTGTGGGTGGCGTATTCCTTGGGCAGCTGTGCCCATGTCAAGATAAGGCTGAGCAGATAGATGGGATAGATGCGCGTGAACCGCGCCCTCCAGAAGCGTACGCGGTCGAGCTCCCCGGCCCGCGCCCGCCCGGAGTAGTTGTACGCCAGCACAAACCCGGAGAGCAGGATGAAGTAGCTTACCGAGACGTAGCCTGCGTTAACCACCGGCGCAAGCCAGCCAAACCACTGGGGATTGGAAAAATGAAACAGAACGATGTTGATGGCCGCGAAGCAGCGCAAACCCGTTAGTGCGTTCAGCCGTGCTGGCTTGCTCGTCTCCACTTAACTATTAGACGTCTCCGGCTGGCCGCTTGACACAGCCGCCTGGCCCAGAGCCCCCGCCGGCTACTGTTCCCTGTTCCCTGATCTCTGGCGAGGCACCCGGCGAGCAGTCTTTGATCGCTGGGGGTTACTGATCCCTGCTCCTAAGCCGTAACCAACGATCCGACCTTCTCGCCCAGAACCACCCGCTTGATGTTTCCCGGCTGGTTCATGTTGAAGATAATCAGCGGCAGATTGTTGTCCTTGCACAGGCTCACCGCAGTCAGATCCATGACCTTCAGCCCTTGGCGCAGGATCTCCATGTAGGTAATTTCGTCGTACTTCACCGCGTCCTTGTAGAGCACCGGGTCGGCGTTGTAGACGCCTTCCACCTTGGTGCCCTTCAGCAGTACGTCGGCCTTGATCTCCATGGCGCGCAGGCTGGCCGCCGTGTCTGATGAGAAAAACGGGTTTCCGATGCCGGCGGCGAAAACAACCACGCGACCCTTTTCCAGGTGCCGCGTTGCCCGGCGGCGAATATACGGCTCGGCTATCTGGTTCATGAATACCGCGCTCATCACCCGGCACTGCACGCCCCGCTTTTCAATCGAGTCCTGCAGCGCAATGGCGTTGATGACCGTGGAGAGCATGCCCATGCTGTCGGCGCTCACCCGGTCCATCTCCTTGGCCTGACCCTCTACGCCACGGAAGAAGTTTCCCCCGCCCACCACGATGCCGATCTCCACGCCCAAAGCGTGTATCTCGACGATCTCGTCAGTGATCCCGGCCACCTTGTCGGCATCCAGGCCAAAACCACGGTCGCCGGCCAGCGCCTCACCCGAAAGTTTCAGAACAATGCGTTTATACATGCCTTTTCGAGTATCGCATATAAGAGGCTGGCTGCTTTCGCCATGCGCAACGCGCAAAAAGCCCAGGGCCTGCGCCCTGGGCCTTCTTCGATTCCAATATCGGCTGGCGCTACTCCGCAGCCGCTTCCACGGCCTTGGTCTGCGCTACCGTCCAGTCGGGCGCACCCACCTTGAAGCGCGCAAACCGGCGCACGGTGATGTTCTCACCCAGCTTGCCCACCTTCTGCGCGATCAACTCCTTGATGCTGACGGTCTGATCCTTGATAAAGGGTTGCTCCAGCAGGCAAACCTCCTCATAGAACTTGGCCATTTTGCCTTCCACAATCCGCTCGATCACCGGAGCCGGCTTGCCTGTGGCGGCGGCCTGCGCGCGATAGATCTCCTTCTCGCGCTCCATGTCCGCAGGGGTCACGTCCTCCGGCTTCACATAGCGCGGATCGGTGGCCGCGATGTGCATCGCAACGTCCTTCAGCAGCTCCAAAAAGTCATCAGTGCGCGCGACAAAATCGCTCTCGCAGTTGATCTCAAGCAGCACGCCGATCTTGCCGCCGGCGTGAATGTAGGTGCCTACCGCACCCTCATTGGTGGTGCGGGCAGCTTTCTTCTGCGCCGAGGCCATGCCCCGCTTGCGCAGCACCACAAAACCCGCCTCGATGTCTCCATGGGTCTCCTGCAAAGCCTTCAGGCAGTCGCCCATCGGCGCGCCGGACTTTTCACGAAGCTCCTTGACCAACTTGGCATCAATCTTTTCGCTCACTGTCATCTCTCTTTTCCCGATTTTCGCGTGTTCTCAGTTTTCACGCCGGACAATTTCCGGCATAAGAAAAGCGTGGCACTCAACCCTCGCGGCCACGCTTGTCTCATAGTACGCACTCGCGTGCAACAAAAGGATTAATGCCCGCCTTCGGCCACCTCGGCCTCATCCAGGGCAGCAACCATGGCGGGCGCCTTGCGAATTCCGCCGCCCAGAGCCGCTTCGAGGTCCACATCCTCTGTAGCCGCAGCTTCCACAGCCGCAACCTCGCCCTCGGCCGCAACCGGCACCGGCAGTTCCTCAGTAAACGCCTTGTCGCCCACCAGATTCACGCCCTCAGCCGCCGAGTCGGCGATCTTCGAGGTGAACAGCCGGATGGCGCGCAGCGCGTCGTCGTTGCCCGGAATCACATAGTCCACAACCGTCGGGTCGCAGTTGGTATCCACCACCGCTACCACGGGAATGCCCAGTTTGCGGGCTTCCTTCACGGCAATCGCCTCGTTGTTCGAGTCGACAATAAAGAGCGCATCCGGCAACCGCTTCATGGCCTTGATGCCGGCCAGGTTCGCCTGCAGGTGCTTCCGCTCGCGCTCCAGGTGAATCACTTCCTTCTTGGTCAGCAGCTCGTAACGGCCATCCGTGGCCATATCATCCAATTCCTGAAGGCGCTTCACCGACTTCTGCACCGTCACCCAGTTGGTCAGCAGGCCGCCCAGCCAGCGCTGGTTGATGTACGGCATCCCCGCGCGGGTGGCTTCCTCAGCCACGGCATCCTGCGCCTGGCGCTTGGTGCCGACGAATAAAATCGTCTTGCCTCCCGCGCACAGCTCAGTGACAAACTTCGACGCGTCTTTGAACAGCTTGAGCGTCTTCTGCAGATCGATGATGTAGATCCCATTGCGCTCGCCGAAGATGTATTCCTTCATCTTCGGATTCCAGCGCTTGGTCTGATGCCCGAAGTGAACACCCGCTTCGAGCAGCTCCTTCATTGTGATCGTGGCCATTGGCCTCCTTCGTGGATTGCATCCGGGCTGGTCCTACCCTGTCCCGGATTGATCCCGCTCACGCGGGAGATTGGTAGTACAGAGATCAAGGGTCAGAGAACAGAAATCAGAACCGCATAAGCCGGAAACTGATCTCTGATCTCTGAAACCTAGCGCTTCGAGAACTGGAACCGCTTGCGGGCGCCCTTCTGACCGTACTTCTTGCGCTCCTTCACGCGCGCGTCGCGGGTCAGCAGGCCTTCGGCCTTCAGCGTCTTGCGCAGTTCCGGGTTGAACTCAATCAGTGCACGGGCAATGCCCATCTTCACGGCGTCGGCCTGCGCGGCCACGCCGCCGCTCTTCACAGTGGTCACCACGTCGAAGCTGGAGGCCAACTCGGCCACAACCAGCGTCCGCTTGGCAGCCACGCGTTGCTGCTCGGTCACGAAATACTCTTCGAATGCCTTGCCGTTGACCTTCCACTCGCCCGTTCCGGGACGCAAAAAGACGCGTGCGATCGCCGACTTGCGCCGCCCCGTCCCGTAGTACTGAACCAGATCTGCCATTCTTTTCCTCTTAGCTCCCAGCTTCCAGCTTCCAGCTCTTAGCCAAAAGCCCCAAAGCTCTGAATCCTGAAAATCAAGCTAGCGGCTAGAAGCTAGCAGCTAGCGGCTGCTTTACGCCACTTCCAAAGCCACTGGCTGCTGCGCCTGGTGGGGGTGCTTGTCACCGCGATAGACTTTCAGCTTGGTACCCATCGCGCGGCCCAGCTTGCTCTTGGGCAACATGCCCTTGATGGCCTCTTCCAGAATCTTCTCCGGTTTGCGGGCCAACAGACGCGTATACGATTCCTCACGCAGTCCGCCGGGGAAACCGGTGTAGCGGCGATAGAGCTTCTTCTCGGCCTTCAGGCCGGTGAGGCGCACCTTCTCCGCGTTGATGACGATCACATGGTCGCCCACATCGATGTATGGGACATACCGGGGATTCAGTTTGCCGCTCAGCACACTGGCAGCCTTGGTCGCCAGACGCCCAAGCGTCTGCCCGCTCGCATCCACCACATACCACTTGCGGTCAATATCCTTGCCGCTCGGAACAAAGGTACTCATCTCTCTCCTGCTCCCTGAAAACCCGCACGGCAAAGGACTTTGGGTCTCCCCAGCCCGCCACGCAGCCAAATCCCAAAAACTCTCGCGCAATACGCGTTCTGACCCGCGCGAAAAGCGCACGGGCATCATTTCCACCCACGTCCAAACAAATCTGTTCGGGTGAGAACTGCGGGGAGCTGGCCCTCAAAGAGCTCTGGCTGGGACACGCGCCCAAAAACCGCGTGTCCGGCAGCCGGCAGGCCTGTTCCAGACGATCCCATCAGGGCATCGACCAGCCGAGTCCGGGTGAGCACACACAGACCCCAGGCGCAGCACCGCGCAAGGACTCCAGAATACCCGAATTCCAGCCCAGAGTCAACGAAAAGCCGGGCGGATGCCAGGGCAATCGCATTTGAAAGAGCTTACGTTTGGATTTTGCTTGCGAGGCACGGAGAAGGTGGAAAAAAGAGACCACAGGCGGCTCGAATGTGGCAGGGGCTAAAGCCCGACCTCTTTTTGGGGAGCGTTTTGCGGCATGACTGAAGTCATGCCCTGATACAAAGCTCGCTTTGAGGGAGTCTTTGCGGCTTTTTGGGGCCCACATGATCCCCATCATGCTCGGGCTGTTACAAAGCTCGCGTCGATGGAGTCTTTGCGGCTTTTTGGAGCCCACATGATTCCCATCACGCTCGGGCTGTTACAAAGCCCGCTTCGATGGAATCTTCGCGGCAGCCTGAGACGTTCGCTTGCCATGAATGTTCAAATGCGATTGCCCTGGGGCGGACGCCGCGGAGCGAAGCAGGCCGGCGAAACAGGTCGCTTCCACCGCGATCCGGACCCGGTTGGCTTCCGAGCCGCTTTGGATCGTCGCCCCGCTTGCGTATACATTGAAAGCAATGAAAATCCCGCTCGTCAAAGCGGGCCTACCGACCCTGAGCCCGTTTCAGCCACACACAGCCCCGGGCGCCCATGCCTGCAAGATTGGAGCCTGTCGATGAAAATAAATCCCTTGCGCACCCTTGCCGCACTTTGCCTGTTAGCTGTCGCGATCACTGTGCTTGGCGTCACCGCCTCAGCCATGAGCGAGAACGGCGCCGGTAGCCGGGATTTCATTGCCTACTGGGCGGCTGGACAACAACTCGTCCACGGCACCAATCCTTACGATAGTGTGGCGATGCTGCGCCTGGAGCGCACGGCGGGATTCGATGGCGACCGACCTCTCATCATGCGCAATCCGCCGCTGGCTTTCTTCCTGGCATTGCCCCTCGGCTTCGTCAGTTCCAAGCTGGGCATGATCCTGTGGCTGCTGGTGCTCATTGCCAGTCTCATGGCGTCGATCAGGATGCTCTGGATTCTTCATGGGCAGCCGAACAGCAGGGTACACCTGCTTGGCTACTGTTTTGCTCCCATACTCGCCTGCCTGATGGCCGGTCAGCTAGGCATCTTTCTGCTCCTAGGCATAACGCTCTTTCTGCGCTTCTACAAGTCCCGGCCTTTCAGTGCCGGGGCAGCGCTGCTGCTGTGCAGCATCAAGCCGCACCTGTTTCTTCCGTTGGGCATTGTGCTGCTGGCCTGGGCTGTCAGCCGGAAGGCCTACCGCATTCTTGCTGGATTCGGTTTTGCACTGCTCGCCAGTAGCGCGCTCTCGTTCTGTTTCGACCCTCGCGCATGGCATCAATATGCGCAGATGATGAACATGGCGGGTGTTCAGGAAGAGTTTGTACCCACCCTGAGCTTGATGTTCCGTCTTCTCGTCGATCGCCAGGCCGCCTGGCCGCAGTTCGTCCCTGCCATCGCCGGCTGCGCGTGGGCACTCTGGTATTTCTGGACGCGGCGCAATCGCTGGAATTGGATGGACCAGGGATTGTTGCTGCTCATTGTCTCAGTGGGGTGTGCGCCGTATGCCTGGTTTACCGATGAATCGGTGCTGCTTCCGGCGATTCTCGCGGCACTCTACCGGGCGGAGAACTCGAACCGCTCGCTCCTGCCGTTTGGCGTGATTGACGGAATCGCATTGATAGAGGTCATGACACACATCCAGATCACGACTGTCTTCTATCTATGGACAGTGCCCGCATGGCTGGGATGGTATCTCTACGCAACCGGAGGCAAGGGTGCGCCGACCGGGGAGGTTGGCAGCGATGCCGAAGGTGGGACATCCGCTTCTGCGCTGGGATTTCAGGCCGGTTCCATTCCTACTTCAGGCCCAGGCTCCTCTTCACAGGATGAGCTTCTGTGTTGAAGATGACTGAATTGAAGTCGAGTGTGGACTCAGGCGCGTAGAGCAGGTAGAGATACTTCAGCGTCTCCGCGAAAAAGAAGCTCTCCATCGAATCGGCTTTCTGTTTGGAACGCACGTCGGCCAGCGCAGAATAACTATCCTCCGTGCGGCAATACTTCACCAGTGAATTGAAGTAGGTCTGCCCCATGGCAAGATATTTCGGATCGTGCGTGTAGTGGTAGAGGTAGTACGTCGATTCGATAATCTCAGGGCGCAGCGCGTACTCCGGCGCAACGATCTTCATGGCCGAGTAATCCAGCCGCTCCGGCTCAATGCCCGCAAGGTTCCACATCCGGTAACTGGAGTCCTGCAGCTCCTCCGCACGGTGCAGGTCGCCCGACAACGCGAGCACCGCGGGAAAGAACGCATCGAGCGCGCCATAGTAAGTGTGCGTGCGCGCCCCGGTGTTCATGTCCGCCTGTCCATACCAGAGGCCGTTGGGCTGCTGGTCGGCGAGATACTTGTCGATGGCAATCTCACTCTGCCGCCACATGCGCGCGCAGTCCTGATCGCCAAAGAGGATTGACGCCTTCAGCAGGTACTCATAGTAGGAGTCGATGCCGCCCATGATGCCTGCGGTCGGGTCTGTCCACGCACCGGTCTCCACGTCGATCTGGGAACCAACCAAGCCGATGGGCGAACGCCTCTTGTACAGCTCGACCACCGCGCGCTTGGCTTTGTCGTAGTACTCCTGCTTGCCGGTAAGCCGGGCCAGCGTACCGTACTCGATGAGCAAGGTGCCGATCTCAGCCGGATTGCTCCGCGTGCCTCGGACTGCGCCGGTGTGAAGATTGACATACTCATAGGGCATGCCGGTGGGCGAGTCGAACATCGGCAACATACGGCGGCCCAGGTCGTCGGCCAGTTCCAGTAACCGCTTGTCGCCCGTCAGCTCATAGCAGGAGATCAGGCTGCCCAGCAACCGGATCGTGATCTCAAAGTCCTTGACATAGATGTCCTGATCCAGGTTGAGCTGCGTATCGATCAGGCTGCGCGCCTCATCCGCCTGCGGTTTCAATCCCATCAGCGTGAGCGTGTCGAGCGCATCTACCGGAGTCATCAGCAGAGTGGTCCCGTACCAGTCGAACGGCTTGTGGCTCAACGGCCTCAGCTCGTCGTGGCCCCATGCATACTTCTTGTAACTGTTCCATGCGCGCAAGGCCTCGGCGCGGACGCGACTGGCCATCGCGGCCTTCTCCTCGTCGCTCCTGGGAGCAATATGTGCGGATGGTGCAGGCGTCAACGCCGCTGCTGGCGACGTAGGGTTGGAGGAGGGAACGCTTTGCGCGAAAGCGTTTGTCAGGAGCAGAAGTGCAGCAGGCAACAAGAATGTGAACGATCGCATGGGCACCTTGGTCAGTTCACGCAACATCATACCGGTTGAGCCGGCATCCAGCATGAAAAACGCTGAATGACCGGCTCATGTCCAACATTTTGAAGCTTCTGGTGACGCCTGGTTTCAGGCTGCTTTTACTTCGCTCGCCGACCGCACCCGGAACCGCTTCATCTGAATTGACAGCGTGCGCTCGATCTTGCGCAGGTCGCCGCGCTCCGCCGGTCCGGCAAAGGTCGAAGCCACGCCATGGGCCGAGGCCCGCCCCGTCCGGCCTACGCGGTGGACGAAGTCCTCGGCCACCTTGGGCATGTCGAAGTTGACCACATGGGCCACATTCGCCACATCGATCCCGCGGGCAGCCACGTCGGTGGCCACCAGCACCCGGTGATGCCCCTCGGAGAAGCTGCGCAACGCCGCGTTCCGCTGCGCCTGCGAGCGGTCGCCGTGAATCTGCGTTGCCGACCATCCGGAGCGGGTAAGCCGCCGCGCCACGCGGTCTGCACCATGTTTGGTGCGCACGAAGACCAGAAAGCTGCCTGTCTCCGCGCCCAGCAGGTGCTCCAACAGCTCCTGCTTCTTATCCGGCTCCACTTCAAAGGTGCGCAGCTCCACGTTCTCAGCCGGCTTAAGCACCGAGCCGATCTCGATGCGCACCGGATTGTTCAGATACTTGCGCGCCACTTCCTTCACGGTGCCCTCAAGCGTGGCCGAGTAGCACAGCGTTTGCCGCGCCGCAGGCAGCGTGGCCGCAATGCGCGCAATGGCCGGCTGGAAGCCCATATCGAGCATCCGGTCTACCTCGTCAAGAACCAGGATCTTTACCCCGTCCAACCGCACCAGCTTGCGCTTCAAAAAGTCCTCAAGCCGGCCCGGCGTGGCCACAATCAGCCGTGCGCCACGGCGAATGGCCTCCAGTTGCGACCGCTCCGCCAGCCCGCCCACCACGAGGGCGGCAGTCTGCGAGGGACTTGTGCGAATGGCGCGAAATGCCTTTTCCACCTGCATCGCCAGCTCGCGCGTCGGCAGCACGATCAGCGCCTGGGCGCCGCTCCGCGCTTCAGTCTTTTGGAACTGCTCAATGATGGGGATGAGAAAGCTGAGCGTCTTGCCCGTTCCGGTCTGCGCGGTGGCCAGCACGTCACGGCCTTCAAGAGCCGGAGGAATGGCCTCAGCCTGCACCGGCGTGGGGGTTTCAAATTTGTTCAGGTCAAGCCGAGCCAAGAGCGCGGCCGAAAGAGAAAACTGCGAAAACTGAGTCGTCAAAATAGTAGATTTTCCTGTTGAATTCCGTGAGCCCGCAAATTTCCCAATGGGCCTGCAATCGGAACCGGTCATGAGGCGCGCACACAAATAGTCTTCAGGCGCGAGCCTGCCTTTCCATTCATGCGTAAGAGAGAACCCAAAGGTCCCTGGGACTGGCAAACCTGCATTCAACAAGGGGAAGAATGCTCGCTCACCCGGAGCTGACCCACGCAACTTAATCGCCAGACGGCACACTGCCGGCAGGCTACCCGCTCTTCGGCAATCATCCTTTGATTGCGCTCCCGGTTTCACTCGGGCCAATCCAACTTGCCAATCCATTCAAGGAGGCTGGGATGCCCGAACCCTTGCTCTGGACAATCTTGACAGTCCAATGCACGTCACCGGATAGGAGACTGATGGGTATGCGCTCTATCACCCCAGGCAACAAAGATCATTTCTTGGGGACCCCGATTTATAAGGGCTTGGGGGAAATCTGTGCAAGGCAAACTTGCCTTTTTGAAGGCCAATCCGCCGCTCACGGCCAAATCACTGAGCGCAATTTCAGTGTAGCACGGTTTCGCTTTTCCCTCGCCACCGCGCCGTCAGTCCCGGCTCTCCAGACGCGCCACCACCTGCTCCACTAGCTGCTCTATCTCTGCGGTATTCTTTCCTTCTGCCGGGCTGGCCGGACCGGAGGTCTGTGCCAAGCGGGCGTCTGGAAATCCTAACCGTCGCTTCAGCTCCAGAATCTCCTCAATCTTGTTGTCCGGAATAAAGCTCAGCGGCGCCCCAATCTGCTTGGCAATCAGGTATGTCTTGCAATAGGTGTCCAAAATCTCAGCCAGCCACTCGGCGTGGGTCACAGTGTCAGACCAGCACACGATGCCGTGGTTCCCGAGCAGAATTGTGTTGTGGTCGTGAACGAAGGGCAGGATGGTCTCGGCAAAGGCCTTTGTGCCGGGGGTCTCATACGGCGTTACCGCCGCCGGCCCGATAAACACCTCGTACTCCGGAATCAGCCCGGTCGGCGGCGTCGTACCGGTCACGGCAAAGGCCGTTGCATAGGGCGGATGGCAGTGCAGCACAGCCCGCGCCTGTGGATTGGCCTTGTAGATTTCCAGATGCAGCAGCAGTTCGCTGGTGCGCAACCGGTCGCCCGCCAGGATGTTCCCGTCCAGATCGCAGAGGCAAATGTCGGCCGGTTCCAGGTCGCCCTTGCTCAGCATGGTAGGCGTGCACAGCACATACCGGGGCCCCAGCCGCACACTGATATTGCCGCCGTTGCCGTCCACGTACTGCCGCTCCCACAGTTTGCGCCCCACGCGGATGATCTCAGTGCGCAGAGCCTCGGCCTCAAAGGAGTTGGCGGCCACCAGCGGTGAACTTTCCTCGGACTTGGGCTCGTTGAGAGCCTCCATCACGGCCTGTACGACTTCCCTCACCTGCTCTGTAAGCGGCACCGCTGTCTGCTCCATGACTGACCTCACTTGTGGGCTATTTCACCGGGACACGGGAAGCGGCACCACTCCTTAAATTATATATATTGCCCCTCAACGGCTACCTCCGGTGACCTCGGTCACGAATGAGTGGGCGAGCCTCCGCGAAAGAGACCGCGAATGGATGAATGCGGCAACCGGCCAGACAAGCAGTGCGCCAGCCAACGAAGCGAGGGGTTGCAGAAAAGTGGCAAGGCCACATTGGCTGCCAATGTGGCTTGGTGCGCAGCCCGGAAGGGCCATCTTGAAGAGACAGTCAAGGACGAAGAAGGCTGCTGCTAGATTTAGCCCTTTACCTTACCTTTGCTCCATGAGCCATCAGTCCGCGGGAACCAGCCTCCGCTGCAACTGCTCAAGCGACTGCCCCTTGGTCTCCGGATAGAAGAACAGCACCACCAGGAATTGCACAACCGTCATCGCGGAGAAGAAAGCAAACGGCGCGCCCCGGCCCATGGTGGTAACCAGCACGGGAAACACGAGGGCAATGCAGGTGTTCATGATCCAGTGGCTGGCATTGCCCACACCCTGGCCCTTGGACCGGACCGAGTTGGGAAAGACCTCGCCGATATAGACCCAGATGACCGCGCCCTGGGAGAATGCAAAGAAGGCCATGTAGGTGACCAGAAGCCACACCAGCGCCCCTGGGTGAGAGTGCGTCTCAAACAGCCATGCTACTCCCGCGAGGCAGCTTGCCGTGCCTGCGGCGCCGATCAGCAGCAGGGTCTTGCGGCCCAGCTTGTCAATAAGCGACATGGCCAGGATGGTGAAGACAAGATTGGTGCATCCGATGGCGACGGCCTGCTGGTCGCCAGAGATCTGGCTGAAGCCGGCAGCGGTAAAAATGCTATTGAGGTAATAGAGAATGGCGTTGATGCCGGCGAGTTGGTTAAATGCGCCGATGGAGATGGCCAGAAAGAGGGGATAGCGGTACTTCCGGCGGAAGACCGGCATGCTGGCCGTAGCGTGTTCCTGGGCCAGCGCGGTGCGGATGTCGGCCAATTCGGCCTCGGGGTCCGGCTCCCCCATCAACTTGAGTACAGCCAGTGCTTCATCAATGCGGTTCTTCGAGGCGGACCAGCGCGGGCTGCGGGGAATGAAAAAGAGCAGCGCCAGAAATCCGACAGCCGGCAAAGCGGCGACACCCAACTGGAAACGCCACTCTGCCGCGCCCAGGTGAAGCACGCGAATAAGGTAATTGGATGCATAGGCCGCCAGAACGCCCACCACTACATTGAACTGGAAGGCGCCAACCAGCCGACCGCGCCACTTGGCCGGAGCCAGTTCCGCAATATAGACCGGTCCCAGCACCGACGAAGCACCGATGGCCAGCCCGCCAATAAAGCGGAAGACCAACAGCGCGGGCCAATTCCACGCCAGAGCGCAGCCCACGGCCGAGATGACGTAAAGCACGGCGGTAATGCGCAGCGTTTCACGCCCGCCCAGTTTTTGCCCCACCACGCCGGCGCCCAGCGATCCGACAACCGTGCCCACCAGCGCAATGGCCACCGTGAAGCCCTTGCCGTAGTCGCTCAGGTTATAAAGCCTTTGCAGCGCATCGATTGCGCCCGCAATCACCGCTGTATCAAATCCGAAGAGAAGCCCTCCGAGCGCACCGGTCAGGGTTGCCTTCATCAGGTTAGCGTTTGGTCGCATAATGTTGTGTCTTTTAAGTTCCAAACCATCCTACAGACTGACCCTGGAATCGGCAAACCTGCCGCAGGCCGCAAAAAAACCTGACGGCTCACGCGCGCAGGCGTCTTTCCTGACCATCTTTGAACAAGGGATCGTGGCGAGTTGCTCACGGATGGGTCTTCGCCGCTGGGTGAAAATAGAGGCATCTTTGCACGGCATCTGATCCGTCACGGAAACAGGAGAACCGTCCTACGGCATTTTCCGAATTACCGCGGAGTCGCTGAGTGTGTGCAGGATGGATTTTTCTTAAGGAAAAATCCATCCTGCGGTTGTGGCTTAGCGCGAACAATTCGGAAATGCTTTTAGCGGATGGGAAGTGCGTACATAAGCCCGCCTAGCGTCCACAGGTTGTTGTCGCCGCGAGACAGCTTCATCGCCGACTCCGGGCCCAGATCGCGCGCGAAGATCTCGCCGTAGTTGCCTACCGCTTCAATGACATCGGCGACCCAACCGTCGCGAAGTCCGAGATACAGCCCATATCCACGCCAGGAACCAAGTAGACGCTGAATAACCGGATCATCACTCTTCTTCATCTCGGCAAGATTCGTCTGCGTCACTCCGCTCTCCTCGGCCTGAATCAAGGCTTCGACCGTCCAGTTGACGAGAACAGTCCATTGCGGGTCGTCGAGACGGTAGGTGGCTGCCAGCGGATCTTTGGCAACCACGTCTGGCAGGATTTCAAAATTCTGCGCCAGACTTTTGAAGGCAATTCGCTCATAGGCCAGTTGCGAGACGTCAGCCGAAATGGCGGCGCAGTTGCCGGTGATGAATGCTGCTTCCATCTCGCCCTCTTCCTGGAATGAGAAGGGTTTCCAATCGAGCTTCTCTCGCTTCATATAGCCTTGAAGCTGAATCTCAATCTCGGTGCCACCGAGAAAACATATCTTCTTTCCGGCAAGGTCTTTGGGCGAGCGTATGCCCATGGTCTTATTTACGAGAAAGCCCTGGTAGTCATAGAAGATGGGCCGGGTGAATCCCAGGCCGGCATTGGTTGTATTGATGTAATTGGGCGACCCCGTGGCGAGCAGCGCGATCCCGCCGGACTTGAGCGCCTTCAACGCATCCTGCTCGTCGCGGAAGGGCTTGACGGTGAACTTGGCGTTCGGCCCCAACACCGCCACGGCCACCGCTTTGCAGATATCCAAATCGAAAGCGCCGTGATTGCCATGTGCGTCCTGGGTGGAATACTCGGGCTGTTCCGTATTGATTCCGCAAGGGAGTGTGTTGGCGGCCTTGATTTTATCCAGTGTGGTTCCGGCATCGGCCGTTGCGGTGGTTCCGATTGCCAGCACGGCAACAGAAGAGAGTAAGAGTGCGGAAATCCTGCCCATGCGGGTCTAGTTCCTTCCTGATCACCACAAAGATACATGCACCTACGAATGCGGCGGCCGGAGTTTCTGTTCGGCCGCCGCGCAAAACGGGTTGAGAATGGGTTTGGTTTTACTGCCAAGTACCCGAAGTCGGTAGTCCTGGCTCGGAACTGGGGCGAGGATTGAAGTCGGCCGGAGCCGGATCGAGTACCCCGCCGGCGGTAACATCGGTTGGGACGATTCCCAGGACGCGGCAACCATTCGCACCAAAGTGGGGCAGGCTGGTAACCAGGGAAGCCGGAATCTGCGCATACGAGGCTTCCAGCGGGGGCTCTTTGCCCAAAAGGCGGGCATTGTCAAATGCGGAGAAAAGGTTGCCGACGCCGGGAGTGTCGCCGTCGGAGGGTCCCAGATATTTCTGGGGCGTGCCCTGGGGAGTGAGATACGTCTTTTCGCCCAACGCGCGCGCCGCGGCTTCGTCGGGAAGATCGGCAAGCGGAGTCAGGTTGAAGAGCCGGTCGATGAACTTGATGATCGAGCCATGCTCGGTGGCTTCATGAGAGACGCCGTGGACTACGCCATAGGGCGAAATCACGATGGCCGGAATGCGCGGACCCTGATCGAGGGCGGTTGCACTGGGATCCCAGGAGCGAATCACAGGCTGGGTGTGGTCGTAAAGTCCATCGGTCTCATCGTAGGTGATGATGATGGCGCTCTCAGGCCAATACTTGCTGCTGGCGATGGCGTTGATCTCGTCGGCCAGAAGGGCTTCGCTGATCTGCGCATCGGAGTAGCCGGGATGGTCGTCGTTGCCGGGGAAATCGGCCTCGACGGTCTTGTTGGGAGAGCGGGGAGTGAGCTTATCCAGGTTGTCATACCCGCCGCGGACGTAGTAGACGCCGCCTTCCTTGGGAAATGCATTGTTCGCGATCGCCGTAAAGAAATCGCCCAGGCCCTTCATGTGCGCGCCGGTTTCTGACGGGTTGTTCGCCTCATAGCCAAAGTATTGCGGGGCGTCGTGGTGGGCGATGTAGCTTGAGTGGATAGGCGACGTAGCCGAATCGGTTGACTCGTGATCATACCCTTCCTGGAACCAAACCCAATTCACCGGCTTGTTACCGTCCCCGGCAATCTTCTTGATGTCGCCTTGCACATCCACCAGGTCAAAGGCGGGGTTCGAATCCTTGGCCGTGATGTTTTCAATCTGATTGCCCATGAAGCTCAGCCCCAATGTGGCGAAGGTCAGGTTGGAAGCCGGATTCGTGGAGGGAGCGCCGCCGCTTTCGGTCGGCTGCAGTTGGCTCGGAGGAGTAAAGACATCCAGGGCCGATCCCCAGAAGGGCTGCGGATCGCCGGTAACCGGCAGGGCCGCATTGGTGGTGTTGATATTGTTGCCCAGCCCGGGATACTTGATCCACTGAGTTACTCCGGACTGGCCGGAGAACATGGCGATCGCGTTGGGAGTCGAAGGCCCGATTACCGTGTCAAAGAAGTTATCGAAAAGGGTGAACTTGTCAGCGTAATTCCACAGGAAAGGAGCGGTATCGCAGTCCACATGGCTGACGACCAGTTCGCCCTTCTGCTTCTGTGCCAGGGACGGAAGCGGTCCGGAGTAGCTATAAGTGCCAGTGGTTGAGTTGTAGCTCAGCGTTCCGCTCAACCCCTCTTCAGTGAAAGCATAGCGGTCGTTCTGGGCGACGTTGTTCGCATTCAGATCCAGCTTGGCGTCGATGGCCGCGTGACCGTGATTCACTGAGTCTGTGTCCTCAGGGTAGAGCAGCACCGTGCTCCCGCCAGTAGCGGTGACCGACTGAGGAATCTTGAAGGGGGAGATGAGGCTCACCGAGCCGTCCACATTTACGATCGGCTGCTTGAAGCCGGGGGTTTCCGAGGCCGGCTGTGAAAACAGACCTTTGGCTCCTGGGTAGGTGCCAAAGTAAAAGTCGAAGGAACGGTTCTCCTGGAAAAGAACAAAGACGTACTTGATGTGCTTTTGCAGCAGAGTCAGCTTCTGAGCTTCGGTAAGAACCGGCTCATCTTCTGCGCGGATTATGTGGCGGGCGACTTCCGCACCCGATTTCGGCGCAATTTCGATGACTTTGGCGCCGTCCTGAGCATACGCCAGAACAGGCTGCAAGACCATAACGGCGGACAGCGCTGCGCCCGCGAATCCCTTAAGTTGTTTGCTAACCATATGCAGCTCCTTGGAGGGGTGAAATGGGTTGCCGGAGAATAACTCGGTTCCCTTACCTGGACCGGGAACGTGATGTAACTGCACATTGCGCCGCCAGACAAGCACGCAGGGGGGAAGTGTGCAGCTCCACATTGAGAGTTAATCCGGCTCTGTTAGCGTCCGGTTACGAAATCTGCGCGGAATCATTAAAATATCGCCATTTTGCATTTATACCGGATGGGTGTCGCATGGGTGCGACAAATGCGGGTTCGACATGGAGCCTCAGCCGTGTTGGAGTGCCGTTTGCCCAGTGATTCTGGCTCGCTGTAGAGACCTGGGGGATTGCCGACTGTGGCCGTTGGGCGTGTATGATTTTCCAACACCGCGGTCCCCGGTCAACAACAACGCGGTCAGTGGCTCGCCGCCACGGTTGAGCTCAATTTGAGAGGTTGAAACAGCAGGCATGAGAGAAGCCGTCATCGTATCGGCGGCACGCACGCCGGTGGGCAAGTTTCAGGGATCGCTCCAGTCCTTTTCTGCGACGCAGTTGGGCGCGCTGGCGGTGCGCGAGGCAGTGCGCCGCGCCGGCATCGATGGGGCGCAGATTGAGGACTGCATCATGGGCTGCGTCGTCCAGGCCGGTCTCGGCCAGAATCCGGCGCGCCAGGCAGCGCTCTACGCTGGACTATTGCCGCAATCGGGCGCCTTCACCATCAATCAAGTTTGCGGCTCGGGCCTGAAAGCCGTGGCGTTGGCAGCGCAAGCCATTCAGACCGGGGACGCGGAGATCGTCGTTGCCGGCGGCATGGAATCGATGACCAACGCGCCCTATCTGCTGCCCCAGGCCAGGAGCGGCTATCGCATGGGTAACGCCACACTTGTGGATTCAATGATCTACGACGGCCTGTGGGATGTCTACAGAGGCTTTCACATGGGCGTGGGCGCGGAGATGATCGCCGTCCGATATGGCATCGGCCGCGAGGAGCAGGACGCTTTTGCAGCCGAGTCGCACCAGCGCGCTGCCGCGGCCACGGCGGCCGGCCTTTTCCGTGGCGAGATTGTCCCTGTGCAGATTCCGGCGGCCAGGAAAGACGGAACTCCGCGCATTTTCGACGCCGACGAATCCGTCCGTCCCGAGACTACCGTGGAGATCCTCGCCAGCCTCAAGCCGGCGTTTCAGCCCGATGGCACGGTGACAGCCGGCAATTCCCCCGGCGTGAGCGACGGCGCGGCGGCGCTTGTGGTCACCAGCGAGGAGCGCGCGCGGCAACTTGGCCTCAAGCCGATGGCCGTGATTCGCGCCCAATCCACCAGCGGCGGTGAACCGGAGTGGTTTGGGCTGGCGCCCATCGAGGCCGTGCGCAAGGTGGCCGTCAGGGCTGGATGGGTGCTCGACGACGTGGACCTCTTCGAGCTGAATGAGGCCTTCAGCGTCCAGGCGTTGGCCGTGAACCGCGACCTGGCGCTCGACCCCGCCAAAGTGAATGTGCATGGCGGAGCGGTAGCCATCGGCCACCCCATCGGCGCCAGCGGAGCACGCGTCCTGGCCACGTTGCTCTACGCGTTGCGGCACTACGGCAAGACGAGAGGCATCGCCGCGCTGTGCCTGGGCGGCGGCAACGCCGTGGCGCTGGCTGTCGAGCGCTGCGCCGGCGATTGACATTTCATTTCAATCGTCCAGCCGCGATCCGCGATCAATCCTCGCTTCCAGCGTGTGCATCGCTTCGTAAATTTCATCGAAGCTCTCGATGGCAAAAAGCAGGTGGTGCATCTCGTCCACTTTGACCGGCGTGCGCAAAACTTCATCCAGAACGAAAGGCCGCACATCGCAACCACAGCGGATCACGTTCGAGCACTCGCCGTTGGAACTGATCAGTCCGCTCCCGTAGACCTTGACCCGGCCCCCCTGCCGAATGAGGCCGAACTCGACCGTGTACCAGAAGACGCGCCCGATGCGCTCCAGAATTGCCTCATCGCCGGTGCGCGCGCAAAGCTGACCGTAGTGCGCCAGAAAATCCGCAAACACGGTATGCGCGTGCATGGGCACATGGCCGAAGACATCGTGAAAGATGTCCGGCTCAGGCGTGTATTCAAGTGAGTCGCGACTGCGCAGCCAAGTGGTGGTGGGAAAACGGCGCGCCTCCAGCATCTCAAAGAAAGCAGGCCCCGGCATGAAACCGCTGACCGGCGTCGCGTTCCAGCCGGTACGCCGCTCCAGCTTGGCTGAAACCGCGGCCAGATTGGGCAGCCGGTCGAAGGGCAGGCAGAGAGACTCGAAGCCATCCAGGTATTCCTGAGCGGCATGCTGATCAAGCTGCGGCATGCGCCGCCTCACCAATTCGGCCCAAACCCCGTGCTGCTCGGAGGTATAGGCTGCATAATCCTGCTCGATAAGGAACGGCGCGGCCTTGGGCAACTCCAATACGGCGGCCATCACAGGTTGCCTCTCAGCGCCTGTTCGCGCTCAATGGCTTCAAACAGCGCCTTGAAGTTGCCCTTGCCGAAGCTGCGGCTGCCCTTGCGCTGGATGATCTCATAGAACAGCGTGGGCCGGTCTTCCACCGGCCGCGTGAAGATCTGCAACATGTAGCCCTCGTCGTCGCGATCGACCAGGATGCCCAGCCGCTCCAATTCTTCGATCGGCTCCTCGATGCGCCCCACACGTCCGGCCAGCTCTGTGTAGTAGCTGTGCGGAACAGTAAGGAAATCCACTCCCTGCGCCTGCATCCGGGAGACGGTTGAAAGAATGTCGTCGGTGGCCAGCGCGATGTGCTGCACCCCCGGCCCCTGGTAGAAGTCGAGATACTCTTCCACCTGCGACTTCCTGCGTCCCTCGGCCGGCTCGTTGATGGGAAACTTCACGTAGCCGTTGCCGGTGGCCATCACCTTCGACATCAGCGCCGAATATTCGGTGGAGATGTCCTTGTCGTCGAAGTGCTGATAGAGTTGAAAGCCCATCACACGCGCATAGAACTCCACCCACTGGTCCATGGCGTGCCAGCCCACGTTGCCCACCATGTGATCCACATGCTTGAGGCCGGTGGGCCGTGCAACGGTATCGGCCGGTTCGGTGCGAAAGCCGGGCAGAAACGCGCCGTTGTAGTGGCCGCGGTCAACAAATGTGTGAATTGTGTCGCCGTAAGCGGCAATCGAAGAAGTGGTCACGCGGCCATATTCATCGGCTATTTCATTGGGCTCCGCCACACTGCGCGCGCCACGGGCCGTCGTCTCAAGCCACGCAGTCCGAGCGTCTTCCACTTCCAGGGCAATCACGCGCACGCCGTCGCCGTGACGCGTCACGTGGTGCGCGATTGGGCAACCGGGCCGCAGCGAGGTGGTCAATACAAATCGGATTTTGCCTTGCTGCACTGCGTACGAGGCGCGGTCGCGCTGGCCCGTCTCGGGGCCGGCGTAGGCCACCAGGCTCATACCGAAGGCGGTGCGGTAGTAGTACGCCGCCTGGCGTGCGTTGCCCACGTAGAACTCCACGTGGTCAGTGCCTTTCAGGGGCAGGAAATCCTGCCCGGCCTTCACCGTACTGGGTGCAAAGGTTGCCATCGGGGACCTCTGTCGCGGGACGGGATCAAAATTCAGGGGTGATCCGCATCCCATCTGAGCAAGAGCATAGGCCGCCGCGTGGAAGACTTTGAATACCGGTTGAAAGGAAGATTGGCAGATTTGCCTTCTTTTTAATTGGTCAGACCGGAGTCTCACTTGAGAATCGAAAATCGACTCACAGCGCGGGCAGCACCCGGCCTCGGCACTCCCCGAGCGAGATGCGCGGAAAACCGTCGCGCCGGCAAAAGCCGCGCAGAATCGCTTCATCGCCGTCTTCGAGCGCGGTGCGGCTCTCGCCGTTGGGCAGCAGAATCGGTTGCGCACCGCCGCGGGTGAGCTCGAGCAGGCAACCCGCCGCATTGTCGGCTGCGCCGGAGACAGTGCCAGTGGCTACCAGGTCGCCGAGCAACAGATTGCAGCCGTTGCTGGTGTGGTGGGCGACCATCTGCGCGGGCGTCCAATACAAATCGCGAAGATTGGCCTGGGTCAGAAGATGAGGCGCGTGGCCCGCGGCACGCATCTTTGCCGTCAGCAAAGACGCTTCCAGAGTCATGTCGATCGCGCCGGCCTCCTGATCCTCTGCGTCGTGGAGATACGGAAGCGGCGGCGGGTTCTCCGGCGGGCGCGGCGCGGCGGGCACACGAAACGGCGCGAGCGCTTCAATGGGCACCACCCAGGGTGACACGCTGGTGGCGAAGCTCTTGGCCAGGAACGGCCCCAGCGGCTGGTACTCCCACGACTGGATGTCGCGTGCCGACCAGTCGTTCACGAGCGAGAAACCGAAGATCCGTTCCCCGGCCCAGCTGATGGGCACCGGCACACCCAGCGGATTGCCTGTGGCGATGTACATGCCAACTTCGACCTCGTAATCCAGAAACTGCGTGGGACCGAAGCCGGGGACGCCGCCCGCGACCGGCCTGGTTTGGCCACGTGGACGCCGCACCGGCGTTCCGCTCACCACCAGCGACGAGGCCCGCCCATGGTAGCCGATGGGCACGAATTTGTAGTTGGGCAGCAGTGGCTGCTCGGGCCGAAAGAGGCTGCCCACGCGGGTGGCGTGATGGATCGATGCATAGAAGTCAGTAAAATTGGCTGACTCCACGGGCTTGAGCAGCACGGCTTCTTCCATGGGTGAGAGCGCGGCGCGGACTGCATCCTGCGTGGCCTGGTCCGCCTCAGCATCGAGCAAGTCCATGAGCCGGGTGCGCAAGGCCGTATGCGTCGCCGTCCCGCAGGCAATGAGGGGATTGAGGGTACGCACCTCACAGGCCGCGAGCAAATCCTCCGGCAGCCCGTCCAACAGCCCGCCCTGACCGCATCGTTCAAGGTCCAGCACCAATGCGCCGATGCCTACGCCAGGCCGCCCCAGGCCATCTTCCCCGGCAAAGATGCAGTAGGGGAGGCCTTGCAGCGGGAAACCGCAGTCGGGGTCGTTGGCCGATTCGACCCAACTCATCCGGCTCCACTCGGCGATTGAAAACCGCTCGGTCAAAGTGCGCTCCAGTACCGGCTATTCAGCTCTCGGAAAGTTCTTCTTCAGGCTCTGCCAGCACTCGTAGTATTCGTGCTGCAAGATCTTCTCTTCGAGAGCAAAACGTGTTGGCCGCACGGGCAGCCGGGTCTCAAACATGAATGCCAGAGTGCCATCAATGAAATGCGGCTTCAGCTCAGCCCTGCTGGCGCGCTCGAATGTTTCCGCGTCGGGTCCGTGGCCCGACATGCAGTTGTGCAAACTGGCGCCACCTGGCAAAAACCCCTCCGCCTTGGCGTCATACTGGCCCAGAATGAGGCCCATGAACTCGTTCATCATATTGCGGTGGAACCAAGGTGGGCGGAAGGTATGCTCGGCCACCATCCAGCGCGGCGGAAAGATGACAAAGTCCACATTCGCCGTTCCGGGCAGGCCCGAAGGTGCTGTAAGCACTGTGAAGATTGAAGGATCGGGATGGTCGAAGCTCACCGTGTTCATGGCGTTGAACCGCACCATGTCGTACTTGTAAGGCGCGTAGTTGCCGTGCCATGCCACCACGTCCAGCGGCGAGTGGTCGATCTCTGCCCGCCAGAGACGGCCCAGGAACTTGGCGATCACCTCGAACGCGCCTTCGTTATCCTCATAGGCCGCCACAGGCGTGAGGAAATCGCGCGAATTGGCCAGGCCATTCGACCCGATTGGACCCAGTTCGGGCAACCGGAAGGTCTGCCCGTAGTTTTCGCAGATATAACCGCGGCCAGCGCCGTCGGGCAACTCGGCACGGAACTTGATGCCGCGCGGAATCACCGCCAACTCACCCGGCGCCACTTCCAGAATGCCCAGCTCCGTGCGCAGCAGCAATCTGCCCGTCTGCGGCAGAATCAGCATCTCGCCGTCCGCGTTGTAAAAGAAGCGGTTGTGCATGGGGGCATTGGCCACATAGATGTGAATGGCCACTCCGTCCTGGAGGGCCGGGTCGCCGTTGCCTCCCAGCGTCACTATGCCGTCAACCAGGTCGGTGTCATTCTCTGGGATGGGCGGCGGATTCCAGCGCATCTGGTTGGGCGGCGTGTGCGCCTCGCTGAACGGTCCGCTCCGCATCAGCGTCGGCTGCTCAAACTCGCGATACGGCTCGTGCATCACCGAGGGCCGGATGCGGTAACTCCAGGTCCGGCGGTTGGCGGCGCGCGGCGCGGTAAAGGCCGTGCCGCTGATCTGCTCGGTGTAAAGTCCAAGCGGCGGGTGTTGCGGAGAGTTCTGTCCCTGCGGCAACGCGCCGGCGCGAGCCTCGGAGGCGAACTCGTTGCCAAACCCGGTCTGATACTGGTGTTGAGCCATGGGAAAAGCTCCATCCTGCTTTGACGCCCGGCAGTATCGCATTCATTCGCGACAACTGACAATTCAATTCGATAGCCAACCACGCGCCGTGGATTTACTTTCTTCAGAAAAGGATGCTACTGTCCTTGCAATTGAAGGGGTAAATCGATGAGTACGAGCCGTTACAGCCATGGTTATGAGCCCGCCGAACTGGATCGCATCGACTGGAAAATTATCGAGGAACTCCAGCAAGACGCGCGACTTTCCTGGGCCGAACTGGGCCGGCGCGTAAGGCTGACCACCCCGGCCGTGGCCGATCGTGTACACCGCCTGGAGAAGCTCGGTGTCATCCGCGGCTTCCACGCAGACATCAGTCTGGAGCGGTTGGGCATGCCCATCCTCATCTTCGTGCGCCTCTCGATGGCAGGCCCGGAATCGCTGGTACGCACCTTCCAGCAGCAGGTGAAGACATGGGAGGAGGTGCTCGAGTGCCATCGCGTTACCGGCTCGGACTCCTTCATTGTGAAGGCCCGCGTGGTATCGGTCGAACACCTCGAGGTCTTTCTTGACAAGCTGGGCCACTACGGCAGCACCTCGACCGCGACCGTGCTCTCTTCGCCGGTGCTGCAGCGGATTATCACCGAAAAGATCGTGGAGCAATTTCGCCACGGCAGGTGATCGGCGACCCGCCTGCATATTATCGACAACTGCCCGCGAGTGTTCAAAAACGAACACTCCACTCTGCAAGCGGTCACCCGTTCGAGCCGTTCCAGTCCTCATGCGCACGTAACTTCCTTTGTTTTCAGCGCGCTCCGAAGACATCTCTTTGGCACGGGAACTGCTATATAGGAGGTGTCATGGATATTGCACGACCCGATCTGAAGAAAAAGAGGATGCGCCAGTATGCAATATGGGCTGGCGTCGCGGTGGTGGTGTTGACCGTTGCGGTGGTGGCTGTTTCGCGGCTCAAGCCGGCTGCGCCCACGGTGGACCGCTCTACCATCTGGCCGGACACGGTCAAGCACGGGAACATGATTCGACAGGTGCGCGGGTCGACCGGCTCTCTGGTTCCCCGCGAGGACTCGATCGAGCTCATTCCCGCGCAGACTGATGCGACTGTCGTTCGGATACGCGTTTTGCCCGGCACCAAGGTCACTCCGGATACCATTCTTATGGATCTGGCCGATCCGCAACTTGAGCAGGAGCTTTTGAACGCACAGTTGGCGCTCAAAGCTGCGCAGGCCGACTACAAGAGCCTTCAAGCCACGCTGCAAAGCACGCTGATGGACAAGAAGACCGCCGCCGCCCAGGTGAACTCCGACTATACACAGGACCAGTTGCAGGCGCAGACCGACAAGGCTCTCTTTGATCTGGGCGTGATCTCCGGCCTTGCTTATAGCAAGTCAAAGAATACGGCCGAC